>CAZHLM010000014.1:0-42960 GCA_964533295.1 uncultured Verrucomicrobiota bacterium
CTTGTCGAGGCACTCGAACAGCCCGCCGTTGAGGAACGGGATGCCGTCCATCAGCCGCAGAAACGCTTTCGGGTCGGCGAAAGCGTCTTCGTACCGGTAGAGGTTGGTGATGCCCCGGTGCGGGTCGCGGCCGTGCGCGTTGCGTTTGCGGAACTCGCGTTTGCCCATCTCTTGATTGAGCGTGGCGAAAAACAGATTTTGGAGAATGGCCTTGTAGTAGGTCGTCTCCTCGCTGCCCGGCAGCTTCGCGCCAGCCTTCAACAGTTTGGCAAGCGCACGCGAGTCAAACAACTCCCCCGGTATCAGTCCTTTCTCCTTCACGAACCAGCGAAGATCAGCCGGGTGATGAGCCGGATGAGGCTCTGCGCCTTGTAAGCGTTGAGGTCTTTGGTGCCGGGCGGGACGGGGAAGGTGACATGGTCGCACGCCCAGAAATACCAGTTGGCGATCTCGGCGTAGAAATCCTTCGTGACCTTCTCGACATCGAACGCCGCATCGTGCTGCTCCTGAATCGTCAACGGCGACCGGTCCGCCCCGATCTCCTCCAGATTCAGCAACGCAATCCGCTCGCCCGCCGTGCGCAACCCGTCGCCCGGCACGACCGTGATCCGCCGAAACAACTGCCGGCGCTCGACGGCCTTGTCATATTTGACGTTCAGGAAATGCCAGCGGTCTTGCGCCTTGTTGGAGAACACGAACAGCACATACGGATGCTCCTTCACCAGCCGCGACACCACCGGCCGTTCCGCGCCGAGCAGCAGCCGGTCGGAGGCCAACCGACCGTAGATCACATGGAAATCGTTATTCTCGCCCCCACGGGCAAAGAGAATGGGATCATCGGCCAACGCCTGCGCCGCCGAATCCGTCCATCCCCGCCGCGACAACGGCTCATTCACCCGCTGATAATTCAGTTCCGACCAAAACAGTTGCTTCAGCGGCTCAATCCCGCGCAACCCCTTCAGCAATTCCAGCACTTGTTGTTGTCGTTCCGGTCTTGGCATGGCGCGCAGTGTATGCCCGGCGACGATTTGCAACAAGCGCGAAGGCTGTCGCAGCAGACGGTACGGACGTGGGGCCGGCTACTTGCGGCAGGCGCGGCAGATGCCGAAGAATTCGAGGCTGTGGGAGACGTCGGTGTAGCCTTTGGCGGCGACCAGTTTGGTGAGGCTTTCGGCGACGCAGATGTCGAGGATTTCGACTTTGCGGCAGGTTTTGCAGATGATGTGGTGGTGATGATGGCCGTCGGGCGGGATGGCTTCGTAGCGCCATTTGTCGTCGCCAAAATCGCAGCGGCGCACGAGGCCGACCTTTTCCAGCGCGGCGATGCAGCGGTACACCGTGACGCGGTCCACGGTGGATTTGCGGAGGCGCGCGTGAATTTCATCCACGGTGAAGGGGCCGTGTTCGCGGGCCAGCAGGTCGAGGATGGCGCGGCGGGGGCCGGTGACGCGGAGTTTGTTTTGGCGGAGGATCGCCAGCGCGGATGGGCGGTCGGTTGCCGAGGGCTGGTGGGACGTTTTCACAACGCCGCGAGAATAAATCATTGCGACGGGGGAAGGCAATCGCATACGGTGCGGGAAAGGAGTCGGAACAATGAGCAAGCAAATTGTGGCGACGGAGTTGGCGCCGAAGGCGGTCGGGCCGTATTCGCAGGCGGTGTGGGCGGGTGATTGGTTGTTTTGCGCGGGGCAGATTCCGTTGGATCCGGCGACGGGGAACCTGGTGGGCGGTGGGATTGCGGAGCAGACGACGCGGGTGTTGGAGAACATTACCGGGTTGTTGCGGTCGCAGGGGTTGACGCTCGCGAATGTGGTCAAGGCTACGGTGTTTTTGGCGGACATGAATCAGTTTGCGGCGATGAACGAGGTGTATGCCCGGTATTTTACGGGGGAGTTCCCGGCGCGTTCGACGGTTCAGGTGGCGCGGTTGCCGAAGGATGCGCTGGTGGAGATTGAGGTGGTGGCGGCGAGGTAAGCGCGCACGACAAAGCTCCCCTGTGGGAGCGGGCTTCGGCTCGCGAGTTCCTCGGAATACCCACGCGGTCGTGCTCGGAAGGGCGCTCCCACAAAAGGGCAGCTTTGTTTGTGTGAGGCGCGCTAGGGCAGGACGCGGAGGCGGTAGAAGCGGTGGGGGCGGGCGAGGGCGGTGGGGTCGGTGAGTTCGGTTTCGGCGCCGGTGCCGGGGATTTGGTCGGCGAGCAGAAGCCAGGTCGTGTCGGTCAGGGCGTCTTTGTATTCGAGCCGGTAGGTGACGCCGAGTTGGGTGGGGAAGCGCAGGAGGGTGGCGTTGCCGGTGGGGACGACGTGGATGAAGGGACGGCTGGTGGAGTCGCGGGGATCGGTGCCGGCGCGGAGTTCCCGGGCATTGGTGAAGCCGTCGCCATCGGTGTCTTCGTCGGGCAGGGCGGCGAGGTTGGTGAAGTAGAAGGTTTCCCAGGCGTCCGGCAGTGTGTCGGTGTCGGTGTCCGTGGTGGTGACGGTGATTGGAATGGAGAAGGGTGAGGTGTTGCCGGCGGGGTCGGTGGCGGTGGCGGTGATGTGGTGGTCGGCGGGAACGGCGGCCGGCAGGGTGGATTGGATGGTGGCGAGGCCGGCGGCGGAGGTCAGGACGTTGGTGGCGCCGAGGAAGGTGGCGCCCTCGTCGTCGCCGGGCGGGCTGGCGAAAAATTCGATGCGGTAGTTGTCGTTGGAGGAGGTGGTCAGGGAGCCGGTGATGGTGGTGCCGAGGCCGAGGGTGGCGGCGGTGAGAGTGGGTGCGGCGCGGTTGAGGTTGGCGCCGGTGTTGAGGCTGATGCCGATCCAGCCGTTGCTGGTGATGGAGTTGGCGAGGATGCAGTTGCCGAAGGTGGCGGCGTCGTAGAGCGCGACGCCGGCGCTGGCGTTGCCGGCGATGAGGTTGGCGGCGGCGAGGGTGATGCCGCCGACGAGGTTGGAGCGGGCGCCGCCCCAGATGGCGAGGCCGTTGAAGCCGTTGGGGAGGGCGGCGGTGGCGGTGGCGTTCAGGCCGATGGTGTTGCCGAGGACGGTGTTGAGGTCGGTGCCGGAGTCGCCGATGACGAGGCCGTAGGTGGCGTTGCCGGCGATGAGGTTGCGGAGGCCGGGGCCGCCGCCGATGGTGTTGCGGTTGGCGCCGGCGAGGATGGTGAGGCCGGCAAAGCCGTTGGGGATGGGGGTGGCGCCGGTCGGGTCGGTGCCGATGCGGTTGCCGGTGACGAGGTTGAAGGCGGTGGCCGGGTCGGCGAGGCGGATGCCTTCGCTGGCGTTGCCGGAGATGACGTTGTCGGCGACGGTGTTGCTGGTGGCGCCGTTGAGGAGGAGGATGCCGGCGAAGGTGTTGGGGAGGGCGGCGGTGCCGGTGGGGTTGAGGCCGATGAAATTGTTTTGGATGAGGTTGTCGCGGACGGCAGGACCGGTGATCCAGATGCCGGCGTCGGTGTTGCCGGAGATGATGTTGCGGGCGGCGCCGCCGATGATGTTGCTGCGGGTTTGGTCGGTGAGGATGAGGCCGCCGAGTTGGTTGGGGAGGGCGGCGGTGCCGGTGGCGTTGAGTCCGATGTAATTGCCGAGGACGAGATTGCCGGTGGTGTTGGAGCCGGCGATCCAGATGCCGTACTGGGTGTTGCCGGCGATGACGTTGCGGTGGGCGGGGAGGGTGCCGCCGATGGTGTTGTGGCTGGCGCCATCGCTGATTTGGATTCCTTGAAAGACGTTGGGCGCGGCGGTGGCGCCCGTGTGGTCGAGACCGATCCAGCAGCCGCGGATGGTGTTGTTGGTGGCGCCGGGTTGGAGCAGGGCGACGCCGACCCAGGGGAAATTTCGGAAGGCGAGGTGTTGGACGGTGCAGTGGGCGGCGTAGATCAACAGGCCGGGCACGCTGCCGGCTTCGGGCAGGAGCAGGGAGCCGTCCAGGACGATGAGCGGTTGGCCGGCAAAACCGGGTTGTGACGCGCCATCCAGGACGGTGCCGTTGACGGTCAGCGGCGGAAGATGGCCGGTGGGACGGATGACGAACACGCCGTTGGTGTAGCCGGGATCGGTGAGCGGGATTTCGAAGCGGATGGTCGTGCCGGGATGGTCGGCGGCGTAGAACATCGCGGCGCGCAAGCTGCCGGGGCCGGTGTCGGCGGTGGTGGTGACGATGTTGGTCAGTGTCGGGCCCGGCCCGTAGAGATGGCGGATGGCGGCACGATCGGTTGAACTGAGCACGAGACCGGCCAGTCGCGTTTGGAAGGCGGCGAAGGCTGGTTGGACACGGACGGTGTCGAGGTCGGGGTGAATCGAGAAGGTGTTGCGGGAGGAATGGAGGACGGACTCAAAATCGTAGCTGCCAAAGATCGTGCCGGTCGGTTCGATGGCGAACCACGGGAGGTCGCCCGGGCTGATGTTGTTGGTGAGAATGGTGACGTACGTGTCGCGGTCCGTGCGGGAATGTTCATGCAGCAGACCGAGGGAGTGACCCATCTCATGGCCGATTTGGCCGCGGGTCAGGAGATTGACTTCGACAATTTGCGGATTGTTTGTGGGCGAGACGAGGTTGGGTCCGAACGGGTCGTATTTGAAAATGATGTACTGCGTCTCGGCGGTGCGGGGGACAAATTGGAGATTGCCGGCCAGTTCCCAATCGCGGAGCGCGTTGAGGTAGGCTTGTTGTTGGGCCGCGGAGAGCGCCGGGTCAAACTGATACGGGATGACACCGCCCGGCCAAGGCAGGCTATTCGAGGTGACACCGCTTCCGATCAACGCCGCTTTGCCGGCGATGGCCCACCAACCCAGCAGGCATAAACCCCAGACCCTCATCGTCACCCGAAACACGAGGCAGTGTACCCGATTCGCGGGTTTGGGCAAGGTCGAAGTTGGCGCCGAGCTTGCGTCGGGGTACTTGTTCTTGTAGAAAGAGGCCGTTTTCATGGCGTCTCTGACGATTCATCCGACCGCGCTGGTGGATTCTCGCGCGGAGCTGGGGGCGGGCTGCGAAGTCGGGCCGTATTGTGTGATTGGCGGCGGCGTGCGGCTGGGGGAGGGTTGTCGGCTGCATGCGCATGTGGTGCTGGATGGGTTGACGACGATCGGGGCGCGGAACGAGTTTTTCCCGTTCGCGTGCATCGGCCTGAAAACGCAGGACCTGAAATACGCGGGAGGGAAATGTTATTTGGAGATCGGGTCGGACAATGTGTTTCGCGAGCACGTGACCGTGCACACGGCGACGGGGGATGGGCTGTTCACGCGGATTGGCTCGCACAATAATTTTCTGGCGTACTCCCATGTCGCGCATGACTGCGTGGTGGGCAACCATGTGATTTTTAGCAACAACGGCACGCTGGCCGGGCATGTCACGGTGGAGGATTACGCGATTGTGGGCGGATTGGCGGCGGTGCATCAGTTTTGCCGCGTCGGCACGATGTCCATCATCGGCGGTTGCGCGAAGGTTGTGCAGGACGTGCCGCCGTACATGATGGTGGATGGCAACCCGGCCGAGACGCGGGGGGTGAACAAGGTTGGGTTGGAACGGAACGGAGTGGCGGAGGAATCGGTGCGGGCCTTGCGCGAGGCTTACAAAATAGTTTTCAGGTCAGGCTTGACAGTCTCAAACGCCTTGGATAAGGTGTGCGCCGAAGTTTCGGGAACGAAAGAAATCGAACACTTCATCGACTTCTGTCGCAAGTCTGAGCGCGGAATCGCCCGGTAAACAAGGAAGTCAATACGCAGTCAGCTTTTGGTGGTCAGATGGCAGTCCAAGCCGGTTCCCGGCCTTGGAGCGCACCGGCAAAGAAAACGAGTGCGTGCCACCGCTCGCAATACCTGCGTCGAGCAAGCACATGAGACAACGAAGATACTTCAAGCGCCGCTCCGGCGGTGGCCGACATCATCATGACCACGGCCAGTCGCCGGGGCCGGATAACCCGGAATCAGGATCAACACCGATGAGTTCAACTGACCCGACCACCACCACCACGGATACCAGCGCAGCCGGTAGCCCGACGGAGCCGAACGCGACGACCACCCCCAGCGTGTCCGTCTCGGAATCGGCCCCCGCGGCAACCGCCCCCGCCAGTCCGTCGCCGACACATCAACAACCCCCGCGACCGCTCACGCCGTGTCGCGGCGTGTTGGAGGTGGGTGAAAAAGGGTTTGGATTCCTCCGCAACCCGGCGCGCAGCTACCAGGTCAGCCCCAACGACATTTACGTCTCGCCCGATTTGATCCGGCGCTACCGGCTGCGGCCCGGTATCGAGATTGAAGGCAAGTCGGCTCCGCCGAAAAAGGGCAGTCCGCAACTGGTCGAAATCGCCACGATCAACGGCGAGGCGCCGGAAAAATTCATGAACCTCAAAAAGTTCGATGACCTGACCGTCATCCAACCCAACGAGCGCTTTGTGATGGAAACCGTGCCCGACCGCTACACCACCCGGGTGCTCGACGTGGTCGCGCCGATCGGCAAGGGCACGCGCGGACTGATCGTCGCCGCGCCCCGCACCGGCAAGACGACGTTGCTGCATCACATCGCCGACGCCGTCATCACAAATCATCCGGACGTCCACACCATCGTGCTCCTGGTGGATGAACGACCGGAAGAAACAACCGATTTCCGCCGCTCCATCAAGGGCGGCGAAGTGATCGCCTCGACCAACGACCAGACGATCGAAGACCACGTGCGCACCGCCAAGATGGCCATCGAACGCGCCAAACGACTCGTCGAGGCCGGCAAAGACGTGTTTGTCGTGCTCGACTCGATCACGCGTCTGGCGCGCGCGTTCAACAACTACATCGGCTCCACCGGCCGCACCATGACCGGCGGTCTCGACGCCCGCGCGATGGAACAACCACGCCGCATCTTCGCCTCGGCCCGCAACACGGAAGAGGCCGGCTCGCTGACCATCATCGCCACTGCGTTGATCGAGACCGGGTCGCGCATGGACGAGTTGATTTTCCAGGAGTTCAAAGGCACCGGCAACATGGAGCTGGTGCTCGACCGCAAAATCGCCGAGCAACGTTACTGGCCGGCGGTGGACATCAACATGTCCGGTACCCGTCGCGAAGAACTGCTGCTGACGCCCGCCGAGTTGGAAGCCGTCGCCCGGATGCGGCGCGCGCTGGCCGGTGCCCCGCC
This sequence comes from uncultured Verrucomicrobiota bacterium, assembly GCA_964533295.1. Classification (GTDB taxonomy): domain Bacteria; phylum Verrucomicrobiota; class Verrucomicrobiia; order Palsa-1439; family Palsa-1439; genus OMJI01. The sequence goes on from CAZHLM010000014.1 coordinate 7,108, forward strand.
CGTCGAGGCCATCCAAAAACTCCTGAACGGTCTCTCCAAGCTCAAGACCAACAAGGAATTCCTCATTGCCGTCGGCAAAGGTGGATGACGCGCGCCACGTTCGCGATTACCAAACCATCTGCCGGCGTCTGATGCGCCTGCGCGGCTGGCGCGTCGAACAAGTCGCCACGGTTTGGGGCTACCCCTTCTTTCAGGTCACTCGTGTTGGCCACCGGCGCTGGCCGACGATTTTCCTCTCCGGCGGGATGCATGGCGAGGAGCCGGCCGGCGTGGAAGCCGTCCTCCAATGGCTGGAGCGACCGGCGGCGTGCCGCTGGGCCGTCAACTGGTACGTCCTGCCCTGCATCAACCCGTACGGTTGGGAACGGAACTACCGGCGCAACCGGCAACGCTACGACATCAACCGCCAGTTCCGCGGCCGCACCGACTGTGTCGAGGCGAACTTGGTGAAACGACTGCTGCGCGGCCGGCGATTCGCACTCTCCTTCGAAATGCACGAAGACGTGGACTCCCCCGGTTATTACCTCTACGAACATGCCGGCACCCACCCGACATTGGCCGACCGGATTCTGCGGGCGGTCGCGCCCGTGACACCGATCAACCGCAACTCGGTGATTGACGGTCGCCGGGCGGATGGTCGGGGATTGATCACCCGGCCCGCGACATGGGCGGCGTTGCGACAGCGACCACAATGGCCGATGGCCTACCACGTCCTCCGGCGCCACGCCGACCACTTGATTGGCAGCGAAACCCCCACGCGCGCGCCGCTGGCGCGACGCATCGCCGCCCACCACCGCGCCCTGACCGTGGCCGTCCGGTACCTGACCGATCGCCCGCCACAATCCTGAAATACACACAAGTCGGCGCGAACCGAAGCCCACGCCAAAACGCCAGGAGCGGCAACAGCGGTTGAACGGCGAATTTCACGGCTGCGTCAGACACGGTCTGCGGCCGAGGTCCTGGCGACCACGCTATTCGCGGCCCGTTGGTCGTTCCCACCGCCCTGCGCTTTGGGGCTGTGGCGCGACACAAGGTGGCCGGTGTACGTAACCAGAAACTTCGCAGCCTGGGCTGCTGACGATAACGCCACGCGCAACCTCGTGCCTGAAATCAGCCGATTTCGCCGTTGGAGTGACGTTGGATTGTTGTGCACGGGGTAACATCAGTCGAATATCTAACCAGGTACAAGCTTCGGTCGGGGTTCAACGATGGCGCGATCCGGGTGGTGGACCTGGCTCGCCACCTCGACAGTGAAGTCCTCGAGCCGGTGAAGGATTTGCGTTTGTTCAAGACCGTCGGGCTCAATCCCGACTTGGATACCGTCGTGTGGGATAACGGCGCGGACATGGCTCCGTAATTCCTCTATGAGATCGGCGTACCGGGACACGAGCCGGTACTGGTCGCCGAGGCCCCGGGTAAGTACCCGACGAAACGTGGCCACCAATCCACACCGATAAAACGCCGATGAGCGGTGGAATGCTGCAGATGTCCGAGACATTCAAAGCATTCCACGGACAGCCGGTGCGCAACACGAACAGAATTCCGTTCAGGAGTTGGCGATCGGGCACACCGCGGCCGCCCGCCGCGACGGCGCGCCCATCGCCGCGCGTTGGCCGACGACGACTTCAGCAACTCCACCAACTCCCCAAACGCTCCGACCTCACCCGTCCGCCCGATGGCCACCGCCCGCTCCGAGAGCTGTTTCTCAAGCTGTCTATCCATCGGGTTTTTCATATCGCTTCACACGTCGCGGCCTTGCCAGAGCGGCGTCGGCGCGCGCCAGCAAAGTCAGCCGCTCTCCTCATTTCTCCCCCTCCACAATCTTGATCTCCTCTTTGGTCAGCCCGTACAGCCGGTACACCCGCTCGTCTATCTCCCGTTCCCACGCCGACACCCCCGCCGCCGCGTCCGCCCGCTTCGCCGCGAGGATGCGCTCCGCCCGCTTCACCAGCGAGTCGTGCTCAGATCAAGCCGGTACAAGCTCCAGCCGCTCGTCGCGTTGTGCGACGGCCGGTTGGCGCGGCATTTCGTCGTACGTGCGTCCGCCCAGTTCGCGCCCCGTCAAGTCCTTGCGAACGCCGCCCCATTGTTTGAAGAAGAACGGCACTTTCGCCTTCCGGCATTGCCGGAAGATCGAACGTATCCATTCGATTTTCATCGGGCGCGCGCCGGGGCCGGACTCGCCGCCGACGATAACCCAATGGATGCCGGTCAACGGCAGATCATTGAGCGGGCCGATCAGAGGCTCGCAGGACAGGAAACGCACCGCCGCCGGCACCGCTTGCAGATCGGCAATCCGCTGCATAACGCGTGCATCCTCGACACTGACGCCCATCCAGATATTGGCCGGCCAGTCCAGATTCCCGGCCAGTTTGCGCAGTCGCGCGCTGCGCTTGGTGAGAATCTGAAACGTGTGCTGCGGGCAATCGTGCATCGTGCCAAATACGCGCTGGATGAACTCCTCCGGCACGTGCTCATGGAATAGATCACTCATGGAGTTGACGAAGATCAGGCGCGGCTCACGCCATCGTTTTGGCAACTCGATCAGGTCGGGATGGAGTGTGACCCTGAAGCCGTTGCGGTACCGGGCATTGCCCATTGCCTGCAACCGCGCCGCCAGCCGCTCGGCATAGCAGTTCTTGCAGCCGGCGCTGACCTTCGAGCAACCCGTCACCGGGTTCCAAGTTGCCTGTGTCCACTCGATGGATGATTTATCCGCCATTACATTGCTCCTCGTTGCCGGTACTTGTTGAAGATGTCGGTAACAATATGCTCGGCGGTGGGCTTTTGGGAAGCGAAGAACAGGTAATACACTGTCGCGCCCTTGGAATTGCGCATCGGCAGCGGCTCCGGCACGTGCTTGAACCCGGCCACACGGAGCAACCGTTGACGGAAGCCTTCCGCCACTACCGCGTTGTCCTCCTTTTCCGGATGGCCAAACAAGTCGCGCGTGGTGGTGTAGGCAACGTTCCGCCACGACTCATCGCCCCAAAATGCGTTCATCCGCTGCAAATCAGCCGCGTCCACCCCTTCCGGATGTCGCCACAACACATTCCGGTTCATGTCGGCCACCGGGAAATTTAGGAACATGTCCACGCTGCGCATCTTTCCGGCGGTCGCAATCACCTGCCAATTCAGATGCAGACCGTAGGGATCGAGCAGGCACAGCGCACGGCGATACTGCTCCCAGCGGACGGTGGGGAACACCTGCTCCAAAAGCACCCGATTGCAGTCGCCCTCGTGGAGATGCACATCGTTACGCCCTGCCGTGAGCTGTCGCAACACCCCCACCTTCTGCCGATCCACGTCAATCAGATGGTACTCGCGGAACGGCGGCTGCACCAACAGGGCGTTGACGGGACTGCCGGGCACATACTCGCCCGTTGCCTTCGAGACATGCACGCCTGCGCCTGCGAACGCATCAATGTAAACGTGATGCAGTGCCGGCTTGGTTTGAGCCGCGAGAATCCGTGAATAGGCCGAGGCATAGTCTTTCACGATGTCGAGTTTGATCTCCGACCAGTACCCGATCTCATCAAACTTCAGTTGTCTTGCCCTACTCATTCAGTTCCTTCTCTTACCGCTTCCCGCCCCCCTCCACAATCTTGATCTCCTCTTTGGTCAGCCCGTACAGCCGGTACACCCGCTCGCCGATCTCCCGCCCCCACTGTGCCACAGACATTCTTGTCTGTGATGCAGCGGATGCACAGGCAGGAATGCCTGTGCCACCCTCCGCCGCGAGGATGCAATCAACCATACTTCTTCGTTGGCTTTTCGCGGACGAGGGCGATGGCTCGACTACGGTCGCGGAGTTTCTCCAGCAACTTGAGCTTTTCCGAAAAGGACAACGCCGCCAGCCGTTGACGCGCCCGGCGTTTGCTCTCCAACATCGTTCGCAGCCACTCGCTCATTGGTTTTCTTTCAGGAACTTGTTCGCGAACTGCTCCCATTTGTCCAGCAACCCGTGCCGATTCAATATCGCATCCAGCTTGTCCGCGTCGAGCACGCCGCTTTCCACAAATTGCAGGATGCGGCTGAAATCTTTGGCGCGACCCGTTTGCAGGGCCATCGCGACCAGATGTTCCGCGCTGATCACCCGCGTCGGAACACCCTCGACTTCCGTGGCGACGGCTTGCGCCACCGCTTCCTCGCCCAGCGCGTTGGTTGGCGGCAAAAACTGCACCGGCCAGTCTTCGATGACGACATATTCGCCTTCCGTCCGATAACCGCGCCGGGTGAGATAGTCGTAAATCGGCGCGAGCGTCAGCAACGTCCTGCCGCTGGTCGTGGGCAGGGAAACGAAAATATCCACGTCGAGGGTCGCGACCGGTTCAAGGTAAAACGTCGCGCCCACCGCGCCGCCGATGGCGTACTGACCGATGACGCCGTCCGCCTGCATCCGATCGATGATTTCCAACGTGGCTTTCATTTCTCCGCGCGTGTCCCGTCCGACTTCATCCTTCAGCCTTCTGCCTTCATCCTTTCCGTCCGCCCTCCTCCACCATCTTGATCTCCGCCGGCGTCAGCCCGCCTGCCTGCCGAAGCCTCGGCGCAGGCAGGTAGAGCCGGTACACCCGCCTTGCCCGCCGTAGCTCGTCGTGGAGCGAAGGAGGGTCGTCAATCTCCCGCTCCCACTGTGCCACAGACATTCTTGTCTGTGATGCAGCGGATGCACAGGCAGGAATGCCTGTGCCACCTTCCGCCCGCTTCGCCGCGAGGTTGCGCTCCACCAGCGTTTCTGGGCCAGGATTCGTGATCTCGTGGCGTGCGCCGGCGCGCTTGAATGCTGCGAGTCGCCGTTGTATCGTTGCGCCGCATGAGCAAGGTGGAACAAATCGAAGCGGAAATCGCGAAACTCTCCCCGGAAGAACTCCGCGAGGTGACGCGCTGGCTTCAAGAGCGCGAGGCCGGGGGAAACGGTCGCGCCCAGCGGTACGATTTCTCCGACCTGGCCGGCCGCTTGCAGTGGCGCGGCGACGCCGTAGCCGAACAGCGCCGCCTGCGCAATGAATGGTGACCGCTACCTGCTCGACACCAATGCCATCGTCGCCCTGTTGCGCGGCGATGCGCCGATAGTTTCCCGACTCCAGGCCGCCGAGTGGATCGGCATCTCTGTCATCAGCCAGATCGAGTTTTTGGCATTTACCGGCCTGAGCGATGCCGACCGCGCCCTGTTTGCGGAGTTCTTGCGCCGCGCCAACATCGTCGGCCTGACCGGCAACGACACGGCGCTGATCAACCAAATCGTGCAGATTCGCCAGACCTACCGGCTGAAACTGCCGGACGCCATCATTGCCGCCAGCGCACTGACGAGGCAAGCCACGCTCCTGACCGCCGACCAACATCTCCAAAACGTGCCGCAACTCAAAGTCGTGTCGTTCTGATTCCTTGTCCGCCTTCATCCTTCATCCTTTTCTGCCGCCCTCCTCCACCATCTTGATCTCCGCCGCCGTCAGCCCGTACAGCCGGTACACCCGCTCGTCTATCTCCCGCTCCCACACCGACACCTCCGCCGCCGCGTCCGCACGCTTCGCCGCGAAAACTCGGCTCGTCATTACTCTCCACTCTTGCCTTTCGGGTCCGGCCACTTGGCGGTGCTCAACTTCCGGTCTAATTCATGTACCCACGCATTTGCTTCACTCATCACTTTGAGTTCGTCGCGTGGGCGAGGGCGAAACCGCAAATAGTGCTCCAAGTGCTCCTGCGTCGGTAGCTTCTCGGCGTCTCGGAGAATGCACCAGAGTGACATCTCACAGACAGATTTGAGGATATTGATGTCTTCGTCATCAACATCGTCGTGGACGCCATGATGGACGATCCGATTCCGTTTCTTGGCGATGACCTGCAAAATCTCGGACAGTCCAACCGGTTCTGGTCGTAGTCGCTTGTCGATGATAGTAACCAAGCGTGCGCAGACGACATCGGTCTTCCCGCCAAATTGGCCAGACATTGTGAGCGTTTCAGCCATCTGCCAAAGGCCGAGGAGGCAGGTATGACGGAAACGTTCATCCAATGCCTGAGAATACAATCGCAGAGCATCTACGAGCAGGGCGACAGTTGTGCCATTCGGCGGGTCGTTGGCAAACTTCGCGGCGACCTCCGCCAACTCGGTCCATCGTTTGATTTCGAGCGTGTTGGGAGGGGGTGATGGCGGTTCGTCTGTGATGAACTCGATAAGCTCCATCGGCTTGCCGGTACTCGTCGCCAGCATCCACGGCCAGAGAGGAAATCTGACCCGTGCTTTTGGCGGGCCAGCGAAGAAATGAGTCCAACTCCAAAACCCATGCACACATTCCAACAATCCCCGGTAGAAATCGTAAACCGGGCCAGCGCGTTTCCACGCTGCGTATTCGTTGACACCATCGGCGGAGAAGCTCAAGCAGACACCAGGGAGTTGATCGGGAGCGCGGCGGTATTTCCGTGAGAACGCGCCTTCGATCTCCGCCCGTCCCAGACTAGCTTCGACCTCTGACCAACGTCTCAAAGTGAATTGATACCCAAGCACCGAGATTGTGACCGAAAGCGAAAGGTCGGTGGCGGCTGTCATTGCCTGCGGAACGTAGAAGTCCCAACGGGTTTTCTGTTCGTTTGACTGTCGCGCCCATTCCGCCCGTAATTCCGCGTAAACAGCCTCGAACTCCTCTACGGTCACGAAACCGCGTTCTTTCATCACTCTGAGGACGTTCATTACAACCCCATCATCCTCGACCTTGCCATTTGACCACGCCTGCAATGCACGCAATCGGAACGTGTGGTCGTAATCGCCGGTCCAACCGCTTTCCTTCCGCGCTGCCAGACGCTCGGTGATCACTTCCTGCGCTTTCCTTCGATACTCTCCTTCCCACAATGGCGCGCTCATCGCTTCCCGCTCTCCTCGACCAGTTTGATTTCGTCTTTGGTCAGCCCGTACAGCCGGTATACCCGCTCGTCTATCTCTTGCTCCAGCGCCGCGACGTTGGCCTGCGGGTCGGTCCGCTTCGCCGCGAGGATGGAATACGATTCGGTGATGGGATTCTTCAGCCGCATGTGTGGGCCGTTGGTCTGCCGTCGTGCAGATGTTGATGCTGCATGCAATACGCCTTCAGTCCTGAAACCAGTTCGCTCGCCACCCGGCTGAGAACGTCCAGCTTGATGAGCCGCTGATAGCCAGCAAAGATGTACTCAAAGTCCTTTTTGCTGTAATACACATTCATCGTCTGCACGGCAAAGCGCAGGTCGTCAGAAATCGGAAACACTTGGTTGATTCTGAGCTTCTCCGCCGCCGCGAGGGTCTTCTCCAGGTCGTGTCTCAGGTTGATCAACTGCTGGATGGTGTGGCCGGAGCCGCGCAGATATGCCTTTAATGCCAGTTCAATCGAGTGGCAGAACAGGTAGTACGTCACAACAGCGAGCGCGTTCTTCTCACGGATCACCTCCCCGGCCTGCCGGTACTGGTGGGCGAAGTGCCACAGGCCAGCGGAGTTCGTGCGGTCAAACGTGGGCTTTGACGCCGGGTCTTTCGAGGCGGTCGCTGTCATTTGCCACCGGCCTCCTCGATGATCCGGACCTCTTCCACCTTGCTCAGATCGGCCAGCATACCGGGCAGGGACGATTTCTCGGCGGCGACGTGCAACTCTTGAAGGCGGGCGAGCTTTTGCTTGTCGGGGACGGCGGCGAGGTCGGGGGGATTCAGGCGGGCGGTCGCGGCGAACAGCGCCAGCTTGCGGGCGTGCAACTCGCCGGGGAAGAACAACTCGTACACCAGCCCGTTCAGCCAGTGCTCGAAATACCCCACCAGCAACCCGGTGTTGTCCGGTCGGGCGCGACCGAAAACATAGCTGATTGCCTCTTGAGAGCTTGCCGCCATTCACGATTCTTGTGGGCGGGCCAGCACGCTCCGAAAGCGGTTTTCTGTGACATCGTTGAAGAATTCCGTATCAGGATGTGCCGCCAAGGCGCGGCGGATGCCTGTTCCAATACCGCGATAGGGCAGAAGTTTCGAGGCGAGTGTCAGCAGGATCGGGTTGCGGCAGATCGAGTTGCCCGCTTTGATTTGATCCACTGTCAACTGGTTGGGCAGACTGCCGGGCGAGTGAATCTCCACCCGGTTTGAGAAGATGAATACCTTGTTTGGAGCACTGATAAAGTAGTTGCGGTGGACCAGCATGTTTACCAGGAGTTCCTCCAGAGCTTGCTCAGGGATTTCCCATTGCCCCTCGGTATTGATGTTCTGTTCGCCCTGCGGTTTGACAAGATTGCGGCGCAGAAACGCTTTTGTCTTGGCCAGTTGGTCGGGCAGTGTCCCGTCCAAGTCCTCGCTGTCCAAGTAGGTTGCCGTCTCGGTTGCTGATTCGCCCGGATACGCCACGGCCTTGGTAATCAACTCGGGCCGGTATTTCTGGGGCTGCCGGGCAAAGAACAACAAGCCGGCCAGTGTGAGATGATTGTCACGCGCCACGTTGAGATTTGCGGTCAGCGTCGCCAGCGGCAATCCGGTCTCCTTCAGTTTTTGGTAGTAGTGCTTCAGGTGGAAGGCCTCCAGCGCCTCCAAATCCAAATCCTCCAACGACGTACGCGGCACCGGCATTTCGTCGGCGGAGAAAATGTGCGCATCCTGAAAAATGCGCCGGAGTTCTTCGCGCGACGTCACACGACGTTTATCGGCCATGTTCTTGACCCAAATTGCGCCGTTCTTGTCAAAGTGCGGCTTGGCCTGGCTCTCCGCAATACGTACGACCAGCACGTTTTGTTGCCCTACTTTGACAACCTCGCAGGTGGGGAACAACGGCTCGCGAATGTTGTTGGCGGCGACGTTGGCAATCGTCAAGGTCAACTCGCGCACTTGGTCGGGCGTGACGCCGGTAATTGTCCCGTCGTTCTCGACGCCAAAAAGCAAGAGGCCTCCCTCCGAGTTGGCGAAGGCGCACAGTTCCGCCGCCAGTTTGTCGGGACTTTCGACGGTGCGCTTGAACTGGACCGTCGAGGTTTCGCCCAGTGCTATGAGTTCGAGGAGTTCGAGAGCTTCCATGTTTCGTAGATTTGTTGCCGCAGACGGAAAGCGTCTTTGCCGCCTTCCATGACGCGGATGATTTCCTGTTGCATATGTGGGGCGTCAATGCTCCCGGTCAGCGTCGCAATGTGTGACGGCGCGTATTGGCAATGCACCACCTGTTCGGCGTCGCCAAGCACCGGGATGTTCGGGCTGTGCGTGGAGAAGATGACCTGCCGTTGACCTTTGAGTCCCAGCAATCGCTTGATGACTTCCTCAAACAAGGTCTGGTTGTCCAAGTCGTCTTCGGGCTGATCCACCACCAGTACATCGAAATCTTCCTGGCTGAGCAGGAACAACATCAAGGCGGTGGCGCGTTGGCCGACCGAATGCTCGTGCAACGGTTCGCCTTTGTAGAAGATTCTTACTTCGTCAGGCGGACGCCAGGTGATCACGTCCTTCAAAACTGCCGCCAGACCCTCGCGGAGTTTCACAATCTGCTCTTGGTTCAGCCCTGCTGCCGTGCAGCGCTGGGCATCGCCGAACACATCCAAGTAGAGTTCCACGCCATCGGAAAACGCCTCCGCCACCCTCTGCCATGTCCGCCGCTGCAAACCCGAAATCAAACCGCTCAACCGCTCTACGAAGGCGACCTTGTCGCCCTTGAACTTCAGTTCGATCCGCAAGTCCGTCGAGGACGCATTGAGTCGCTCGATGTCTTGCAGGCGTTGCTGATGCGCGTCCTGCCAAAGCTGCTGTAACCGAATCAAGTCCTGCCGCAGCGCTTGTTCGAATTGACCTTGTTTGGTCTGGAGCGTCGCCAGTTCCTTATGTTGGGCTTCCAGATTCTGCTTCCGCCTGGAAAGCTCGATGAACGTGTCGGGACTCAGCTCCCCCTTGAGATGGAGGTTGGCGCGGATTTGCGCGAACTTCTCCTTCTTCGAGGCGAGAAACGCAGCAAGTTTGTCGCGCGCTATTCCCGTATCGCCGCGGATCGCCTTCAACTCCCGGATCACGGCGTCCAGTTGCTCAAAGGCGACCATGAACTTCCGCAGCGCCTTTTGAATTTCCTCGTAGCGCTCCACATCGCTGGCGGGCTTGTATGTCGCCGCCGCTTTCAGCGCCGCCGCATAATCGTCCACCAATGACTCTGCCGCCGCGATGACATCCTGCTCCAACTCGACCACACTGCCGGCCTGCTCCAAATCCTTTTCGAGCGCGATCTGTTCCTTCAACTTGTCTTCCAAGCCATGCTGTTTGAATCGTTTCAGGTCCTCGTCGAGTTCCGTCAGTTGGCTGGCGATTTCCTCACGCTTGGCCAACCGGTTCTGGCCATGCGCCAGCGTCACCAGCCGTTGCTCGATTTGGGCGCGGAGGCTGGCAGTCTGATCGTCCTCCTGGTCGCGCCCGGCAAACCGGTTCACCAACTCCCGCGCAAACCGGCTCTCGCCAAACTTGGCCAAATCCTTCTGCCCAAAATAGCGCACTTTCAGAATTCCGGATGGCCGCAGGTTGGGAATCACCTGCCCATCGCGGAACACCTTCGCCGAATCCCCCAGAATCCGCTCAACCCGATACCGCGTGCCGTCGCGTGCGGTAATCGTGGCAACAATCTTGCCGCCGCTGCCAAGTGTCCGCTGCACCAGTGTTTCCTTGTAATCCGCGTCTTCCGCGTTTGGCGGCAGCGGGATATCCAACACATACCGAAGCGATTCAAGCAGTGACGATTTCCCGCTGCCCCGGATCCCAATCAGGTTGTTCAAGTCGGAATTGAAGGCCACCTCCCGCCCATCCATCAAACCGGCCGCGCCGGTCCACTTGACCATTTCCAGCGTCCCCACGCGCGGCGAGGGACAACTGCCGGTCACGCGCTGGTCCTTCATCAACAACGCCAGCCGCACCGCGTCGAACGTGAACGCTCCCAGCTTGAGCCAAGTCTCCTTCTGCACCCCGCCTTCCATGTGTGCGCGTCCGACATCCTCCAATTTCTTGCAATCCGATCCCTCGACCCGTGACGGTCGCCAGTCTGTCCCCAGCCATTGAGTGAGATTGTTCCAGTTGTTCTGCGACCGCGCTTTTTGTGTCCCCAACACCGTTCGCTGGAACAACTCGTTGAAGTGCGAGCGCAACCCCGCGCCCAACTCCTCAAACGCGCCCTTCGCGTCATCCACGTGCGCCAAGACCACGAACGAATCCCGCCCGTGTTGCCGGTGTTCGTCGAGTCTCTCCAGCGTCTGCGATAGCGTCCATCCGCACGCCGTATTCTCGTTCTCACGATTCGGCACATGCTCAAACGCCGCGTCTAACAAGCGATTGATGAAATCCGTGTTCTCCTTGTTGAACACCCAGGTTGAGGGATCAAACGCAACCAAAATGTGAATCCCCGTGCTCCCCCCCTGCACGCTTAACTCGACGCCCGACAACAGGAAGATTCCATTCTGCTCCGCCACCTTGCGCACCGCTTTGTATTCGTCGCGATCAAATTTGTTGTGATTCGTGATCAGCCCCACGCTGACGTTTGCCTGCTGCAACGCCGCCACATATTCGGCAACCGTCGCGGTGAACTCCTTATCGGCGGGAGTATGCAAATGGAAATCGGCGCGCAACCACCGTGCGCCATTCGGAAACCATTGCTGCTGCGTTGTGTTCATAGACGTTGGGATTCTACAAGCATCAGTCCACAATTGCGAGCCGCGCTCATCGGTTCTGCCCAGCCTCCTCGATGATGCGGACTTCTTCGACCTTCGACAAATCAGCGAGCAGGGCGGGCAGGGACGACTTTTCGGCGGCGGCGTGCAACTCTTGGAGGCGGGCGAGCTTTTGCTTTTCGGGGACGGCGGCGAGGTCGGGGGAATTCAGGCGGGCGGTCGCGGCGAACAGCGCCAGCTTGCGCGCCGCCAACTCGCCGGGGAAGAACAACTCGTACACCAGCCCGTTCAGCCAGTGCTCGAAATACGCCACCAGCAACCCCACCGGCGCGTCGCTCACTTGCTTCGCCGCCGACGGGGAATGCAGACAGATCAACGCCTCCGCCAACCGCTCGCACCACCCCCGCTGCGACTCCGTCGCCGCAGGGACGGGGAATGCTTCCAAGCCGTCGGGCTGAACTTCGTACCAGCCGCCTTGTTTTGTGGCGAATACACGGCGCGCATAACCTTCATACAAATTGGAGTTGAGCAGCGAAAGGATGTAAAGGCCGGTGTTGCCGGCAGGAATGAAGTAGGACGTGTTGCCCAAGTAGCAGTCTTCCCGGTCCAGCGCGAACGTCGGGCGAATTGAAACCTTCGTGGAGACAACCTTCGGCTTCTCGAACTCCTCGAAGTACGCGATGTTGTCCTGAATCTCAAACCACTCGTAGCTTCCCGGCTTGCGGCCGCCGGGGACACCGGGCGTGAGTTGCTTCTTGAACTGCTTCAAGTAGTCGTGAATTGCCGGGTACTTCCGAATGTCGCAGCCGCGGCGTGTGAAGATGAGCCACTGGCCTTGTGGTGCGAGTCGCCACCGCTCCACATCGCGCCCACGACAGAACGGTTTGAGCACCTCGGCAGATGATTTGTGTTCCTCGACGAGACGGTCACGGGTTTTTCGATCCACAACGAAGGCTTCATTGAATCCTGTCGTGATGCCGCGATATACACGCGAGCCAACGTATTCACGCAGCGGTTTACCGGCTTTGCGCAGCCGGTCGAGGAGACGAAGGCTGACCGGACTTTCGAGTCGCCAGCCGGCGGGTTTGAGGTCGCGCTGGGCGATGGCGTTGGCTTGCGTGTCGAAGATGTCCGGGAAGTCGAGCAGGTTTTTGCTGGGATTCCAGGTGTGGACGCGGACGTTCCAGTCGGCGGGCGGCAGGTGGCTCTCGTGCAGGACACCGGTCGGGCTTTGCGGGTCGGGCAGGCGTTCCACTTGCCGGGTTTTCTCGGTCACCAGAATGCAGGGATACGCAATGGAGGTGAACACGGGGGCGTCGCCGAAATCGAGGATGGCGCGGGGATGGGTGGCGTAGAAGAGGTAGGCGCGCAGCCGTTCGCCGTAGGCGGCCCGCATGTATTTGTTGCTGGTGACAAAGCTCAGGATGCCGCCGAGGCGCATCAGTTGGAACGAGCGCTCGAAGAAATAGACGTAGAGGTCGGCGGTGCCGGTGTAGCATTCGTATTGGTCTTTGAGCGCGTCCTTGAGCGGGCGCGGTTTGCCGTCGCTGCCGGTGACGGTGACGTTCTTGAGTTCCTCCTGCCGGACGTAGGGCGGGTTGCCGATGACGATCTCGAATGGGCCGGAGGCGTCGGACTGCGGCGCGCCCGGCGGTCGCGCCCTACCATCGTCGTTGGACAGGCCGAACATCCACGCGGGGTCGAAGAAGGTGGCGTCTTTGTTGGTGTCGTAGGGATTCCATTCGGCGAGCCGTTCGGCGTCGTAGGGGGAACACTCGCCGCTTTCGGTAAGGGCGGTGGCGAGCTGTTCACAGAGTTCCTTGTCGCGGGCGCGAAGGGCTTTCTTGTCCTTGTAGCGGCGGGCGGTGAAGTAGTCGTGCCGGACCTGCTGGAGGTCGCGTTCGAGTTTGCGGACCTGGTCCGAGCCGAGGAGGAGTTGGCCGCGCTGGAGGCCGAGCAGGGTGTTGGCGGAGACGATCTTGGTTTCGAGGTTGGGCAGCGGGAGAATGCCGTAGTTGGGTTCTTGCGGGTCAATGGATTGGTCGCAGATCAGGGAGATGAAGAAGCGGAGTTTGGCGATCTGGCAGGCGATGGGCTGGATGTCCACGCCGTAGAGGCAGTTCTCGATGAGGTAGAGTTTGCGGCCGTAGTCGTCGTTGTCGCGGGCGAAGGCGCGTTCGATGGCGTGCAACGCTTCCTCGCGGGCGGGGCTGCTTTCGATGGCCTCGGCCGCGGTTTCCTGCCGGCGTCGCCAACCCTTGTTCTGCGGGTCGAGTTTGCGGAGGACATGGACGAGTTTCTGGAGCATCCCCATCGGGAAGGCACCGGAACCGCAGGCCGGGTCGAGGACTTTGAGGTGGTCAATGGCATCAATGAGCCGCTCGACTTCCTGCGGGGTGAAGTCGTGGCCGGTGTCTTCCCAGGAGAGGAGGCGGCGAAGGCGGGCGGCGTTGTCCGGTAGGGCGCGACCGCCGGGCGCGCCGTCCTCGTTCGGATGCGGACGGCCCGGCGGTCCGTCCCTACCAACGACTTTGCCCAGATAAACGATCAACGCCTGATCCACCATCCAGTCCACGACGACGCGCGGGGTGTAGAACGAGCCGGTCGCCTTGCGGGCCACGGTGCCGGTCTCGGGGTTGTAGGCGGCCAGCAGGTTTTCGAAGACGTGCCCGAGCAGTTCGGGGTCGAGGGCGACCTCCTGTTCCAGCGGTGTGTTCTCGGTCAGCGTGAAATTGTAGCGGCGCAGGATGGAGAGCAGCGGGCGAACGGTCTCGCGTCGCCGGCCGGAATCTCCGTATGCGGCCGAAAGGTCGGCCACTTGGTTCGGCCCGAAGAAGAGGAAGTTTGGCAGCTTGGGTTGCTTCTTCGGGTCATTGGAGAAGCCGTCAATGCGGATTTCGTCGGTGAATGCCGACTTGCCGCGGGGCACGCGGTCATCGAGACACTCAAACAAACCGCCGTTGAGGAACGGTATGTCGCGCAGCAGCTTGGCGAGCGCGTCGGAGTCACGCAACAGCCGTTCGTGCCGCCAAAGCGTGTGAATCATGTGGTCATCGCTGCGCTGGCCGTCGCCTTCATTGATAAAGCGCCGATTCGGCTTCTGGCGCGGCTGGTCCATCTCGGTGTTCAGCGTGGCGAAGAAGAGGTTCTGCAAGATCGCCGGATAGTAGGTGCAGCTTTCGGGGGCGGAATCTTTCAGCAGATTGCGAATCCCGCGTTCATCAAACAACACTTCCGGTAACAGTCCCGCGTCCGTGGCCGGGTTGCGTTTCTCCCGCAAGAACCAGCAGAAGATCAACCGCGTCAGCAGTCGGATGAGCGGCAGTGATGGCTTGCCGTCCTTATCCACAGGAGCGTCCTTCGGAAACTGGGCATGTTCCCGCGCCCAGAAATACCAGTTGGAGATTTCGCGGTAGAAATCGCGGGTGACCGCCTCGACGCTGAACGCTTCGGTGACATCGGCCAGCGTGGCGTCCGAGCCTTTTTCGGCCAGCAGCGAGAAGCGGTCGGCGGGCGTGCGGCAGGGAATGCCCGGCCCCAAAACATAGGTGAGCCGGCGGGGCGCGGTCTCGCGTTTGACGATCTGCCCGGCATCGTCCATCGCCGTTTCGCGGGCCACGAAGCTGAACCGGTAATTTGGTTGCGGGGAGCGGAAGATGGCGAGGACGCCGTGGTGTTTGTCCTGGTCAATGAACTTGGTGACGAGATTGCGGAGGCCGACCCGGTTGCGGGCGAGGTCGGTGGTTTCGACGACGGCGACTTCAAAGATGGCAAGCGCCTTGTCACCGGCGAGGCGGGTGTTGCCGAGTTGGAAGACCGACTTGGCGCGGCTGTCGCCGACCGGTACCGCTTGGGGCTGGGCAAAGAGTTCGGTGCGCGGGAAAATGTCGTCGATCGTCTTGAGCCAGGCGGCGCGGTCGTAGGGCTGGGCGAAGAAGGTTTGGAGTTGGTCGCGGGTCATGCCGGCTGGAGGAGTTTGAGTTTGGGGAAGTAACGCCGGTAATAGCCCCGGTCGAGGGTGGCGAGTTGATTGGCCTGGAACTGGGCATGAGCGCCAATCAGAAAATCCGGCAGGATGCGTTCGCGCGGGCCGCCGCTGTCGCGGTATTGGCGAAACAATCGGCCGGCCGCCAGTGCCGTGGGCAACGCGATGGGACTATACGCGATGCCGAGTCCGGCCAAGGTGCGACGGACGAGCGCTTCGTCTTGGATGAGCGCGGCGTATTCCGCCGCGACAACGTCGCAGATGTGGAGTTGGCCTTCCGTGTCGGCGGCGATGAGCAGATCGAGAAATTGTTCGCCCAGCGGTTCGCCCTTGGCAATGGCGATCAGGACGGAGGTGTCAATCGCGGTGATCACCGCTTGGCCTTGGCGCCGGGCAAGGCGACCGGTCCGCGAATTTCCTCAATCCATTCGAGTGTGGTCTTGCCAGCCAACTGTTGCCGGGCGCTGCCGAGCACCTTGCGCATGGCCTTTTCATTCACGACCTTGGTGGCCTTGAGGATCGGGGCGGTTTCGTCGAACTCCAACACTTGACCGGGCTGGATGCCGAGCCGTTCGCGGATGGCGAGGGGGATGGTGACCTGACCTTTGCTGGTGACGGTGGCTTTCATGGGGGCACGGTAAGCGATTGCGGTAAGGCGAGCAAGTAAGAATCAGCGGCGGCCTTTGCGGAGTGTCTCGCTGCCGAGGCCCGTGATGGGGTTGTGCCAGCGCAGGCCGGGAAAGCGCAGAAAATCGGCATCGGCGGTATGGAGAATCGCGTGGTGCTCGATGGCGAGCGCCGCGAGTTGGGCATCCGTCACGAGATTGCCACCGGCGTTAATTTGCTTGAGGAGATCAAGCACGCGATCGGTGTGGCCGTCGGCAGGCTGGATAATTTGCACGTTGGGTTGGGCGATCCAAGAGCGGACGAAATCTGCAGTTTCCACAACGCTTTTGGGATGGCTCACCACGCGGGGGTTGGTAATGAGGCGGGTGAAACCGAACAACACCAAATGCGGAATTCCCACGGGGGTGGTACCGGAAAGCAACTCTTCCCACCATCGCGCAGCGGCGTGGTGGGACGGGACGGAATTGTCGTAGGCATAGACCAGCAGGTTGATGTCGGGGAGGATCATTGTCCGCTGCCGCGCTTGATTTTGCGGATGATTTCCTCGTCTTCCAACTCCGCCGCCAGCTTGTTGAGGCTGGTCGGATCAATACCGGGTCGCAACCCGAGATGGCTGGCCTTAACGACAAATCGTTTGCGGGCGGCCGTGGGCTGCGCTGAGGTGGTCAGGCCGCGGCGCAGGGCGGTGTTGAGCGCATTCTTGAAGTTGGTGCGCTGCCGGTGCATGGCCTCCTTCAACAAGCGGGCGACGTCGTCATCAATCGTGACCGTGGTTCTCATGCAGGCATCATGATGCGTCACAGGGATGCTGTCAAGATGCCGGTTTGTCGAACGACTCCGACAGGATGATATCCGGCGGGGTGTCGAGCAGCTTCGGGTTGACGGACGTGGCGGGCTGTTCGTCGGCATCGAGCAGCGGGTACTCGCGCAAGATGGCCAGGAGCTTGTCGGCTTGAATGGCGGCGGCAATCTGGACAGCCTTCACGGATTTCTGGAGCTTGTTGATTTCGCGCTGGAGGTTCTGGAACCGGGCGCGGCGGAGCGCGAGCTTGGCGGCTTGGACAAGTCGTTTTTCGTCTTCCCCGAGGATGGGCAGGCCCAGGAACGAATCGAGGTATTCGAGCGCCTTGCGCTCGTTCGGGCTGGGCTGGTGTTGGACGGTCTGGTCATTCAGCGTGGCAGCGACGGCCAGTTCCTTGAACTTGGTCAGCGCGGCGTTGACGTGATCGTGATGCGCCGCGTGGAGCGGGACGGCTTTCTCTTTCGGGTCGGGAGCACGGAACTCCTTGGCGGCTTCGAGGATGGTGATTTCTTCGAGCTGGCCGTCGGCAGTGACCCGGTAAAACCCGTCGCGGCGGTTGCTGCGGATGAAGGTGACGGTGCTGCCGGCACGGCTTGCGTCGGCGCGACCGACGCGGGCGCGGAGCGGGAGTTTCTGGATGCGGCGGAACTGGTCGGGGTGTTGGTGTCGGAAGCGGCGGAGTTCCATCAACAGTTGGAGGCGTTCATCGCGTTCCTGGTCCTCGGGGGCGCGTTCGAACAGGCCGAAGTTTTCGACTTCCTCGGTCTCGGAGTAAATCTGGCTGTCTTCGCCGAGCGCGGTGTGGAACGCCTGCAATTTCATGATCGCCTTCTTTTTCAATTCAATGTCGTCGTCCACTTTGGCGGTCGGGTAGAAGTTGTAGATGTAGATTTTCGGGGCGGTCGCGCCGATGCGGTTGACGCGCCCGATGCGCTGCATGAGGCGGGTGGCGTTCCAGGGCGTGTCGTAGTTCACGATGACGTTGGCGCGGTGGAGGTTGACGCCTTCGGCGAGGATTTCCGTGGAGATCAGGATGTCGAACTGATCGGCTTGTTGGTTGGCCGGCAGGTTGGCGTCGAAGTTGGCGCGGACGGCGTGCATCCGGTCCTTGCGCGTGTGGGAATCCACGGTCAAGACGCGGTCATAGCCGGCTTGGGCGAGTCGTTGGTGAAGGTACTCGGTTGTGTCCGTGGCTTCCGAGAAGATGACGAGCCGGTGGCCGTGATTGATCTTGTGACTGAACAGTTCGCGCTGCAGGTGATCGAGAAACACCTCGAACTTCGGGTCGTCCTGCACGGCGTCCCACTCGTCGCACAACTCGACGAGTTTGTCGTGGTCGGCGCGCAGGCCATCCACAAAGCCCGGCTCGAAGTCGTCCGGCTTGCAGATGGTGATGGTCGGGTCGGTGGCTTGGCGGTGTTCGATCCTGGCGATGAGTTCTTCTTCGCGGCCTTCGATGAGAAACTCGGTGACGTTGAGGTTGGGGGCGATGTAGATGGTTTTTTTGTCGAACATCTCCAGCAAGATGCGGGTGGCGTCGCGGAACCGGCGCAGGGATTGCCGGAACGCGTGGAAGCTGCTGTCGAGCCGTTTGACCAGCAAGGTGCGCATGATGAACGCGAGCTGCGCGGAGATGCGGTCGGCATTGTGGTACTTCTGTTTCTTCTCGGGCTTGAGGAACTGGATGGCCCGGTACCGGTTGTAGGTCAGCCCGGCGTCATCGGTGCGCGTCAGTTGGAGCATCGTGCGGTCGTAAAAGGCTTCCAACGCCGGAGCGAGCGGATAGTAGATGGCGCGGGGTTTCTCGACTTTCGGGAAGATCACGCCCTGTTCGATGAGGTCCTGCTTGTACGGGTCGTTTTCGACGAGATCCTTGCGGGTGCGCCGAATGGTGACTTCCGAAATGACTTCCGTGCGGATGCGCTCGTAGATGGTTTTGACCTGCCGGCGGGCTGTTTCGATGTCCTCACGCTTGGCATCCCGGTACTCCTGTTCACACTGGGCGAAGAAGTGCCGCAGGTTGGCGACGGTGAGCGTGGAATCGCGGAGGTCTTGGAACAGCGCGATTTGATTGGCGAGGTCGGCGGGTTTGTTGTTCAGCGGCGTGGCGCTGACAAGGATGACTTTTTTCGGGGCGGTCGAGCCGTCCGCGCGCTGCACGGGAGTCTTGCAGAGCCGTTGCAGGTCGTCAAAAGCCTCCGCCGTGTCATTGCGGAACTTGTGGGCTTCGTCCACGATGACCAGATCGAATTTCTCCGGATGACGAACCTTGTGGATGCTGCCGTTGGTGATGATTTTGACGTTATCGAGCCGGAACTTCTCTTTCGTCCATTCCCAGTTGTCCTCCAGGGCGGGCGGGACGACGATCAGGGTGTTAGAGCGGTGGGATGGGAAGCCGTTGTGGAAGTAAAACTTCTTAGCAATGAGAATGGCGATGATGGTCTTGCCCAAGCCGACCACGTCGGCGAGGAAGAAGCCGTTGTGCTTTTCCAGCAGACGGTAGCCGCTGTTGACGGCGTCAATCTGGTAAGCCAGTCGTTTGAACTCATCCGGCAGGTCGGTGACGGCGTTGGGGTCGTACTCGATGCTCGCGCCGAAATACTCCGTGAGCAGTTTCCAATACAGGTCGTGGGGCGTGACATTCGTGGTCAGATACGTCGAGTCGCGAACTTCCTCCAAAGCCTTCGGCAGGATGGACACCGATTCCGCCCACAGCCGCTCAAACTCCTCGGTGGCAAACTTCACATCGTCGTAATCGTGGAGCAGGACGTTGAACTCGTAGTTGCTCACCTCCTCGTTCGTGCCCAGACCAGCGGCGGTCAGGTTCGAGGAGCCGGTAATCACCGCGCCCGGTTTGTGTTCGTTGAATCCTTTGGGACGGAAAATGTAGAGCTTGGCGTGGAGGCGTTTGGTCGGATGCGCGCGCAGTTCAATTCGCTTGGTGAGCACATCATTCACGAATTGCATGATACCGGCCTCGACCTCCCGTGAATAGGCGGCGGTCTGGATGTCTTTCTGCAACTCGGTCTTGAACTCCTCCAGTGCCTTCGTCGGGTCGGCGAGAAACAGCAGCCCGCGCTTGTGGTAGTCCGCCATGATGGCGTCCACGTTGATGCCGACGAGAATGCGAATCTCAGGGATTTTCTCCAGATAGGGGCGGATGGCGAAGTAACCGGAGGCCCGCAGGTAGCCGACGACGGCGTCAAACCACTGCAAGTCCGGATTGCTCTCGAAGACGCCCTTGAGCTTCTTGAACAGCGTCTGCTCCCCGACGTTGGTGAAGAATCGCGTGGACACGTGGTTTCGCGGCTCCTGTTTGCGGCACAGCTTAGCCGGCAGCGGGGCGGTTCGGCAAGGTTGCGTACCGGCGGGGGTTTGATATGGTGCGCGCCGGTGGCTGAATGAATGAATCTGTGACGTGGCCGAATGGCGCCAATTTGGAATTTGTCGAGCAGTTGTACGCGGATTATGTGAACGATCCGCAGTCAGTCGCGCCGGAATGGCGGGCGTATTTCGCGGGGTTGGGCAATGGCGAGAAGGAGAAACGCGCGCCGCAGTTGGGGCCGTCGTTTCGGTCGGGCAGCCTGTTTAATCCGGGCGTCACGCCGCTGGCGGGCGGTGGCAACGATGAGCAGACGGCGTTGTGGCAGCACCGGGTGGATCGGTTGATCCGGGCGTACCGGGTGCGCGGGCACATTCTGGCGAAGGTGGATCCGCTCAGTGATTTTACGCCGTATGTGCCGGAATTGGATCCGGACTATTACGGGTTCAGCGACGCGGATCTCGACCGGCTGTTTGTTTGCGAGACGATGAAGCGGAACGGGCGGTTGACGCTGCGGGAGATTCTCCAGCGGTTGCGCGACACCTACTGCCAGTCCATCGGCGCGCAGTTCATGCACATTGATAATTTGCAGATGCGCCACTGGTTGCAGGAACGCATTGAGGGCACCTCCAACCGCACGACGCTGTCGCGCGAGACGCAGTTGCGGATTTTGACGCGGTTGACGGACGCGGTGGTGTTCGAGGAGTTCATCCGCAAGAAGTTCATCGGGGCGAAAAGTTTTTCGCTGGAAGGCGCGGAGAGTCTGATTCCGCTGCTCGATCTGGCGATCGAGAAAGCCGGTGAGCAGGGCATGCAGGAAATTGTGATGGCGATGGCGCATCGCGGCCGCTTGAACGTGCTGGCCAACATCATCGGCAAGAGTCCGCGCGAGATCTTCCGGGAATTCCGGGACGAGGATCCCGACTTGATGATTGGCGGCGACGTGAAGTATCACATGGGGTACAGCAACGATTGGGTGACCAGCGCCGGTCACAAGGTTCACCTCTCGCTGTGTTTCAATCCGAGCCATCTCGAATTCGTCAACCCGGTTGCTCTCGGCCGATTGCGCGCGAAACAGGACCGCACCGGCGACGGGAAACGCGAGCGCGGGTTGGGGATCTTGATTCACGGGGACGCGGCGTTTATCGGCGAGGGCGTCACGCAGGAGACGTTGAATCTGGCGCGGCTGCCGGGCTACACGGTGGGCGGGACGATTCACATCATCCTCAACAACCAAATCGGCTTCACCACGTCGCCGCTGGAAGGCCGCTCGTCCATGTACGCAACGAGCGTGGCCAAGATGCTCGCGGCGCCGATCTTCCACGTCAACGGCGAGGACCCCGAGGCGGTGGCGCATTGCATTCATCTGGCGCTGGATTTCCGCAAGCAGTTTCACATGGACGCGGTGATCGACATGTATTGCTACCGGCGGCTCGGCCACAACGAAGGGGATGAGCCGTCCTTCACGCAACCGCTCCTCTACAGGAAGATCGAGCAACGCAAGCCGGTCTGGGAAGGGTACTGGGATCATCTGCACAAACTACACGGTGTCTCCCGCGCGGAAGCCGAGGACCTGGCCACGAAACGGCGCGCGGAGCTGGAAAGCGAGTTGCAGCACGCCAGCCGCCCGCCCGCGCTGAAACCGGGACGCGACACGTGGCGCAAGTATGCCGGTGGGGCGGACGCGAGTGTGCCCGAGGTCCCGACGGGTGTTCCCAAATTGCATCTCAGCCGGTTACTGGATTTGCAGACGCAACTGCCGCCCCAGTTCACGCCCCATCCGAAAATCGTGAAGCTGCTCGAAACGCGGCGCGAAATGGCGCGGGGCGAGCGGCCGCTCGATTGGGCCGCGGCGGAGGCGCTGGCGTTTGCCAGCCTCGCGACGGAGGGCGTGCGGATTCGCATGAGCGGGCAGGATTGCGAGCGCGGCACGTTCAGTCACCGGCACGCGGTGCTGCACGATTACGAACGCGGCACCCGGCACATGCCGCTGCAACATCTGGCGCCGGACCAGGCACCGGTCGAGATCATCAACAGTCCGTTGTCGGAGACCGGTGTGCTGGGGTTTGAATACGGTTTCAGCCTGGACTACCCCAGCGCGCTGGTGTTGTGGGAAGCGCAATTTGGAGATTTCGTGAATGTGGCGCAGGTGATCATTGACCAGTTCATCGTCAGCGCGGAGGACAAATGGCGGCGGTTGAGCGGGCTGGTGATGTTGTTGCCGCACGGATTCGAGGGACAGGGGCCGGAACATTCCAGCGCCCGCATCGAACGCTTCCTCGAAGTCTGCGCGGAGGACAACATCCAGGTCGTCCAGCCGACCACCCCCGCGCAGTTCTTCCACGTCCTGCGCCGGCAGGCGGTGCGGCCGTGGCGCAAACCGCTGGTCGTCTTCACGCCGAAAAGCATGTTGCGCCATCCGCGCGCTGTCTCGTCGCTGGAGGAACTGGCGACCGGGCGGTTCCAGCGCGTGATCCCGGACCCGGTGGTCACGCGCGGCGCGCGGCGCGTGTTGCTCTGTTCCGGCAAGCTCTATTACGAACTGCTGGAGCGGCGTGAGCAGATGAAGCTGACCGATGTGGCGGTCGTGCGGCTGGAACAACTTTATCCGTTTCCCGTGAAGGAAATCGAGGCGGCGCTGGCGGGGTACGCCGACGGGACGAATGTGATTTGGGTGCAGGAGGAACCGGAGAACATGGGCGCGTGGCGGTTTCTGCGGGTGACCTGCAGCATGACCTTGTTCCAGCGATTCCCGTTCACCGGCCTGGCGCGGCCCGAATCGTCCAGCCCCGCCACCGGCTCGGCCAAAGCCCACCGCATCGAGCAGGAACGATTGTTGGTTAGCGCCTTTGCCGAGGATCAAGGGCCGCGCGCGCGCACCGAAACCATTTCCGGAACGAAGCAACGCTAGAAAGGATCGCGTCCATGCCAGTGGAATTGAAAGTGCCGAGCGTCGGCGAGTCCATCACGGAAGTCGAGATCGGCGAGTGGCTCAAACCCGAAGGCGCCAGCGCGCGCAAAGACGAGAACGTTGTGGTGATCGAGTCGGAAAAGGCCACCATGGAAATCCCCGCACCCGTCGGCGGCAAGGTGACGAAAGTGTTGAAGAAGAAGGGCGATAAAGCCCGCGTCGGCGAGGTGATCGGGTACATGGAGGAAGGCGAAGTCGCGGACACGAAACCCGTTGCGAAGCCGGTCGCGGAACCGACCGCGCCCGCAACGCCGCGGGTTATGCCCGCCGCGGCCCGCGCCGCCGCGGAGGCGAAGGTGGATGTGCAGACGGTGAAACCCACCGGCCCCGGTGGGCGCATCCTGAAGGAGGACGTGATCGCCGCGGTACCGGCGTCGAAGCCAGTTGCCGCGATACCGGTGATTCAGGTGGCGGGTCGGGCGGAAGAAGTGGTTCCGATGACCTTTTTGCGGCGGAAGATTGCCGAGCGATTGGTGCAGGCGCAGCAGACGACGGCGTCGCTGACCACGTTCAACGAAGTGGACATGGCCCCGGTCATGGCGTTGCGGCAGCAGTATCAGGAATCCTTTACGGCGAAGTACGGCGTCAAGCTCGGGTTCATGTCATTTTTTGTGAAAGCGGTGATTGACGCGGCGAAACAGGTCCCGCAACTCAACGCGGAGATTCGCGGCACGGACATTGTGTACCGCAACTACTACGACATCGGCATCGCGGTCGGCGGCGGGAAAGGCCTGGTCGTGCCGGTCATCCGCAACGCCGAGCGGCTCAGTTTTGCCGAGGTGGAGAAAGTGATCGCCGATTTCGGCGCGCGCGCGAAGGAAAACAAACTCAAGCCCGATGAGCTGACCGGCGGCACGTTCACGATCACCAACGGCGGCATCTTCGGTTCCATGCTCTCCACCCCGATCCTCAACCCGCCCCAGTCCGGTATCCTCGGCATGCACGCGATTCAAGACCGGCCCGTGGCGCGCGCCGGCCAGGTGGTCATCCGCCCGATGATGTACCTCGCGCTGACCTACGACCACCGGCTCGTGGACGGTCGCGAAGCGGTGACCTTCCTCAAGCGCGTCAAAGAATGCCTCGAAAACCCGGCCGTGATGTTGCTGGAGGTCTGACCCGATGGCAACCGCGCACGATCTCGTGGTAATTGGCGGCGGGCCGGGCGGCTACGTGGCGGCGATTCGCGCCGCGCAACTCGGGTTAAACGTCGCCTGCGTCGAAAAAGAACCGCTCCTCGGCGGGACGTGTCTGCGCGTTGGCTGCATTCCCTCGAAAGCATTGCTCGAATCGAGCGAGCGTTTTGCGGAAGCCCGGCACGCGCTCGCGGGGCACGGCGTGAAAGTCACCGGGGTGGAACTCGATTTGCCGGTGATGTTGCAGCGCAAAGACGACGTGGTGCGGACGCTGACGAAAGGCATTGACGGGTTGTTCCGCAAAAACAAGATCACGCGCTATACCGGGCACGGTCGGCTCGCGGGTGCCGGCAAGGTTGTCGTCGGCGAGACGGAGATTGCGGCCAAGCACATCATTCTGGCCACCGGCAGCCAATCGGCAAGCCTGCCGGGGGTGGAGCTGGATGGCGACCGGATCGGGACCAGCACCGAGGTGTTGTCGTACCGGGACGTGCCGCAGCATTTGGTGGTCATCGGCGCCGGCTACATCGGGCTGGAACTTGGTTCCGTCTGGTGCCGACTCGGCGCGCGGGTGACGGTGTTGGAGTTTCTGCCGCGCATCCTGCCGGGCATGGATGCCGAGCTGGCCGATGAGGCACTCAAAATTTTCCAGCGGCAGGGCTTGGAGTTCCGGTTGGGCTGCCGGGTCAAGGCGGCGCGCGTCGTCAACGGCGCGTGTGTGGTCGAGTGCGACGGCGCCGACCCGGTCACCTGCGATCGCGTGTTGCTGGCTGTCGGACGGGTGCCGAACACGGAGAATCTTGGTTTGGAGACGGTCGGGATTGAGCCGGATGCGAAGGGGCGAATCCCGGTGGGCGAGCATTTCGAAACGAGCGCACCCGGTATTTATGCAATTGGTGACGTGATTCGCGGGCCGATGTTGGCGCACAAAGCCGAGGAGGAAGGCGTGGCTTGCGTCGAACAAATCGTTACCGGGTACGGACACGTGGACTACAACTGCATCCCGGCCGTCTGCTACACAGAACCGGAAATTGCCGCCGTCGGCAGGACCGAGGAAGAGTTGAAGTCGGCCGGGGTGGAATATCGGAAAGGCACGTTCCCGTTCCTGGCCAACGGTCGCGCCCGCGCGCTTGGCCAGACAGAAGGCCGCGTCAAAGTGTTGGCGGATGCGAAAACGGACCGGGTGCTTGGCGTACACATCATCGGTCCGCGTGCCGGGGATCTGATTGCCGAAGCGGCGACGGCGATGGCGTTCGGCGCCAGCAGCGAAGACATCGCCCGCTGCTGCCACGCGCACCCGACACTGGCCGAGGCGCTCAAAGAAGCGGCGCTGGCCGTGGATCGTCGCCCGCTGCACGTGTAACGCACCGGATGTGACGGGTGACGCTTTGCCGGCTATAGTCACCGCATGTATCTCGCCGGTATTGGTCTGGCTGTTCCCGAAACATCGTACACGCAAGCGCAGTGCTGGCAGGCGTTGCAAACGGCCGCGCCGCGTCTCGCGCTCAACGCCCGTTCGTGGTCCGTCCTGCGCAAAGTTTTGCTCGGCGATTCGTGGATTGAACGACGCCATCTCACGTACACCGATCTGACCGAGGCGTTTGACCCGTCACCGGACTCGTTGCATCACCGGTTTCGCCGCCACGCGCCCGAACTGGCCGCCCACGCGGCCCGCCGCGCCCTGGCCGATGCCGGGCTGACGCCGGTCGAATTGGACGCCGTCGTCATCTCCACTTGTACCGGCTATCTCTGTCCGGGGCTGACCAGCTACGTGGTCGAACAGTTGGGCTTGCGGCCCGACACCGCGACGTTTGATCTCGTCGGGCACGGTTGCGCGGCGGCGATTCCGAACTGGCAGATGGCCGAAGCGCTGCTGGCCGGTGGGCGCGCGCAGCGCGTGCTGTCCGTCTGCGTCGAAGTCAGCAGCGCGGCCATGTACCTCGACGATGATCCGGGCGTGCTGATCAGCGCCTGCCTGTTTGGCGACGGCGCGTCCGCGTTGATCTTTTCGGCCGAGCCGCCGTCGCAGGGACGCCGGGTGCGTTGGCGACACTTTGAAAACGCCACCATACCGGCCCGGCGCGACCTGTTGCGCTTCGAGCAGCGCGACGGAAAGCTGCGCAACATCCTCTCGATCGAAGTGCCGGCCGTGGCCGCGCCGGCGGCGCGGGAGGTGTTCGACAGCGCTCTGCGATGGAGCGGCCTGGAGCGCGCGGATATCCGCCGCTGGTTGTTGCATCCCGGCGGGAAAACGGTCCTGCTGGCGTTGCGCGACGCGCTGGAACTGACCGATGCGGACCTTGCGTTCAGCCGCGCCGTCTTGCGCGACTACGGCAACCTCAGCAGCGCCAGTCTCGGTTTCATCCTGCACGCCGCCCTGACCGGCCCGACACCGGCGGGCTACTGGTGGCTCGGCTCGTTCGGGGCCGGTTTTGCCTGTCACGGAGCGCTCATCGAAGTGCAACCATGCCGGCCCTGACCCGCCAGCTCGTTCCCGAACGCCTCGATCAACTACCGGCTACGGATCCGGTCGCCATCCAGTCGCGGCGCGATCTGCGCCGCATCAACTGGTTGATGCGCAACGCCGCCCTCATCGCCCGCGCCTGCCGGGACGCGTGGCGCGGCGCGCCGCCGCAACGACTCGTTGACCTCGGGGCCGGTGACGGCGCGTTGATCGTCGCGTTGGAAAACCGACTTGGCCGGCACTGGCCGCAGATTACGGTGACGCTCGTAGACCAGGCCGCGCTGGCCTCCGTGCCCACTCCGGGTGGCTGGCGCACGGAGCGGGTGTGCGCCGACGCGACGGCGTGGCTGACGCGGCAAGGTGCGGCGACGGTGGATGTGGTGATCGCGAACCTTTTCCTGCATCACTTTGCCGAGACGGAGTTGCGGTACCTGCTGGCCGGCTGCGCGCGGGTGACACGCCTGTTCGTGGCGTGTGAACCGCGTCGCTGCCGGCGCGCGCTCGGGGCGTGCGGGTTGTTGGGGTTGATCGGCTGCAACCACGTGACGAGACATGACGCCCGCGCCAGCGTGCGGGCCGGGTTTGCCGGTCGGGAACTATCGGCACTCTGGCCGGATTCGACCCGGTGGGAGTTGCAGGAACGCGCCGCGGGACCGTTCAGCCATCTCTTCGTGGCGCGTCGGCAAACATGAACGCGCCCCGTCCCATCACAATCCTCGGGGGCGGCCTGGCCGGGCTGGCTCTCGGCATCGGCCTGCGGCAGGCGGGAGTACCGGTCACGATTTGGGAAGCCGGTGGGTATCCGCGTCACAAGGTCTGCGGCGAGTTTCTCAGCGGACGCGGCGTTGAATTACTGGAACGTCTCGGAGTGGAGCCGGTCGAAGCGCGGTGGGCACGGACGGTGCGTTTTGCGTTTGGCGCAACTGCCACCGACGCGGAGCCGCTGCCGCAGCCGGCGTTGTGCGTGTCGCGGTGGCAACTGGATGCGTTACTGGCCGGGGAGTTTCGCCGACTTGGTGGCGAGTTGCGGGAACATCAACGCGCCGCGGCGCAGCCGGTGGGCGAGGGGACCGTGCGCGCCACCGGCCGACAGGTGGAGCCAGGTCGCGAGCCGTGGCGTTGGTTCGGCTTGAAGGTTCACGCGCGCGGCGTGCGGATGCTGGCCGACCTCGAATTGCACCTGACCGGCCACGAGTACATTGGCCTGTGTCGGCTGAGCGAGGACCGGGTTAATGTCTGCGGGCTGTTCTGGCGACGTGATGCCGAACCGCATCTGCGCGCGCGGTGGCGCGAGTGGCTGCGCGGGCCGACCGGCTCGGCGCTGGCCGGGCAAATGCGGGACGCGGTGTTTGAGGAAGACACATTCCGTTCGGTCGGCGGCTTGTCGCTGACACCGCGGCGCGCTCGCGACCGCGGTGAGTTGTGTTTGGGCGATGCGTTGACGATGATTCCGCCGCTGACCGGCAACGGAATGTCGCTGGCGCTGGAGTCGGCGGCGCTTGCCGAACCGATGTTGACGGCCTACGCCCGCGGCTTGATGTCCTGGGACGAAGCGCGGCGCGAAGTGGCGAGCGCGTGTGATCGCGCCTTTGCCCGCCGCCTGCGCTGGGCGTGGCGGACGCAGCGATTGTTGACGGCGGGAGCGGTGCAACGGCTGACCGCCGGCTTGATGTTGCGCGCGCCCCGGGTATGGCGCTGGCTGTTTGCCCAAACGCGGTAACCGAAGCTCAGCCGTATTGCACCATCACGTTCTTCCCAACAGCACCCGCTGACTCCCGTTGCGCAGCGATGTAACAATCGTTACAGAGGTATGCAAGTTGGGTTGGACGATGCGCGCACCGCAGGTTCTGAACGGATGCGCGATTGCCGGGCGCACGCGCAGCCCCGTCGTGTGGGATGTGGCCGCGACCATGGTTCGCACGATAACCACGCGGCGGGCAGTCCAGAGGACTGGTGTGCCCGCCCTACAAAACTTGTGGCGTTACCAGCGCGGGTGGGGGCGGCATCGGAGTTGCTAAAGTACGCGGACCGAAGGAAGCGATGCCGGATATTCATATCAATTACGACGCACTCGCCAAGCCCGCGACGCCGAAGCTGGTCGTGACCGATGACCTGCTCAAGAAGGCGAAGGGATTGCTCGGGTTCAATGCGCGCAAGGAGTTGGTTCGGCTTTTCGATCATCAATTGCGCGTGTTGGCCGTCGAAATCGCAGCCCGGCAAGCCAATCCCCAGGCGTTGTACGAGGCCGGCACGGCCGGTTTGTTGGAAGCGCTCAAGATGTACGAAGTCGGCCAGACCACGCAGCCGTTCACCGATTTCGCGATTCCGTTCGTTCGGACGAGCATGCTGAACGCGCGCGACAAAGCCGCTTCCTAGTCCGTCCGACGCAAAATCTTTGCCCCGCCTGCGTGGAACTCACGCCTTCTTGCGCGTGAAGGTGTGTGTGGAATGGCCGTAGAAGACTTCGGCGGCTTCCATGATGGTTTCGGAGAGGGTGGGGTGGGGGTGGATGCTGAGTGCGATGTCGCGGACGGTGGCGCCCATTTCGATGGCGAGGACGCCTTCGCTGATCAACTCACCGGCGCCGTGACCGCAGATGCCGACGCCGAGGACGCGTTCGGTTTCGGGGTCCACGATGAGTTTGGTCAGGCCGTCGGTGCGGTCGAACGTGAGGGCGCGACCCGAGGCGCTCCATGGGAACTTGGCGATCTCGACGGGAATGTTGCGGGCTTTCGCTTCGGCTTCGGTCAACCCGCACCACGCCACTTCGGGGTCGGTGAAGACGACGGCGGGAATGATGATGTCGGTGAACTCGCTGTATTCGCCGGTCATCACTTCCACGGCGACGCGGGCTTCGCGGGCGGCTTTGTGGGCGAGCAGGGCGCCGCCGACCACGTCGCCGATGGCGAAAATGTTGGGATCGTCGGTCTGCTGCCGCGCGTTGACCTTGATGAAGCCTTTGTCGTCGCGTTTGACTTTGGTGGCTTCGAGGCCGAGATCGTTGCAGTTCGGGACGCGGCCGACGGAGACGAGCACGCGGTCGTACAGTTCTTCCTGGCCGCCCTCGAAGAGGACTTTGATTTGCCTGCCGGCCGTCGCCATTTTGGCGACTTTCGTGTTCAGGCGGACTTCGCGGAACGCGTTCTCCGCGTACTTGGCAACCGGCCGCACGAGATCGGGGTCGGCGCCGGCGAGGATGGTGGGCAGGGCTTCGACGACGACGACTCGGCTGCCGAGCGTGGCGTACACGGTGCCGAGTTCCATGCCGATGTAGCCGCCGCCGACGATCAGCAGGTCGGCCGGCACCTCTTCCACCTCCAACGCCTCGGTCGAGGTCATGATGCGGGGGTTGCCAAGGTCAAACGCTTTCGGCATCGCGGACTTTGATCCGACGGCGATGATGGCGTGTTCAAACTGGATGAACTGCTGGCCGCTGGCGGTCTCCACGCGCAGGGTGTTCGACGCCTCGAAGTGTCCACGGCCGTGCAGCACCTGCACCCCGCGCGCTTTCGCCAGCGCGGTCACACCGCCGGCCAGTTTGGTGACGACGGATCGCTTCCAATCGCGCAACTTCGCAAGGTCCACGGTCGGTTCACCGAACGTGATGCCGCGGTGGGCGGATTCTTTCGCTTCGTGAATCAGTTTGCCGGCATGAAGCAACGCTTTCGACGGAATGCATCCCACGCGCAAACAGGTTCCGCCGAGTTGCGGTTCCTGTTCGACAAGGATGACCCGCCGTCCCTTGTCGGCTGCGTAAAACGCCGCCGCGTATCCGCCCGGGCCGCCGCCGACCACGACCACTTGTGTCTGCATCGGTTCCATTACGCCAGTCCTCCCACCGGCCCGGCTTCGATCGCCGCGACCAAATCCACGATGAAGCGCGCCGCGCTTCCGCCATCGGCGACCCGGTGATCATAGGACAGCGCCAGCGGGATCATCACGCGCGGCTCGATGCGGGTCTTGTCGCGGACCACCGGCTTCAGCGCGCCACGGCCGACGCCGAGGATCGCGACTTCGGGGCGGTTGATGATCGGCGTGAAATGCGCTCCACCGATGCCGCCCTGATTCGAGATGGTGAACGTGCCGCCCTTCATTTCGTCGCCGCTGAGTTTGCGTTGCTTCGCTTTCTCGGCCAGTTGCTCCAGTTCCCGGGCCAGTTCGAGCACGCTCTTTTTGTCCACATCGCGAATCACCGGCACGAGCAATCCCTGCTCGGTGTCCACCGCCACGCCGAGGTGGTAGTACTCTTTGAACACAATTTCCTGGGACGCCTCATCGAGACTGCTGTTGAAGAGCGGATGTTTCTGCAACGTCGCCACGACCGCCTTCATCAGCAACGGCGTCAACGTCAGCCGCGCACCGTTCGCCTCGAACGCCGCCTTGTGCTTCTTCACCAGATCGAGCCACACCGTCGCGTCCGCTTCATCGAATTGGGTGACGTGCGGGATCTGGCTCCACGACTCGTGCATGCGCCGGCTGATGGTGCGCCGGATGGGCGTCAGCGGTGATTTCTTGATCGGTCCCCACTGCGAGAAATCCACCGACTCGACCGGCGCGGGCGCCGGCATCGGTGCCGGTGCCGGCGGACCGGCCTGCAACTGCTGAATGTACGCCCGGACATCCGCCAGCGTGATCCGCCCACCGGGTTCCGAGCCGACAACGCGTGTCAGATCAATGCCCAAATCCGCCGCCAGCCGCCGCACCGTGGGAGACGCGGCGACGGGAATACCGGGGATGGGGCGGGCCGGTGCCGTCGTTGCCGGGGTTGCGGGCCGAGGAGATACCGGGGTCGGTGTCGGCGCAACGGGCGCCGCGACCGGGCTGCTCGCGCTGGCGGGCGCGCCCGCGCGGTCATCGGCCAGCGCCAAAATGTTTTGGCCGGCGCTGAGTTTGTCGCCCACCTTCGCGTAAATCTTCGTGACGACGCCGGCGGCGGGCGAGGGAATGGTGCCGACCGCTTTCTCGGTTTCCAGTTCGAGAATCGGCTGCTCGGCCTGAATCTGATCGCCTTCCTTGACGAGAATCCCGACAACCACGCCCGAATCAGCGCCCTCACCGAGGCGCGGCAGTTTGATATCCATAAGGCATCACAAATAGAGGAACCGCGCGGGAATGTAAATAGCCGAGCCGCGTGACCGTGCGGAGGCGGCGGTCGGGCGCGGCTACACCAGCAACAACGTTCCCAACATGGTCTTAAAAGGTGATGACGGTTTGGAGGTAGGCGAAATCGGCGTCGTCGCGGCCGGCGGTGGCCGTGGCGGTATCGGCGAGATAATCGCCGGCGAAGAAGTGGCTGTAGCCGGCCAGCAGGCGCAGCCATTTCAGCGGCGCGTAGCCGACGGTGAGATCAAATTCCGAGCCGACATACCGGTCGGCGTTGCGGGCGGCGGCGTTGACGGCGCGGACGGTGGCCACACCGTTGGCCCGGTACCAGGCATCCTCGTTGGTGAACAGCCAGAAGGCGTGGTAGTCGAGTTGCACCCAGAGATTTTTCCACGCGTGCGTCTTGTCCTGATAGGGCGTGACCTTCAGTTGGACGGATGGGTTGTGGATGTTTTTCCACGCAAAGAAATCCATGTAGCCGTAAAATTTGTGGTTGGTGGGGAACAGGTTCAGGAACGACTCGTGCCGATCGTCGTCGGGGTTTTCATCGCCGGAGGCGACGCTGTACTCGACGCCGAGGCGGGGTTTCCATGCCCAATCCTTCCACGTGTGCCCGCCGCGCACCATCGCCGCCCAAGCCCGGTGGTCTTGGGAGGCGGGGCCGGGAAATGCGGCGCCGCTGCGACCATGCGCGCGGCCCCACTGGCCGGCCGCTTCGGCTTCGTAATCGAATCCGGCCAGCTTGCCGGGCGTGGATTTCAGGCGCAGGCCGACGGTGTAGATTTCCTGTTGGATGTCGTAGGCGCGCGCGGCGTTCGGGGTGGGGGTGGCGTTGTCGAAGTAACGCGGGTTGCTGCTTTCCTTGTGGCGGTAAAGGAAATAAGCCTCGGTGGTCTGCGAAAGCCACCGGGTCGTGCCGCCGTACAACCCGAGGAACGTGTCGTTCCAATCGGCGTCGTTGAACTGCCAGCCGTAGTTGCCCTGCGGGCCGACGTCGCGAATCGTCACCGCATGGGCGGCGAACGCATCCACCCAAAGCTGGCGCGGGTTGTCCTGGTAGCGCAGCTTCACGGCGTCGAACGTGCGGGCGAAGTTGTTCCATTCAAATCCGCCGATTAACCGTTCGTCGCCGTAACTCAACTCCTGCCGGCCGATTTTCAGTCCCCACGGACACTCGGCGTAGTGGCTGATTTCGATGTAGGCCTGCCGCAGATCAAACGGGTCATCGCCTTCGGCGCCCAGGACGAACGGCACGTTATCGCGGTCGGAACCGATCTCGCGCGAGTCCTGACCCTGCGCGTAAAGGCGCAGCCACGCGGTTGGTTTTACCAGCAAGCCGAGCCGAAACCGCTGCAGCAGCCAGGCGTCGTCGGTGCTGGCGTTGGCGGCGTCGCGGAAATCGAAGTTGTTATCGCGCAACTCCACGCGCAGTCGCTCCTGGACATCCACGACGAGTTTGCCGTCGAGAAAACTGAGTGGATTTTCCGGTGCAGGCTGTTTTGGCTCGGTGGCATGGGCCGATGCCACGATCAGGCTGCTCAAACACAACAGCAGAACATGGCGCAAGGGGTTTTGCCGGCGATGAGGAATAGAAGTTGTGTTCATGCGGGCAGGATATTCGCGGGGACGATGGCGGCGTTGACCCCGGTCAACTACCGGGCAAACGTGAACTCGACCGTACCGGGCGCGGTGACGGTTTGCTCCCGGGTGCCGAGCGATTCGTGCCAGGCGACGACGGTGTAGGTGCCGGGCGGCAGTTCGGGCAGGGCGAACGTGCCATCGTCGCCCGTGACGGCGAAGAACGGATGGTCGAGCACGCCGACATACGCGGCCATCCACGGGTGAACGTCGCATTTGAACTTCACCATCACCTCCGGCGTGCTGAACGTGCGGGTGGATTCCATGCCGCGATTCGGTTGGCCGATGTTGAACTCTTTGCTTTTGGTGGGCAGCGCGTGAACGTTGTGCAGGGTGTCGTCGCTGTTGCGGATCAGCAGCGGTTGCTTGGCCATCATGCCGAGAATGCGCGGGTGATAGGCGCAACCCACCTGATCCAGCACCGCCGGCGTGCGCGGCGGCGTGTAGGTCTGGCCGGCGGGCGCGGTTTTGAGATAGACGAAGACGTTGCGCAGCGCGCCGTCGGCATTGGCGACGACTTCCTCAGACAACGGCGGTTCGTCGGCGTGCATTGCGGCGCATTTGGGATCGGCATCCATCCGAATCAACGACCGGCGCGGCGGCGCACCGGTAAGTTTCACCACGCCCCTGATGATCGCGGGGCCGGTCGTGGCGACGGGAGCCGGCGCTGCGGCACGTGCCGGCGCAGCGGCGGGTGCAACGGTTGGCGTTGCGGGAACGCTGGCTGGCGATTCCGGCTGAGGTGTCGAGGCGCGAGTAGGAGCGATCACCGGAGTCGGCTCGGGTGCCGCGACCGTCGGCGCGGTCGGTGAAGGTGTGACGGCCGCTGGTTGCTCAACGGCGAGAGCCACCGGTGGTGGCGGCGGTTCGTGGGATTGCTGGCCGCGGAGAAACCGGAGGCCACCGGCTCCCAACGCGCAGATGACGAGAGCGCTGATCGCGGGTCGCAGCCACGGGTTTGTGTTCATGGTGGCGCACTGTAGCGACGGGGCCGGTGCGTTTCCAGAAAAACCGGTCAGGGGGCGAGGAGTCGGCGGGCGCGGTCGAGCACGGGATCGGTTTCGGCGGCGGCGGCGTAGCCGGTGGTGGCCAGCCGCCGGTCGAGATCGCGGTGGACCTCGACGGCGACATCGGGCGTGAGGCCGGTGTCGTGAAAGCGGACGCGAGCGGGCGTTTCGTAGTAGGCGACCGGCAGGGTCAGCACCGCGCCATCGGGCAGCAGGAACGATTGGTGGTGACGGCCGCGACCCGCGGTGGGGGCGCCGACAAGCCGGGCGCGTTGGTGATGTTGAAACGCGGCGGCGAAGACTTCGGCTTCCGCGGCGGTACCGGCATTGACCAGGAGCAGCAGCGGGCCGGTGAAGCGCGATGCGGCCTCGGTCACAAACGTGGCGACGCGGTCGCCGCGTCCGTACGCGAGCGTGGTGATTTCGCTTTGGGGCGGGAGAAACAGTTGGGCGGCGATGACCACGGCGTCGAGCGAGCCACCGGGATTGTTGCGGAGGTCGAGGATCAGGGCGCGGGCGCGTTCGGCGCGAACGCGCTCGACGGCGCGCAGGAGTTGTTCGGTGACGGGGGGGGTGAATTCCGGGAGGCGGAGGTAGGCGATGCCGTGGGCGAGGAATTGGAGCGTGAGGCGCAGCGGGGCGGCAGCGCGACGCTCGATCAGAAGGTCGCGCGGCCCGCTGGCGGGGTCCATGACGCGGAGAAGAAACTTGGAGCCGACGGGGCCGGTGAGTTGGCGGTGGATGTCGGCGAGTCGGGTGGCGGAGGTTGGTTCGTCGTTGATGGCGGCGAGCCGTTCGCCGGGGAGCAAACCGGCCTGTTGCGCAGTGGTGCCGTCGCGAACACTGACGACGGTGGGTTGGCCTTCGCGCAGGGCGAGCCGCGCGCCAAAATCAGCGTGGGCATCGTCGGTCGCTGGCCGGTCGGCCGCAGTGATCAGGTCGGCATCGGGATCGAGCGACCGGACGAACGCGCGCAGGGCCTCGGTGGTGTGGACGTGGAGGGTGAGGTTGGTGGCGTCGGCGTAGTGCTTGAGAATGATGTCGAGGAAGCTGGCGAATTGGGAGAAGGCGTCGTAGGTGCCGGGGGTTGGGGCGAGGACGCGCCGGTCTTGGGCGGGCGCGGCGTGAACGAGGAGGAGGGTGAGGAGGGCGAAGAGGGTGAGGGTGAAGACAGTGGTGGGGGGG
>CAZHLM010000014.1:42970-52565 GCA_964533295.1 uncultured Verrucomicrobiota bacterium
CCCAAACGTCGCGCCCGGAAGGGCGCTCCCACAATCAGGGAGTTCACAATCAGGGAGTCCACGATCAGCGCCTCCACGACCAGCGCTTCCACCATGCGAGCAGCGGCATCCCGGCGTCGTGTTCACCCCAATTCCTGCCCGGACACGGCATCGGTAATCTTGAACTGTTCGAAGTGGAAGGTGGGGTCGGCGCGGAAGCTGAGTTTGCCGCTGAGTTTTTTCTCCAGTTCGATGAGCAGCGCTTCGTCTTCGGTGCGGAGCCGGTTGAGGACTTCGGGGTGGACGTAGATGCGGAGTTGGGGTTGGTCGGTTCGGCCCTGCTGTTTTTGTTTGCGGAGGATTTCGCTGATCTTGCGTTGGATTTCGACGGACATGGTGAGGGCGCTCTTGACCAGCCCTTTGCCTTTGCAATAGGGGCAATCCTCGTACACGGCGCTGGCCATGCTTTCGCTGTGGCGCTGGCGGGTCATCTCCATCAGGCCGAGCGGGGAGATGGGCACGATGCGAGTTTTGGCTTTGTCGCGTTTGACGCCCTCGCGGACTTTTTGCAGGACCTTCATCTGGTCGGCGCGATTGCGCATGTCAATGAAGTCAATCACGATCAACCCGCCGATGTTACGGAGGCGGAGTTGGCGGGTGATCTCCTCGGCGGCTTCCATGTTGGTCTGGAAGATGGTCGTGTCCAAATCCTTTTGGGACTTGTGGCGGCCGGTGTTCACGTCAATGGCGACCAACGCCTCGGTTTCATCAATGCAGATGTAACCGCCGCTCTTGAGCCAGACCTGGCGGCGGAACGCGTTTTCGATCTGTTTTTCGACGTTGAACTTCACGAAGATCGGCGTCGGTTCCGTGTAGAGTTTGACCTTGTTCTTGGAGCGGCGGCTGATTTGGCCGACCATCTCGCGGATGCGTTCGTAGGGTTTTTCGGCGTCCACGACGATGCGGTCCACTTCCTCGGTGAGGAAATCGCGAACGGTGCGTTCGACGAGATTCGGTTCCTGAAAGACGCAGCTTGGCGTCGGCTGGGTCTTGATTTTCTCCTCCACCTGCTTCCAGGTCTGGAGGAGGATTTCGAGGTCGCGGATGAAATAACGTTTCCATTGGTTTTCGCCGGCGGTGCGGATGATGATGCCCATCCCCTCCGGCACCTTGAGGCGTTGGATGATCTTCTTGAGTCGTTGCCGCTCTTTTTCGTTCTCGATCTTGCGCGAGATCCCGCGCAGGGGATTGAACGGCATCAATACGAGAAAGCGGCCGGGGATGCTGATGTTGGTGGTGATGCGGGGGCCTTTGGTGCCGATGGGGCCTTTGACGACCTGGACGATGACTTCCGAGCCGGGGGGGTAGAGTTTCGGAATGTCACTTTGCGTAATCTTTTTTTGCGGTTTCGGGGCGGTGTCGCCCTCGGCTTCGACCAGCTCGACGCGTTCGGTGAGCGATTCGGGGATGATGTCCCAGTAGTGCAAAAAGGCGTTCTTCTCGAAGCCGATGTCCACAAACGCGGCTTTCAAACCCGGTTCGAGATTCTTGATCTTGCCCTTGAACACGCTGGCGACGATCTGGTGTTCGGTCGTGCGCTCGATGCTGAATTCCTCCAATTGGCCGTCTTCGAGCACCGCGACGCGGTTTTCGAGCGCCTCGGCGTTGACGATGATTTCCTTGAAGACCGAGCTGCGTTTGCGGCCGGTGAGCAATTCCTCGCCTTTGCGGATCAGTTGTTTGATGGCTTCCACGATTAGTAAATCCTCCGGTGAATCCACACATTCTGCAGCAAGCCGAGCGCGGTCATGCTCGCGAGCACGAACGACCCGCCGTAGCTGAGAAGGGGCAATGGCAGACCCGTAATCGGCATCAAGCCGATGGTCATGCCGATGTTAATGAAGACATGAAAGAAAAACATTGCGACCACACCCGTGGCCAGCAACGTGCCCAGCCGGTCGCGCGCCTGCATCGCGATCCGCAACCCGCTGAACAAAATCACGGCATACAACCCGATCACCGCCACGCTGCCGACAAAACCTTGCTCCTCCGCAATCACGCTGAAGAGAAAATCATTCGGCGCCACCGTCCGTGGCAGGTACCCGAGCAAATTCTGCGTTCCCTGCAAATAACCTTTCCCAGTCAGCCCGCCCGAACCCACCGCAATCAGCGATTGGTTCAGATTCCACGCGCTGCCCACCGGATCCTTCTCCGGGTGCAAAAAAACCGTCAGCCGAGCCTTCTGATAATCCTTTAACTGCGTCCACGCCAGCGGCGACAGCAACACACCCGCCACCGCCACCAGCACCAAATGTTTCACGCGCGCCCCCCCCACAAACGCCATCCCATAACAAATCGGCACCAACACCATCGCCGACCCCAAATCGGGCTGCGCCAAAATCAACACCACCGGCGCGCCCACCAACGCCAGCGACCCGATCACCGTGCTCCACTGGCGGCGCGTCTCGGGCGACCGATGAAACAGATAATACGCCAAAGCCACGATCACACACAACTTAACAAATTCGGCCGGCTGAATCCCAAAGCCACCCCAACCCAGCCACGACCGCGCCCCGTTCACCGTCGTCCCCACCGCCAGCACCAGCACCAACGACCCAATCCCGGCAATCAACCACATCATCCCCCACTGACAAATCACCCGGTAATCCACCAGCGCCGTCACCACATACAGTCCCAGCCCGATCCCAAACCACACCATCTGCTGCCGGTACAAATCCGGCATCTCCTGGCCCGGACCCCGGTACGACGCGCTGTAGATGAACAACACACTGCCCACCGCCAACAACACCATCGCGGCAAACATGACCCAGTCCATCCGCCCCACCATCTGGAGATACCGTTTCATCCCGCCCTCAATCGCCCCCGCCGCCGGCGACCTCCACCGGTTCCCTCCCAAACAACCCCGCAAAAATCCTCTGCGCCACCGGCGCCGCCGTGTACCCGCCGCCGTCCGCCTCCTCCAACATCACCGCCACGGCGTACCGCGGCTTCTCATACGGCGCAAACCCGATAAACCACGCCCGATTGATCCGCCGCCGCTGACCGCCCTCGGACAAATCAAACTCGGCCGTGCCCGTCTTGCCCGCCACACGCAACCCCGGCAGATGCGCCCGATGCGCCGTCCCGTCCGCCTCGCCCACTGCGCCCAACAACGATTGCCGCACCAACTCCATATTCCGCGCGCTGACGTTGACCCGACCGCGCACCTCCGGCTTCGTTTCCCGCACCAACGCGCCCGCCGCCGTCTCGATGCGCTTGACCAGGAAGGGCCGCAGCACCGTGCCGCCGTTGGCCAATGCCGCCGCCACCACCGCCATCTGCACGGGGGTCACCAGCAAAAAACTCTGCCCGATGGCCAACTGCGCCGTGTCGCCATCCCACCACCGCTCGCCCCGCTCCCGCCGTTTCCACGCCGCCGACGGCACCAGCCCGGCATACTCGGTTCCGATGTCGAACCCGGTCGGCTGGCCCAGCCCAAACTGCCGGGCCATCCGCTCGATCGCCTCCACCCCGGTGGCCATGCCCTTCTGGTAGTACCACACATCACATGACCGCCGCATCGCCTCCATCCCATTCACCGTCCCATGCCCCTCCCGTTTCCAACACCCAAACGACCGGTTGCCAATCGGCAGGGACCCGCCGCACGTCACCGTATCCTCCACGTGGCTCCGCCCGCTCTCCAACGCCGCCAGCAACGTGATCGGTTTGAACGTCGAGCCGGGCGCGTACAACCCCCCATACGCCCGATTCAACATCGGCCGGTTCAAATCCGCAAACAACGCCCGCACCGGCTCCGCCGACCCCCCCGGATGAAACAGATTCGGATCAAAGCCCGGCACACTCGCCAGCGCCAACACCTCGCCCGTCTCCACCTCCAGCACCACCGCCGCCCCGCGCAGCGGCTGACCGGGCCGCAGCGGCGCAGCCGCCAACGCGGCTTCCGTCAACTGCTGCACCCGCACGTCCAACGTCAACGTCACCGTATGACCGCGTTCGGCGGGCTTCTCCGCCACCTCGCCCACCATCGTCCCGCCGGGACTGACACGGATGGTGCGTCCGCCCGGTGACCCGCGCAACCACTCGTCCAGCGAACGCTCGACACCCTGTTTGCCGACCGTGTCCGGCTGATAATAATAATACTGCTCCAGCGCCTCATCATCGCTGGCCGCCCGGTCGCGGTTCACATACCCCAGCGCATGCGCCGCCAGCGACCCGAACGGATACTGCCGTACCGGCGTCACAATCAAATCCGCCCCCGGTAACGTGCTCGCCCGCTCCACGAACGCGGCCATCGTCCCGACCGGCACATCCTGCCAGACCGGCAACGGAATCGGCCGCCGCCGCGCATAGTGTATCCGCACATCCCGGTCGGACAACGTCACCGGCCTGTTCAGCGCCCGACTCAACGTCCCCAGCGTCTGTCCCGCCGCCCGCACCACGTCGAACTTCTTCGACTCGCGCGGCAACTGCTCCAGATAAATCACAATGTCGTAACTCGGCCGGTTGTCGGCCAGCACCCGGCCGTGACGGTCGCGAATCTCGCCGCGCGTGGACGGCACCCGGATCCGCCGCAACGATTGCGCCTCTTCCCGCTGGTCGAAATGCGCGGCGTGAAACAATTGCACCCGCGCCAGCGCCAGCAGCAAAATCACCAGGCCCCCGGCCACGATCAGCCCCAACGCAAACACCCGCGGATTAAACTGGGTCGCCGGTGAACTGATGATCATTCCGCTTCCATCCCCAGTTGCAGCCGCGCCAAGTCCACGAGGAAAAAGACCACCACCGTCAGCGCGGCGTTCAACGCCGCGATCCACACCAGCTTGACCAACGCCACCGGCGTCACCCCCACGACCCAGACCGCAACCCCACCAGCGGCGAGCGACACCGCCGCCCCGGCCACCAGTTGCACCCACGGCAAACCCCGATCCAGCCAATCCCGCAGCGCCCACAACCCCAACGCCGCCACCCCGAACGTCGCCATCGTCATCCCAAACGGGGCGGCCGACAGAGAATCCTGCGCCAGCCCCGCCACCGCCCCCCAACCCACGACATGCGCCGGTCGCCGCGCCGACAACGCCGCGTACGCCACGATGGCCGGCAGCAGTTCCAACCGCACCCCGCCCAGCCACGACCACGTTGGCTGCGCCGCCTGTCCGGCCGCGGCGAGCAGAATACCGGCGATGATCAGCAGCGTCCGCACGTCACTGGCTCCTCACAATCACCAACACCTCTTCGAGCCGGTGAAAATCCACGGCCGGCTCCAGCGCGATTCGTTGATACATACCGGATTGCGCGTCGAGACCGGCTTCCAACACCGCGCCGACCGGCAGGCCGCGGGGAAAAATGCCGCCGAGACCCGACGTCAACACCGCCTCGCCGGGTTTCACTGCCGCGGCGCGGTTCACATACAACATCTCGCACCGCGCCTGCGCCGTGACACCCTGCGCCACGCCCGGCTCCCGCGATTCCTCCAGTAACGCGCTCACCTTGCAGTCGGGGTCGAGCAACAACAACACCCGCGCCTCCCCGCGCGTCACCGCCACCGTCTTGCCCACCAATCCGTCCGCGTTGACGACCGCCATGTTCTCCCGCACCCCGTCCTGCAAACCCCGGTCAATCTGGATGCTCTTCCACCAATTCGAAGCGTCCCGGCCAATCACACGCGCGGCAATGGTGGTGTGGGGCACGCGCGACTTCATGTCGAGGAGGCGTTCGAGCCGGCGATTCTCGCGCGCCATCTCCCGCGCCGTCCGCTCCCGCTGGCGCAACGCCTCGATTTCGGTCCGCAGCTTTTGGTTCTCCGCCGCCAGCTCGCGGCGGGAGCGAACGGTGGGAAACCAGTCGCCCAGTTTGACGAGGGGCGACGTCAGCCGCGCCAGCGCCCCGCGGAGCCGGGCAGATACAGCCGTCGGTTGGCCCAAGAACATCACCCAGCCCAACGCCACCAATCCAATGATGACCCAGTCTTTGTGCTTCAACACGTACCGCGTTTTCTGGCCGGCCATGGCCACCGGCGTCCGCGCCGACCGGTGACCGGTGGGGAAGGGGGGACGCTACGTCGAATCTTTCGCGAGCATCTCGAGATAGCCCAACTCTTGCAGCACCACACCCGTGCCCATCGCCACCGCGCTGAGCGGATCGTCGGACACATGCACCGGCAAGCCGGTCTCCTCGGCCAGCAACTTGTCAATGCCCCGAATCAACGCCCCGCCACCGGCCAGCATGATCCCGCGATCCACCAGATCCGCCGCCAACTCGGGCGGACACCGCTCCAGCGTGACGCGCACGCTCTCGACGATGGTCGAAATTGGTTCCTGCAACGCCTCCCGGATTTCCTCCGAGGTAATCGTCAGCGTCTTCGGCAGGCCCGCGACAAGATCGCGGCCCTTGACTTCCATCGTCAACTCCTGCTCCAGCGGATACGCGGAACCGACCTTGACCTTGATGTCCTCGGCCATGCGTTCCCCGATCATCAGGTTGTACGCCCGTTTCATGTACTGAATGATCGCCTCATCCAGTTCATCACCGGCCACGCGCACGCTGCGGCTCAACACAATGCCCGCCAGGCTGATCAGCGCCACCTCCGTGGTTCCGCCGCCGATGTCCACGATCATGTTGCCGGCCGGCTCTTGCACCGGCAACCCCACCCCAATGGCCGCGGCCATTGGTTCCTCGATCAAATACACTTTCCGTGCCCCCGCGTGCGTCGCGCTGTCCTTCACCGCGCGCCGCTCCACTTCCGTAATCCCGCTCGGCACCGCCACGATCACCCGCGGCCGAATCCGAAACCGCCGGTTGCCCACCACCTTGCTGATGAAATACCGTAACATCGCCTCGGTAATCTCGAAATCCGCGATCACGCCGTCCTTCATCGGCCGAATGGCCTGGATCGTGCCCGGCGTGCGTCCCAACATCCGCTTGGCTTCCTCGCCGACGGCCAGCACCTTGTTCGTACCGGATTGAATCGCCACCACGCTCGGCTCGCGCAGCACAATCCCGTGATCCCGCACAAAGACCAACGTGTTGGCCGTCCCCAAATCAATGCCGATGTCCGTGGAAAAGAAATTGAGATAATTATTCAGCATCCGCCGCCAACCCCTGCCCACTCCTTGAAACCTCCGACGCAAGCGCCATCAAAAACATGCCGCTTTTACAAGCTCCCCGCCACACCGTCAAGCGGCGATTCACCCGCCGCCGCCGCCCCACGGGCCGCCCCATCAACCCCTGTTCACATCCTTGAGACGATCGTCTCAAAGAAGTGAACTGTGGTCGTAACCCGGTAAAAAAACAGAGCGCGCCGCGCCTGCCCGTCTCCAACACCGGAAGCAACCTTGCCGGCCTGACTCCCGCCCGGTAGCATCTCCCGCCATTGTGATCTACCTCGACCACAACGCAACCACGCCGATCGCGCCGGAAGTATTCAAGGTGATGATGCCGTACCTGACCGCGAACTGGGGCAACCCGTCGTCCACCTACCGGTTCGGTGCGAAGCTGAAAGGCGTCGTCGAAACGGCGCGGGAACAAGTGGCGGAGTTGATCGGGGCGCACGCAGGCGAGGTGCTTTTCACCTCGTGCGCCACGGAGAGCAACAACGCCGCGCTTCATGCGGCGTTGAAGACCACCGACAAGCGGCACATCGTCACCTCGGCAGTCGAACATTCGTCGGTGCTGAACTACTGCCGGGCGCTCCCAGGCTGTCATTCTGAGCGGAGCGAAGAATCTCAGTCGTACCGGGTCACCTGCCTTCCCGTGGACCGCGACGGGCTGTTGAAACTAGCGGACTTGGAGGATGCAATCACCGACGAGACGGCGGTGGTGTCGTTGATGTGGGCGAACAACGAAACCGGCGTGCTGTTCCCGGTAAAAGAGATTGCGGAGATTTGCCGGGCGCGCGGGGTGTTGTTCCATTGCGATGCGGTGCAGGCCGCCGGCAAAGTGGAGATTGATGTCCGAACGGTGCCGGTGGATTACCTCTCCATCACCGGCCACAAGTTCGGCGCGCCGAAAGGGATTGGCGCATTGTATGTCCGTCGGAAAACACCGTTCGTGCCGCTGATTGTCGGCGGACATCAGGAGAAGAACCGCCGGGGCGGTACGGAAAGCGTGCCGTTGATTGTCGGGCTGGGCAAAGCGGCGGAACTGGCGAAAAAGAAACTGCCCGACTACGACAAAACGGTGCGTCCGCTGCGCGATGCGCTGGAGGAAGAGATTTTACGTTCGATCCCCAACACCGAGTTGAACGGTCACAAGGAACAGCGGCTGGCCAACACCACCAACATCACGTTCCACGGCATCGAATCCGAAGCATTGCTCATTCTACTCGATCAAGAAGGCATCTGCGCGTCATCGGGGTCGGCCTGCCTCGCCGACTCCGACGAGCCGTCGCACGTGGTCAAAGCGATGAAACCAGATTCGACAGCTTCCCGTCAGATGATCCGGTTTTCGTTGGGCGGGGAATCCAAAGCGGCGGAGATCAAAACCGCGATGTTGGCCGTGCAAAAGGCCGCGCGGATGCTCGCTGTTTGATTCACGTCGTCCAGTGCAACTCCCGATACTCAC
This sequence comes from uncultured Verrucomicrobiota bacterium, assembly GCA_964533295.1. Lineage (GTDB taxonomy): Bacteria > Verrucomicrobiota > Verrucomicrobiia > Palsa-1439 > Palsa-1439 > OMJI01. The sequence goes on from CAZHLM010000014.1 coordinate 51,530, forward strand.
CGGGCTTCATCGCGTTCACGGCGACCGCGACTTCTGATTGGTGATTGCGAATCTCGAGCCAGTTGGTTGTCGGCAGGACCAAGACCGCAAGGCGTCGGCCGGCAAGGTTCTGTTGATAGCGCAGATTTTGGTCGGTCGTGAGAAGCAGATCGAATGGGCCTTCGGCTGCCGCCAACGACTCGCCGTTTTCCAGCTTCGCCCAACCCATCTCAAACACGGTGGAAACCAGGTGCGCCGTGAGCGCGCGCCGCAACGGCACCGGCGTGCCTTGATCGAAGAGAATGCGCATGAGTCAGCCGGATCAGGCTACGGCTTCCGACAAGGACGACTCGGCGAATTTGAGCACCGCCAGGACCTGTTCGCGCGTCACGCCGGGAAACCATTCCAAGAACTGCTCCACGGTCGCGCCGCCTTCAAGATTCTCGAACAGCGCCCGCACCGGCACGCGCGTGCCCTTGAACACCCACGCACCGCTGACCTTGCCCGGCACGCGCTCCACAACGGAACATTGTGTCCAATCCAACATGCGTGGTACAGTACTCTCGCGTCCCGCCACCAGCAAGCTGGAAGCTTGCCCAGGGTGCGACTGAAAGTGGCGGTCAGTTTTTTATAGGGCGGGCACGCCTGTCGTTGAGGCTGCCCGCCGTTGGTTCGTGGCTGGGCAATGCTCGCGGCGCGCTCCCCAAACGACGGGGATGCGCGCCCTGCAATTTCGCGGCTGACCGTCACTTTTAATCACACCCGCTTGCCCTACTTCCCCTCGTCCTTCCAGAACTGCCGGGCGAGGCCGGTGGTTTGGAATTTGCCGCGCTGACAGAGGGCGGCTTCGGCTTTCTTGAATGGCTGGTGAACGACCGTCCCCAGCACCAGCCTTTGATCGGCGGGACTGAGCGTGTGTGGACTGAAATGCACGCCGCACTCGGCCAGTTGGGCGAAGTTGGTTTCGTTCGTGCCTTCCGTGAGAAACTTGTCGGCATCCTGCGACGCCAGCCAGACCGGGAAGCCCCACGATCGCCCCTGCCGCGCGAGTTGGCTG
>CAZHLM010000015.1:0-11160 GCA_964533295.1 uncultured Verrucomicrobiota bacterium
CCGGGCGCGGCGGGCGAGGTGTTGGATTTGGCGTTGGAATTGTACGATCCGAGCGGCGTGTTGGTGGCCAGCGACGACAACAGCGCCCCCGACGGACGCAACGCGGTCGTGAGCCACACCACCGGCAGCGCCGGCTGGCATCGGCTCCGCGTCGCCGCCGTCACCAGCACCGGCGAGTACGCCGTCGCAATCAGCGCGCCGTACCATCCGGTGCCGCCGACCGTGACGCTGACCAGCCCCGCCGACAACACGACGTTCTGGGCGGAAGTCCAGGAAGTCGCCATCGCCGCCACCGCGGCGGATTCGGATGGATACGTGACCCGCGTCGAGTTTTGGGTGGACGGCACCCGCATCGCCACCGACACCACCGCGCCGTACACGGCCGGTTATTACGGCCTGCCGGGGACGCAATCGTTGGTGGCCGTCGGTTACGACAACAGCAGCCAAACCGTCACCTCGGCGCCGCGGACGATGATTTTCCGGCCCAGCCGCGAGCCGGTCGCGCCGCTACCCGTGGCCAGCGGGTTGGAGTACTGGCTCTACGTGGGCAATTTCAGTCCGACGGTTGAGAATCTCAACACCGCCACGCCCGTCGCCAGCGGCGTGGTGGACACCTTCACGCTCAACGTGCCGGGACGCGCCACCAACGATTATTTCGGCTTGCGGTTCGAGGGATACTTCGAGGCGCCGACCAACGGGGTGTACACGTTCTACACCTACAGCAACGAAGGCAGCCGGCTCTGGCTCGGCGACATGTTGCTGGTGGACAACGACGGCGACCATACCGCCCGCGAACGCTCGGGCCAGATCGGGTTGAAAGCGGGCCGGCATCCGATCCTCGTGAAATACTACGAGAAAACCGCCGCCGAAACGCTCGACGTGCGCTACGCCGGCCCGGGCGTGACGAAACAAACCATCCCCGCCGCGCGGTTGTCGCGCGCGTTGCCCGTCGTGACCGTCACGGCCACCACGCCCGATGCGCGCGAGTGGGGACTGGTGCCGGGCGCGTTGACGATTCAGCGGACCGGCAACACCAATCATCTCGTCACGGTGGACAGTGACTGGGTCGGCACGGCTGCTGCCGGTGTGGATTTCACCGCCCTGCCGGCCTCGATCACGCTCAGCGCCGGCGTCACCAGCGTCACCGTCACGATCAGCCCGCACGCCGACGAGCTGGCGGAAGGCGCGGAACTGGTCACGCTCCAACTGGTGACCAACACCACCCTCTACGCCATCGGCGACCCCGGTCAGGCCACGGTCACGTTGCATGACCGGCCCATCGATCACTGGCGCAAACAAATGTTCGGCGCCGACGCCAACACACCCGCCATCGCCGGTGACCTCGCCGACGCCGATGCCGACGGCCTGTGCACCCTGCTGGAATACGCGTTCGGATTGAACCCGTTGATCGCCGATGGCACGGACATCCTGCCGGTAACCAGTGAGGATGGATTCCTGACGCTGACCTACCGGCTCAACAAAGATGCCGTGGACATCACGGTCACGCCCGAAGCCGGCGCCGCGCTCGACTTGGCCGGCTGGGACCCCGCGGCGGTCGTCGAGGTTTCCCGAACCGACCACGGCGACTACTGGCGGATCAAAGTCCGCGACACCGTGCCCGTCGGCGACGCGCCGCAGCGGTTCCTGCACCTGCGCGTGACCCGCTAACCCGCGGGCTTCAGCGGCGCCGCGGCCACGACCAACTACTGCACCGTCACGTCCGTGAACCAGATGCGACGGGCGCCGAACTGGTGTTTTGTGCTCAGCCAGAGCGGGCCGAATTTTTCATAATTCTCCCACGTCCCGCTGACGGCGCGCGGCGTGTCCGGTTGATAATCCCAGTACGCAACCCGGTAGGTCGTCGGATCAATGTAAAAATGATAGCGATCATCGGGCGTCAAGCCGACCTGCTCGTAACTGGTCTGGATCACCTCGTAGGGTTTGCCGGCGACCACCCGCGTGCCCACGTACCGCAGCCGCACGCCGGGATCGAGCAACTTCAACGGCGCCAGCAGCCAGTACGTGTCGTTGACCCATCGCGCATGCGCCGCGCGCGCCTCGGCGTCCGTGCCGGGCTTGCGCAAATCCAGCGTCACCTGCTTGCCGTCCCACGTCACCGTGGCCGTGCCGGCCGCCACATTCCAGTCGTGTGTGGCCGTCACCAGCTCCCGCTCGCCCTCCGCGACGTGAAACGTGAACCGAATCCGCTTCACCTCGCGCCACCGTTCGCCGCCGTTGGCGCGGAACACGGCCTGCGCCAGTTGCCGCGCCCGCCCGGCGTTTGGCTCCTCGGCCGGCGCGGGGGCGCAAATGGTGATCGGCGGACCGAAACTGCTGACCCAGCGTCCGCCGAACGTCTCCAACCGCACGAGGTATTGGCGACCGGGTGCGATGCGTCGATCAGTCGGCACCCGTACCGTCACCTCCGTCTCCCGCCACGTCAGCACCGGCAACTCCACGCTCTGACCCGCGTCCCACAACACCACCCGCCGGTCACCAGGCCGCTCGCCGAAACCCGATCCTTGAACCACCAGCGCCGCTCCGGGGGCCACGCAGTCCGCCGTTGCGTAGCCGGTAATGACCGGCTGCCGTTGCCCCCACGCCGCGGTTGTCGTCACGAGCATTCCCACCACCCACCACCGGCTCCATCCGCTGCATTTCATGTTGGCTCCTTGACCGGCGGCGTCGCCTGAAACAGCGCCCGCGCGGCGGTCAGTTGTTCGGGCGTGCCGAGCAACAACACCCGGTCTTCGGGATGCAATTCCTCGTCCGGACCCGGATTGATCACACTAGTTTCGCCGCGTTCGATGGCCACGACGCTGGCGCCGGTTTTCGTTCGCAACTCCAGTTCTCGAATCAGTTTGTTGGCGGCAACGGACGTTTGCGTGATCACGATCGTGGCCAGCCGCGCATCGCGAAACAATCGTTGGACGGGCGCCTCGTTGTCTTCCTCCTCGACCGGCCCCGCGGCGGAGAGCGTGTCGCGTAATGCAACCTGCGCCCGCGCATGGATCTGGATGAACGATCGCCAGAACACCAGCGCCAGCACCGTCACCAGCGCCAGCAACACGCCCAGCGCCGGGCCGACCGGCAACAACGCGCCGCTCCAGATCAACACCCATAACCCCAGCCCAACCGTTCCGCCGACAAACACCAACCGCGTGATGATTCCGCGCACCGCCGCCGATCCGCCGCTCATCTCGCCGAGCAACATCGCCAGCGCCTGCAACTTCCGCACCGTCGCAATCAACCCCGGCAACGCCACCACCGCGGCCACCGTCCAGAGCACCCCTTTGGCGCCCCCGAGCCAATCGGGCGCCGTCGGCCACCAGGCTTCCACCCGGTCACCCAACGCCACCGCCGCCGCAAACGCCGCCGTCACCAGCGCCATGTTCAGCGCCATCTGCCACGCCCACTTCCGCGCCAGCCGGCGGCTTTGCGACGGCGCGCCGCGTTGCCGCATCCGCGCCAGCCACTGGCTGTACAACGCCAGCGAATTGAGCAACCAGCGCGGCAGGGTGCGGTCGAGCCAGTGGATCATCGGATCGGCGTGGCGGATCAAATACGGCGTCAGCAACGTCGTCACCGCCGCCACGCTGACCGCCACCGGATACAAAAACTCGCTGATCACGCCGAGGCTCAGCCCCAGCGCGGCGATGATTAACGACAACTCGCCGATCGGAATCAAACACGTGCCCACCCGCAGCGCCGTGCGCAGATCGTTGCCGGCAATAAACGTCCCGAACGTGAACGCCGTCATCTTGCCCACCACCACCACCGCCGCGATCACCAGCGTCGGCGCCCAGTAATCGAACAAAACCCGCGGGTTGATCAACAGCCCCACCGATACGAAAAAGACCGCAATGAACATATCCCGCAGCGGTTCCATCAACAGATTGAGCCGGCCCGCCTCGCGCGTCTCGCCCAGAATCACCCCGATCACAAACGCGCCGAGCGCGACGCTGAACCCGAGCTGAACCGCCAGCAACGACGTGCCAAAACACAACCCCAACGCCGCCACCAGCAACGTCTCCGCGCTCTTGAACCGCGCGATGTACCGAAACAACGGCGGCAACACCAACAGCCCCACCACCAACACGGAACTCAAAAACACCACCGCCTTGCCGGTCGTCTTGCCGACCGCGCCCCACTCCAGCGCTCCGGTCATCGCCATCCCCGACAACACCGCCGTCAACGTGATGCCGAGCATGTCCTCCACCAGCGAGATGCCGGTAATCATCTTCGCAAACGGCTCTTTCAACAACCGCAGCTCGCCCAGGGTCTTGATGATGATCGTCGTCGAGGTGATGGACAACATCGCGCCGAGAAACAACGCGTCCATCTTGCCCCAGCCAAACAACCGCCCCACCTGATACCCCAGCCAGACCATCGTCATGATCTCCAGGCTGGCGGCCACCACCGCCGTCGAACCCAACCGCCGCAGCGTTCGCAGATTGAACTGCAACCCGAGCGTGAACATCAGCAGGATCACGCCGAGATCGGCCAGCGTGCGGATCGAACCCTCGTCCACGATCAACGCAAACGGGGGCGTGTGCGGCCCGATGATCACGCCCGCCAAAATGTAACCGAGCACCACCGGTTGGCGCAGTTGATGAAACACCAGCGTCACCACACCGGCCACAATCATCACCACCGCCAAATCACGCAGCAGCGTATGTTGCAGAGCGTTCTCCATCCAGGCCACCGCCGCCCACTCTAGGCACAATCCCCCCGCTTGGCAACGCGCGCCACCGCGCAGTACACTGACCGCCGCATGACGGCCACGCAGGACAGCCTTGCCGGGACAGTGGAAAAAATCCTCTACACCAACCCCGACAACCACTACACCGTCGCCCAACTCGCTCCCGAAAACGCCCCGCGCGCCGCTCCGGTCACCATCGTGGGCAACCTAGCCTCCCTTCAGGTTGGCGAAACCATTCGCGCCCGCGGTCACTGGACCAACCACAAACAATTCGGCCGCCAGTTTGCCGTTGAATCCTTCGAGTCGGTCCTGCCGCACACGCTCGTCGGCATCCAAAAATACCTCGGCAGCGGCCTGATCAAAGGCATCGGCCCGAAATTCGCCGAACGCATCGTCGCCAAGTTCGGCGCCAAAACCTTCGAGGTCATTGACCAGTACTCCGCCAAGCTCCGCGACGTGGACGGCATCGGTCCCGAACGCGCCCGGCGCATCAAAGAGGCGTGGGTGGCCCAAAAAAGCATTCGCGATATCATGATCTTTCTTCAGGGCCACGGCATCAGCAGCGCCCAGGCCGCGAAAATCTACAAACAATACGGTGACGGCGCGCTCGCCCAGGTTCAGGAAAACCCCTACCAACTGGCCCGCGACATTCCCGGCATTGGTTTCAAAACCGCCGACGGGATTGCCGCCAAACTCGGTATCGCCCGCGACTCGCTCCACCGTCTCAAAGCCGGTCTGATCCACGTCCTCGAAGAGGCCACCGGCGATGGACACGCCTGCCTGCCGCGCGACCTGCTCGTGCGGACGGCGGCCGAACTGTTAACTAGCGAGATCGCCCCGCTCGAAAACGCTCTCAAACTCCTCGCCCTTGCCGGCGACGTCGTCGTTGAAGAAGACGCGGTGTACCTGACCGGACTCCACCGCTGCGAGCGCGAGACCGCCGCCCGCCTCAACCAACTGCGCCTGCGCCCGGTGGACCTGCCGCCCATCCAGATCGAAAACGCCCTCGCCTGGGTCCAGACCAGGACCGGCGTCGCGCTCGCCGAAGCCCAACGCCTTGCCGTCCGCACCGCGTTGACCGAGAAACTGACCGTCATCACCGGCGGCCCCGGTGTGGGCAAAACCACCATCGTCAACAGCCTCGTCCAAATCCTCCGTGCCAAACACGCGCGCGTCCTGCTGGCCGCCCCGACCGGCCGTGCCGCCAAACGCCTCAGCGAAACCACCGGCGCGGCGGCCCAAACCATCCACCGCCTGCTGCGCTACAACCCGCACGAAGGCGGTTTCGCTCACCACGAACGCCGTCCCTTGCCGGCCGACATGGTCATCATTGACGAGGCCTCGATGCTCGACCTGCCGCTGGCCTACCACCTCCTGCGCGCCGTACCCCCCACCGCCTCCCTCGTCTTTGTCGGCGACGTGGACCAACTCCCCTCCGTTGGCCCCGGTAACTTCCTGCGCGACCTCATCGAATCCGAACGCGCCGCCGTCGTGCGGCTCACTGAAATTTTCCGCCAGGCCCGCCACAGCCTGATCATCACCAACGCCCACCGGATCAATCGCGGCGAGCTACCGGATCTCCAGACCAAAACCGCCGACGCCGATTTCTTCTTCCTCGAACAGCCCGACCCCGACAAAGTCGTCGCCACCATCCGCGAACTTTGCGCGGAGCGGTTGCCCCGCAGATTCGGCTTCGATCCCATGCGCGACGTCCAGGTGCTGACCCCGATGCACAAAGGACTCTGCGGCGCCGAAAACCTCAACCGCGAACTTCAGGCCGCCCTCAACCCGCGCGGCCCGCAACTCGAACGTTATGGGCGGCTTTACCGGGTTGGCGACCGCGTGATGCAGATTCGCAACAACTACGACAAAGACGTCTTCAACGGCGATCTCGGTCGCATCCAGAAACTCGACCTCATCGAACAGGAACTGACGGTGGATCTTGATGGCCGCGCGGTCGCCTACGATTTCACCGACCTCGACGAACTGGTCCCCGCCTACGCCATTACCGTCCACAAATCCCAGGGCAACGAATACCCCTGCGTCATCGTCCCGCTGCTGACGCAACATTACCTCCTGCTGCAACGCAACCTGCTGTACACCGCCATCACCCGCGGCAAAAAACTCGTCATCCTCATCGGTTCCCGCAAAGCCCTCCACCTCGCCGTCGCCAACAACCGCACCGCCGCCCGCTACAGCCAACTGCTCCGCCGCCTCCGCACCGATGCCGGTTAACCGCCCCCTCTGGAAAGCCATCCCATAACGGACAGAAAGAGCGCCGCACCCCCGGGGTACGTCACCCGAGCGACCGCCCGACCAGCCGCGTGTCGGCGATCGCGAATCGGAGGTGGTCGGATCATCCAATGGCCGCGGCGCGGCCGCGACGCGCTCAGCCCAGCGTCGCCAGCACGTCGCCGATGGTGCCGCGGATACCGGTGAAGATCGGCGTGTCGCGCTCCGTGTAGGTCCGGACTTCGTGCTCGCGCATCTCCATGACCAGATCAATGAAGTCGGCGGGCACATCGCCCTCAAACGCAACGACAAATTCAGGGTCGTCGAGGCCGAAGCTGTAGATCGTGTTGATCTTGATGCCGGGATACCGGTGACCGGTTTCGATGTGGACGTTCATCATCCGCTGCCGATCCTCCTTCGGCAGTTGATACCACGCGGCCGTTTTCCAGAACGGATAGACGAAGATGTATTTTTTCTCGCCCGGCACGACGCGGCCGCGTCGGCCCTCGCTGCCGGGATGCTCATGCTGGTCCACGTACATCGAGCGTTTCGTCATACCGAGGTAGCTGTAGGGGGTGACGCACCACCGGCCGAGACCGGTCTGCAGGAGCTGGGTGGTCATCTCCTGAAAGTCTTCCAGCCGTTCGCTGATGCGCCAGAGAAAGAAATCCGTGTCGGCACGGGTGCCGACGGTGCTGAACGGGATGATCAGGCAGCGGGTCTTCCAATCCTTGATCACGCCCTCGAACTCGGCCTTGCCCTGCTCGCGTTCCTCCGCCGGCAGGCGGCGCCAGTCGGGTTGGACCTTGAAGAAAAAGTAATTCACGTACTGCCGTTTGATTTCGTCACTCATGTTGGCCATACTAGCCGCCGATGACGAAAAAGACAGGCGTAATTGTTTTCACGCACGGCTCCCGGCTCAAGGAAGGCAACGACATCATGATCCGGCTCGTGGACCAGCTCCGCGCCCGGCTCGGCGACTCGTTGGTCGAGCCATGTTTCATGGAGCTGGGTCAACCGGACATGTACACCGCCATCGCCAAACTCGTCGCGGCCGGCTGCAACCACATTTTCGGCTACGCCTTCTTTCTCGTGCCCGGCAAACATCTGCGCGAGGACATCCCGGCCATCTTCCGCTGCGCGCTGGCCAATCATCCCGACGTGACCTGGGAAATCACCGAGCCGATGATGGACGATCCGCGCCTGCTCGACCTTGTCGAAGCGCGCATCCGCCGCGCGCTCTGACACAACCGCCTGACCGGCAGGCCAATAAACTTCTTGCGCCGCGCCCGTTCTCGGGCGTAGTCTCCGCGCCAGTTCTTTTGCAACGTGTCGGCGCAGGGAACGCCGTGAGAATCGGCGACTGTGGCGCAGCTGTCACCGGATACGAAAGCCCAACAGCCACCCAATCGGGGAAGGCGGGCCGGTAGGTCGGAAGCCGGAAGTCAGAACAACGGCCGACGCGCAACAACCGAAACAACCTTCGAACCAAAGGAGATCGTCATGTTCCGTCACGCTTGTCGTGTCGTTGCACTCACCGCCGCGCTCGCGGCTTCGTCCGTTCACGCGCTCGTCGAGGATTTCTCGAGCGACCCGTTTGCCACGTGGTCGTTTGGCGTGGGCGACAACTCCAACAGCCAGTTCACTTGGAACACCGATTTGCCCAAGTACACCGGCGATGCCGCCGGTTCATTGACCGCGCATTTGAACTCCTCGCTGCCCACCGCTCGATTCGACCGGGCGCTCGGCGGCAGCTATACCGACACCGACAGCTTCACGCTGGCGGCCCGGTTCAGTTTCCAACTGACCAGCGCGCCCGGTGACCAGTTCATGCAAATCGCCTTCGGCCTCGTCAACAGCGCCCAGACCGGCGGTGACCGCACCGGCAGCGCCTCCACGAGCGCCGATGTTTATCACACGGTGGAGTTCAACTACTTCCCGAACGTCTCCACCTTCTTCGGTACCGGCCCGACGCTCACGCCGGCTGTGTTCGGCGCGAATAAAAGCGACAATGCCTTCAACAACTTCGCCGCGTACTTCTTCACGGAGGCCGACCTCGGTGACAACACCACCGGTATCACCGAATTGCCGCAAGGGCTGACACTGGAAGCGACGTTGACCTACAACGGCATCGCCAAAACCCTCTCGCTGACCATTCACCGTGTCGAGGCCGACGGCTCGCTGACGCTCCTCAACATCGAGCAACCGCCCATGAGCCTGACCAGCCTGCCGCCGTTTACCAATTACGACGGCGCCGCGCCGTTCGTCGTGGACACGCTGGCCATCATGGCCTACCGCGATGGCTACACCACCGCCTCCGCCCCGTCGCTGGAGGCGGATGTCACGTTCGAACGGTTTGAGTTCACCGTCATCCCCGAACCCAGCACCGCCCTGCTGACGCTTGGCGCGTTGGCCGTGGTGGGATTGCTGGGCCGCCGCCGCTAATCCACCGGGAGGGCGGGACGATCGCCGCACGCGGTTGTCCCGCCACCTACCGGCCATGCCAACCAAACGCCACGCCTTTACCTTAATTGAGCTACTGGTGGTTGTCGCGATCATCGGCCTGCTGGCCGGGATGCTGATGCCGGCTTTGCGCCGCGCCCGTGAAGCGGCCCGGGCCGCGCTCTGCACCGGTAATTTGCGCCAACTCGGCCTGACCACGCAAATGTACGTGGACGATTGGGGCCGGTACTTTCGCTACTTTGAAACCGTACCGGGTGGCCGGCTGTGGTATTTCGGGTTGGAATCCCCCTACAACCCCGGCGGCGCACCGGGCACCCGCGCCTTGGATGTGACACAGGCGAAGCTCTACCCGTATTTTCGCAGCCAGCACAAAGTGGAGATATGTCCGGCGTACGACTATCGCTCGCCGCTCTGGCGCCAAAAATTCGTCACCGTCAGCTACGGCTACGGCTTGAACCTGCACCTGTTCGACCAGGCAGCACACGCGACCGCCGACCCCAGCCGAGTTCTGCTACTCGTCGACACCGCTCAGATCAACGCCTTCCAGGCGCCGGCTTCGGCGGCCAATCCGATGTTGGAAGAGTGGTACTACGTCAGCGACACCGAGAAAACCACTCACTTCCGCCACGGCGGCCGCGCGGCGGTGGCGTTTCTCGATGGCCACGTCGAGATGCGCGAGATGGCGCCCGGTACGCTGGATACGAGACTGCCGGCTGCGCTTGTCGGCCGCCTCAATCCGGATGGCGACCGGAGTCTGTTCCAATGACCGACCTGTTCACTTCTTTGAGACGATCGTCTCAAAGAAGTGAACAACAGGGGCGCGGGGTCAGGCGCCGATTTTTGCTTTGATGCGGTCGGCGATTTCTTCAGCGAAGTGGGTGATCTGTTTTTGGTCGCGGCCTTCGATGAGCAGGCGGGCTTTCGGCTCGGTGCCGCTGTAACGCAGGAAGATGCGGCCTTCCGTGCCGAGCTTGTTCTCCACCTGTTTGACCATCGCCAGCACGTCCGGCAGGGTTTCCCACGCGGGTTTTTCGCGCACGTTCACGTTCAGGACAATCTGCGGGAACTTGGTGCAGACCTTTCTCAATTCGCTCAGCGGACGGCCCTTGTCTTCCATGATCCGCAACACCTGCAACGCGCTGATGATCCCGTCGCCGGTCGTGGTGTAATCGCGGAAGATCATGTGGCCGGATTGTTCGCCGCCGACGTTGTAATCATGCGCCACCATTTCCTCGATGACGTAGCGGTCGCCGACCTGGGTGCGCACGACCTGCCCGCCGGCGTTTCGCAGCGTGTGATCCAAACCGAGATTGCTCATCACGGTGGCCACGAGCGTGTTTTTCGCCAGCGCGCCGCGTTGCAGCCAGTCCAGGCTCGTGATGGCCAGCACATCATCGCCATCCACCATCTCGCCGCGTTCGTCGCAGAGCAAGACGCGGTCGCCATCGCCGTCGTGGGAGATGCCGAGGTCGGCGCCGACGGCGCGAACGGCCTGGCACATGACTTCGGGGTGCATCGAGCCGCAGCGTTTGTTGATGTTCGTTCCATCGGGGGTGTTGTTGAAGACGGTGATGTGCGCGCCGAGTTCGCGCAGGACGCAGGGGGTGCTCTTGTACGTGGCGCCGTTGCCGGTGTCCACGACGATGCGCACTCCCTCCAACGTCATCCCCTTCGGAAACGCTGCCTTCACAAACTCGACATACCGGCCCAGGGCATCATCAATGCGCACCGCCTTGCCGATTTCGCCGGCGGTGGGGCGGATG
>CAZHLM010000015.1:11260-52287 GCA_964533295.1 uncultured Verrucomicrobiota bacterium
TCCACGTTGGCGGTGCCCCGCACGCCGTCGGTGCCAAAAATTTTTCGCTCCGTTGTCATCATCCATCTCCTATGGCGCCTGGCGCGCGCGAATGCGCACATCCACCTCCACCCAGCGGCGCGCGTCGGGCAGATCGGTCAAGGCATCAAGCGACAACTCGACCCGTTCGCGGAACGCCGTCTGGCGGCCCGTCACATCAATCGGCAACGTGTGCACGCTGGTTTGCTGCGCCAGTTTGGTGGCTGGTCCGCGCACGACGACGCGCGCGGGATGCAGCTCGATCCGCTCAATTTCATAGCCGACCGGCAAGGCGCCGGTCAACTGCGGTTCCACCGGCAGCTCCCGGTTGACCAACTCATCCACCACCACCGTCAGCCGCGCGGGCTGGACCGCGACCGGCTGGACCCAGCGCGGCGCGAGCACCGCCGAGGGGCCGAGCCGGTGCGTCTGCTCGCCGCGCCGGGGGTCGCGGCTCAGATCCAGCACCACCAGCAAATCGTCGCGCTGGACCTGGCGCACATCGTTGCGCGTGCCGCGCACCTCCACATCCACCAGCGTCGCGCTCTGGTCGAGCACCAGCACCCCCGCCCCCGTCCGCACCTCGACCGGCACGCCGGTCACGACGCGCCGGTCATTGGTGATGTTACTGACGGCCAGCCACGTCACGGTTGCGATCACAAACGCCGTCAGCTTCAACCGTCGGTTGGTCGGCCATGGGTTCACTTGGGCGGCTCCTCGGGTTTTTCGCCCGCGCGGGGCAGCATCAGGGCGTCCACCCCGCGTCGCAACCACTCGCGCAGCCAGTGCTGCTTCTGCGGCGCGGGCATCAACTGCGTCACCAGCAACGATCGCAGCCCCGGGCCGTCCAGCCCGCTGGTGAGCTGGTCGCGTTGGGCGACGGAGATTCCGCCGGTTTCCTCGCTGACGACGACCACCAGCGCGTCGGTTTCCTCCGCCAGACCGATGGCGGCGCGGTGGCGCATTCCCAAACCGGGCTGCAACCCGTCGCGCTGCGTCAGCGGAAAGACACAACCCGCCGCCACGATCCGGTCGCCCCGCAACACCACCCCGCCGTCATGCAACGGGCTGGCGGGCTGAAAAATCGTCTCCAACAACTCCGCCGACGCGCGCGCATCCAGCGCCACACCGGATTCGGCGACGCCGCGAAAACCGATCTCGCGTTCGACCGCCAGCAACGCGCCGCAGCGCGCCTTGGCCAGCGCCACGGCGGCATCCACCAACACATCAATCAACTCGCCGCGCTGGCGGGTGGTGCCGAAAAACTGCTGGCTGCCCAACTGCGCCAGCGCGCGGCGCAACTCGGGTTGAAAAATCACCAGCACCGCGATGGTCAGCAGCGCCAGCACCCGGGTCAGAATCCAGTTGATCACCTCGAGTTGGAACAACTGCGTGATGCCGGCGATCACCAACAACGCCATCACCAGGCCGGTCAGCACCGCCGCCCCGCGCGTGCCGCGGAACAGCAGCAGCAAGTAGTAGTACACCGCCGTCAGCAACCCAATCTCGATGACCGGCCGGTAGTACGCCGTTATGATCTCGATGACTCGCACCATGTCTGCAACGACTCCACCACCCGCACCGCGTCGCGGGTCTCCGCCACGTCATGCGCCCGCACGATCCGCGCGCCGCGCGCGACGGCCCACGTCGCCACCGCCACGGATCCGGCCAGGCGATCGGCCGGCTCGCGCCCGGTAATTTTTCCGAGAAACGACTTCCGCGACGCGCCGACCAGCACCGGGCATCCCAGCCCGGTCAACTCCTCCAACCGCGCCAGCAATTCTAAGTTGTGTTCCACCGTCTTGCCAAACCCAATTCCCGGATCAATCGCGATCTGGTCCCGCCCGATCCCCTGCGCCACGGCAAACTCGATTCGCTCCGCCAGAAAATCCCGGACCTCCCGCACCACCTCGGTGTATTGCGGGCGGGCCTGCATCGTGGCCGGTGTTCCCTGCATGTGCATCAAGACCACTCCCGCCCGATGCTCCCGCACCACCTCGGCCATTCGGGCATCGAATCGCAACGCCGAAATGTCGTTCACAATCCGTGCCCCGGCCCGCAGCGCGGCTTCCGCCACGGCGGCTTTGGTCGTGTCCACCGAAACAAGCAGCCCCGCCAGCCGTTCCACGACCGGCACCACGCGGCGAATCTCCTCCGCCTCGCAGACGGGAGTCGCGCCCGGCCGTGTGCTTTCACCGCCCACGTCCACAATGTCCGCCCCCATGGCTCGCGCCCGCGCGACCGCCCGCGTCACGTCCGCGAACTGACCCCCGTCCGAAAACGAATCCGGGGTCACGTTCAGGATTCCCATGACCAACACGCGCGACCTATTCCAGCGGAATGGCTCGGCCATCGGTTGGAGTGTACGCCAACGCCCCGGCAACTTCACGGCTGAAACTTTTGCTGGCGCCGGCCATCCAAACGCCATCATGATTTTGATTACCGGCGCCACCGGCCAGATTGGCCGCGAACTGATTCGACAACTCATCCCCACCGGCGCGCCGCTGCGGGCGTTTGTCCGTCAGCCGGCGCGGGCCGATTTGCCCGCCAGCGTTGAACGGGTGGCTGGGGATTTCAGCGAACCGACGACCTTCGTACCTGCCCTGCGCGGCGTGGACCACGTGTTTCTGCTGCAGAACCCCAACCCCGCGCTGCCAGCCGAGCAGGCGCAGTGGTTGGAAGCCGCCAGGGCCGCCGGGGTGCAACATATTGTCAAGCTCTCCGCCCTCGGCGCCCAGCCGCGCTCCAAAGCCCGCATTGCCCGGCTGCACGGCGAGACCGAACAGCAACTCGAAGCGTCCGGCATCGGCTGGACCCATTTGCGTCCGAGCTTTTTCATGCAGAACACTCTCGCGTTCGCCACGACAATTGCGCGGGAAGGAAAATTCTACGCGCCGACCGGCGCTGGCGCGATGGGCTTTGTGGATGTGCGGGACATCGCGGCGGTGGCGGCGGTCACGCTGACGCAGCCCGGCCACCAGGGGCGAACGTACACGTTGACCGGTCCCGCCGCGTTGAACCATGCGCAGGTGGCGGAGATCATCGGGGCGACCATCGGCCGGCCGGTGGAGTTTGTGGACATCACCGCGGACCAATTCAAAGCCGGTGCCTTGCGGCAGGGGTTGGCCGAGTGGCTGGCGGACGGGCTGAACGAGTTGTACGCGCTGGTCCGCGCCGGCTATACCGGGCTGGTCACGGCGGACGTGCAGACCGTGACCGGTCGGCCTCCGCGATCGTTCGCTGAATTCGCTCGGGACCACGCCGCGACATTTCAACCTCGCGCGGCTTGAAGCAGGGTGGGGTGCTCAGGCGCGCGCCGGGCTGGGACCAATGCCGGGGGCCGGCAACACCGTCGTGTCCGCGCTGTCGGCGAGTTTCACTGGCGCGGCGGGCGGGGGCGGCGGGGTCGGACGGCGGGGTGGATTGGCCAGCCGACCGGTCTCGATGATTTCGATGATCTGCGGCGCATCCAGCGTTTCGAACTCGAGGAGCGCCTCCGCCAGCGCGATGAGTTTGTCTTTGTGTGTCTCGATGATGTTGCGGGCGAGGCCGTAACAGGTGTCAATGATCCGACGGACTTCCTCGTCAATCTCGCGGGCGGTTTGCTCGCTGATCTCCCGGCCTTTGAACAGGTCGCGGCCGAGGAACATGTGTTGTTCGTGGGAGCTGACGTTGACCATGCCGATCTTGGCGCTCATGCCCCACTCGGTGACCATTTTGCGGGCGATGTGCGTGGCCTGCATGATGTCGCCAGCCGCGCCGCTCGTGTAGTCGCCGAAGATGATTTCCTCGGCAATCCGGCCGCCCATGATGCCGGTGATCTGGTCGAGCAACTGGTTTTTGCTCTCGCTGTACTTGTCTTTCTCCGGCAGCGAGAACGTGGCGCCGAGGTACATGCCGCGCGGGATGATGGTGACCTTGTGAAGCGGTTCGGTGTGCTTGCATTTCGCCATCACCAACGCGTGACCGGCCTCGTGGTAGGCCGTGACTTTCTTGTCGTGTTCATCCAGCGCGCGACTGCGGCGCTCGCGACCCCAGCGGACCTTGTCGCGCGCCTCTTCGAGTTCTTCCATCCCGACCGCCTTTTTGTCGGAGCGGGCGGCGATCAGCGCGGCTTCGTTGATGAGGTTGGCCAGGTCGGCGCCCGAGAAGCCGGGAGTGCCGCGGGCGATGACCTTCATGTCCACGTCCTTGGAAATTTTCACGCCCTTGGCGTGGACGCGGAGGATTTCCTCGCGCCCGACCAAATCCGGCATATCAATCACAATCTGCCGGTCAAATCGGCCGGGGCGCAGCAGCGCGCTGTCGAGCACATCGGGCCGGTTGGTGGCGGCGATGATGATCACGCCTTCCTGGGTGTCAAATCCGTCCATCTCCACGAGCAGCGCGTTGAGCGTCTGCTCGCGCTCGTCGTGACCGCCGCCGAGGCCCGCGCCGCGGGAGCGGCCGACGGCGTCAATTTCATCCACGAAAATGATGCAGGGCGCGTTCTTTTTCCCTTGCTCGAACATGTCGCGGACGCGGCTGGCGCCGACGCCGACGAACATCTCGACGAAATCAGAGCCGCTGATGCTGAAGAACGGCACGTTCGCTTCGCCGGCAATCGCTTTGGCGAGGAGCGTCTTGCCGGTGCCGGGGGGGCCGACCATCAACACGCCCTTCGGGATGCGGCCGCCGAGGCGCTGGAATTTTTTCGGGTCTTTGAGGAACTGGATGATTTCCTCGACTTCTTCCTTGGCCTCCTGCATGCCGGCGACGTCTTTGAAGGTGACCTTGTTCTTGTCGCGGCTGAGCATGCGGGCGCGGGACTTGCCGAAGCTCATCGCGCCTTTGCCGGCCATTTTGATCTGGCGGACGAAAATGAAGTAGAGCAGGGCCACGAACAACACGAACGGCAACGCCGAAACCAGCAATTGCGTCCAGAACTGGCTGGCCTCGGAATAATCGAAGGGCACGTTGTGTTGCTTGAACTTCTCGCGGATCTTGTCGTCGTAGATGACCTTGGTGGAGAACTTCACCGTGCGGCTCTTGTCGGCGACCGGCTCCGCGTCCTTCGTCAATTCGTAGTACTCGCCCTTGACCTGTTGGAGCGCGCCGGCCCCGGCCACGACGGTGGCGTTCTTGACGAGGCCCTGTTCGATTTTTGCCTCCAACTCGGCGTAGGAGATGGCTTTGACGTCTTCCTCCTGAAAGCCGCGCCACTTCAACATCAGCGGGATGGCGAGCAGAACCAGAAGCCAGACCACCAAGATCCGCATCGGGAAACGCGGATCGCGGTTCTCAGGCCCCTTCTTAAAGATGGGAAAACGCGGCGGTTTTTCGTCCATGAACTCCCCTCAAGGTGCGCGAAGCTAGCATGCGCATCCCGGCGATGCAACAGCAGAGGTCGTCGCGTCGTTGAGCCGAGCCACAAGGTGCAGTTCTGCCGTCATCGGCCGGGACGGGCCCGGGTGGCGTGACAGGAGGCGGCGGGGTGTGGTACGGTCGGCGGGCGATGGGTTGGAATTTGATTTTGGATTGGTCGGGGACGTTGGTGGATGATCTGACGCCGGTCTGGAAGGCGACGAATCGGGTGCTGGCGCGGTGCGGTCGGCCGACGAAGTCGCTGGCGGAGTTTCGCCGGGAGTTTCGCTTGCCGGTGAGCCGGTGTTACGCGCACTGGGCACCGGGCTGGGAGGCGGCGGCGTTGGAAGCGATGTTTGTGGAGGAGTATGCGCCGCTGCGGTCGGAGATTGTGCCGTTGCCGGTGGCGCGGCCGTTTTTGGAGACCTGTGCAGCGCGTGGCTGGTCGGTATTTATTGCCAGCACGGTGGACCCGCAGACGTATCACTCGCAGATGGCGCGGTTCGATTTGGCGCGGTTCGTTCAGAAGGCGTACGTCGGGATTGTGGACAAGACGGAGGCGATCCATCGAATTCTGGAGGAGAACGAACTCGACCGGCGGGAGACAATTTTCGTCGGCGACATGGAACACGATCTGGAGGCCGGGCGGGCCGGCGGGGTGCAAACCTGCGCGGTGCTGAGCGGGTACACGCTGGAAGAGCCGCTGCGCGCGATGGAGCCGGACTGGCTGTGCGCGCACGTCGGCGAATTGCAGGAGATTCTCTGTGGACAAGATTGTCATCCGCGAGCTTGAAGTGGATACGCACGTCGGGGTGACCGAGGAGGAGCAGGCCCACGCGCAGCGGTTGTTGATCAATCTGACGCTGGAGCGGGACTTGAGCGTGGCCGGGCGCACCGACGCCGAGTCGTCCACCACCGATTACGAGATGGTGACGGCGCTGGTGCGCAAGGTGGTCGCGGAGCGGCCGCGCAAGCTGATCGAGGCGGTGGCCGATGAGATTGCGCAGGAGATTTTGCAGCGAAGGCTTGCCGTTTCGGTGACGGTGGAGGTGCGGAAGTTCAGCCTGCCGCGGACCCGGTGGGTGGCGGTGGAGATCACGCGGGCGCAATGAGAACCTTCGCCGTCATCTGGGTCGCGTTCGCCATTGCGGTCGGCGCGGTGGCGGACACGAACACGCCGGTGCGGGTGCGATTGGTGGATGGGACGGAGTTGGAAGGCGTGGTGGTCGAGGAGCGCGAGCAGGAGCTGGTGCTCCAACAATCCTTGGCCGGTGGGACGATTTTCAAGACCGAAACGCTGGCGCGGACGAATGTGGTGGCGGTGACGCCGTTTAGCGAGGAGGAGTTGGCGCAACGGGCGGAGGCCGCGGCGTTCGAGGCGGCGCGGCGGTATCGGTTGCATCCGACGAGCAGCTACCCGGTGGATTACTACGCGGAAGTCATCGCCGGTGTGTTTCGACCGTTTCTGGAGAAGTATCCGCATTCCGCGCGGGCGACGGAGGTGGTTGGCTGGATCCGCGAGTGGCAGGCCGAGCAGCGACGCGTGGCAGCCGGGGAGGTGCGATATCGCGGCGTGTGGTTGTCGGCGGCGGAGGCGGGGGCGCGGATGGAACGGGAAGAGGGCGCCCGGCTGATGGCGCAGGCGCGGGCGCTGGCCGCGCGCGGCCGGTACGAACAGGCGATCGCGACAGTGCGGCTGATGCCGGGGGCGGAGGCGAAACAGTTGTGCGCGACGTTGGCGCCGCGCTGGGTGGCGGCGTTGGAGACGGAGCGTCAGGTCTTGCGGACCCGGATCGAACAGGCGGAGCAGACGATTCGGGCGGCGGAGGAATTGCGCGCGCGGGCGTTTCCACCACCGGACCGGTCGCGGGGTCTGGCCGAGGCAGGCGGCACGCCACTCGGGGTTGGTCCGTCGAAAGAGCAGATTGGGGAGTTGAACAAGGCAAACGCGGCGGCGCGGACGGCGGCGGCGGACGCGGAGAAGGATCGAGCGCGGCTGGCGGCGGTGGAACGGGAGTTGGGGCGGGCGCAGGCGGCGGCGCGGGAGTTTGGCGCGGCGGCGGCGACCGAGGCCAAGGCCGGGGGGCCGGCGCGCGGGGCCGAGCATGTTCAGGATGTGCAGTCGGGGCGGGTGGAACGGGGCGAGACGGAGAATCCGGAGTTGCTGGGGCAGATTGCCAATTTTTTTCAGCAGTACTGGATGCCGGCGGCGGTGGTGGTGTTGGTGGGCGTGTGGTTTTTCTCGCGGAAGCTGAGCCGGTAACCCACGATTTTGTTCGCCTCGCGGTTGGAAAAACACGATTGACTTGGGGGCGGTGACTGAACATCATGCGCGCACGTTACCGACAAGCTCATGCCGAAACTGCACATTCTCTCAGGCGTCCTCGAAGGCAAGACGTTTGACCTCATTGAGGAGCGGATCACGGTTGGTCGCGGGATTGACAATATGATCCGCTTGGAGGACGGAACGGTTTCGCATCATCACGCCACGCTGATCCTGGAGGGGTCGGATTTTACGTTGCGCGATCTGAATTCGACCAACGGCACGCGGGTCAACGGCCTGCGAATCGTGGAAACGAAGTTGCACAACGGCGACTCGGTGCGGCTGGGGTCCGTCGAGATGCGCTACGAATCCGATGTGAAGAAGTCCAGCCAGCCCCTGCCGCCCGCCAAGACCGGGGTGGACCTCACGCAGGTCGGCTTGGGCGGCGACAAACCGCCGACGTTCAGTTCGGTGTCGCCGTTTGGCCGCAAGCCGACGACGAAGCCAAATTATCTGGTGTGGGCGGTGCTGGCGCTTGGTTTGGTGGCGGTGGTGGTGGTGACGCTGCTGACGTTCAAGTTTCTCGGATTGGGCGGCGGTTGATGCGATGGCGGCGGTCATGAACCGCCGCGACAGGTTATCGCCAGCGGGCGGCTTCTTTCGCCCAGTAGGTCAAGATGATATCGGCTCCGGCGCGTTTGATGGCGGTCAGCATTTCCCGAGCGGCGGCGCGTTCGTCGAGCCAGCCATGGTTTGCGGCGGCCTTGACCATAGCGTATTCGCCGCTGACTTGGTAGGCGGCGACGGGGACGGTGAAGGTTTCTTTCACGCGGCGGATGACGTCGAGATAAGGGAGGGCCGGCTTGACCATCACGATATCGGCGCCCTCGGCGATGTCGAGGGCGACTTCGCGGAGGGCTTCGTCGCGGTTGGCGGGGTCCATTTGGTAGGTGGTGCGGTCGCCAAACTGCGGCGCGCTTTCGGCGGCGTCGCGGAACGGTCCATAGAACGCCGAGGCGTACTTCGCCGCGTAGCTGAGGATGGGCGTTTCGGAAAACCCCCGGCCATCCAGTGCGGACCGAATGGCGGCGACGCGGCCATCCATCATGTCGCTGGGCGCGATGATGTCGGCTCCGGCCTCCGCGTAGGCCAGCGCGGTTTTGGCGAGCAGCTTCAGCGTCGGGTCATTTTGCACTCGGCCGGCGCGGACGAGGCCGCAATGGCCGTGGTTCATGTATCCGCAGAGGCAGACGTCGCAGATGACGAGCAGGTCCGGTAATTCTTTTTTCAGCGCGCGGACGGCGCGCGGGATGATGCCGTCGGGAGCGTAGGCTTGGGAGGCGCGGTCGTCTTTGGCGGGGGGGATGCCGAAGAGGATGACGCCGGGCACGCCCGCGGCGGCGACGGTGGCGGCTTCGCGGACCAGTTCGTCCACGGACAGTTGGAACTGGCCGGGCAGGGAGGCAATGGGGCGGCGTAGCCGGGCGCCGGGGCGGACGAAGAGTGGTTGAATGAGATCACCGGTGTTCAGTTCGGTTTCGCGGACGAGGGCGCGCAGGGCCGGTCCGGCGCGGAGGCGGCGCAGTCGCGTGTGGGGGAAGGGCATGGTCAGGCCGGCGGCGGTTCGTAGCGTTGGACGAGGGCCAGCAGGTCGTCGGGGGATGTCAGGGGGTCGAGTTTGGTGCGGAATTGGGGGTTGTGGAGGAGCCGGGCGAGGCGGGCGAGCAGTTGCAGATGTTGGCGGACGTTGGGGGCGCAGAGGAGGAAGAAGTGGTGGACGGGTTTGCCGTCGAAGGCGCCGTAGTCCACGCCTTTGACGTGTTTGCCGTAGGCGATGACCGGGTGGTCCACGAGGCCGACGATGGCGTTGCGGGAATGGGGCATGGCGACGCCTTCGTTGACGCAGGTGGTGCAGAGGTCTTCGCGGGCTTTGAGGGCTTTGAAAAGGGAATTGAAGAGGCGTTTTTGGGTGGGGTTGACGACGAGGGCGGTCAGTTCGCGCAGCACGCTGTCTTTGTCGGCGCCCAAGAGGCTGAAATTCATTCGGGCCGGGGCGAGGGCGCCGGCGACGGTCACGGCATCGAGGAGGATGGGTTGGGTCGCGGATTTCGAAGGCATAGGTTTATGGCGTGTACTATAGCGGCGGGTCTGCCGGCGGCGCAACGCGCATTTTTGTCCGGGGTTTCGGGCGTTGAATCGGCATGGGGGGTGCGGTATGGTCGGCCATCCGATGGCTGAAGCCCTGACCAAGAAGCCCGCCGCGCGGGTGGTTCATGCGCCGAAGAAGCCGCTGTTTGAGCGGGTGCAGGACTGGATTTTCGAGATGGACATTGGGGGGGGCAGCGGGCTGTTTCGGATGGGGATGTTTCTGTTGTTGGTGCTGCTGGTGATTTTGATCTATACCGGCACCCAGTTCTACGGGTTGCGTGACGCGGCGGCGATGGATTACGGGCAACTGGCGCGGAATGTGTCACGAAATGAAGGGTACGTGACACGGATTGTGCGCCCGTTTCAGATTGGGTACTTCAAGGATCGCGGCGCGCCGCCGATCCAGCCGAGTACCGGGACGCAGCCGGAGTTGTTCACGCCGCCGGGCTATCCGTATTTGCTGGCGATGGTGTTCAAGGTGGTGCGGCCGAATTTTGAGATCGGCCCCGGCGTGCGCTCGGTGAAAGCCGACCGGCTGTTGATGATTGTGGGGTGGGGTTGTTTCCTGGTGGGGTTGGTGTTTCTGTATTTGCTGGCGCGGGAGCTGTTGGATCATCGGGCGGCAGTGTTGAGTTGTTTCATGTATTTGTTCTGCGATCCGTTGCTGGACGCGGCGGTGTCGGGGTTGGAGTTGAACTGGCTGGCGGTGCTGTTTTTGGTGGCGGCCTACGGCGTGGTGAAGGCGGAGAAGTGGGAGGCGGCCGGGCAGGGCGCGGTGTGGAGTCATGGCGCGCTGGCCGTGAGCGCGCTGGCGGTGGGGGTGGGGATTCTGACCCGGTACGCTTTCGCGGCGGTGGCGATTCCGCTGCTGGTGTATGTGGCGATTTCGTTCCCGAAAGGCCGGTGGGGACGGGTGGGGTTGTGCGCGCTGATCATGGCGCTGGTGGTGGCGCCGTGGCTGGCGCGGAATTGGAAGGTGGCCCGCGCACCGTTCGGGTTGACGCCGTATTTGATGTATGAAGGCACCGGAGCCGGTACGCCGTCGGAAATCAAACCCGGCCAGTTGCAGCGGTCGTTGACGACAGAGGGGTTGCGGATTCGGTGGACGACGCTGACGCGGCAGGCGATTCTCAACGCCCACACCGTGTATCGGGGCGATCTGAAAGACATGGGCGGAAATTTCCTGTTCGCGTTTTTTTTGGTGTCGTTGTTGCATCGCTGGCGGCGGGAGGAGGTGTATCGGCTGCGGCGGTTTGTTTTTTGGTCGGTGCTGTTGGGCGCGGCGTGGGTGTGCTGGGCGGGCAACGGGCCGAGAAATTTTTTGACGGTGTTTATGCCGCTGGTGGTCCTCTATGGGTCGGCGTTTTTCTATGTGATGTTCGAGCGGTTGCAGTTGCGGACGCGGATTTTGCGGGTGGGCGTGATCGGGACGTTTGGGGTCTTGAACGCCATCCCGGTCGTTTACACGGTGCTTCCCCCCACGACCACGTCACCGTATCCGCCGGTCGATGGCGGGGTATGCGCGAGAGTCAGTCGGTTGTTCAAACCCGAGGCGACGCTGGCCAGCGACATTCCGTGGGCGGTGGCGTGGTATGGCGACCGGTCGGCGTTGTGGATTCCGACCGAAGAAAAAGATTACCTGTGGATCAACGATTCCGTCCGCTACATCAGCGCGGTTTATTTGACGCAGGCGACGTTCAGCGACATGCGGGCGGTCGAGTTGCTCACCGGCAAGCAGCGGTTTTTGATGCGGCTGTTTCAGTCGCCGCCCCCGCCGAATTTCCCGCTGACGCAAATCGAGACGGTCACGCCCGACGGCCAACAGGTGCTTTTGAGCAATCGGGTGCGCAATTGACGCCGGCACGTGATGGAATAAACTAACATGGTCGCATGAAGCTCGGGGATCTATTGGACGCGTGGTTGCCCAGACGGGCCGGTAGCCAACGGGGCGCGCTGGCGTTTCCCACCGACCCGGCGGAACGCAATCGGTGGATTTTGGCGGCGATTGCCCTTGGGTTGTTGATTTACGCCTATGGGATTGACAAGACGTGCGTGGCCAACGAACGCGCCCTGTCGTTGTTCGGCTGGCTGGCGGGCTACTGGGGGACGGGCGCGGACTTCGCGCACGGCTGGGTGGTGCCGATCGTTTCCGTCGGGCTGGTCGTATGGCGCTGGAAGAAAAAACTTCACGCCCTGCCGATGGAATCGGCAACGGCCGGGCTGGGGATGGTGGGATTGGGCTGGTTGATGTATTGGGTGGGCGTGCGGGCGGCCAACCCGCGTGTGATGGCGGTGTCGTTGCCGGTGTTGTTGTTCGGGCTGATTTGGTATTTGGCCGGTTGGAAGTGGGCGAAGGAGTTGTGGTTTGCCTGCGCGTTTTTGTTGTTCATGATCCCGCTGAATTTTCTGGAAGCGCGGGTGGCGTTTCCGCTGCGGATGTTTGTGACGACCTTTGCGGTCAAGATTCTCAATGTGTTCGGGATGGACGTGATGCAGAACGGCACGGCCATCCTGTCCGTGAAGAATACGTTTGAACCGCTGGATGTCGCGGACCCCTGCAGCGGCATTCGGTCGTTGATCGCGTTGATGGCGCTGACTTCGATTTATGGCTACACCACGATGGACAAGTGGTGGAAGAAGTGGATCCTGTTCCTCTCCTGCATTCCGCTGGCCGTCATCGGCAACCTCGCCCGCATCGTCACCATTGCCTTTGTCGCGCAGGGATTCGGTCAGGAAACGGCGATGCCGCTCTACCACGACTACTCCGGCTACATCGTCTTCAGCCTCGCGATTCTTTGCATGATCGCGATTGGCTCGTTGCTGAATGTTCACTACCGCGACCTGGTTTACCGGTGGACTCGCGAAGAGGTTACCACCCCCCGGCCCGCGCGGTAGGGCCGGAGTTTTTTATTTACTCCGCCCGCCCTGCTGGTATCATCCGCCCCAATCCTTTCGCGCCGAAGGTACGACATGCAGCCAGCAATTCGCCCGCTCCAACGCATCAAAGTGCCGCTCTCGATCCATATTCCGCCGACGATTTGGTTTGCTTCCCTGTTGTTGGTTGTCACCACCGCTTCCGCCCAAACCATCAACTGGGGTCCGTTCCGCCTCAACTTGGGCGCGTCCGCCAGCGCGACGTACACCGACAACAAAGACGCCAGCGAGCGCAATCCGCAATCGGAAATTACCTTTGAAGTCGGCCCGACAGTTACGGGCGGGATTCAATTAACGCCGCAATTTCCCGCGTTTGAACCGCTGACCTTGGACGTTGCCGCCAGTTACTCGATCAGCTATTCGTTGGAGGATGAGTGGGATGAAACGTTTGATGCTCCCATCAATGTGGCATTTCGACTCCCGATGCGCATCATGAAGTGGGATGTGATCCTCAGCGACACCTTTTCCTTCTCCAATGAACCCCTCGAACAAACGTTCGCATTCAATCGCGATGACGTGCCCTCCTACGAAAACGTGGCCCAGCTTAGCATCAGTCGGACGGGCGGGCGGTTGGGAATCAATTTTGGCGTTTCCCGCCAGGACCAATGGTACCCGGACGATCCGGAACAAGACGAAACCGCTTATCAATTCTCCATCACCCCGGCCTACTACTTCCGCGAGAATTACTCCATCTTCTGGCGCAACTCCTATGGCATCACCGACCGCCACGGCCCCGGCGAGCCGGATTCCGAGGGTTACTCCTCCGAAATTGGTGTCAGCGGCCAGATTACTCCGAACCTCAGCGGCGTAGTCAGCATCGGCTTTGCCCATACCGACGTGCATCGCACCAACGGCACCGACCGAGTGGATGGCATCAGTTCCACCCTCGCCCTGAATTACGTCCAACCGCTCCGTCCCAACACCACCTACAGCATCGCCTTCACACGCAGTCCGGGCATCACGGCGGCGTTGGAGGATTCCGACATCACCGAGGTCACCTCCGTTACTCTCACCATCGCCCACCGGTTAAGCCGCTTTGTAACGCTCAATCCCTCGATTGGCTGGACCCTCTTGGAAGACATCAGTTCCGACGGTGACGGCGAGAAGGTCCACATCATCCAGATCGGCATGGGGCTGAGCCGGCAATTCACCCGCAAACTCAGCGGCGGTCTGACCTACCGGTATCAAACCCGCGACTCAAACCTTCCCGATCAGAGTTACGACGTCAACGAAGTTACCGTCAATCTGACCTATACGTTCTAGCGGCTTGGCGGCCGCGCGGGCATAAAAAAGTTGTTTTCATCGCCGGGGCTTTCCTCTAGTCTGCGGGGGTACTTGGAGAAGCCGCGTGCGCTTTTCCCACCTGGCACGCGGCGGGAGGTTGGATCATGAACAAAGCGCAGTTACTGGCAAAAACCAAAGCAGAGTTGTTGGAGATCGCGCAGCGTCTCGGCTTGCG
Organism: uncultured Verrucomicrobiota bacterium; assembly: GCA_964533295.1. Classification (GTDB taxonomy): domain Bacteria; phylum Verrucomicrobiota; class Verrucomicrobiia; order Palsa-1439; family Palsa-1439; genus OMJI01. Next base: position 25,426 of record CAZHLM010000015.1, read on the forward strand.
CGGCATTTCGACGTTGAAGAAAAACGAATTGGCCGACCGGGTCTATGACGCACAGATCAAACGCACCGGTCCGTTGCCGAAACAACCGCTCGGGGTGGCCGCGCTGGCGAAACAGGCGGCCGACCTCGTGAAACGCCGCGCCATTCGCAAACGCGCCAGCGCCACGGCGGCGGAACCAGAGCGGACCAAACCGCGCCGTGCCGCCACCCCGGTCCGCTCCGTGGCGGAAGAAGTCTCCGCGCACAAATTCGAAGTCACGCCGCCGGCGCATCCCGTCAAACAGCAACTGGCCGACGAGAAGCTGGGCGACCTGCCGGAATCCTACGGCACGGAGCGACTCTACCTCACCGCGCGGGATCCGCGGTGGTTGTACGCCTATTGGGACATGAGCGGTCAACAGATGGCGCGGCACCGCGTGAAAGCCGTCGATGGCCGGATTGTGTTGCGAATCTTCGAGCAGAATCACCGGGACCCGATTCAGGAAATCACCCTCACGCCCGAAGCCCGCAACTGGTACTTGCCGGTGCCCAAACCCTCCACGACCTACCGCGCGCAACTGGGGTACTGGCTGCCGGCCGGCGGTTTCAAAGTCATCAGCGAATCCCGCGACGCGACGACGCCCTCCGAGATGGTCTCGCCGGCCCGCGCCGCGCAGTTCGTGACCATCCCGCTGGAAATCGGCTTCCGCGACTTGTACGGGATGATTCGCGAGCAGGTGCAAGCCGGGGAGAATCTCGGTGACGCGTTGCGGCGGCTGCAATCCGCCGGTTTCAAATTCCCCTTCGAGCGCGGCGCGGCCCAGCCCATGTCCGAGGACAAACAGGCGTTGCTGGCGCATTTGCTCTACGACGACTTGCTCAAGCGCATCCAGGCCGGCTCCTTCGAGGTCAGCGAATGGTTGCGCAAACGGCTGGCGGAGGAACTCAGCTCGGGTCTGTTCAGCGGCGGATTCAGTCCGCAAGGCGCCAGTTGGGGTTCGGGCGCGCTGGGACAACCGGGCAAGGGATTCTGGTTCGCTGTCAACGCCGAGTTGATCATCTACGGCGCCACGGAGCCGGACGCGACCGTGACGGTGGACGGCAAGCCGATCAAGTTGCGGCCGGACGGCACGTTCTCGTTCCATTACGTCTTCCCCGACGGCCAGTATCACATGCCGATTGTCGCGGTCGCCAAAGACGGCCACGACAGCCGCGCGGTCGCGTTGAAGTTCGAGCGGCACACGACGGAGCGGGGCGAGGTGGGCAAGGTCAAACCGCCGGCGCACTTGAAAGAACCGGTGACGGTGTAGTCCGCGCCCGGCATGACCCCGCACGGCTACGTCGCGCTGGTGTTGCACGCGCATCTGCCCTTTGTGCGCCACCCGGAGCACGAGGAGTTTCTCGAAGAAGACTGGCTGTACGAGGCGATCACCGAGACGTACCTGCCGCTGATCTGGATGATGGAAGGGCTGGTGCGTGACCGGATTGATTTCCGGCTCACCATGTCGCTGACCCCGCCGCTCTGCTCGATGCTGCTCGATCCGTTGCTCCAGGAGCGGTATGTGCGGCACATCAGCCGACTGATCGAACTGACCGAGAAGGAATTGGACCGCACCAAATGGGACGGCGCGCTGAATGCCCTCGCCCATTTCTATCACCACCGCTTCCACGACGCGCGCCGCACCTTCTGCGACGGCTACGGTCGCAACCTCGTCGGCGCGTTCCGCAAATTCCAGGACCTCGGCAAACTGGAAATCATCACCTGTGGCGCGACCCACGGTTTTTTGCCGCTGATGCGCGAGCAGCCGGAATCCATCCGCGCGCAAATCCTCACCGCCCGCGACCATTACTGGGAATGTTTCGGGTGCGCCCCGCGCGGCATCTGGCTGCCGGAATGCGCGTACATACCGGAGGTCGAAGCCTGCCTGCACGAGGCGGATCTGCGCTGGTTCATCATGGACACGCACGGGCTGATGTTTGGCCATCCCGCGCCGCAGTTCGGCGTGTACGCGCCGGTGTTCACCCCGCGCGGACTGGCGGCGTTTGCGCGCGACACCGAATCCTCGCGGCAGGTCTGGAGCGCCGAAGTGGGTTACCCCGGCGACCCCGATTACCGGGACTTCTACAAAGACATCGGGTTCGATTTGGATTTTGACTACATCCAACCCTACATCCACCCGGACGGGATCCGCTGTTTTACCGGGGTCAAATACCACCGCATCACCGGCAAATCACCCTACAAGGAAGTGTACAACCGGCACCATGCCTGGGAGAAGGCCGCGCAGCACGCCGGCAACTTCATGTTCAACCGCGAACGGCAGATCGAGCATCTCCACGGCGTGATGGGCCGGCCGCCGCTCGTGCTGGCGCCCTACGACGCGGAGCTGTTCGGCCACTGGTGGTTTGAAGGGCCCGAGTTCCTCGATTTTTTCATCCGCAAATCCGTCCACGACCAGAACGTGTTTCAACTCATCACGCCCAGTGACTACCTCCGCCGACATCCCACCCAACAACTCTCCCAGCCCTGCGCCTCCAGTTGGGGCAGCAAAGGTTACTGGGAAGTCTGGCTCGACGGTTCGAATGCGTGGATCTATCCGCACCTTCACGCCGCCGCCGAACGAATGACCGAACTGGCGCGCCACCATCGCGGCCAGAACGCGCTGACCGAGCGCGCCGTTCAGCAGGCCGCGCGCGAACTGCTCCTCGCCCAATCCAGCGACTGGGCCTTCATCATGAAGACCGGCACCACCGTCCCCTACGCCGTCAAGCGCACCAAGGATCACCTTCTCCGTTTCACCCGGCTCTACGAGCAAATCAAAGCCGGTCAGATTGACGAACCCTGGCTGGCGAGCATCGAATGGCGCGACAACATCTTCCCCCACATCAATCCGGGCTACTACGCGTAGCCTCCCGCAGCGTCTCCCGCAACCGCTCCAGCGTGACCGGCTTGGCCAGGATGTAATCCACGCCCGCCGGTTTCTCGCCCGCCGCCTGCATCATCGCCCCGAAACCGGTGATCAACACCACCGGCAACCGGGGCGCCACGCTCTTGATCGCGGTCGCCACCTGATCGCCGTTCAATCCCGGCATCGCCCGATCCACCAGCACCACATCGAACTGGCCGCCGTGAAATTTCTCCAACCCCTGCCGCCCGTCGGCCGCCGCCGTGACGACGTGTCCGTCGCCGGTCAGGAATTCCCAGAGCACCGTGCGCACCATCTCCTCGTCTTCCACCAGTAGAATCCGCAACGACCGCCGCGCCTCGGGCGAGGCGGTGGCGACGGGGGCGGCAGATGTCGTCTTACCGATGGGCAGGTAGATCGTGAAGGTGGTTCCCTGCCCGGGCGCGCTCTCCAAGTCCACCACGCCATCATGGCGGTTGAGAATGCCATAGACCATCGCCAAACCCAGACCCGTGCCCCGTTCGCCTTTCGTGGAAAAGAACGGCTCGAAACAACGCCGCCGCACCTCCTCGGTCATCCCGGTGCCGGTATCGTGCACCGTCAACACGGCGCGGTCGGCCTCGCGCTGGGTCGTGATGGCGATCGTGCCGCCGCGCGGCAGCGCGTCCACCGCGTTGAAGATCAGATTGGTCAGCACCTCGCGCAACTCGGCGCTGTTGCCGGTCAGCGGCGGCAGATTCGGATCGAGCCGGGTCACGACGTCAATCGTGATCCCCTGCGCCAGCGCCTCGCTGCGCCATTTCGGCTGGGTCAACGACACGGCTTGCTGCACCAACTCGTTGAGGTTGACGTGCGTGAAGACTTCGCCGGCATCCCGATGCCGGTAGAACTCACGCAACCGTCCGACCACGTTGCCGGCGTCCTTGGCGGCGGTGTGGATCAACTGCAGGAACCGCCGCGTCTTGGCGCGGTCCTCCAGCGTCTCGGGCCGGTTCAACAGCAACTCGCTGAAGCCCAGAATCGAAGCCAGCGCATTGTTGAAATCATGCGCGATGCCGCTGGCCATCGTCCCCAGCGCCCGCAACCGTTCCTGCTGGACGATCTGCTGCTGGGTGTTTTTCAGCGCGGTCAGCGCCTGCTCCAGCCGCCGGTTGGCGCCGCGCAACGTCTCCTCCGCCTGCTTGCGCTCCGTGATGTCCGTGAAAATATTGGCGAACTGCCCGCGCTTCGGCGAGTAGGCGAACACTTCGTAGTACTTTTTCAACGGCGCCGCATACCGCTCAAACCGCACCGCCTGTCCCGTCAACGCCACCGCGCCGTACGTTTCGATCCATTCCCGCTCCAGATCCGGCAACACCTCCAACAACCGCCGCCCCAATACATCGGCCGCCCGCAGTCCGGTCAGCTCCTCAAATGCCGCGTTGACCTCCAGAAACCGGCTGTCCACCGGCCGCCCCTGTTCGTCGCAGATGATTTCATGCAACGCGAACCCCTCCCGCATCGTGGTGAACAACGACCGGTAGCGTTCTTCGCTGGCGCGCAACGCCTGCAACGTCTTCTCCAGCGCCGCCGCCGCCGCCCGCCGCTCCGTCACATCCCGCGAGTTGACGATGATCCCGTTGAACTCCGGCTCATCGAGCAGGTTTTTCGCAACCGCCTCCAGTGTCCGCCACGAACCGTCGCGGTGCTGGAAGCGGAACTCCACCTGCGCCGTACTGCCCGCGATGACCACCTTCTGCGCAAACTCCGCCAGCAACGCCGCCCGCTCCTCGGGATGCACCAGGTCAAACGCGTTGCGCCCCACCAACTCATCAGGCCGGTAGCCGAGCACGCGTTCGACCGACGGGCTTTCGTACCGGATCACCCCCTCCCGATCCAGAATCGTGATCAGGTCGGAAGCGTTTTCAATCAGCGCCCGAAACTGGCTCTCGCGAGCCGCGAGTTGTTCCACCGCCCGCTCGCGCTCGATGACCCGCCCCAGTTGCACCGCGACAAACCCCAGCACCTGCATCAGCCGCCCATCCGGATCCGGCGCGTCGTGCCAGAAAAATTCCAACACCGCCGCCACGTCGTCCCCGACGCACACCGGCACCGCCGCCGTGCCGGTCAACCCGGCTTCCAGCAGAAAGGACGCTCGCGGAAAATCGGCTTGGTCCGCCAGATCGAGGATCGCCGTCGGCTTGCGGCTGATCAGCACCTGCCCCGGCAACTCCACGCCCGGCGCCAGCCGAATCGTCCGCGTCGCCTCCTGCAACACCCGGTACCGCGCGGCATCACTCACGTGCCAGAGATTCGACGGCAAGAGCTCGATCGGCGGCTCACGACTCGCGAAATACACATGCCCGACCGGCCAGTGCGTAAACGCGCAGACCAGATCCAGCGCGGCCTGCATCGCCGCCGCCACCGACGCCGACTCGTGCGCAGCGGCGGCCACGACCTGTTGCAACTGCAGATGATTCGTCCACTGCCGCAACGATTCCTCGATCTGCTTCTGAGCCGTGACATCCGTCAACGCCCCCTCGCGTTCCCCGTTCGGCAACAACCGGCCCTGATCCCACACCCATTTCACTTCACCGGTCGCGGTGAGAATCCGGTACGTCAGCCGGTACGGTTGCGCCGCGCCGAACCAGTTCTGCTGAACCATCGGCCGATCGTCGGGATGGACAATCGCCGACAACACCAACTCCGCCGGGGCGTAGCCGGTCAACCGCCGGCAACTTTCGTCCCCGACCACCAGCGTCCCGTCGGGCCGGCAGCGATACAACAAGCCGTCCCAATACTGCAGCAACGACTCGCCATCCGGCACGACGGCGGCAAGATGTTCCCCCACAGCGGGCGCGCGCATAACTTCCCGGCAATGCACCCCTTATGCCAGCCGGCCGGCCCGCCGATTTCGTTTCGCTTCCCCGCCGCCATTTCGTTATCGTCACGGCCGGATGCGTCTGGTTTACACCATTCTGTACGTTTTTGGCTTCGTCCTGCTCAGCCCCGTCTTCCTGTACAAAATGTGGAAACGCGGCAAGTACCGGGCAAATTTCGGCCAGCGCTTCGGCCGCTACGCCCCCGCCCTGCGCGACCGCCTACGCGTCAAAACCGCGCCGCGCATCTGGCTCCAAGCTGTTAGCGTTGGCGAAGTCAACCTCGCCCTGCTGCTGATCCGCCGCTGGCGCGACACCTTTCCCGCAGACGCGATCATCCTGACCACCACCACCTCCACCGGCTACGCGCTCGCCCACGAACGACTGCCGGCCGACGTGGAGCTGCTGTACTTCCCGCAGGATTTCCCACCGGTCGTCCGCCGCGCCTTTGATCTGATCCAACCCGACGCCCTGATCCTGATGGAATCCGAACTCTGGCCCAACGTCATCTGGGAAGCCGCGCGCCGTCGCTGCCCGGTCTGCCTCGTCAACGCCCGGCTCTCACCGCGCTCCGCGCGCCGCTACCGGTGTGTGGCGGGACTGTTTCGCCGCGTGGCTGGGGAACTGTCGCTCGTCGCCGCGCAAAGCGCCGATGACCTCGCGCACTTTCGCGCCCTCGGCGTCCCGCCCGACCGCCTGCACCTGACCGGCAACCTCAAATACGATGCGTCGTTGCCGGCCGCCGATGCCACCCGACCGGATTTTCGCGGGTTGCCCGTGCCGACCGGCCAACCAATCCTCGTGGCCGGCAGCACGCATCCTGGCGAGGAAGCCATCCTGTTCGATCTGCTGGCGAAACGACCGGACCTGTTTCTGATTCTGGTGCCGCGCCACGTCGAACGCACCCCGGAGATTCTGGAACTGGCCCGCCGCAAACAAATCCCGGTCGCCCTCCGCCAGAACGGCCCACCCGTCGCCGCGCCGCGCTGCCTGCTGGTCAACACCACCGGCGAACTGCGCTGGTTCTACGAACTGGCCACCGTCATCTTCGTCGGCAAAAGCCTCGTCGGCCACGGCGGCCAGAACATCATCGAAGCCGCCGCCAGCGGCCACCCGGTGGTCTTTGGCCCGCACATGGAAAACTTCAAAGCCATCGCCGCCGAATTCGTCGCCGCCGGCGCCGGTGTGCAAGTGACCGACGCGGCCGGGCTGGAACGCGAGATTGCCGGTCTGCTGGCCGACCCCGCCCGACGCGAGCGCATCGCCGCCGCCGCCCGTCGGGTGATTGCCGCCAATGCCGGTGCCACCGAGCGGACCGAGCAATGGATCGCCGCCGCTCTCGGCCGCGCCACGCCGATGAAGACCCTGCCGGCTTCGCTCTGGTAGCGCGGCTCCCTTGCACGGCTCGCCACGGAAGCAGCGCGTTGAGCGCATCGGCAGCCGGGCGGGGCAAGGGGCTATTCGACGAGGCGCATTTGGACGGCGTTGATGAGTTTGTCGTGGGCGAGGATGTCGCTGATGATGACGATTTGGTCGCCGAGGGTGAGCAGGCCGCGGTCGCGGAGCAGTTGTTCGGCGCGGCGGATGGTGATTTCGGGGTCGCGGCTGAAATCGAGGACGAAGGGATAGACACCGCGCAGCAGGTTGAGCTGGTTGGCCAGCCGGGCGGTGTTGGCGAAGGCAAAGATGGGGGAGTGCGCGGGACGCAGCCAACTGGTGTACTGCGCCATGTGACCGTAGCGGGTGAAGACGAGAATGCCTTTGGCGCGAAGTTCGTTGGCCATGACGACGGCGCTGCGGACGATTTTCTGTCGTTCGTCGGTCAGATTGGCGTCGGCGGCGTAGTTGGCACCGCCGCTGCGTTCGATGCGCATGGCGATGCGGTTCATGACTTCGACGCATTCGAGCGGGTATTTGCCGACGGTCGTTTCGCCGCTGAGCATGATCGCGTCGGCTTGCTCGAAGACGGCATTGGCGACGTCGGTGACTTCGGCGCGGGTGGGCAGGGGATTCTCGATCATGCTTTCGAGCATGTGGGTGGCGACGATGACGGGTTTGCCGAGGCGGATGCAGTTTTTGACGATGCGACGCTGGACGATGGGCAGTTCTTCGTAGGGGATTTCAATGCCGAGGTCGCCGCGGGCGACCATGATGGCGTCGGCGGCGGCGATGAGTTCGAGGAGGTTCTTGATGGCGGTCTGGTCTTCGATTTTGGCGATGATGCGGGTGTCGGCAGCGCCGCGGTCGCGGAGCAGTTGGCGCAGTTCGGCAATGTCGTTGGCTTCGCGCACGAAGGAGAGGGCGATGAGGTCAATGCCGAGTTGGATGCCGAGCTCGATATCGCGGCGGTCCTTGTCGGTGATGGAGGGCAGGGAGATGTGGACGCCGGGGAGGTTGATGTGGCGGCGGCTGCCAAGTTCGCCCTCGGTGAGGACTTCGCATTTGATGCGGCGGTGAAGTTTTTCGAGGACTCTCAGTTTGATCACGCCGTTGTCGAGCAGGACGGTGTCGCCGTCGTGGATGTCGTTGACGAGGTTGGCGTAATTGACGTCCACGGATTTTTCTTCTTCGCTTTGGGCGCCTTTGACGGTCAGTTCGAGGACGTCACCGGGTTTGAGTTGGAGCGGCAGCGGCAGGTCGCCGGTGCGAATGGCGGGGCCCTGGGTGTCGAGCATGATCGCGCAGGGCCGACCGGCTTGTTGGGCGGCGGCACGGATGCGGGCGACGACGGCGCGGGTCCAGTCGTGAGTGGCGTGGCTCATGTTGAGGCGGAAGACATCCACGCCGGCCGAGATGAGTTTTTCCAACATGTCGGGCGGTTCGGTGCGCGGCCCGACGGTGCTGATAATTTTGGTGCGTCTCACGTGGCGCGGAGTCTATCGGGGGCGGTGGTGTTTGTGAAGAATGGTTTGCAGGGCGGAGCGATTGGAAATAGGATGCGGGGCAGAGAGGGGGCGGACATGAAAACCATCGCGGTTTATCCGGGCAGCTTCGATCCCATTACCAACGGTCATCTGGATGTGATTCGTCGTGCCGCGACGATGTTCGACCGGGTGTATGTCGCGGTCGCGCGCAACGCGGAGAAAAAGCCCCTGTTCACGGTGGCCGAGCGGGCGGCCCTGGCGCGGGCCTCGATGCGTGGCTGGCGGGGGGTGACGGTGGATGATTTTGACGGGTTGCTGGTCCGGTATGCGAGGCGAAAACGGGCGCGGGTGGTCATCCGGGGGCTGCGAGCGGTGTCAGATTTCGAGTATGAATTTCAAATGGCCCTGATGAACCGGCGCCTCGATGCGTCCATTGAGACGATTTTTCTCATGCCGAAAGACGAGTACACGTTTCTGCGGTCGCGGGTGGTGAAGGAAGTGGCCAGTCTCGGCGGGGATGTGAGCGCCTTTGTGCCGCGGGTTGTCGAACAGGCATTGGCCAGGAAACTGGGCGGCCGGTGAGCGAAGGAGACCCCCATGAAAGTGAACGTAAAACGCATTCCCGACGGCGGCGAGGAGTTGTGTGGCGAAGCGCCGGCGGAGGTGATGGAACTGCGCGAGGAGGATGTCGCCTTTGAAGAGCCGGTGCGGTATGATTTGCACGCGCAGATTCAGAACAACGCGTTGTTGGTGACGGGGTCGCTGGCCACCCCGGTGACGTTGCGGTGCAGCCGGTGCCTGAAGCTCTTTCGACAGCCGTTGCGCGTCGCGCGATTTGTCTTTCATCAAGAGCTGACCGGTGAGGACTTCGTGGACTTGACGGCCCATATTCGCGAAGATATTATCTTGGAACTACCGCAACGGGCGCTTTGTGAGGAGGCTTGCAAGGGGTTGTGTCCGACCTGCGGGAGTGACTTGAATGTAACGCGCTGCCAGTGTCAGCCAGCCCGCGGGAGGATGGAATGGCATGCGCTTGATGGGCTGAAGTTTAAGTAAGAAACGGAGATTTTTCATGGGTGTTCCAAAACGGCGGCAGTCACATCAAAGAATGGCCACGCGACGCGCGGCGAACGCGTTCAAAGCCCCGCAACTGGGTGTCTGTGCGCAGTGCGGGGCCCGCGTGGTGCCGCACCGGGTTTGCCCGGCTTGTGGATACTACAAAGGCCGCCAAGTCAAATCCGTGACGATCGCGTAGTTTGACGACCCTATGAGAATCGCCGTAGATGGGATGGGGGGTGATTACGCGCCCCAGAACATCGTAGCGGGTGCCGTCGCGGCGCTTCGAGCCAACCGCGAAGTTTCTCGTCTTTTCCTCGTCGGCAACAAAGAGCGCATCAGCGCCGAGATTCAGCGGCAGAACTGCACGGATTCGCGGCTCGAAATCGTTCATGCCAGCGAGGTCATCACGATGGACGACGCGCCGGCTCAGGCGGTCCGGCGCAAGCGCGACAGCTCGATGACGCGGGCCATTGACTTGGTCAAGCAAGGGGCGGCCGACGCCATTGTCTCGGCCGGCAATACCGGGGCGTTGCTGACGGCGGCGCATTTGAAATTGCGGACCCTCGAGGGGGTGGATCGGCCGGGCTTGGCCGCCATACTGCCGGCACCAAAGAACATCTTCGTCCTGATGGATGCCGGGGCAAATCTCGAACCACACCCCGCCAACCTCGTCCAATATGCCATCATGGGAAGCCTCTACTCCCGGCAGATCCTCCGTTATCCCCATCCACGCGTGGCGGTGTTCTCGATCGGCACCGAAGACATGAAAGGCAACGAACTGACTCTCGAAGCCCACCGGCTTCTCAAACAATCCGACCTGAATTTCGTCGGCAACATTGACGGCCACGACTTGTTCGACAACGTCGCCGATGTGATCGTCACCGACGCGTTCGTCGGCAATGCCGTGCTCAAGGCCTGCGAGAGCACAGCGCGGCTGGTTTCGACCTGGCTGAAACAGGAGATGAAACGCAACCCCCTGCGCATAGCGGGTGGACTGCTTGCTGCCGGTGCCTTCAACGCGTTGAAGCGAAAAGCGGACCCCGATGAGTACGGCGGCGCCGTGTTGCTGGGTGTCAACGGCGTCTGCATCAAGGCGCACGGCGCCAGCTCGCCCAACGCGATCAAGAATGCCATCCGCATCGCCACCGAATTCGTCGCCGGCCAGTTCAACGAACACATCGTCACGGAGATCAAGAAGTTCCATGACAAAATCAGCCACGGCCAACTTGCGCAATCCCCGGTCTAAATCCCCGCCGCGATCCGTCCACATCGTCGGTACCGGCTCGTACGTCCCGCGCCGCGTGCTCTCCAATGCCGACCTGGAGAAGATGGTGGACACGACCGACGAATGGATCGTGACGCGCACCGGCATCCGGGAGCGCCGGATCGCCGCGGAAGGGGAATGCACCTCGGACATGGGCGCGCAAGCCGCCCGGCGCGCGATGGAACAGGCCGGCGTGCGCGGCGAGGAGATTGACCTGATCATTTGCGCCACGCTCACCCCCGACATGCCGTTCCCGGCCACCGCCTGCCTGATCCAGGAAAAAATCGGCGCCAAACGCGCCGCGGCGTTTGACATCGAGGCGGCTTGTTCCGGGTTTCTCTACGCGTTGGAAATCGGCCAGCAATTCATCACTTCCGGCACCTACAACACGGTGCTGGTCATCGGGGCCGAAAAACTCTCCACCATCACGGATTGGGAAGATCGCGCCACCTGCGTGTTGTTTGGCGACGGAGCCGGCGCGGCCGTGTTGCGCAGCAGCGGCCAAACCCACGGAATTCTGACGACCTGCATGGGCGCGGACGGTTCGCAGGCCGACATTCTCCTGATGCCCGCCGGGGGCGCGCGGTATCCGGCCTCCAAAGAGTCGGTCAGCGGGCGGATGCACTACCTGAAAATGGCCGGGAAGGAAGTTTTCAAGCAGGCTGTCGTGGCCATGCAAACGGCCGCCGAGGAAGCCCTGCGAAAATGCAACCTGACGATCGCGGACATCCAATGTGTGATTCCACACCAAGCCAACGTGCGCATCTTGGAAGCGCTCGCCGACCGGCTGGGCGCGCCGATGGAGAAAGTGTATATCAACTTGGACCGCTACGGCAACGTGTCGGCCGCCTCCGTGGCGATCGCGCTTGACGAGGCCGCGCGGGCCGGCCGCTTTCAGCGAGGCGACCTGATTCTGCTCGTCGTGTTTGGCAGCGGTCTGACGTGGGCGGCGGCGGTTATCCAATGGTAACAACGCAGCGGGGCGGGTTCGTTGACACTGCCGGGAGCCAGTGATACGGTGAAACGAGAGAATATCATGGGTGCAAGTAAACGCGAGGATGCCGTTGTCGCTACCGCAGAGGATTCCAAACCCAGACCCCATACGACGGCGGTGGCCAATCAAGTGGTTCATCTCGGACCCAAAGGACTGACGTTTGCGACCGACCAGTACGTGCCGGAGTGGACGGAAGTCGGCGTGGAGATGCGGTTGCCAAGCAACGGCCCGCGCAAAGACCAACAGATTGATTGCCGGGGTGTTGTCGTGCAATGTGCGCGCCGCCAAGCGGGCCGCGGCTTCGAGGTCTCCCTGCTCTTTCTGGATTTGCCGAAGAAGGCCCACCCTCATCTCAACGGTCACGCGACGCCCCTGCACGTCTCGATTTCGCGTTGACCGATGGAATACCTCCACAACCTGCTGAAGTTCGCGCTCAACATGGGCGCGTCCGACATCCATGTGAAGCCCGACGCGCCGGCGACCATCCGCGTCTCGGGCGAGTTGCACCCCGTCCAGGAAGTCACGCCCACCGACGCACAGGTTCAAGAGATGATCAAACAGATGATTCCACGGCATCTGGAAACCCGGCTGGAACGGGAAAAGGAAGTGGACTTCTCCTACGCCGCGCCCGGTCTCGGCCGCTTTCGCGTCAACGTGTTCCACCAACGCGGTCAGCTTTGCCTTGCCATGCGCTATGTCAAAGCGGCGATTCCCTCCTTCAAAGAACTTCACCTGCCGGAACAGATCGCCAAGATCGCCGGTGCGCCGCGCGGCATCATCCTGGTTTGCGGCACCACCGGCTGCGGCAAGTCCAGCACCCTCGCCGCGATGATCGAGTACATCAACCAAACCGAAAAATGCCACGTCATCACGCTCGAAGACCCGATTGAGTATGTCTTCGATGACCGATTGTCCGTCATCGAACAGCGCGAAATCGGCCTGGACACGCTCAGCTTCGAACGCGCGCTGGCGCACGTGATGCGCCAGGATCCGGACGTCATCATGATCGGCGAAATGCGCGACAGTCAGTCCTTCATGGCCGCACTGGCCGCGTCTGATACCGGACATCTGGTGTTGACCACGCTGCACACCACCACCGCCTACCAGGCCATCGGTCGGATCCTGGACTTCTTCCCGGCCCAGGAACGCGACCAAATCCGCCGACAGATTGCCAACAACCTGCAGGCCGTCATTTGTCAGCGGCTTGTCCCCGCCGTGGCCGGCAGCGTCGTCCCCGCCGTCGAAATCATGATCAACACCCCGACCGTCCGCAAACTCATCGAGGACAACCGGCTCGACAAGCTCTCCGCCGCCATCGAGACCGGCACGGAAGACGGCATGCAGACGTTCAACCAGTCACTTTTCAAGCTCGTCAAAGCCAAGATGATCTCCGAAGAACATGCGCTCGCCCAAGCCTCCAACCCGGATGCGCTCCGCATGAATCTGAAAGGCATTTTCCTCGACGAGTCCCGCCGCATCCTGGCCTCCGCCTGACGGCGGACGGCTGGAAATCGCTCCCGGCTCTGATATACTGCGCGCCTTGCTTGCCGAGGCGCACATGGAAGACACAATTGCCGCCATCTCCACCGCCAGCGGACCCGCCGCCATTGCGATCGTCCGCATCAGCGGTCCGCAGGCGCTAGCCGTGGCCGACGCGGTGTTTTGCTCGCCTCACGGCGCGCCCTCGACATTTCCCAGCCACACCATTCATTACGGATCCATCGGCCGTAATGGCGACCTTGTGGATCATGTCATGCTTTCCGTCATGCATGCTCCCCGGACCTACACCGGCGAACACACCGTGGAGATCAACTGCCACGGCGGTACCATCACCGCCCGAAAAATTCTCGCCGTCTGCCTCCAGAACGGAGCGCGGCTGGCGGAGCCAGGTGAGTTCACCAAGCAAGCTTTCCTCAACGGAAAGCTTGATCTTACCCAGGCGGAGGCGGTGATGGACTTGATTTCGGCCAAGTCAGACCGTGCTCAGTCCGCCGCCGCCCACGCCATCGAAGGCCATCTCGCACGGCGGATCAAACAGATTCGCGAGACCCTCATCGAAGCTCTCGCGCACCTTGAGGCGCACATTGATTTTCCAGAGGAAGATGTTGCTCCTGAGACACTTGCAGATATCAAGACGAAGCTGGAGGATGCTGCGATCGGGATCCGGAATCTACTTCGAACGGCACGTGAGGGTAGGATTCTGCGTGAGGGGTTCCGAGTCTCAATTGTTGGACGGCCAAACTCCGGTAAGTCCAGCCTGCTCAACGCGTTACTCGGTGAAGAACGGGCCATCGTGACACCCATTGCCGGCACCACCCGTGACACGTTGGAAGAGAGTGCAGTCATTGGTGGCCTTCCCATCATCCTCACGGATACGGCGGGCTTTCGGAATGCAAGCGGTTACATCGAGCGTTTGGGAGTGGAACGGAGCCGAAAATCTGTCGCTCGGGCTGACCTTGTTCTCCATGTCATTGACGCATCGAAACCCGCCAGCAAAGCCGACCGTGAAATCGCCCGCCACTATCACGGTAGGCCGGTAATTCTCGTGCTCAATAAATCAGATCTTCCGCGACGCATGAAGATCCCCGTCGAGCTTCGTCATCTCCCCAGCACCACCATTTCCTGTCTCACGGGTGCCGGGCTGGATGACTTGCGCCACGCAATCGAAGATGCCGCTTTGAAGCAAAGCGATAGCGACCCACTCCCCGATGCTGTTGTCAACGACAGGCACGAGTCAGAACTCAAACAAGCAGATTATAAGTTGACGGAAGCAATAAACGGAATTTCAAGATTTTCAAACATTGACATAACCGCTCAGACGATAAGGACGGCAGTTGAACATATCAACTACGTTACCGGCACAAATGTCACGGAAGACGTATTGAATAAGATTTTCAGCACTTTTTGCATTGGGAAGTAGCACGTGGCGTTTCGGTACCCAAAATTCTACGACGTAATTGTCACCGGCGCTGGTCACGCGGGCGTAGAAGCCGCCTTAGCATCTGCGAGAATGGGATGCCAGACTCTGTTACTCACCACAAATCTGGATACCATAGGACAAATGTCGTGCAATCCGGCCGTCGGCGGCCTTGCGAAAGGACATCTTGCACGCGAGGTTGACGCTCTCGGAGGAGAGATGGGAGTTAACACAGACCAGACCGGCATCCAGTTTCGGATGTTGAATACCAAGAAGGGGCCGTCTGTTTGGGCGCCGCGAGCGCAGTGCGACAAAAAGCTCTACCAGTTTCGCCTAAAGCACGTCGTCGAGCGGCAACGCAATTTGGACCTGAAACAAGCGATGATTGATGGCTTGATCGTCAACGATCAACGAGCAAGGGGTGTACGAACGAAGACAGGCACGGAGTATTTTGGTGAGACTGTCGTCATAACCACCGGGACCTTCTTGCGGGGGTTGATTCACATCGGCGAAGCAAAAGTTGAGGCGGGTCGTGCTGGCGAACCGGCTTCCCACGGTTTGTCCGCTGCGCTCAAGGAGCTTGGGTTTGAGCTCGGACGCCTCAAGACCGGTACGCCGCCGCGGCTGAACGGCCGATCGATTGATTTTTCCAAGATGGAGATTCAGCATGGCGACATCGAGATCGCCTTCTTCTCGTACCGGACGCCACCGGCGTTCCACGTGGAACAACTTCCATGTTTTATTACTTACACAACCGAGAAGACTAAGGATGTAATTCGTCGGAATCTCCACCGGTCTCCAATGTATTCGGGGCAGATTCGTGGCGTTGGTCCGCGCTATTGCCCATCCATTGAAGATAAGGTGGTTAAGTTTTCCGAGAAGGATCGCCACCAGATTTTTATCGAGCCAGAGGGTCGAAATACGGATGAGTTTTACGTGAACGGCGCCTCGACAAGCCTACCGGAAGATGTCCAACTGGAAATGATCCGCAGCATCGTGGGGTTGGAACAGGCCGAGATTCTGCGTCCCGCCTACGCCGTGGAATACGATTTCAGCCTGCCACATCAACTTCATCCGACGCTGGAAACCAAGCTGATCCAAAACCTTTATTTTGCCGGTCAGATCAATGGGACTTCCGGATACGAAGAAGCAGCCGCGCAGGGGATTGTCGCTGGTGCCAATGCAGCGCTACGGGCAAAATCTTGCAAACCACTCCTACTGACCCGGGCTGACAGCTACATCGGTGTCCTCATTGATGACTTAATCACGAAAGGCACCGAAGAACCCTATCGCATGTTCACATCCAGAGCCGAATACCGGCTTCAACTCCGGCAAGATAATGCGGATCTTCGCCTGACGCCGATCGGCCGAGAAATCGGCTTGGTGACCGACAGTCATTGGGAAATGTTCACCGAGAAACGGCGCCTCATAGAACAGGAGATCGGTCGCCTGTGTTCCACGCGGAACACCCATCAAACCTACGCTGAGTTGCTGCGGCGACCGGAAATCTCGTACCGGGACCTCGATATCGCCAATCACTCCCTGCCAAAGGATGTTCAATCCCAGGTTGAAATCCAGATCAAATACGAGGGGTACATCGCGCGAGATGTAGAACAAATTCAGCGTTTTAAGAGCTTGGAAAACAAGCGTTTGCCAAGCTCGATTGATTACGATCAAATACCCAGCTTGCGAGTGGAATCGCGTCAGAAATTTAAAAAATTCCGACCAGACTCGATTGGTCAGGCGTCTCGGATTTCTGGTGTTACGCCGGCGGATATCGCGATTCTGCTGGTCTGGCTCAGGAAATCGAGCCTGTCTCAATCAGGCGCCTGAATCCGTCGAACAAGTACCCGGCATCGTGAGGTCCTGGTGATGCTTCGGGATGGTATTGCACACAAAATACCGGCCACCGTTTGTGGCGCATTCCCTCGATCGTAGAATCATTCAGATTAACCTGCGTCACCTCAACGTCCCCGGGAAGGCTATTGGGATCAACGGCGAAACCATGGTTCTGGGAGGTAATTGCCACCCTGCCGGACGGAAGATCTTTCACGGGCTGATTCCCACCCCGGTGACCGAACTTGAGTTTGAACGTCCGACCGCCAAAAGCATATCCCAGCACTTGGTGTCCCAAACAAATCCCAAATATCGGAACCTCGCCGAGCAACAATTTTACTGTCTTGTGCGCGTACCCAAGCGCCTCCGGGTCGCCAGGGCCGTTCGACAAGAAAACACCACGCGGACGGTATTTCATGACTTGGTCGGCAGTCGCTGTCGCAGGCACGACCTGAACCTTGAATCCCCGCTGTCGAAGACGGCGCAGGATGTTGTATTTGATTCCAAAATCGAAAGCGACAATCGGGATATCAGCCTCCGGCAGAGGGTCCAAATAGGAAATCTCGCCGGTTGCTGACCGGCCGATTTTCCATCGGCAGCTCTGCATGTCTTCCGGATCCCATGCAAACGCCTTTGGGTGAGTAACCTCTTTCACATAATCCACGCCCACAATCCCCGGCCATGATCGCGCGCGCTCAACAGCTTCCTTGTCAGAAATGTTCTCCGTTGAGAGGCACGACTTCATTGCGCCGTTGACTCGAATTCGTTTTGTCAAGGCACGAGTGTCAATCTTCTGGACGCCCGGTATCTCGTTCTTCGCGAGGTACTCCGGCAGGGTTTGCTCGCACCGCCAATTCGACGCGATCGCAGAAATCTCCCGCACAAGAAACCCGGCAACATGCGGTTTCCAGCTCTCAACGTCCGTTGAGTTGATACCGTAGTTGCCGATTTGCGGATAGGTCATCGCCACGATCTGGCCCTTGTATGACGGATCCGTGAGGATTTCCTGATAGCCGGTCATCGAGGTATTGAAGACCGCTTCCCCGCAAACGGTCGCCTTCGCCCCAAAACCAATCCCGCGAAAGACCGTGCCGTCTTCGAGGGCAAATACTCCCGGTAGATTCGTCATTCCTGCCACACAATTTTCCCGCCGACAATCGTTGCAACCGCCTTCCCCCGCATGGGCCAGCCATGAAATGGCGAGTTGCGCGACTTGCTAGCCGACTGGCCGACATCGTATGTCCACGGCCGATCGGGGTCAATGATGGTCACATCACCGTCCGCCCCGGGCGTCAACGTGCCTTTGTTCAAGCGAACGATGCGAGCCGGGATACTCGTGAACTTCGCGATCAACTCCGGCAAGGTCAACGCCTTTTGTCGCACCAGTTCGAGCGACAACGCCAGCTCCGTCTCCAGTCCGAGAATCCCAAACGGCGCGTGATCGAATTCCACTTCCTTTTCGAACGCGCAGTGCGGCGCGTGATCGCTCGCGATGCAATCGAGCGTGCCGTCGGCCAACCCTTCCACAATCGCAGCCCGGTCGCGCTCGCTGCGCAAGGGCGGGTTCATTTTGAAATTCGCGTCGTACGTCTTCAACGACTCATCGGTCAGCGTGAAATGGTGCGGGCACGCCTCGGCGGTGATCGGCACGCCGCGCCTCTTCGCCTCGCGCAACAACGCCACGGCGTTGGCCGACGAGATGTGCTGGCAATGAATGTGCCACTGCGTGTCCTCCGCGATCAGAATGTTGCGCATCACGATCATGTCTTCCGCAATCGCCGGCCAGCCGCGCAAGCCGAGCGCGAGGCTCCAGTACCCTTCGTGCGCCACGCCGTCCGCCGCCAGCGTGTAATCCTGGCAATGATCGAGCACCGGCAGCTCGAACATTTTGGCGTACTGCACGGCCCGGCGCATCAGGTCGTTGTTCTGCACGCAATGCCCATCGTCCGTGATCGCGACCACCCCGGCTTTCTTCAGCGAACCGATCGGCGCGAGTTCCTCGCCTTTCAACTCCTTGGTGATCGCCCCGGTGGGAAACACATTCACGCACGCGGCCGCCGCGGCGCGCTGTTTGATAAACGCGATCGTGCCGGTATTGTCCGCCGCAGGCGTGGTGTTCGGCATGCAGACGACTGACGTGAACCCGCCGCGCGCGGCGCAGCGCGCACCGGTCTCAATCGTCTCCTTGTCGCTGCGACCAGGCTCGCGCAGGTGGACGTGAATATCCAGCAAGCCCGGCGTCACCACCTTGCCGGTCGCGTCCCACACCGTCGCGTCCTTCGGTCCCGTCGCGGCGATCTTGCCATCCACGATGTACACGTCCCGCACCGCGTCCACGTGGTTGGCGGGATCAATCACCCGGCCCTGCTGGATGCGCAGCGCGCTCACGGTCGGGCGCCCCCCGCGCACAGGAACAACGCGGCCATCCGCACCGCCAGGCCGTTGGTGACTTGTTCGAGGATGACCGACCGGTCGCAGTCGGCGATGTCGCTGTCAATTTCCACGCCGCGATTGATCGGCCCCGGATGCATGATCAGCGCATCGGGCTTGGTCCGCGCGAAACGCTCCTTGTTCAGCCCGAAAACCGCCGTGTATTCACCGATGCTCGGGAAGGCCGACCGGCGTTGGCGTTCGTGCTGGATGCGCAACAGGTTGATCACGTCCGCGTTCTCCAGCGCTTCGTCAAGATCGTGGGTCACCCGACACCCGAATTGCTCGAACGTCCGCGGCACCAGCGTGGACGGTCCGGCCAGTGTCACGTGCGCCCCGAGCTTCGTCAGCAACCAGATATTCGACCGCGCCACGCGGGAATAGAGGATGTCGCCGAGAATCGTCACCCGCAGTCCGGCAATCCGCCCCTTCTTTTCGCGGATCGTGAAGGCATCCAGCAACGCCTGCGTGGGATGCTCGTGCGCGCCGTCGCCGGCATTGACCACGCTCGCCTTTAGCCGGGAAGCCAGGAAATGCGGCGCACCGGCGGCGGAATGCCGGATCGTAATGATGTCCGCCTGCAACGCCTGCAAGTTCAGGGCGGTATCCTTCAGCGTTTCGCCCTTCACGAGGCTGGAGGCGCTCGTGTCAATGTTGATCACGTCGGCGGACAACCGTTTGGCCGCCAGCTCGAAACTCGTTCGCGTCCGCGTCGAAGGCTCCACGAACAGGTTGACCATCGTCTTGCCCCGCAAGGAGGGCACTTTCTTGATGGTGCGCTGGCCGACTTGCTTGAACGCGGTGGCCGTGTCGAGAAGGAAATGAATCTCCGCCGCCGCCAACTCTTGGATGCCGAGCAAATCTTTGCGAGTCCAGCCGGCCGTCTTCATTTCTCGATCACCACCTCGTCCACGCGATCCACTTCGACCAATCGCACCCGCACCCGTTCCGAGCGCGCCGTCGGCACGTTCTTGCCCACATAGTCGGGCCGGATCGGCAACTCGCGGTGACCGCGATCCACCAGCACCGCGAGTTGAATCCGCTGCGGCCGGCCGAAGTCCGCCAACTCATCCATCGCCGCGCGGATGCTGCGGCCGGTAAACAACACATCGTCCACCACCACGATATCCCGGCCGGTCACATCGAACGCCACTTGCGACGGACCGACCTTGGGCAATCCCTCGCGCAGCGCCAGGTCGTCGCGGTGCATGGAAATATCGAGCGCGCCGACGGGAAACTCCCGCTGACAGATGGCCCCGACGCGCTGCGCGAGCCGGTGGGCCAGCGGTTCGCCGTGCGTGCGAATGCCGACGAACGCGAGCATATCGGACACAGGGTTGTGCTCCACGATTTCATGAGCCATCCGCGTCAGCGCGCGATCAATGGCCGCCGCATCCAGGATCACCGTGGCGCTCATGGGCGAAAAAAGACCCCGCCCGCTGACGGGTGAGGGTGGCGGAATGATGGCGCTGGTTTCATTTCTGGCTCCTTACCGGCCTCGCGGGACCGGCTTAAAGGGGCGGTGCAACACGGACGAACTACGAACCCGGTGCGGCCGTCGAACCGGGCCGGCGATGTTTCCGCCAGTTCGACCGGTGCTTCACGATCCAATCGAGCAACGCGCGTTCAAACCCGATGTCGTAGCCGGCCTTCTCGCTTTCCAGCCACTTGTGACGCAAAATCTCCTCCCGCTCGGCGAGGAATTCCCGGTACAACGAAGAATTCATCACCATCTTCTTCGCGTCATCGTTGATGTCACGCGGCGTGCTCATCGGTTAAAATCTCCGAGCATGGCCCATACCTGAGGCGTGATGTCCTCTAACACACCGCCGCGGGTAGTGCAACCCCTCAATTACCGGACGCCTCCCGCGGTCCGTTGAAACTCCACCGTCAACCGGATGATCTCATCCAACGAAGTCGTCGGCTGCCACCCCATCAACTGGTAAATCTTCTCCGTGCTCGGCACCCGCCGCCGCATGTCCTCAAACCCCTTTGCATAGGCCTGCTCATACGGGATCAGCCGTAACGCCGACCGGCTCTCGGTGAATTGCTTCACCCGGCGCGCCAGTTCCAGAATCGTCACTTCCTCGCTGCTGCCAAGATTGTACACTTCGCCGACCGACCGCGCGTGGCGCGGCAATTCCACCAACGCCCGCACCACGTCGCGAACATGACAAAAACAGCGGGTCTGGCGTCCGTCGCCGTGAATGACCAACGGCTCGTCCCGCAACGCCGCCTCCACAAACCGCGGCAGCACCATCCCGTACCGGCCCGTCTGCCGCGGTCCGACCGTATTGAACAACCGCACGATGCGCACCGGCAATTCCCGCTCGCGCCAGTACGCCATTGCCAGAAACTCATCCAGCAACTTCGAGCACGCATACCCCCACCGCGCGTAGGACGGCGGGCCGATCAACAAATCATCATCCTCGCGAAACCGCTCCTTGTCACTCTTGCCATAGACTTCCGACGTCGAAGTCAACAACACCGGCTTGCGATACTTCGCCGCCGCCGCCAGCACGTTCTCCGTGCCGCGCACGTTATCCTCGATGGTGTGGACGGGTTGCCGGACGACGAGATCCACGCCGACCGCCGCCGCCAGGTGATAGACAAAATCCACCTGCTCCACCAACGGCTCGAGCGTCCAAACATCCTGAATCGAGCCGCGCGTCGCCTGAAACCGCGGCTGCCCCTGCAAGCCGGCAATGTTCGACGCCGCCCCCGTGCTCAAGTCGTCAATGACGAAAACCTCCTTGCCTTCCGCCACCAACGCCTCCGCCAGATGCGAGCCGATGAAACCCGCCCCGCCCGTGATCAAGACCCGTTGCACAGTCGCGCACCCTACCGGGCTGGCGGCGGAAACGCCACACAAACCGGCGCCGCCCCCGCCGTCACGCCTGCTCCTGCAAACTCCGCTCGCTCGGCGGAGTCAACTCCGACCTGTCGCGGCGCGGCTTGCCGCTGACCAGCCAGCCGTCATACACCCGCCGCAGTTGCGCCGGTGGCACCCCCACGCAATACAGAAACGACACCCACCAGTTGACCAGCGTCGTCTTGAGCACGCCATTGGCCTCCCACCGCCGACCACTGGTAATCAGCCCGGCGGGGATGAACGCCAGCCGCCCGGCCCGCCGCAACTTCCGCGCAAACGCGATGTCCTCCATCATCGCCACCTCGGGGAACCCGCCCAACGACTCAAACGTCTGCCGCCAGCAGAACAAACCCTGGTCGCCGTACGGCAGGCGCAGCAACCGCGCGCGCCGGCTGGAAATTCGGGCGACGACCTTGCACAGCCGGCGGCGCGAATCAATCTGCAAATCAAACGCCCCGCCCACGGCCACCTCGGCGATAATCCGCCGCTGCACCTCCTCCAGCGCGCCCGGCAACAAAAACGTGTCCGCGTGCAGGAACAACAAAATATCACCCGTGGCGTGGCGCGCGCCCTCGTTCATCTGCCGCGCCCGTCCGGGGCGCGTCACAAAGACAAACGGCGTGAACGTCCGGGCAATCTCGACCGTCCGATCCGTCGAACCACCGTCCACCACAATCAGCTCCACGTCCGGATGCGTGGCCAGTTGACGCAGCGTTACCGGGAGGTTGACCTCCTCGTTCAGCGTCGGAATCACCACACTGATCAGCATCGCACCCTCACGTCTCCGCTACCGATAGCAAAAAACCACCCCCATTCCAACAACCATTTCCATCCACCCGACAGCCCGGGCCGACCCACTCCATCGCGCTGGTGACCGGACACCGGTCGGTTTCGCCTCCGCCGGGCAATTTGGATCTTGATCCGCGCGGCAGGATCGGGATCGATCCAGCCAGATGGCGAACAAGTCGCGGTCACGGATTCGGGAAAAGCAAACCGCGTATCCAGCGCGGCCGGATCAGAGATCCGATCCCAAACCGAAATCCAAACTCGCCCGCCAACTCGCCAAGCTCACCCCGCCGCTTGGAGGGACGAGCTCCGCGAGTCCGTCCCCCGGAACGACGCGGACTCACAGCAGTTCGTCCCTCCATCAACCAGCGACCGGCTGCGACCCCGATGGCGCGCTCTACGCCTACGACACGCAGAAAGCGATGGCGTTTGCCGATGCGCCCGATGTCGCGCGCATTGAAGCCCAGCCCTTCCTGAAGTGGGCCGGCGGCAAGGCGCAACTACTCCAGCAGTTCGACAAGTTCTTTCCGGCCGCCATGGACCGCTACATCGAGCCGTTCCTCGGCGGCGGCGCGGTGTTCTTCCATTTGAAACGCCGTTTCCCACACCTGCGCGCTTTCCTGCGCGACAACAACGCCGAGCTGATCAACGCCTACCGCGCCGTCCAATTGTTCCCGCACGAGTTGATGTCCGCGCTGGATGAACATCTCGCCGCCTACAACGCCGACCGCGAACGATACTTCTATCTCATCCGCAGCCAGCACCACCCGTCCCCTCACCTTAATCCTCTCCCCCGGAGGGGCGAGGAGACCGGAAGCAGATCCCCTCTCCCGCGTGCGGGAGAGGGTCAGGGTGAGGGTTCAGCCGTTATCATCGAACGCGCCGCCCGTTTCATCTTTCTCAACAAGACCTGCTTCAACGGCCTGTGGCGCGTCAACGCCCGCGGCGAATTCAACGTCCCCATCGGCTCGCACAAAAACCCCGCCCTCTACGACCGCGACAATCTGCTGGCCGCCAACTGGGCGCTGCGCGACGCGCACCTCGCCGTCCAGGACTTCCGCGACACGCTGAACGAAACCCGCAAAAGCGACTTCGTGTACATTGACCCGCCGTACTACCCCCTGTCCGCCACCGCCAGTTTCACCTCCTACACCAAGGAAGATTTCGGCGGCCCGGAACAGGAAGAACTCGCCGCCCTGTTTGCCGACGCCGCCCAGCGTGGCGTCCGCCTCATGCTTTCCAACTCCGACACCCCCTTCATCCGCAAACTCTACCGCGACTTCACCATGAAAACCGTCCACGCCCGCCGGGCGATCAACTGCAATGGAGCGAGCCGGGGAAAAGTGAACGAGTTGGTCGTCACGAACTACTGACAACGGATGCAAGTCGCCGCCATAATGAATGCTTCCTTGACCGCCCGTTGCCTGCTATATTCTCACGCATGAAAGCGGAAGAGTTGAATGGCGTCATTCATTCCGACCCGGAAATCATGGGGGGCACACCGGTCTTTGTCGGCACGCGCGTTCCGCTCCAGAACCTCGTGGATTATCTGGAAGGCGGTGAATCCATCGAAGATTTCCTCGACGCATTCCCGACGGTCAAACGCGAGCAGGTCATCGCGGTCATCGAAGCCGGCAAACTCGCCATGCTCGGCACGATCTGAGCCATGCGCATTCTCATCGACGAATGCCTGAACTGGCGTTTGTCCCGCGCGCTCCCCGGTCACTACGCGGTCTCCGCGCAGAAGAAAGGCTGGGGCGGAATCAAAAACGGCGCGTTGCTCGCCCTCGCCGAAAAGGAGTTCGACGTGTTCATCACCGGCGACCGCAACCTGGGTTTTCAGCAGCAGCCGAGCAAGTTCGACATCGCGGTCGTGGTTCTCCACGCTCCCAGCACGCAACTCCATCACACGCTGCCCTTGATGGCGAAAGTCCTCGCCATGCTCCCCACACTCCAACCCGGCCAGGTCGTGGACGTGTACCCGGACAAGTAAATGAACAGCCGCCTCATGCTCTCGAACTCGGACACCCCCTTCATCCGCAAACTCTACCGCGACTTCGCCGCGAAAATCGTCCGCGCGCGACGGGCCATTAGCTGTAACCCAGCCGGGCGGGGTGAATTGGATGAACTGCTCGTGCTGAGCGAGCGTTGACCGGCTAGATCGCGTGTGTTACACGGGGCGCGTGCGATACTGGCGCGAACTTCCCGAACCAGAACGCCAGCGCGCGCTGGCCGAGGCTGAGAAATACTTCGCTTCGTTTCCGCTCGCGCCCGCTGGCTACCGGCAACCAGCCGGTAACGACGCACGTAATCTGCGCCGGCAAGCCGAGCACGATGTGCTGGAAAAATTCGACCTGCCATCGAACTTTTCCGCGCGCGCCCGCGAGGGACTAATCGCCAGCCTTATCGCAGCCGCCATCAACGAGCAGCAGACCGGTGAGTCTTACCCAGACGCCCGGCTCGCTGATTTTCACGCTCTCTTGCTCAAGGAATCTTAGAAGCTCACAGCATCACGGTCGCAAGGCTGCACTCGACGGCTTGTTCGTGCTGTTTGGCCAATGAGTCGTAAGAAAGAAACTGAACACGCCCGGCAATGTCGCGGAAGGAACTGTATCTTATCTTTTGCGCGTACTCCTTCTGCCGGTTCGCGTCCGACACGATGAGCATTCTGGCGGAGAAGTCTTGAAGGTCGTTGAACTTCAAGAGGGAGTTTTGAATGTCGGTCGAATGCTCCACCTCGAAGAAGGTGTGCGGCATTTCGCGCTCATTAAACCAAATCACGTCAATCGTCGCACTGCGCTGGACAAACCGCGGATACGAGAAGGTTGGCAACTCCTGAAGCGTGCGAAGCTCCCCAAGAGGCTTGCCAAGGAAGAGCCGGTTCTTGTCCTGGTTGGGACACCAACACTCATGCGCGCGCAGCTTGCCAACCTGCAACAAAAGACCTTGGTAGTACGTGTGGTTGAACAGCGCGACTTCCTTCTAATCTCTGTTTTTCGGCGTCTCGACCACCGCGCCCTGCGCGTCGTTCGCGGCTTTCAGCGACACCAAACCGTAAAGGCCGGGTTTGATTTTGTAGATTTCTTTCCGCAACTGCACAATGCGCCGGATGCTGGCAAACGGCGTCTTCGTGGCCCAACTGCCGACCGGCACCTCTCTGTAAAGCTGCCCGAGAGTTGCGATGCCGCCGAGCTTTTCCAATGTCTGAATCACAGCTTCGTGTTGTTTCATGCCGGCAAGTTTCCTTGGCCGCGCAGTATCTCCGACTGCTGAATCACTGTCAAACGCCCTGCCGCCACCTGTTCTCTATCCCTACCGGAAATGGAGGCGGGAGATTCCGCAGAAACGGGTTCGACCGTGGTTCTTTACCCCAGAATTGAACCACAGAGACGCAGAGCACGCAGAGGGGACGACTTCATCTCCGTGACCTCTGTGTTTGCCGCCCTGCCCCCTCGGCGTCTCGCGGACTCGGCTCTGTGGTGAGGAATATTTCCGCTTCGAAGCGCCAGAGCCGTTACTACCGGCAAGCGGCGGAGTTCCTCGGCTTGGTGACGTTGGGTAGGGGCGGACCGCCGGGCCGCCCGTCCATGGTTTCGGCGCGCCCGGCGGTCGCGCCCTACCGGGAGGACACCCGATACATCCTCACCGATTTGGACCGCGAGTAGGTGAAGCGACCGGCCGACGAGCGGCGTCAGTTGCTGGCCGGCTTGCTGGCCAATTTTCCACCGATGCGCGCCGTCTTGGAATTGTCCGCCAAAGCCGGTGACCGAGGCGTCAGCAAGAAGCAACTCGCCGACTTGATCGAGCGCCACTCCGACATCCGCAACACGACGCCCGCGCGCCGCGCCTCGACCTTGCTCGCGTGGCTTCACTGGTTGCAATCCGCGACCGGTGCGGTCGAGGTGACTCAGACCGGTTTCATACTCCGGTAAGTCTGGCGTCGGGCGAAGACGGTGGTGGCGTGGTTGAACTGGCTGTGGCGCGAGCACGCCAATCTTTCGCAGGAGGCGGAAAACAGCTAGCCGAGTGGCGGTCAGGGCGATTGCATTTTGAGGTTTTCTGATAGGTTGTTGTAAGTCAGCCGGTGGAGCCAACTTGCGA
>CAZHLM010000016.1:0-44213 GCA_964533295.1 uncultured Verrucomicrobiota bacterium
GCTACAAGGCGCGGAAAACTTGAGTCGCTAGTGTCCAGCGTTGGGGGCAACGTCACAACGACCTAAAACTCTCATTCAGGTTGGCACATAATTCGGGGTCACCTCATCGGGGTCACCCATAAAATAAAAGAGTTTCGCAGGGTCGCGTCTTAACATTTAACAAAATGATCGCGCTCGCGGGGATTCGCGTCACATCGGATTTTTCGACATTTGGACGCTCACCAATGCGGGTTTGGCTCTTGAAATGTAACCAAAGCATCCGCCGTTTTTGGGAAATACCTGGCAGTGCCAGGTATCGCAGCGGTTCCGTAAGCGACAGCGGAGGATCGTCGTCGTCCTCGTCCTCGGTCGTGCTGACCAACCGCTACGCCTGCGACGCGGCCGGGCGGCTCACGAACCAGTTCGTCGGCACTCAGGCACGCAGGCCGTTCGGAACGACGCGGTGACAGTTGTGTGCCGGTGGAAGTGTTGGGCAGGTTCTTGAGACAAGCGTCCGGGACGGACGCCGCTACACCTGAATTCGTTTCGCAGCCGCCGTCTGGGCGGCATTTTGCCCAACGGTTTGAACGGCACCCGGTGTCGGCACTCCCGGCTTGCGCGGTAGCGGATGGAGTTGTTTACTGACGACATGTCGTCAATGGCCGAGCGTCTGAACGAAGTGCTCGCGGTGGAATGGGCTTGCGTGCGGGTGTTGCGACGGGCGGAAGGCAAGTGCGACGAACCGGGGCTGTTGGAGGTCATCAAACGCGTGCGGAAAGATTGCAGCGTGAATTGCGTCAGCCTCGCCAATGCTGTCCGCACCCTCGGCGGGCGACCAACCGATATTCCCAGTCCCCGGTTCTCGATCCAGCTCAAGGAAGAAACGTTGCCGGAGATTCTCGACCTCGCGCAGTCGGCGCAGCAGCACATCATCGCCGAGATCACTGCGCTGCTGGATGAGCCTGATTTGGCCCCCTCCCGGTTGGCGCTCGGATTGGTGGTGCAACTCCATCGCGAGGACGTGCGCTGGCTGGCGCACTTGCGGTAGTCCGCGCCCGGCATCATTCAGGCGGTGTTGCGCCGGACGCGCGTGCCGTCATTATCCGCGACCAACACATGCGTCGCGCAGGCGATGCCCTGACGCGTGAAGGCGCTGGCCATGGCGGCGGCAACTTCTTTTTCGTGATGTTCGGTCACGCAGGCGATCGCGGAGCCGGACCCGCTGAGCCAACCGCCGAGGGCGCCGGCGGCGACGCCGTTTTCGATGGCTTCGTCGAGTTGGGGAATCAGTTTCTTTCGATACGGTTGATGGAGTCGATCGGCAAACAAGCCGCGCAGCATCGCGAAATCGCCACTGGCAAACACGGCCGTTAACAACGCCGCGCGGTTGACGTTCTCCACGGCGTCGCGAAAGCTGACCTGCCGCGGCAACAATCCGCGCGCCTTGTCGGTCGGCACCTGAAACGCCGGCACGCAAAGGACGAACTTCAAGGTGGGCGGAACACTGAAACGCCGGTAGCGCACGGCGCCATCCATCATGCCCGAGACCACAAACCCGCCGTACAAGGCCGGCGCGGCGTTGTCGGGATGGTCCTCCAGCGCACTGACAATTTCCAGAATGGCCGCGTCCGCCAGCGGGCGCCGATTCAATTCATTCAGCGCGTAAACAATTCCCAACCGCACCGTCACGCTTGCGCCGAGACCACCGGTGGTGGGCACGTCGCCTTTGACCTCAACTTGCAGGCCGTGCGGCTTGATCTTGCTCCGTTGAAAAAACGCGTCCGCCGCCCCGCGCGTCAACGCCAGGGCCGCAGCCGACTCGCGCATTTCGTCCACGCGCTCCCAGCGCAGTTCATCGAGTTCGCGGATCGAAATGTGATTGTGGAGTTTCAGCGCAATCCCGAGCGTGTCGAATCCCGGCCCCAAATTGGCCGTGGTGGCGGGCACGCGAACGGTGACGGCGGGTTTTCTCATCGGCGCGGGATATTGCGGATGGTCACCCGGCTTGTCAATGCCTGCTCCTCGCCCGTGAGGCACAGCTTTGTGCATTCGCAATTTTCAGCGGCTCCAGCCGCCCGGCGGCCCGTGGCACACCCGCTGCTAAAACGAAACGCAGGCGTTCGTACAACATGACAGGCACCCACACCAACCCCTACCGGATCCTCATCGTGGATGATGAGGCGGCGATTTGTGAGTTGCTGGCGGAGATCCTCAAGTCGCCCACCCGCAGTATCGAAGTGCGCGACACCGCGCGGGGTGCCCTCGAATTTATCGCCCAGAACCCGGTGGACCTCGCGTTTCTCGACATCAACATTCCGGGCATGAGCGGCCTGGAACTGGCCGACCATGTTCGCCGCGCCAATCCGCACGCGCGCATCGTCATTTGCACCGGATACTTTGGCGAAGACATCGAAGAACAGGCTCGCGACGCGCACGCTGACCGCATCATCCATAAACCACTCGATTTTGGCGAAGTCCTCCAGGTCGCCGAGACCTACACCACCAAATGAACCGCCACACTATTACGGACGCTGGGCTTGGGGTTGGCCGTGTATCAGGCTGCGCGGGGCGCGCAGAAGTACCTGCCACGGCGGGCCAGCGTCCCTCTTTCTTCTCCTTCTTCTTGGTCGCAGAGCCAGCCGGCGGCGCGTCCCCGATCCAGGCCGTCCGTCCAAATCCCCCCAACGCCATCAGGTCGGTACCTCCTCCGACCCGGACGGATGCGAGCTTGTAATCGGGACGCGCCGCGGCTCATTCTCACCCTTGCCAACAGCCTTGCGCGCCGTTACTGTTGACGGGTCAAAGCACACATCTGTTCCCGGGGGCGAAATGGTTTCGACTTTGTGGAGTGGGCGTGGGCGGCATGCCGAGGTGGTTCGGAGGCCTCGTTAAACACCGGACAAAAACATAACAGCGAACGAAGAGCTCGCTCTCGCGGCTTAATTGACCGCGACGTCCGCCCGGTGACACCGCTAACCGAAACGGACGACACCAGCGGTTAGCCTGTCGGTTGAGTTTGCGGGCCGGCGGGCGAAACACCACATGCAAGCTGGCGCGGCGGATGGCCCGTTCATCGGCAGTCCGCCGGGCGAGACCCAAAGGTGAAACACGCATGTAGGCGCACACGCTGACGCTGCAAAGGACGTGGGTTCAACTCCCACCGCCTCCACCAACTTTCTGGTCCGGGGCGAGCTTCCCTTTTGGGCAGAACACTTGGGGGGCTGACGATGGTTATGAACTGGGGACCGGTTGTGTGTGCCGTTGCGGAATCTGCTTCAGGCGCGACGCTGCACACGAGCGCGCCCGCATTGCTGCGGCAAACGTCCGCCCCGCCGGGTATGATCCGTCACGGATGGTTGACCGCCACGAATTGTACGATCGCTTCGACGAGGCCGGGGATGGTGTGGGGGTTGGCTTCGCGGGCCACGACCAGCCCGTGCTGGCGGGCCGCCAACGACGTTTGCGGGCCGATGCTGATGCACTGCGCCGTCAGCGACTTTGCATCCACCAGCTTGCAAAAGTTGGCCACCGTGCTCGAACTGGTGAAGGTGATGATGTCCGCGCCATCGGCCAGCAACCGCGCACGGTGTCCTGTGCGATCCTCGGTGTCCGGCACGGTTTGATACGCGTCAATGTCATCCACAATCCCGCCCAGTTCCTCCAAACCGCGCGCCAGTCGTTGATCGGCCAAGTCGGCGCGCGGCAGCAGGAATCTCGCGTTTTCGCAACTGACCTCGCGCTGAAATGTCGCCAGCAACGCCTCCGTCGTAAACTCGTCCGGCTGCAAATCCACCGCCACGTGAAACTCCCGCAGTTTTTCCGACGTGGCGGCGCCGACGGACGCAATTCGCAGCGCCCCGAGCGAACGAATGTCGTCATACTTGCGAAAGAACTCCCGGAAAAACGCCGTCACGCCGTTCGGGCTGGTGAATACCAGCCAGTCATATTCGCCCAGCCCGTCCAGCGCCTCCCGCAACGGCGCCAGCGATTTCGGTGGTTGAATCGAGATGGTGGGGATCTCCAACACCTCCGCGCCGAGATCCGTCAGGCGCCGCACCAGCTCGCTGGCCTGGTCGCGGCTGCGCGTCACGACAATGCGTTTCCCAAAGAGCGGTCGCTGCTCGAACCACTGCAACTGCTCGCGCAACTGCGCCACCGGCCCGATAACCGTCACCGCCGGTGGCTGGATGTTTTCGCGAACCGCCACCTCGGCGATCGTCGCCAACGTGGCGCAGACGGTCTTTTGCCGTGGCGTAGTGCCCTGCTGCACCATCGCGGCAGGCGTGTCGCCCGCCAGCCCGTGCCGCATCAGTTCCGCCGCGATCTTTCCGATCCGCTCGACGCCCATCAGAATCACCCGCGTCCCGAAAAACTTCGCCACGTTCTCCCAATCCACCTGCGTCTCGCCCTTGGTCGGGTCTTCGTGGCCGGTAATGACCATAAACGCCGTGGCCACGGCACGGTGAGTCACCGGGATTCCCGCATACGCCGGTGCCGCGATGGCCGAACTGATGCCCGGCACGATCTCAAACGGCACCCCGGCCCGCCGCAGTTCCTCCGCCTCCTCGCTGCCGCGCCCGAACACGAACGGATCGCCGCCTTTCAACCGCGTCACGATCTTACCGGCCCGGCTGCGGTCCACCAGCAGCGCATTCGTCTGCTCCTGCGTCAGCACATGCTCCTTGGGCCGCTTGCCGGCAAAGATCAATTCCGCATCCGGCCGCGCGTGTTTCAACAGGGCCGGGTTGATCAGATTGTCGTACACGATCACGTCCGCCCGCTGGATGCATTCCAACCCTTTCACCGTAATCAACCCGGCATCGCCCGGACCGGCGCCGACCAGATACACTTTTCCGCTCGTCTTCATCGTTCCAGTTCCCTTGCCGCCGCTTCACCGATGCGGACCGGCTCCGACACATTTCCCTCCGCAACAGCGCGTTGGGCGTGGCGCCCATCCGGATCAAACCGTGCCGCCAGCAAACGCAGCCGGTCACCCGTTACGGTCGCATGCGCCGCGAACGGCAGCCGGCAGCCGCCTCCCATCGCGCGCAGAAACGCCCGTTCCGCCCCGCCGCACGCCGCGGCGGCCGTCACGTTCAACACCGCCACCAACTCACTCACCCGCCGGTCGGCTTCGCGCACCTCCACCGCCAACAACCCCTGCCCCACGGCCGGGATCATCTCCTCGACCGCCAGCGGATACGCCGGCGCCGCCACTCCCAGCCGACGCAACCCGGCCATCGCCAGCACCGTCGCGTCCCAGCCCTCCTCCGTCAGCTTGCGCAACCGTGTCTCCACATTCCCGCGAATCGGCTCGACCCGCAAATCCGGTCGCTGCGCCAACAACTGCGCCTGGCGCCGCAGACTGCTCGTGGCCACCCGCGCCCCGGTCGGCAGCGCCGCCACGCCGTCATACCGGTCCGACACCAGCGCATCCCGCGCATCCTCCCGGGCCGGCACCGCGCCGATGGTCAACCCTGCCGGCAGTGTCGTCGGCAAATCTTTCAGGCTGTGCACCGCCACATCAATCTCGCCGGCCAACAGGTGCTCCTCGATTTCCTTCGTGAAAAGTCCTTTGCCGCCCTGACCGACCAGCGACGCCTCGGCAAAGCGGTCGCCGCTGGTTTGGATCCGCCGCACCTCGATCGCCAGCCCGGCATGGACCGCCTGCAACTGCTCGACCACCCAGCGCGTCTGGGCCAGTGCCAACGGACTGCCGCGCGTTCCGATCACCAGCGGTTTCACACCCGCACCACCCGGTAGGGCGGCCCGACCGGCCCGGCCATCTTCGCAAACCAATCCATGAACCGCTCCACATGCACGTCAATCAGCTGCCGGCAGGCCGCA
This sequence comes from uncultured Verrucomicrobiota bacterium, assembly GCA_964533295.1. Taxonomy (GTDB): domain Bacteria; phylum Verrucomicrobiota; class Verrucomicrobiia; order Palsa-1439; family Palsa-1439; genus OMJI01. The sequence continues at coordinate 5,827 of CAZHLM010000016.1, forward strand.
ATTTCGCTGGCCCGCGCGGCGAGATTCTGCTGCGCGATCTGCTGCAGATCGTCAATGTCGTACAGATACACCCCCTCGATCTGCTCGCAGGCCCGCTCCACGTCGCGCGGCACGGCGATATCAATCAGGAACAGCGGCCGGTGTTTCCGCGCTTTCATCCACGGCGCCAGCTTCTCCCGCGTCAGAATCGGATGCGGCGCCGCCGTCGCGCTGATCACAATGTCCACCGCCAAAAACCGGCTCGGCCAGTCCTCGTAGGAAATGGCCACTCCGCCAAGCTGACCGGCCAGCGCCTCGGCCCGTTCGTGGGTTCGACTGCAAACCAGCAACTGACCGGCTCCGCGACTGCGCAACGCTCGCGCCGTCGCCTCGCTCATCTCGCCGGTGCCGACGACCATCACCGTCCGGTTCCCGAGATCGCCAAAAATCTGCGCCGCCAAATCCACCGCCACGTTCCCGACCGAGGTCGAACCGCGGTTGATCGCCGTTTCGGTGCGGATTTGTTTCGCCGCCGCGAACGTTTTCTGGAAGAGCCGATTCAAAGCCTTGCCGGTCGCCCCGACCTGAAGGGCCGCCTCGTACGCTGACTTCACCTGCCCCAAAATTTCCGTCTCGCCCAGCACCATCGAATCCAACCCGCTGGCCACCTCCAACAGGTGCCGGATACATTCCCGGTCGAACTGTTCGTAGAGATACGGCGCCACCGGCGCCCGCGCGTCCAAAAACCGCCGCACCCCGTCGCGCGCCCGCGCCAGATCACCGGCCAGCCCGTACACCTCCACGCGATTGCAGGTCGAGAGAACCGCTGCTTCCCGCAACTGCGCCGCGCTCATCACCTCACAGGTCACCTCGCCCAGCTTGCCGGGCGGCAACGCGAGACGTTCCCGCAGCTCGACTGGCGCGCACCGATGATTCAACCCGATGACCAGCAGGTTCATCGCGCCCAACTCACCCCCCAATACCCGACCAGCAGAAACGCAAACGCCGCCAGCGACACCACCGCCATGCGCCGTCCCCGCCACGCCCCGCGCCAGTGACCGGCCATCAACGCCGCGTACAACAGCCACACCGTCACCGCCCACGCAATCTTCGGCGTCGTCCAATGCCCCACGATCCGGTAGGAGACAAACCCGCCGACCACCCCCGCCGTCAGCATCACAAATCCCATCGCCAGCAGTCGAAACTGAATCACATCGAGCTGTTCCAACGGCGGCAGCAACAGAAACGACGCCGACAGTTTGCGGGTTTTCACCTGCCGTTCCTGCCAGAGATACATCCCGCCGGCCACGCCCGCCAACGCAAACGCCCCGCCCGCCACCACCGCAATGGCCGCGTGAAACTCCACCCAGGCCGACCGGCTCAGCGGCTCGGCGCGGGGCAGATCCACCGGCAACACCAGCGCCGCCACGCACATCGCCAACACCAACGGCGCGGTGAACGCTCCGAGAAACGAAACCCGGTATGCCCCGCCGATCAGCAGAAAAAACAACACCGCCGCCCACGCCACGAACGCCGAAGCCTCAAACAAATTCGTCAGCGGACAACGGTGCAGCGCCTGACCGCGCTCGTAGAGAAACGTTGTGTGCAGCAAAAACCCAAACGCCATCAGCAGATAATTCCACCGCTGCATCGCCGCCAGATCGCCGCGGACGCGCAACCGCCGCAGCGTCAACGCGCCGCTGGCGGCGTAAAACACCTGCGCCAGCAAGAGAAAAGTCCGGTCATCCATTGCGCCGTTCGTTCGCCATCCGTTTCAACAGCGCAGGATACCGGCGTCCCAGGAACCGTTCAAGGTCGCGCCGCAACCGCTTGGCAAACGCCGGGCTGGCGCCGCCGGTCGAGATGGCCAGCGTGATCCCCCCGCGGCGTGCCACGGCCGGCACGATGAAATTACCGGCGGCGGGCGGTGCGGCGCAGTTGACCAGCAACCCGCGCCGTTTCGCTTCGGCGCAGACGGCAACGTTGACGGCCGGATCATTCGTCGCCGCCACCACGAGGAAGGCACCCCGCAAATCGCCACGCCGGTAGGCCCGCCGCACCCAGCGCACATCCGGCCACGACCGCGCCAGGGCCGGGCTGATGACCGTCACCCGCGCGCCCGCGCGGCGCAAGGCGGTGATTTTTCGGCTCGCCACCCGCCCGCCTCCCACGACCGTGACCGGTTGGTCCTGCAAATCGAGAAACAACGGATACCGCATAAAATGGCGATGGGCACGGGAACGCGCCCGTGCCCATCCTCACGAACGGAAGGGCCGTAAGCCAGATTCTGTTCTTGATAGCCATTTATCTGATGCGACCTGTACCCGCCACTCCAACGACGCGGGCCGCGTCTCGTGGCCTATTTGGTCTTGCTCCCGGTGGGGTTTTCCGTGCCGTCCCGCTCGCGCGGGACGCGGTGAGCTTTTACCTCGCCGTTTCACCCGTTCCCCGTTGGCGGGGTGGTTTGTTTTCTGTGGCACTGTCCGTGGCCCGGTCATTACAACCGGCCCCCTCCGTTTGCACGGAGCACCGCGCCCGATGGAGTCTGGACTTTCCTCCCCGGCCGTTGCCGGCCAGAGCGGCTATCCGCCCTTCCGATTTCCAAAGATCATTCCGCGGGCCAATATAGAATCCGCCCGCAATAGTCGCAACTGACCAGGCTCGTGCCGCTCTTGGCGTTGTAGGCGACTTGCGGCGGGATGTGCAGATGACAGCCGCCGCAGTTGCCGTTGCGAATCGGCACCACCGCCACATCGCCCTTGCTCTTCAGCAACCGCGTGTAGCGGGTCAGGACGTCTTCCTCGATCTGTTTGGCCAGTTCTTCCCGCTCGACCCGCAGCTTGGCCAGCTCGGCTTCCATCGCCGCGGCGCGTTTCTGCAGCTCCGCCTTTTCCCCGCTCGCCCGCGCGGTGACCTCGGCCACCGTCGCCTGCTCTTCGCGGATGGCCGGCTGGATTTTTTCGGCCGTCTCCATCAGCTCCAGCTCGCGATCCTCGATGGCTTGAATTTCTTCTTCGGCCTTCGCAATCTCCCGCAGCAACGCCTGATATTCAGTATTGGACTTGATCGCCGCGGATTGCGCCCGGTACTTGGCGATTTGCGCCCGTTTCGACTCGGCCTCAAGCTCGAGTTTTTTCCGGTCGGTTTCGATCTGTTTGGCCTGCTGTTTCAACTGCTCCAGCCGGGCCGACTCGGCCTGGACGCGTTTGTCGATCGCCGCCTGTTCCGCCGGCACTCGCGCCAATTCGGCTTTCAGCTTGGCCATGCGAGAATCGCGGTCTTGCAAGACGAGCAGTTGTTCGACCACGGGTAACATGGTTGGCATCACGCGCACTACTCTACCGGTTCCCCCGCCGCTTGGCCAACAACTTTTCCACGTACTTGCCGAGGATGTCCGCTTCCAAATTAACCCGGTCGCCGACCTGCCGCGTCCGCAGATTCGTGACCTCCCGGGTATGGGGGATGATCCAGACCCGAAACCAGTTCCGGCCCGTTGCCGCCACCGTCAGGCTGATGCCATCCACCGCGATCGAACCCTTGTACAACACATAGCGCATGATCAGCGGCGGTGCGGTCACCTCCAGCACATAATCCTTCCCCACCGGCTCCCAGCGCCGCACCCTGCCGGTCGCGTCCACATGTCCCAACACGAAATGCCCGTCCAAACCAGCCGTGGCGCGCAACGGCCGTTCGAGATTCACCAGACTACCGGGCCGCAAATTACCGAGATTGGTCACCCGCAACGTCTCGTTCAGCACGTCAAACCGCAACGTCCCGCCCCGCGCCGCCACCACTGTCAAACACGCGCCATTGACCGCCACGCTCTGACCAGCTCGCGCGCGAAATGTCGCCCGCACGGTCAACTCGGTGGATTTGCTGCCGGCGCGAATCCCGACCACCCGTCCCGCTTCCTCGACAATGCCGGTAAACATGCGCGCCAGCCTATCACGGCGCCCGTCGCGTCCGCAACGCCACGGGGCGTGCGGCGCTGTCAGGCCATGATCGCGGCTTTCTCCCGCATGATTTCGTAGCGCAACGGTTCCCCCGTCCGAGCCCGTCCGATATCGGCGCCGGTCGCCGGTCGGGCTTTCGATTTCACGGGGCGCGAACCAACGTCAGCGCCGCGCGCGCGTTGGCGGTGATGCCGGCCCAGTCCTGCGCGGCAATCCGTTTCCGGTCGGCGATCCACGAGCCGCCCACCGCGACGACGTTGGGCAGGGCGAGATATTCCGCGGCGTTGCCGGCGTGGATGCCGCCGAGCGGGATGAATTTCACACCCGCCGGCCCGTACGGCCCGGCCAACGCCTGCAACATCTTCACCCCACCGGCCACGTCGGCCGGGAAAAATTTCAACCAGCGACAACCGAGCGATAAGCCGAGTTCGACCTCCGACGGCGTCAGCACGCCCGGATAAAATGGCAGCCCGAGATCCGCCGCGGCCCGAACCACGGTCGGGTTGATCCCGGGAGCCACCCCGAACTGCGCCCCGGCCGCTTTGGCCTGCCGGACCTGCTCCGTCGTCAGCAACGTGCCCGCCCCCAGCGCCACCTCGGGGAACGCCTCGCGAATGGCCCGCACACAATCGGCCGCCGCCGCGGTCCGAAACGTCACCTCCATCACCGGCAGCCCCCCGGCCACCAGCGCCTGCGCAACCGCCAGCGCCTCGGTGGTGGTTTCCAATGTCAGCACTGGCACAATCCGCTTTTCTTCAATCCGCTTCACAGAAACCTCTTTCCATTCAGGGTTGCGAAGCTAATATCACCGCCGCGCCATGCTGCAAATCAATTATCAGCTTCGACCAGTCGACCTGCTGCCGCGTTTGCAACGGTTTTGGGAGTTGTCCGGGCGCAAAATCCGGCTCATCGCCAAACAGTACGACCACTCACGAGGCACGCCGGTCTTCACCGTGCAGGGCCGCTACACGACCCGTGGCTGGACGGAATGGACGCAAGGATTCGAAGTCGGCTCGGCCTTGCTGCAATTCGACGCCACCGGCGAAACCTCATTCCTGAAACTCGGCCGGCAACAGACCGTCGCGCTGATGCCGCCGCACGTCACGCACTTTGGCGTTCACGACCACGGATTCAACAACGTCAGCACCTACGGCCATCTCTGGCGGCTGATGAATGAACGCCGCATCCCCGAAAACGAATGGGAACGCCGCTACTACGAACTGGCCTTGAAATGTTCGGGGGCCGTCCAGGCGCGGCGCTGGACGACGATTCGCGACGGCGGCTACATCTACTCGTTCAACGGCCCGCATTCGCTGTTCGTGGACACCATCCGCTCGCTGCGCGCGCTGGCCATCGCCCACCAACTCGGCCACCGCCTGCTCGGCGAAAACGATGAAACCATCTCACTGCTCGACCGGCTCGTGGCCCACGCGAAAGCCACCGCGACGTATTCCATCCGCCGCCAGCCGACCTTTTCCGTCGCCCACGAAGCCATCTTCAACGTCCCCGACGGCCGGTATCGCTGTCCGAATTCCCAGCAAGGCTATTCACCCTTCACCACCTGGACCCGCGGTCTCGCGTGGGCCATGTGCGGTTTCGCCGAGCAACTCGAGTTTCTCGGCCGGTGCGATTTCATCGAGCAAGCCTGCCGGGAGGTTTGTGATTTCTACATCGAACACGCCGCCGCCGCCGATGGCGTCCCTTACTGGGACACCGGCGCGCCCGACCTGCACCGGCTCGGCGACTGGGGGGCGCGGCCGGCCGACCCGTTCAACGACTTCGAGCCGGTGGATAGCAGCGCCGCCGCCATCGCCGCCCAGGGACTGCTCCGATTCGGTCGCCACACGAAAACGAAAACATACTGGCAGGCCGGTCTGACCGTGCTGCACACCCTGCTCGACGAACCGTACGTGAGTACCGCGGCCAAACACCAGGGTCTGCTGCTGCATTCGGTCTATCACTGGCCAAACCGCTGGGACTACGTCCCGCCCGGCGCGCGCACCCCGCGCGGCGAAAGCAGCCTTTGGGGCGATTACCATCTCCGCGAAGTCGCGCTCTACGTCCAGCGCGTGGCGACGGGAAAACCCTATTTGAAATTCTTCCGATGACGCACACGCTCCACCACCCTCACCCTGTCCCTCTCCCTCGAAGGGAGAGGGAATTTTCTTCGCGATCACCTCGCCCCGTCCGACGGGGAGAGCGTGAGGGTGAGGGGCCGGTTGCGTTCGCCCGCGCCTTGCGTAAACAACCAACCTGGGCCGAACGCAAACTCTGGACTGCACTCCGGGCGCATCGCTTCGGCGATTTCAAATTCCGCCGCCAACATCCCATCCCGCCGTACACGCTGGACTTCTATTGCGCTACCGCCCGACTCGCGATCGAGCTGGACGGCGACACGCACGGCCATCCCGGGCAAGCGCAGCATGATCGTGAGAAGGACGCGTTTTTGCAGGGACACGGGATTCGCGTGTTGCGGTTTTGGAATCTCGATTTGCTGGAGAATTTTGACGGCGTGTTGGAGACAGTCTATCGAGCACTTGTCTCGCAGAACAACCACCCTCACCCTGACCCTCTCCCTCGAAGGGAGAGGGAATCTTCTTCGCGAATCCCCTCTCCCCGCGCGCGGGGAGAGGGTCAGGGTGAGGGGCTGATGCGCCACTCCCAGATGACGCAATGACGATCACCCGCATTCCCAGTTTGCGCACACCGGAACAGTTCCGCCAACACGTCGCGAGCCTCGGCATTGACCTGCAACTGGAAGACGCCATCGTCACCGGCCCGGCATCGCCGCTGGCCGGTACGTTGCAGTGGAACGGCCGCCCCATCGGCAATCGGTGGTGCGTTCATCCGATGGAAGGCTGGGATGGCACGCCGACCGGCGGCGCCACGGAGTCGATGCTGCGTCGCTGGCGACGCTTCGGCGAAAGCGGCGCCAAAATCATCTTCGGCGGGGAAGCGATGGCCGTGCGACCCGATGGCCGGGCCAACCCGAATCAACTGATCATCATCGAGCAAAACAAAAAGGATCTGGCGCTGCTTCGCGAAACCGTCCTGCGCGCGCACCCCGGCAAGACCGATGACTTGATCATCGGTTTCCAACTGACCCATTCGGGCCGGTTCTGCAAACCGAACGACAAAAAACGATTCGAGCCGCGGGTCGGCTACCGACATCCGATCCTCGACAAAAAATTCGGCGTCACCAGCGATGCGCAGGTTTTCACCGACGACGAGTTGAAGCGCCTCATCGAAGATTACGGGCGCGCGGCGAAAACCGCCGCCGATGTCGGCGCCGATTTCGTGGACATCAAACACTGCCACGGCTATCTGCTGCATGAATTACTTGGGGCGCACACCCGCCCGGGAATGTTCGGCGGCTCGTTTGAAAACCGCACGCGGATGCTGCGCGAGATTGTGGCGCTGATTCGCAGTGTCGCTCCGCGACTCGGGATTGCCGTGCGGGTGAGCATTTTCGATTTCGTGCCGTACCGGCCCGGTCCCGACGGCACGGGCGTGCCGGAGGAGTTTGCGCATTGTCTGCCGTACCGCTACGGGTTTGGCGTCAACCCGCAGAACCCGGTCGAGTACGATCTGACGGAGCCGATCGCTTTTTTGCGATTGCTCGAATCGCTCGGCATCACGCTGGTCAACATCTCGGCCGGCAGCCCGTACTACAACCCGCACATCCAACGGCCGGCCGCCTACCCGCCCTCCGATGGCTATCAACCGCCCGAAGACCCGCTCGTCGGTTGCGCCCGGCAGATCAACGTGGTCAACCAACTCAAAGCCCAATTCCCCAACCTGTTGTTGATCGGCACGGCCTACACCTATTTCCAGGAATACCTCCCCCACGTCGCCCAGTATTACCTGCGGCACGGTCACGTGGACAGCGTCGGTCTCGGCCGCGTCGTGCTCAGCTACCCGCGCATTTGCGCCGACGCCGTCGAACGCGGCCACCTCGAACGGAAACTGATTTGCCGCACGTTCAGCGATTGCACCACCGCCCCGCGCAACGGTCTGCCTTCCGGTTGCTATCCGCTCGATGAGTACTACAAGCACCGGCCCGAAGCGGAAATCCTGAAGAACATCAAAAACCCAAAACCATGAAACCTGTCGCCCTCGTCACCGGTGGCACCCGCGGCATTGGGTTGGGTATCGCCCGCGCGCTGCAACGCGACGGATTTGAAATCGCCACCTGCGGCATCCGCCCCACCTGCGAAATCCCCGACTTCTTCTATTGTCCGTGCGATGTGGCCGACCGTGCGGCGCGCGAGCGAATGCTGGCCGCCATCCGCCAGCGGTTTGGCCGGCTCGATGTCTTGGTCAACAATGCCGGCATCGCCCCGGCCGTCCGCGCCGACATCCTCGAGGCGACGGAGGAAAGTTTCGAGCGCCTGATCCGCACCAATCTTCAGGGACCGTACTTCCTCACCCAAGCCGTCGCCCGCTGGATGATCGAACAACGCCGCGGCTGCATCATCAACATCTCCTCCATCTCCGCCACCGTCGCCAGCGTCAACCGCGGCGACTACTGTATCAGCAAAGCCGGCGTCGCCATGGCCACACAGCTCTGGGCCGCCCGGCTCGGCGAATTCGGCATCTCCGTCTACGAAGTCCGACCCGGTATCATTCAGACCGACATGACGGCTGGCGTGAGAGAGAAATACGACAAACTCATCGCCGGCGGGCTGCTGGTGCAGGCGCGATGGGGGCTGCCGGAGGATGTCGGCAAGGCTGTCGCCGCTCTCGCCCGCGGTGACTTACCCTACTCCACCGGGCAGGTCATCTACGTGGACGGTGGTCTCACCGTCCGCCGTCTCTGAACCGGCCCGATCCCGACCGCCCAGAAACCGCTTGCCAAAAACAAGCCGCTTGCTTTCGGCACCACGTTGGGCAATTGTGAGGCGGTTTTCGGGACTGGGTGGGGGAACAAATCATGGCGAGATTTCTTCGGACAGTCGCGATGCTGGCCGTGGTAATCGGAGCGACGCTCGCGTGGGGCGACACCGGTTACCTCCCGCCGCCCACGCTCCAGTTCAGCCTGGCGCTGGAAAAAGACACCTTTGAAGTCGGCGAACCCATCGTTGCGCTGGTGCGTCTGACCAATCACGGCACCGGCGATTACATCGTCCAGACCAGCACCCGCCCGGCGGGGTCGTTTGACGGTTTTGCCTTTGCCGTCGAGGACGAACGCGGCCAAGCGGTCCCGCCGCCGCACCCGCGCCTGCCGGCAACGCACTGGCTCGGTTCGTGGACGACGATCCGACCGCGCGAGCAGACCGAGCGGAAATTTTTCCTCAACCACTGGTTTCTGCCGTTGCACCCCGGTCGCTACACGGTTCGCGCCCAATACATCCCGCGGACCACCAGCGGCCATCACACCGTCGAGTGGCCGCCTGTTCACGCCGCCCCGGTTACCTTCACGATCGTGCCGGTAGGGCAGACAAAACTGGCCGTGCGCATCGAACGGCTGACGGCGCAACTGGAAGCCGGGGACCCGCTGGCGGCGGATTTTCTCGGCTTTACCGGCGAGACGGCCGCCATTGCCCCGCTGCTGCGGGCCTTGCATCAACATGACGAGACCGTCCCACGCCACGCCGCCAATGCGCTGAACAACATCCTCGATCGCCCCGCCGTCATCGCTGCGGCGCTCGATGCGCTGCGCGAGAACGGTCCCAATCCCGTTTTCGTCGAATGGCTGCATGAACGGCGGCTGCCGCCGGCGCAGTTGATGCCCGCCTATCTCGACCATCTCGCCTCCCCCGACGTCGTCACGCGCCGTGGCGCGCTGATCGGGCTGCGGCTCGAACGCGACGCGGAGCACGCCGCCGTCATCCGCGCCCACGCCCTGCGCGCGCTCGCCGACCCCGACGCCAGCGTCCGGCTGGAAGCGGTGCGCCTGTTCGCCGCCGACCCCGAAACCCGGGCGGCGTTGCAGCGCGTGGCAGAACAGGACTCCCACGAGAGCGTCCGCGCGTTGGCGGCCACGCTTGTGCGCGAATCACACCCCGCAGGTCCGCCGGCGGAATTGCGACCTTGACGCTCCGCCGGCGCCCGGCAAGAATCGGCGCGGATGGACACGCTTGGCTTGATTGCCGGCAACGGTGATTTCCCTTTGATCTTCGCGCGAGCCGCCCGGCGCAACGGCGTGGGGCGAATCGTGGCCGTGGCGTTCGACGGCGAGACGAAACCGGACATTACCGGCGTGGCCGACCACGTGGAGTGGATCAAAATCGGCCAGCTCGACCGCCTGATCAAAACCTTTACCGGCCACGGTGTGACCCGCGCGATCATGGCCGGTGGGATCACCCCGACAAACTTGTTCAAGAACCTGCGGCTCGATCTGCGAATGATCGCGCTGGCGGCGCGGCTGAAGGAGCGCAACGCGCACACCATCTTCGGCGGTATCGCCGCGGAGATGAAAAAGGACGGCGTCGAGTTGCTTGATCCGCGCCCGTTTCTCGGCGATGCAGTGCCCGCGGCCGGGGTGTTGACGAAACGCAAGCCGACCGGCGACGAGCAGGCCGACATTGCGTTCGGACTGCGCATTGCCAAAGCGGTCAGCGCGCTCGACATCGGCCAAACGGTCGTCGTCAAACACGGCACCGTTCTCGCCGTCGAGGGGTTGGAAGGCACCGATGAATGCATTCGGCGCGGGGGCGCGTTGGCCGGCGAAAATGGCGGCGCCGTCGTCGTCAAAGTCAGCAAACCCGATCACGATTTCCGCTTCGACATCCCGTGCATCGGGCCGCGGACGACTGAATCGTGCGCGGCCGGTCGGATTGCGGTGCTGGCCGTGGAGGCGGGTCGCTGCGCGGTGCTGGACCGGGAGGCCGTGGTCGCCGCCGCCGCGCGGCAGAACCTCGCCATCACCGCCCTATGAACCGCCCGATCAAAGTCGGCGTCGTGGGCGTGGGGCATCTCGGGCAGCATCACGCGCGCATCTACCGTGAGCTGCCGGATGTGGAGTTCGTTGGCGCCTACGACACGGATCCGGCCAAGTCGAGTTTCCCCACGCTGACGGCGCTGGCCGAGGCGGTGGACGCGGTCAGTGTCGCGACGCCCACCGAGACCCATGCCGCGGTGGCGAGCGTGTTTCTGGAACGCGGCAAACACGTGCTGGTCGAGAAACCGATCACGCGGGATCTCGGCGAGGCGGAGCAGCTCGTGGTGTTGGCGCGGCAACATCGCTGCGTGTTGCAGGTCGGGCACGTCGAACGGTTCAACCCGGTGATGCGCTATTTGACCGAGACGCTGACCGAGGCGCGTTTTATCGAGGTGCACCGGCTCAGCCCCTATCCGGGACGCTCGACGGATATTGGCGTGGTGTTGGATTTGATGATTCATGATCTCGATGTCCTGCTGGCGCTGGTGCGCGCGCCGTTGGCGAGTGTGGATGCGGTCGGGATTGCGGTGCTCAGCGCGCGGGAGGACATTGCGAACGCGCGGCTGAAATTCGCCAACGGTTGCGTCGCCAATCTCACCGCCAGCCGCGTGTCGCCGGAGCGGATGCGGAAGATTCGGATTTTTGGCCGGACCCGGCACGGTCCGGCGTACATTTCGCTCGATTACCTGAAACAGGAGGGGTTGATCTACCGGTTGGCGGCGGCCGAGGAAGCGGAGTCGAGTCTGCTGAAAAAACTGCTGGCCGGCAAGAACGCCGCCGTGGTCAGCGAGTTTGCCGGCAAAAAGATCGTCCGCGAGCCGGTGCCGATCCAGCGCGGCGAACCGTTGAAACGGGAGCTGCAGGATTTCCTGGAGGCGATTCGCGCCCACCGCGATCCCGAGGTGACCGGCGAGGCCGGCAAACAGGCGCTGGAAGTGGCGCTGGAAATCACCCGCCGCGTGATCGCATGAATCTGATGTTCATCGCCGGCGAAGCCTCCGGGGACGCCCACGCCGCGGCGGTGATTCGCCAGTTGCCGCCGGACTGCCGGGTGTTCGGCGCCGGTGGGCCGCGAATGAAGGCCGCCGGGATGGAACTGGTGGTGGATCTGACCGAGCACGCCGTGGTCGGCCTGGTGGAGGTGTTGCGGAATTACCGGAAGTTCAAACGAATTTTCGATCAGTTGGTCGCGGAGGCCGAACAACGGCGACCGGCGGCGGTGGTGTTGGTGGATTTTCCGGGATTTAATCTGCGGTTTGCCGCGCAGATGAAACGGCGGGGGATCAAGGTGATCTACTACATCTCGCCGCAGCTCTGGGCGTGGCACGCCAGCCGCGCCCGACAAATCGAGCGGGATGTGGATTTGATGCTGACGATTTTCCCGTTCGAGAAGGACTGGTACGCCCGGCACGCGCCGCGGTTGCGGGTGGAGTTTGTGGGTCATCCGCTGGCCGATCGGGTCGCGGAGGAACCGGTCGCCGAAAATCGGCAGGCGAATTTGATTCTGTTGCTGCCGGGCAGTCGCGTGAAGGAGGTCGAAAAGTTGTGGCCGGTGTTCGGCGAAGTGGTGGATCGGTTGCCGGGGTTGGACTTTGTGGCGGCAGCGGCCGATGAGCGGACGGCGGCGATGATGCGGCATCCGCGGGTGAAGGTCGAAGTGGGCAGCGCGCGGGCGTGGATGCGGCGGGCGGCGCTGGCGATCACCGCCAGCGGGACGGCAACGATGGAATGCGCGTTTGCCGGTTGTCCGATGGTGGTGGTTTACCGGGTCAACTGGCTGACGTACTGGGTGGGGCGAATGGTGGTGCAGGTGAACTGGCTGGCGATGCCGAACGTGATTGCCGGCAAGCCGATTCTGCCGGAGTTCATCCAGCGAGCGGCCCATGCGGATCGGATCGTGCCGGCCGTGCAGGCGTTGCTGGCCGATGCGGCGTCGCAGCAACGGGAGCTGGCCGCGGTGGTGGCCAGCCTCGGCGGACCGGGCGGCAGCGCGCGAGCAGCGCGGTTGATCGTGGCCGAAACAGATACGGCGAGAACTCGCTGATCGTACCCCGTGCCGCTGGTTTCACAAACGGGGCAGGAAGGCCCGCCAGTCGCGCTCGATTTCGGCGACGGACGCGCCGAGGTGGCGCGCGAGAGTTTCGGCGGGGTCCGGGTCGAAGTCGGCGGACTGGCGGTAGTGTTGGAGGAGGCTGTGGAAACGTTCCCGGCGGGGCGGTTGCATGAGCCAGTACACGAGCGCCCAGCTTTGGGCGTAGGCGCTTTCGACGCGGTCTTGCCCGAAATCGAAAAAACCGTCGGCGGTGCGGTGGTTGAGCAACTCGCGCAGCGGAATCAGGGTCGCGGCGTGCTGCAGGGCCAGAAGCCGGGCGGCCAGTGCCGGGTGACGGCGGCCGATCTCGGTCGGTTCACAGTATTGGGCCAGTCCTTCGGTGAGCCAGGTTGGTTCGATGCCGGCGGCGGAGTGGATGCCGCAGGCGTGGAAGAGTTGGTGGGCGCCTTCGTGGCGGATGAGTCGTTCGTTGAGCGACCGGGCTTCGAGGGTGACATGGGAGCGCCAGGCGGCGAGGTGTTGCTGGGCGCGCGGTTCGGCGGCGACGCGCTGCCAGCGGTCGGTGAGGCGCGACTGGAATTCGGTGTATTGGCGGCTGCCGAGTTGGTTGAGCAGGACGAGACGGTGGTCGGCGTGGCGGAAGAATCCGGCGCTGCCGGCCAGGCCGGGAGCGGTGCGGCGGGCGTATTCGCGAAACGCGTCTTCGCGGGCGAACAGGACCACTTGCGCCGCGAGCGGTTGGGTCGGGGGCGAATGCAGCGCGGCAAAATGGTCTTCGAACTGGCGCCGCAGTTCCGTCAGAATGCGCAGCGTGCGCTCCACTTCGCTGTACGACTCGTCGGTGACCAGGCTGTACGGCGGCACTTTCCGGAAATGAAAGGCCGGGAACTCGGCGGCCAGCCGCGCATCGTCGTCGGTAATCTGGAAGTCGGCGGCGGGGATGGACTCGATGCGGCGGATGGCATTGCGGTCGTAGGAGGCGGTAATGTGTCCCGAGTAGCCATGGGGTTCGCGAAAGCGGATGGCGCGGGCGGATTCGGCGAGCAGTTGCCCCTCCACGGTCTGGCCGGAGTGCAGGACCAGCCGGTGGGTGGGCCGGTCGGCTTGGAGTTGTTCACTGAGCCGGTGTTGGATGGCTTGCTGGGCGGGCGTCAGACGGGCCGGTGGAGCCGGTGCGTCGGAGGGTAGCGCGGGCGTTTCCCGCGAGGGCGGGGGCGCGGAGGTGTCCGCCGGGTGGTGGCAGGCGGCCAACAACAACCCCAGCAGTCCGGCCAGATGTTGACGCGCGGGAAACACGGCTGCTGGGGAGCAGGCGAGATGCCGCGGGCGACTTTGCTGTTGACCGAGTGCGCGGCGGTCACTTATGTTTCTTGGGTGTCAGGTTACTCACGACGGTAAACAGATGACCCTTCCTGGAGGCACGATGAGAACAAGCATCCGAGTGATTTCACCGATTCTGGCCGGTACAATTTTTTCCTTTGTGTTTCTCAGTTTTGCCCATGGCCAGGGGGGCGTTCGGCCCGGGGATCTGGCGATTAACAAGATCACCCATCAGGTGTTGCGGGCGCCCAGTTACAGCACGAGCGGCGGCAATCTGGGCAGCCAGGTGGCGGCGGCGAACAAGCCGTGGTTGCACATTGAAGTGGATTTTGCCAGCGACCTGGAGTGGGCGGATGACGTGCAGTTGAAATACTTCGTTTTGATTGGCGAGGGTCGCGAGCGGCGGTTGTTCAGCGGGGATGTGACCCACATCAACGTGGCCAAGGGCCGGCGCAATTACTCGGCGATGTTTCTGCATCCCTCCACGTTGGCGCGGTATGGACGGGGCAAGGTGGAGGCGGTGGCGGTGCAGCTTTATTACCAGGGCCGGTTGATGGACCAAGCCAGCAACCCGCAAGCCTCCACGCGCTGGTGGGAGCAGTTCTCCCCGACGCCGGGATTTTTGTTGCGACCGGCCGACACGCCGTGGGCCGTGTTGGCGCATGAACGATACGAGGCGTACAAGGCCACTCCTTGAAACGCGATGGCCTGTTCACGGGATTCTAGCTAATCGCCATGTTCGGCGCGGAACGCATACTGGGTTTGGACATCGGAGCCTCGACCGTCAAGGTCGGCGAATTTCAGATCACCAAAGGCCGGGGGTTGAAGCTGACGAATTTCAACCACGCGGAGCTGGGACTGGATCCCGAACACGAAGAGAATCGCAAAGCGTTGCTGGTTTCGACGATCCGCAACATGCTCAAGGAACGCAGCATGGGGCGCCACCGAACGGTCTTCAGCGTATCCGGCCAATCGGTCTTCACGCGCTTCGTCAAACTGCCGCCCGTGGACGAGTCAAAGGTGGTCCAGATCATCCAATACGAAGCGCAGCAGAATGTCCCGTTCCCGATCAACGAGGTGGTCTGGGACTACCAACTGATCGGCGCCAACGCGGCGGGCGAACTCGAAGTGGTGTTGCTGGCCATCAAGAGCAACATCATCGAGGAACTGCACGAGGGAATCGAATCGGTCGGTTTGCGCACCGTGAAGGTGGATGTCGCGCCAATGGCGCTGTACAACGCGTTTCGCTACAACTACGGCGACCTGGACGGCTGCACGGTGCTGCTCGACATCGGGGCGCGAACGACAAACCTGTTGTTCGTCGAAAAACAAAAAATCTTCTCCCGCTCCATCCCCATCGCCGGCAACGCCATCACCCAGAGCATTGCGACGGAGTTCAACGTCAAGTTCACGGAAGCCGAGACGCTGAAGAAAGCCACCGGCTTTGTCGCGCTCGGCGGCGCGTACGAAGAGCCGGAAGACCAAACACAGGCGCGGGTCAGCAAAATCGTCCGCAACGTGATGACGCGCCTGCACGCCGAGGTCGGACGCTCGATCAATTTCTACCGCACCCAACAGGGCGGCAGCGCGCCCACCCGCGTCCTGCTTTCCGGCGGCAGCTCGATCATTCCGTACACCGACCGGTTTTTTCACGAGAAAATTCAGGTCCCGATCGAGTACTTCAACCCCTTCCGCAACGTCGAGCTGGACGCTTCGGTCTCGCGCGAACAACTGTCGAAAGCCGCCCACTTTTTCGGCGAGGTGGTGGGACTGGGGTTGCGGGAATTGACCGAGTGCCCGCTGGAGGTCAATCTCCTGCCGGCCAGTCTCAAGACCCGCCGCTCGGGCGAGGAAAAACGCCCCTACCTGGCCGCGACCGCTCTCTGCATCCTGCTGATCCCGCTTTCCCTCTGGGCGTTTCACGCCAAAGTGGCCGCCATCCGCAGCGAGGAGTTGAACGACGTGCGAACGCTGGCCGACCAGTACGACCGCACGAAACGGGAAATTGAGGATGAAACGACGCAGTTGAACGCCGTCAAACAGAAGGCCGACAAGCTGGTGGCTGTCGTCGGTCAACGCTCGCACTGGTCCATGGTGCTGCAGGACTTGAACCAGCGACTGGACAAGGTTCCCCTGCTGTGGATTACCCGCATCACGCCAAGCCAACGCCTGCCGGCTGGCGACGCGGCGCCGATCTCCCCGTCCGGCCGGGGCCGGCGAGGGATTCCTCCCGGGGCGGCGCTGCCCAGCGCGCTCCCGCCGCCGCCGAGCAGTGACGGCGCGCCCGGCGCGGCGGCGGCTGCTGCCGAGTTGGAGATCGCCGGCGAAGGGCGGCACAACTTCAACAACCCGGCCCAGGATTTGGAACTCGTCGAACAACTCGCCGAAGAACTCCGCGCCTCGCCCTATTTTGACAAAGACGGCGTGGAAATCACCGAGCCGCCGCCGGCCATGACCGACAAGGAAACGTTTCCCTTCACCCTGCGCGCGCGCCTCGCGAAACCGGTGACGCTCTGATGAACGCCGACTGGATCAAACGCAACGGGCTGGCGGTGGTTTTCCTGGTCGGATTTGTCGTCTTCCTGGGCTACGACGTTTGGAAGCTGACGCAGGCCATCCGCCATCGGCGCGAAGTCGAGACGCAGTTGGAACAGGAAAAACAGCGACTGCAAAGCCTGCTGAGATTTCAACCGTTCCCGGTGAAAGAGAACGTGGAGATTCTTCGCACCAGCCGCGAGGAGGTCGAAAAACTCTATGGCGACATCGTCCGCACCGCCGCCGCCCCGGTCCGCACCCCTCCACTGAACCGCGTCCAGTTCCGCGCGATGTTGACGCAGAAATTGAACGACCTGAATGAAGCCGCCCGTGACAACAAGGTGACCGTCCCGCAGAACTTCGCGTTCGGATTCGACGAGTACCTGGGCATCCTTCCGCCGGACAACAAGGAAGCCCTTCAGGCGTTGACGAAACAACTGTTGGTCATCGAGCGGCTCAGCACTCTGTTGTTCGCCAGCAAAGTCACCGCCATCACCCAGATCGGGCGCGACGACATCAAGCAACCCACCACCGAGACGGCCGCCGACGCTCTGTACGACATCAGCCATTTCGAACTGGTGTTTCAGGCGACCACACCCGCGCTCCAGAACTTTCTCAACGAACTCAGCAAGCAGAAGTGGTTTTTCACCGTCCGCGGGTTGGACGTGCAAGCCGCCAAGATTTCCATCGAAGGTCCGCCCCTGCCCCGTCCGGCCGTACCGGATTGGGGACGCGCTCCGCAGCCGCCGTTGGGACCCGGTGGTCCGCTGCCCGTCGGCCCGGGCGGCCTGCCGGCCGCGGCGCCGCAACCGAGCCGGGTGGAGAAAGACATCTTGGAAGTGAAATTGCGATTGGATTTGGTGGAACTGAAAGCTCCGGAGGCCAAAACCGCCAGGCGGAACTGACCGGCTCAGACCATGGACTTCGTGCGCAAACATTGGGAGAAGTTGTTGCTGGTGGTGGTGCTGTTCAGCGTGATCGGCGCCGCCGGGTGGCTGATGATGCGCGTCGGCGATCTGAACAATGAACTGATGCAGGGCCGACGCGCCCCGCGCCAGAAGGGCAAACCCGCCGAGCCAGTAGATGCCACGCCCTACAACCAGGCCATCGCCAACTTGCAGCAGCCGTTTCAATGGGTGCCCGGTCAGCGGGACCCGTTTCTTCCGCCAAAGATCGAAACGCCAACCGAGATCGTGACAAATGAAGCGCCCCGCCTGCCCACCAGCCGGTTGGCCCTGCTGCGCGTGGACCGGGTGCCGTTCAAGATGAATGTGCGCGCCTACGTCGGCGAGGGGCGCAACTTCCAGATTGATTTCAAGTTCCGGCCGCGAACGTTCTTCGTGGAGAAAGTCGGCGACCCCATCCGCGACCGGTTTGAGGACACCGGCTACCGGATCATCAAGTTCGAAAAGAAAATCGAAGAGCAATTCAATCCGCGCATCGGCGCCAAAATGCAGGTGGATGTATCCGAATTGACGATTCAGCGCGAAGGCGAAAAGCCGATCGTCCTGGTCGTCAACCGGGAAGCCGAAGAAGAGGAGCCGGTGGCCACCGCCCGCTGCGAGACGGCCAGCGGCAGCGCCTCGGATTTTCGGGTTCGCCGCGGACAGCAGTTTAACTGCGGCGGGAAGGCGTACAAAGTCGTTGACATCACTTCTAACGGAATGATAATCACAGACATCCAGACGGAGGAGAAGCGCACGTTGCCCATCTCCCGCGAGTGAGCAACCCCCGCCGGAGCGAGTAGAGGCCAAATGCTGATTGTCCGCGTGCCGGGAAGCCGCGGAGGATGAATGGAATGGAGAATTGGTTTATGAAGAAATCCCTATCACTGCTGCTCATCGGCAGCCTGTCCCTCTGGTTGCCCTGCCGGGCAGACGACGAGCTCCTGTTGGCCGTCAACACCAACTTCAAGCCGGCCCGCCCTGCCGGCGCCACCGAAGAATCGAAACCTCAACCCCAAACCCCAGCCAAACCCGCCCCAACTCCGCCACCGGCGCCCGTGGCAACGGCCCCAGCCCCCACGCCTCCACCGCCCGCCCCCGTCGAGACACCCCCACCGGCTCCCGATTCGACGCCGGTCCTAACCGACGCGAACCGGGCGGAGATCGAGCAACTCGCCCAGGAAGAACTCGTTCGCCGCGAAGAGGCCCACCTGACCGCACTGCAATTGATCAAAGACGCGCAAGCATTGTATCGGGAAAACAAACTTGCGGCGGCGGCGGAAAAGTTTGAGGCCGCCTTGAAGACCCTTCCCACCGGGAAAGCGACGGAAGCGGCACGCACCGAGGCGCAGGAAGGACTGGCGCGATGCTACTACCGGCTCGCCGAGGATGCCCTGGCCGCCAATGACATCGCCAAAGCGCGCGGTTTCGCCCAGAAGACCGCCGCCGTCAGCCCGGGAAGCCGTCAGACACAGTCCATTCTGGCGCGGGTCGAACGCGCCCAGCGACTGGCCGACCGGCCGGAACCGCCGCCAGACCCATCCCGCACGCCCGAGTTTCTCGGCAAACGGGAGGAAATCAAGAAGCTGTTCCGGGAAGGCAAGATCCTGCTCAACTCCGGCCAGTTCGATCAGGCGGAGCGCGCCTTCCAACAGATTCTTGTGATTGATCCGTACAATACGGATGCCTACATCCTGCTCGACGAACTGAATCGCCAGCGTGTCGCCTTTGCCAAGGTCGGCACCGACCGCTCGCGCTCGCAGCGTCTGTGGGAGGTCGGTCGGGGCTGGCTCCCGCCGCTCAGCGTGGATGTGAAACGCGCCGCCGAAGACCGCCCGGATGCGACCAGCAAAGAGTCGCGCGCGAAAACGGAAATGATCAAACGGGTCAACGAGATCATCATCGAAGAAATCAACTTCCGGGACGCGGTCATTACGGATGTCATCAATTTCCTGAGCAGCGAGAGTCGCAAAATTGATCCGCCGGGTGTGAACATTGTGCTCCAGTTGGGAGAATCGGCGGCTCCCGCGGCTGCCCCGATGGAAGTGCCGCCGGTGGGGCCGGAAGGCGCGCCCGCGCTGCCCGCCCAGCCCGATGCCGCCGCGAGCGTACCGCGCATTTCGGTTCAGTTGCGAAAAATCCCGCTGATTGATGCGCTGCGTTTGATCACGCAGGCCGCCAATCTCAAGTTCCGGGTGGAACCGTTTGCAGTGGTCGTTCTGCCGAAAAATGCGCCCGAGGAAGATTTGGTCACCCGTTCCTACCCGGTCGAAGCGGGCGTCATTCGAACCCTCGTTTCCGCTCCCGAGGCCTCTCAAGAACGCGGTGGCGGCGAAGAATTCGTCGGCTTGGCCGGGTCGGGCGCCACAACCGAGCTAACCGATGTGAAAAAGCTGTTCAGCGACGCGGGCGTTCCGTTTCCTCCCGGCTCGAGCATCATCTTCAATGAGCGCTCCAGCCGGATCATCCTGCGCAACACACCGGCCAATATCGAGATTTTTGAAGAAGTCCTCGCCGGCTTCAACATCGTCCCGGTCCAGGTCGAAATCGAAGCCAAGTTCGTCGAAATCTCCCAGGCCGACCTCGATGAGCTGGGGTTCGATTGGAAAGTGGGCCAGCGCATTTTTGGCTCGTTCGACACGTTTGGCGGTGGAAACATTCCCTTTGGCAGCGCACCGGATCTCTCGTTGGGCGAGGGCAACATCTCGCCCGGATTGCGCGACAGCACGGTCATCAAGGGCAATGCGATTGACTCGCTGCTGGGTTTGGGAGGCGCCGGCACTCGCCCCGATCTGGCCACGTTGCGCGGCGTGCTGACCAATCCGCAGTTTGAAGTGATCGTCCGCGCCCTCGCGCAGAAAAAGAGCACCGACCTGCTCTCCGCGCCGCGCATCACCACCATCAGCGGTAATGCCGCCCAGATTCGCGTCGTTCAGGAATTCATCTACCCGACCGAATTCGAACCGCCGCAAGTCAGTGACAATGTCGTGTCGCCCTTCACGCCGTCGGGCTTCAAAACCCGGGAAGTCGGCGTCCTGCTGAATGTCACGCCGCAGGTCGGCGCCGATGGGTACACGATCAACCTCACCCTGATTCCCGAGGTTTCCGAGTTTCTTGGATTCATTGATTACAGCCCCGGCGACACGGTGTTTCGCCAGGGGGGCGGCACCGGCGATACCGTGCGGGTGGAGAATAAAATCCAACAACCGCTGTTTGCCAGCCGCAACCTGACCACCAGCGTCGTCGTCTGGGATGGCCAAACGGTGGTGCTGGGCGGCTTGATGCGCGAAGACATCAACAAGATTGAGGATAAAATCCCCTTCCTCGGAGACATTCCGTTCATCGGCCGGTTGTTCCGCAGCAAGGTGGACTCGCGCTCCAAGCGCAATCTGCTGATCTTTGTCACCGCCAACCTGATTGACCCCGCGGGCAACAAGGTTCACAAACAGGAAGCGGTGACACTTCGTTAGCGGGCTTCCCGGATGGTCTGACAGGGGCGGCTTTCGCAGCCGCCCCTTTGCCTTTCCCCATGGCTGAGACACTCCTGCTGCTGGACGCGTACTCCCAAATCTACCGGGCGTTCTACGCCATCCCCGCGCTCACCACCCCGACCGGCCAGCCGGCCCAGGCCGTCTTCGGGTTCACGAAGATGGTTCAGAAGCTTCGCGCCCGGCACCGGCCCACCCACTTGGCGGTGGTCTTCGACCTCGGCGCCCCCCGGCACCGGCTCGCCCTGCTGCCGGCCTACAAAGCCCAGCGTCCACCCACCCCACCGGACTTGGAATCGCAGTTGCCCGTCATCCGGGACGTCGTCACGGCTCTCGGTTTGCCCATCGTCGAGCAGGAAGGCGAAGAGGCCGATGATCTCATCGCCACGCTGGCGGTGCGCGCCGTCGCGGATGGCGCCCAAGTCTTGATCGCCACCACCGACAAAGATTTCATGCAGCTTGTCCGCCCCGGCATCCAACTCCTGCGGAGCGAAGGCGCGCCCGTGACGGCGGATCAGGTGCGGGCCCGGTATGGAGTCGAGCCGGCCCAAATGGTGGACTTGCTGAGCCTGACCGGGGATGCGGTGGACAACATCCCCGGCGTTCCCGGAGTGGGCGAAAAAACCGCAGCAAGACTCCTGACGCAGTACGGCTCCCTCACCAATCTGCTGACCCAAGCCGATTCGATTTCCAAACCGAAACTACGGTCGGCTCTGCGGGAGCATGCCGCGCAACTCGCGATGAACCGTCAGTTGGTTACCCTGAATACCCACGTGACACTGGCGACGGGGTGGCGGGACCTCGTCGGCCGACCACCGGACAAATCGCGGCTGGCCGCGCTTTATCGCGACCTTGGTTTCAGCTCCCTGCTGGCGGAACTGGAATTCCGGCCGCCCGCGCAGGGTGATCTGTTTGCCTGACGCGCGCCGCGCGCGACTTACTTTCCGAGTTGGTCAATGATGCTGATCAGCGGCAGGAACAACGCGATGACGATCGTGCCGACCACCACGGCGAGGAACACGATCATAATCGGCTCCAACAGCGACGTGAGCGCGCCGACGGCGTTGTCCACTTCGTCCTCATATACGTCGGCGATCTTCATCAACATGTCCGGCAGTGCGCCGGTTTCCTCGCCGACATCCACCATGCTCACCACCATCGGCGGAAAGATGCCGGATGCTTCGAGGGGCTGCACAATCCGTTCGCCCTCTTTCACAGAGTCGTGAATCTGGTTGACCGCCTTGGCCACGACCGCGTTGCCGGCGGTCTCTTTGACGATGTTCAGCGCCTGCAGGATCGGCACGCCGCTGGCAATCAGCGTGCCGAGGGTGCGCGTGAACCGGGCGATGCTCACTTTGCGAATCAGGCCGCCCACCAACGGCGCATGGAGTTTGAACTTGTCGAGCAGATACCGGCCCTTTTCGGTTTTCGCCATCGTTTTCAAGACCACGACGAGCGCCACGACCACCCCGATGACCAGCAGGTAACGCTCGGTGACCAGGCGGCTGACACCCATGACGAACTGCGTTAGCGGCGGCAATTCCGAGCCGCCGAGCAGGTCGGAGAAGATGGCCTCAAACTTCGGCACAATGACGGTCATCAAGAAAAACAAGATGGCCATTGCCACGCAAATGACCACCGTCGGGTAGACCATCGCCGAGATGACCTTGCTCTTGATCCGTTGCGCCTTCTCCATGAAATCCGCCAGACGATTCAACGTCACGTCGAGCACGCCGCCCGCCTCGCCGGCGCGGACCATGTTGACGTAGAGTTTGTTGAACACCTTGGGATGCTGCGCCAGCGCTTCGCTGAACGTGCTGCCGGCCTCGACCGCCTCGGCCAGGTTGCCGAGCGTCCGTTTCAGCACGGGATGCTTCTCCTGGTTGCGCAGCACGCCCAATCCGCGCAACAGCGGCAAGCCGGCATCAATCAGCGTCGCCAATTGCCGGGTAAAGGTCGTGAGCACCTTGGATTTGACGCCGCCGCCGCCCGGCAGGCGGATGTTGACGGACATCCCTTTCCGCGCGGCGCGGGGCGCAGGCTGGCCGGGCGCGGCTTTGGGGGCGGACTTTCTGGCCTCGGCGACATTCGTCGGGAACAGACCCATCTCGCGGATGCGGGAAACGGCGTTGGTGGAGCTGTCGCTTTCGACTTCGCCGGTGACTTCCTTGCCTTTCACATCCAACGCAACGTAGGTGAATCGTGCCATGGCTCATCCTCCTGCGGGCTGACGTGGCCCGCGTCACGTGTACTTTAATACCTCTTCGACGGTTGTTTCACCATCCAAAATATTGCGGATGCCGTCCTGCCGCAGCGTCCGCAACCCCAGCTCTTGCGCTTTGGCGCGGATCACGCCCGAGGGGGCGCGCATGTTGATCAATTCCCGGACCGGCTCCGAAACCACCAGCAATTCGTAGAGACCTTTTCGACCGCGATAGCCGGTTTCATTGCATTCCAGGCAACCTTTTCCGTAGTAGAACGGCCGCCCCCCCACATCATCGCGGGTCAACCCCATCTCCGCCAGCACCGCGTCGCTCGGCTCGTAGGCGACTTTGCACTTCTTGCAAATCGTCCGCACCAGCCGTTGCGCCAGCACGCCTTGAATGGTGGAGGTGATCAGAAATGGCTCCACCCCCATGTCAATCAAACGGGTGACCGCCCCCGGCGCGTCGTTGGTGTGCAGCGTGGAAAGCACCAAGTGACCCGTCAGGGACGCTTGGATGGAAATCTGCGCCGTCTCCAAATCCCGCATTTCCCCCACCATGATCACATCCGGGTCCTGGCGCAAGAACGCGCGCAGGGCGCGGGCAAACGTCAGGCCGACACCCTCGTTGACCGGCACCTGCATGATGCCTTCCAAGTCGTATTCGACCGGGTCCTCCGCCGTCAGCAGTTTCATGTCAATCGTGTTGATTCGCTTCAGGCAGGAATACAACGTCGTGGTCTTGCCGGAACCGGTCGGACCCGTGACGATCAAAATCCCGTTCGGCAGCGTAATCAGTTCCTCCAGTTTCTCGCGAACGTCCGCCGGCATCCCCAGGCTGCCGAGGTCGAGGTTGACCACGGTCCGGTCGAGGACGCGCAGCACACACGATTCGCCGAATTGCGTCGGCAACGTCGAGACCCGCAAGTCCACCTGGCGATTGGCGATATTCATCTGGATGCGACCGTCCTGCGGCAACCGTCGCTCGGCGATGTTGAGATTGGACAGCACCTTGATGCGGGAGATGACCGGCAACGCCAGATGTTTTGGCGGCGGCGCCATTTCGTACAGCGCCCCGTCCACCCGATATCGAATCTTGAACTCATCCTCGAACGGTTCGAAGTGAATGTCGCTGGCCCGGTCTTGTATCGCTTGAAAGAGGATCAGATTCACGAACCGCACGATTGGCGCCTTGTTGGCTTCCTCTTCGAGCGCGTGGGTGTTGTCCACGCCGCCCGTGGCGGCCAGCTCCGCGGCCGTCGCGCCGCTGAACTCCTTCTCCATGTCGCCCAGGAGTTCCTGCATGGACTCGCTCTCCTGGCCGTAATACCGGTTGAGCGCGTCCTCAATCTGCTTGCCCGGAGCCACCGCCAGTTGGACATCCTTGCCGAGGACGAAGGAGAGTTCCTCGACCAACCGGGGATTGAACGGATCCAGCACGGCGACCGTGATCGTGTTGCCTTGCAGCCGAATCGGCACCGCCCCGTACATCCGCGCCACACTGCCGGGCATCGCGCGCAACACCGTCTGTTGAATGTCCAACTCCGTCAGCTTGACGAACTCGATGTTCAGGTAATCCGCCACCAACTGGAGCAGTTGATCCTCGGTCAGCAACCCGTAATCCACCAACACCGCCGACAGCGACTTGCCGGTGCGTTGATGCTCCTCCATCAACTCGGCCAACTGCTCGGGGCCGACCAACCCCTTCTGCTGGATCAACTCCGCCAAAATGCCGGATTCGCCCTCGAACATACTACCGCTTCCTGCCTCCGTCTTCCTGCAGCTTCGCCACGATGCTGCCGGGATCCTGCGCTTTCGTGATCAGGTCGCCATACGTGATCAGCCCGCGTTCATACAAGCTCAACAAATTTCCATCCAGCGTCACCATCCCGTATTTCGCGCCCGTCTGAATGTCGGAGGTGATGCGGAAGGTTTTGTTATCCCGAATCAACGCCTGGATCGAGGGCGTGGAGATCATGATCTCAAACGCCGCGACGCGCCCCTTGCCCTCCGCCCGCACCAGCAACAGTTGGGAAACCACCGCGAGGATGGACGACGCCAACTGCGTGCGGATCTGTTCCTGCTGATTCGTGGGGAACGCATCCACGATCCGGTCCACCGTCCGCGCTGCCCCGGTCGTGTGCAGGGTTGCGAACACGAGATGCCCGGTTTCGGCCGCGGTAATCGCCGCCTCCATCGTTTCGAGGTCGCGCATTTCGCCGACGAGAATCACATCCGGGTCCTGCCGCAGCGCGCGCCGCAGCGCCTCCTCGAAATTCGGCACGTCCACGCCGATCTCGCGCTGCGTCACCACGCTCTTCTTGTGCGGATGATAATACTCAATCGGATCCTCCACCGTAATGATGTGGCAATCGCGCTCGGTGTTGATGATGTCAATCATCGAAGCCAGCGTCGTCGTCTTGCCGGAGCCGGTCGGCCCGGTCACCAAAATCAAACCGCGGGGCCGATAGAGCAAATCCTTGATCGACGGCGGCAACCCGATCTGATCCAGCGTCATCAGCCGGCTGGGAATCTGTCGCAGCACCATCCCGTAGTTGCCGCGCTCCTTGAAACACGACACCCGAAACCGCGCCATGTCGCCAAACGCAAACCCGAAATCCGTGCCCCCCTGTTCGCGGACTTTCTGCAAGTGCGCTTCCGAGGTGATGGCCTTCATCAACCCCTCGGTGTCCTCGTTGGTCATCACCGGCAAATCCATCGGCACCAGCCCGCCATGCAACCGGATGATCGGCGGCACCCCGACGCGGATGTGCAGGTCCGACGCTCCTTCGTCCACGCAGACTTGCAACAACTCGTCAATTTGTATCGCCGCCATGCTCTCTCCTGTTGGTTGCCGCCGCCTATTGCTCGTCGCCCACCGTGATGGCGATGACCTCTTCGGGCGTCGTCATCCCGGTCATGATCTTGCGGACCCCGTCCTCGCGCAACGTCCGCATCCCCAACTCCCGCGCCCGCGTCCGCAACACGTTCGCGGGCACCCGCTCATAGATCAACTGCCGGACCTCCTCGTCCAACACAAAGATCTCGTAGATCCCCCGCCGACCCCGGTAGCCTGTCCGGCCACACTCCGGACAGCCTTTTCCTTTGAAGATCGTCGCCTTCGCAATCTCGTCCGGGTTCAGGTTCAACACGCGCATCTCGTACTCGGTCGGTACGTACGGTTCCTTGCAGTTCTGACAGACGCGCCGAATCAGTCGTTGCGCCATGATCGCCCGCACCGACGACGCCACCAGGAACGGTTTGACCCCCATGTCAATCAAGCGCGTCACCGCCGACGGCGCATCGTTCGTGTGCAACGTCGAGAACACCAAATGGCCGGTCAACGACGCCTGGACGGCGATGTTGGCGGTCTCCAGGTCGCGAATTTCACCGATCATGATGATGTTCGGCGCCTGGCGCAGAATCGAACGCAACGCGGCCGCAAACGTGAGGTTGATCTCGGCATTGACCTGCACCTGGTTGATGCCGCTCAACTGGTACTCGACCGGGTCCTCGACCGTGATGATTTTGCGGTCCGGCTTGTTGATCGCGTTCAAACACGCGTACAGCGTCGTCGTCTTGCCGGACCCGGTCGGCCCCGTGACCAGAAAAATCCCGTCCGGCAGCGAGATCAGCTTTTCCATCTTCTCCTGATCGTCACTGAAGAAACCAAGATCGCCCAACCCCAGCAGCAAGCTCGATTTATCCAGGATACGCATCACGATGCTTTCACCGTGATTGGTCGGCAGCGACGACACGCGCAAGTCCAGCGTCTTGCCCATCACCGGAATCTGAATGCGGCCGTCCTGCGGCACCCGTTTTTCGGCGATGCTCATGTTGGCCATGATCTTCAACCGGCTGATGATCGCCGGCTGCAACCGTTTCGGCGGGTTGTCCACCTCATGCAATACCCCGTCAATCCGGTACCGCACGCGCAACCGCTTTTCCAACGGCTCAATGTGAATGTCACTCGCCCGGTTCCGGTAGGCCTCCATGATCAGCAACCCGACCAGCTTGATAATCGGCGCGTCCGCTTCAGTGGCCGATGTGTCTTCAATCCTCGATTCCTGCGCCTTGCCGGGAACGGAAATCTCGATGTCGCCTTCCGTGATCTCCTGCAACATGCTCTCGACCGTGTCATCGGCCGTCCCGTAATACCGTCCCAACGCCACATCAATGTCCGCCTTCGACGCCACCACCGGCTCGACGTTCATCTTCAGGATGTACCGCAGACTGTCCACCGTATCCACGTCCAGCGGATCACTGATCGCCACCGTCAACGTGCTGTCATGCTTGTAGACCGGCATGACTTTGTACCGGCGCGCAATATGACGCGGCATACAGGCAACCACCTCGTCGGGCACCCGGTAGTCGGCCAGGCTGATCATCTCGAGGCCAAACTGATTGGCCAGCGCCTTCGTCACATCCCGCTCGGTCACGAACCCCAGTTGAATCAACGCCTCTACCGCGCCGATGTTCTGCTGTTCCGCCGTCGTTTTGGCCTGCTGAATTTGGTCGTGGGTGACCAGCCCGACATCCCGAAGGATTTCAGTCACAAATTCGTCTTGAGCTGGCATATCCGTACTTGAGATCGCTGGCGATTGACCGTCTGACTCTACTTTTTGCCGCCGCCAAGGTCAAGGCGCCAGCCGCCGCTCAGCCCAGCTTCCGCGCCAGAATCTCCCCGACCAGTTTCGGGTTCGCCTTGCCCTTGCTCAGCTTCATCACCTGCCCGACCAGCGCATTCAACGCCGCCTTGTTGCCGGCCCGGTAATCGGCCACCGATTTCGGATGGCCGGCTATCGCCTGATCCGCCAGCGCCTCGATCGCCCCGCTATCGCTGACCTGCGCCAACCCCTTCGCCGCCACAATCGCCCCGGCCGACTGCCCCGTCGCCAGCATCTCCGCCAACACCTCTTTGCCCATCTTTCCGCTGATCCGCCCCACCTCGATCAGGTCCACCAACTCTGCCAACTGCGCGGGCGTGACCGGGCTGGTCGCAAATTTCGGCAACAACTCCGTCATCACCCAGTTCGACACCGCTTTCGGATTCTTCGACTGCCGCGCCGCCTCCTCGTAAAACCGCGCCACCGCCGCGTCGGCCACCAACACCCCCGCGTCGTACTCCGGCAACCCGTACTGCTCCACAAACCGCCGCCGTTTCGCCTCCGGCAACTCGGGAATCAACACCCGCATCTCCGCCAACAATCCGTCATCCACCGTGACCGGCATCAAATCCGGCTCGGGGAAATACCGGTAATCATGCGCGTACTCCTTCGTCCGCATCACGCTGGTCCTGCCGGCCTCATCGTCCCAACGCCGCGTCTCCTGTTGCAACTTCTCCCCCCGCCGCAACGCAGCAATCTGCCGCTCGATCTCGTAGGCCAACGCCCGCCGCACCCCCGAAATCGAGTTCATGTTCTTGATCTCAATCTTCGCACCAAATTCCCGCTGCCCCACCGGCCGCATCGACACGTTGCAGTCGCACCGCAACTGTCCCTTCTCCATGTCGCACTCGCTGACGCCGGCGCTGACCAGCATCTCCTTCCACGCCGTCAGGTACGCAACCGCATCCTCCGGCGTCCGCAAATCCGGCTCGCTGACAATCTCCATCAACGGCGTGCCGGCCCGGTTGAAATCCACCCCGCTGTTCGACTCGAAATGCAGATTCTTCGCCACGTCCTCCTCGAGATGAATCCGCGTCACCCCGAACCGCTCGCCGCCCACCACCACCGCCCCGCCGCGGCACAACGGCAAATCGTACTGCGAAATCTGATAATTCTTCGGCATGTCCGGGTAGTAGTAATTCTTCCGATCCCATTTCGAGAACCGCGCAATCTCCGCCCCGATCAACAACCCCGTCAGGATCGTCTTGCGCACCGCCTCGACGTTGAGCACCGGCAACACCCCCGGATACCCCAAACACACCGGACAGACCTGCGTGTTCGGTTCTGCCCCGAACTCCGTCGCGCACCCGCAGAACAACTTGCTGCGCGTGCGCAACTGGACATGCACCTCCAACCCGATGACCGCTTCGTAATTCATAACCGTGGCCGTTGCGCCCGCCAGTCCGTCGCCTGCTCGTAGGCGTGCGCCACCCGCAAGACCTGTTCCTCGCCGAAGACCGGCCCCAAAATCTGCAACCCCACCGGCAACCCCCGCACAAAACCGCACGGCACGCTGATCCCGCAATTGCCGGCCAGGTTGCACGAGATGGTGAAAATGTCGCTCAGATACATCTGCAACGGGTCCCCAGACTTCTGCCCGGCCCGAAACGCCACTTCCGGCGTCGTCGGCGTCGCGATCACATCACAGCAACGGAACGCCTCCTCGAAATCCCGCCGAATCAACGTCCGCACCTTCTGCGCCCGCACGTAGTACGCATCGTAATAACCCGCGCTCAACGCATACGTCCCGAGCATGATCCGCCGTTTCACCTCCGCGCCGAAACCCTGCCCGCGCGTCCGCCCGTACGTCTCCACCACATCCTCCCCGCGCACCCGCAAGCCGTACCGCATCCCGTCGAACCGCGCCAGATTCGCGCTCGCTTCCGCCGTCGCGATCAAATAATACACCGCCACCGCGTACTCGGTGTGCGGCAGCGACACCTCGACCATCTCTGCGCCCTGCTTCTCCAACACCGCCACCGCCGCCCGCACCGTCGCCTCCACCTCGCGATCCATACCGGGAAGGAAATACTCCTTCGGCAACCCGATCCGCAGCCCCTTCACCTCCCGCGTCAACGCCGCCACATAATCCGGCACCGGCCGCGGCACACTCGTCGAATCCCGCTCGTCATGCCCGGCCATCACCCCCAACAACATCGCCGCATCCGTCACATCTTTCGTGAACGGCCCGATCTGATCCAGCGACGACGCAAACGCCACCAACCCGTACCGCGACACCAGCCCGTACGTCGGCTTCAACCCCACACAACCGCACAACGCCGCCGGTTGCCGAATCGAACCACCGGTATCGCTGCCCAGCGCCGCCACCGCCTCATCGGCCGCCACCACCGCCGCGCTGCCGCCGCTGGAACCACCGGGCACCCGCTCCAAATCCCACGGATTGCGCGTCACGCCCCACGCCGAGTTTTCCGTCGAACTGCCCATCGCAAACTCGTCCATGTTCGTCCGCCCCAACAACACCGCCCCCGCTTCGCGCAACCGCCGCGTCACCGTCGCGTCGTACGGCGCCACGTACCCTTGCAAGATCTTCGACGCGCAGGTGCAGGGCTGGCCGGCCACGTTGATCACGTCTTTGATGGCCACCGGAATGCCGGCCAGCGCCCGACCATCCCGGCACGCTCCCGCCTGATCCAAGGCCTCCGCCTGCCGCCGGGCGTCTTCGGGATTCAGCCAGAGATAACCCCGGACCTTCTCATCCACGACGGCAATCCGCTCCAGCACCGCCTCCGTCACTTCCCGGGCCGACACTTCACCGGCGCGGAGCTTCTGCCGGAGTTCGTGAATGGTGAGGGTCGGCAAACTCATTCCACAATCTTCGGGACGATAAACAACCCCCGCGCCTGTTCGGGTGCGTTTTTCAGAAATTGCTCGCGCTCGATCCCGCACGGACGCACCTCGTCGGGACGCAACACATTCTGCAACGGCGTCGCGTGCGCCGTCGGCTCCACGCCGGTCACGTCGAGCTGGTTCAACTTGGCCACATAAGCGAGAATGTCCTGCAACTGCGCCCCGATCTGCTGCTTCTCCGCCGCCGTCAATTCCAACCGCGCCAGGTGCGCCACATGATCAATGTCCATCTCCGGCATAGGCCGCGCATTCTACCGCCCGCCCGACGCGGCGCAAGCTTGCGCTTCACCGACCGACTTGGCAACTTCCCGACATGCCGCGGCGGCTGGCGATGCTTTTGCTGGGCGGGCGCGTGGCTCTGGCCGAGCCGGGTCGTTTTCTCTCGCCGCGGCTCCACCGGCTCAGCGCCGGTACGTGGCAAACGAGGTCGGGGTCTCCCAGAGACGGACTTCGACTACCGGCAGACCTTGCGAACGCGCGTGATCATAGATCAGTTTGGCGATGTTTTCGGCGGTGGGGTTATGGTCCATCAGATAGAACCGCTCGCCGCTCGACTGGAGCAGCGGGATCACCGGGTCGGCCTTGTTCAGCAGCAGGTTGTGGTCGAGCGTCTCATCAATCCAGGTTTTGATCGCTTCCTTGATGTCGCCAAAGTCATAGACCATCCCGCGCTCATCCAGCCGCTCCGACTCGATGTCCACCTCCACCCGCGCGTTGTGCCCGTGCAAATGCCGGCACTTGCCGGCGTAGTTCAACAACCGGTGGCCGTAGCAAAACTCAATGTGTTTCGTCACTTTGTACATGGTCAACGTTCTCCCGCGACTTGAAAACCCTCCCCCTCGAGGATGGAGCGGATCCGTGCGGGCTGGTCGCCCTGCACCTCAATCGTCCGCCCTTTCACCGTGCCGCCGCAACCGCACGCTTTGCGAAGCTGCCGGGCCAATTCTTCAATCCGCGCCACCGGCAAATGCGCCGGCAACTGGTCCACAACGATCACCGTCTTGCCACCCCGGTGCGCCGTCTCCCGCCGCAACACCACCCGCCCGGCCCTGCCCTTTCGTGGCGGCAACTCCGGCCCGGGCGGCAGCCCTTCCACGGAAAGCGCCGCAAACGGGTTGTTGGTATCGGCAGTCATGAATGAATCCACACGCTACCCGGCCCGGTTGGTCTCCTCCGAAATCGCCGTTCTTGGTGCCTTGGTGTCTGGGTGGTTCACATCCCGCTGCCCCGAATCAACCGCCCGCCATCCACAATCAACGTGTGGCCGGTCACGAAATCGCCGCCCTCGAGCAGGTACAACACCGCGTTGACGATGTCCTGCGGTGTGCCGAGTCGTTTCAGCACCGTGGAACGGATCACCGCCCGCCGGTCGGCCTCCGAAAAATCCGGCGGCAGCAAGACCGGCCCCGGCCCGATGGCGTTGACGTTGATGCGCGGCGCCAGTTCCTTTGCCAGCGCCTGCGTCAGACAAATCACACCGGCCTTCGACACGCAGTACGGCAGGTAATCGCGATACGGGCGGTAGGCCGCCCAATCAGCGAAATTGATGATTTTGCCGCGCACCTTCTTCGCCAGCATGTGCCGCCCCACCTCGAGCGCGAACAGAAACGGCCCCTTCAAATTCGCATCGAGATGAAAATCCCAGTCGCGCTCCGTCAACGTCCCGAACGGCGTCTTCTCATAAACCGCCGCGCTGTTGATCAGGCAATGCAACGTCCCGAAATGCCGCACCGCCTGCGTCACCGCTTGGCGCACCTGCCGGGCCTCGCGCTGGTCGGCTCGCACGGCCACGGCCTCCACGCCGCGCGCCTGGATTTCTCGCACCACCCGTTGCGCATCGGCGGCCGACCGGTTGTAGTGCACCACGATGTTCGCGCCCCGGTCGGCCAGCGCCAGCGCGATTTCCCGCGCCACGCGTTTGGCCGCGCCGGTCACCAGACAGTTTTTCCCCGCCAATTTCATTGGCGGCGACATTACTCAACGCTTCCCACCCCGGCAAGGTCGGGCTATAGTCGCCGCATGAAACGTCTCGTCCTGCTCGTCGTCCTCGGACTGGCCGCGCCGGCGCTGGCCGGCACCGATGACGCGCCCGCCCATCACAACGCGCTGCGCAAGCTGGGCCGTGGGTGCGCCAACGTGTTGTTCGGCTTCATCGAAATTCCGAACCAGTACACCAAGGCCGTCTCCGAACACGGCGGCAGCGCCGGCATCACTTATGGCGTGCCAAAAGGATTTGCCCGCTGGATCGCCCGCGAGTTTGTCGGTGTGTATGAAATCGTCACCTTCCCCATCCCCGCGCCGCAAGGCTACCGGCCCGTGATGGAACCGGAATGGCCCAACGAAGATTATGAGCCGTAACGGCCCGCCCGCCGCCGCCGCGGTGCTCACCGTTACCGAGCTGACGCGTCGGATCAAAGCGCTGCTGGAAGATCACTTTCCCGGCGTCTGGGTCAGCGGCGAAATCTCCAACCTCCGCCAGCCCGCTTCCGGTCACTGCTACTTCACGCTGAAAGATGCCGGGGCGCAACTGAACGCCGTCCTGTTTCGCGGCGACGCCCAACGCGTTGGTTTCCCCCTGAAAGACGGTCTGGCGGTCGTCGCGTTTGGCGACATCAGCGTGTACGAGAAAAGCGGCCAGTACCAAATCATCGTCCGCCAACTGCAACCGAAAGGACTCGGCGCGCTCCAGCAGGCGTTTGAAGAACTGAAACGCAAACTTCAGGCCGAAGGTCTCTTCGATGCCGCCCGCAAAAAACCCCTCCCGCTTCTGCCCCAGCGCATCGGTCTGGTCACCTCACCGACCGGCGCCGCCATCCGCGATTTCCTCAACATCATCGGCCGCCGCTACCCCAACGTCCACATCCTCATCCACCCCGTCCGCGTTCAGGGCGACGGCGCCGCGGCCGAGATTGCGGCGGCGATTGACGATTTCAACGCCCGCGACCTCGTGGATGTCATCATCGTCGCCCGCGGCGGCGGGTCGCTGGAAGATTTGTGGGCGTTCAACGAAGAAATCGTCGCCCGCGCGCTGGCCCGGTCGCGGCTGCCGACCATCAGCGCCGTCGGCCACGAAATAGATTTCACCATCAGCGATTTCGTCGCCGACCTCCGCGCGCCGACCCCCAGCGCCGCCGCCGAACTGGTCGCCAAAGCCAAACAGGAATTCGAAACGCAACTGGCCGACTACCGGCGCCGTCTCGACAAGGATCTCCGTCTCCGTCTCGCCGACCTGCGCCAACGCCTCCTCGAATTGTCCACCCACACCGTCTTCCGCCAACCCGCCGAGCTGATCTGCCAATACCAACAACAAGGCGACGACCTCGCCCACCGGCTGCGGCTGGCCGCCGACACCGCTCTCCGTCAGCGCCGCGCCGCCCTCGACGCGCTGGCCGGCAAACTTCCCCTGCTCAGTCCCCAGGCGCGTCTCGCGCGCGGCCGCGACCAACTGACCGCCTGCCAACGCCGCTTGACCACCGTCGTCACCCAGCGGCTCCAAACCGCCACCCACCGGCTGGCCACCGCCCGCGCCAAACTCGACCTGCTCAGCCCCCAAGCCACCCTCGCCCGCGGCTACAGCATCACCCGTTTGCCCGACGGCCGCCTCGTCAAATCCACCGCCGCCGTCCAGCCCGGTGACACCATCTCGACGCTGGTGGCCGACGGCCAGTTTGAATCGGTCGTGGCACCATCGCGCGCCTAAACGCCGGTTGACTTCCCCCGCCGCCCGCGCCACTCTGCGGGGAGATGATTCCGCGGCACCAACGCATCCTGCACGTGGACGGCGATTCGTTCTTCGCCTCCTGCGAAGTGGCGCTGGATCGCAAACTGCGCGGCAAACCGGTCTTTGTCGGCGGCGGCCGCCGCGGCGACGGAATCGTCATCGCCGCCAACTACCTCGCCAAACAATACGGCATCACCACCGGCATGGCCTGTTTCGAGGCCAAACGCCGCTGCCCGACCGGCGTGCTCGTCAAACCCCACTACGACGAGTATCGCCGGCTTTCCATCGAATTGTTCAAGCGCGTCCGCCAGTACACGCCGTTGCTGGTGCCGACCTCGATTGACGAGGGATTCCTCGATTTCACCGATTCACCGAACGTGTTCGGCTGCCGGAATGCCGCGGAACTGGTGACGCGGATGAAACGCGAGATCGCCGCCGAAATCGGCATCCCCGTCTCCGCCGGCCTCGGTTCCTCCCGCTGGCTCGCCAAGCTGGCCACCGAACGCAGCAAGCCGGACGGCTTCCACGAAGTGCCGGCCGACCGCGAACGCGAATTTCTGCGCTCCATCCCGGTCGAAGACCTGCCCGGTATCGCCCGCCGCCGGATGCACGCCCTGCACGCGCTCGGCGTCTGGACGCTCGGCGACATCGCCGAATTGCCGCTCGGCGTGATGGAAAAACGATTCGGCTTCCTCGGCCTGTCGCTCTGGCTGCTGGCGCGCGGCGAACTGCGCGAAACCCTCCGCCTCGCCCACAAACCCCGCTCCTGCATCGGCAGCGCCACCACCCTGCCGTTCGATGAACCCGATTACGAAACCGCCCTGCTGTTCCTGCTCGACCAAACCGAACGGGTCATCACCACCTTCGTCCGCGAAAACCTCAAAGCCAATGAACTCGGGGTGTACGTCCGCTTCCGGGACCTGACCGGCCGCGGCGGCCAAGTGAAATTACCGGGCGCGTTGTACGAACCGCGCACGATCAACCCGCACGTCACCGCCCTGTTCCGTCAGTTGACCGCCGGCCAGACCCAACCGATCCGGCAGGTCTGCGTCCATTTCTGGAACCTCGAACCACTCGATTTGCAACCGACCTTGTTCGGCGACAGCCCCGACTATCAACGCCGCCAACTCCACCACGCCCTCGAAACCCTCGAAACCCGCTACGGCAAAGGCAGCGTCAAGACCGGCACCCGCTTGCTGCTCGAAAAACAAGCCGCCCATCTCGTCTCCCACAAACCCAAATGCCCTTTCATCCCCCAGCGCGAGATGGAACAAAAAATGGAAGCTGTCCCGATCGAATTGCACGAATTGCAGTACGAGGAAGAATGGACGCCGCTGGTCAACGATCCCCGTCCCGCGCCGCTGGCCCTGCCCCGCACCTGGGGCCGCTCCACCAGCCGCCCCGCCAAATTCGGCTGACCCAACTCCGCCGTCCCTTCTCCCACGCCATGCGGCATTTCATCGTGGCGGCTCGGTCAAAGGTTGGGTTGCGTGGTCCGCTACAATTTGCCCTTCGTGCTCGGCAGACCCTTCACGCGCGCGTCGCGCTGACAGGCCAGATCGAGCGCTTTGGCCAGCGACTTGAAAATCGCCTCAACCACGTGATGCGGCTCGTCGCCGCGCAACACATCCACGTGCAGATTGCACCGGGCTTCGTTGGCGAAGCCCTGCAAAAACTCCCGCGTCAAACCCACCCGGTACGGCTGACCGCGGCCCAGCTCGACGTTGGCAATGTCACGCCAGCTTTTGCAAGTGAACACGAGATACGGCCGGTTGCTGAAATCCAACGCCACCCGACATTGCGCCAGCGTCTCATCCATCGGCACCAACGACCAGCCGTAGCGCCGAATCCCCTTTTTGTCGCCGAGCGCCTTCAGAAACGCCTGCCCGAGCGCAATGCCGACGTCCTCGACGAGATGATGCGTGTCCACCGCCACATCCCCGGTCGCGTTCACCGTCAAATCGCAGAGCGAATGTTTCGCCAGCAACGTCAACATGTGATCGAAGAACGGCACCCCGGTCGCCACGCGCGCCCTGCCGGCGCCGTCAATCGTCAGCGTCAGCGCGATTCGGGTCTCCGCCGTGTGACGTTGAATGTTCGCGGTTCGTTTTGTCATCGAATGGCTCCCGCGCCGCACGGCCGCCCGTCGCGCGCCTTCCGTGTTGCCTTCACGACGGAATGGATACCACGCGAACCCCCGGCTGAAAACCTCGAAAATCGCCTCCCCCCGTGCACGTCTCACGCCTCACAGCGGGGTGGCGGTGGCACTGCGGAAGCGAAGCCCTTGGCCGTCAGCGGTGCCTCGCTTCGCTCAGGATGACGGCGGTTTGTTCGAGAAACCGGTCCATCTCGGCGTCGGTACCGATGCTGACGCGGGCAAAATCACGAATGCGGTCGGCGTCCCACCAGCGGATCAGAATCCGGCGGGCGCGCAACGCTTCAAACCAGTGCCGCGCGGTCAGCGGAGCCGGTGGTTTGGCGAAGAGGAAATTGGTTTGGGACGGAGGGACGACGAAGCCCAGCGTCTCCAACTGCTGCCGGATGCGTTCGCGGGTGGTTTTGACCTTGCGGATCGCGTCCTCGAAGTACGGCCGGTCGCCGAGCGCCGCCACGGCCGCCAGTTGGCTGAGTCGGTTGACGTTGTAGCTGTCTTTGACCTTGTTCAGCGCGGCGATCAGTTCTGGCGCGCCGGTGGCCCAGCCGATCCGCAGCCCGGCCAGCGCGAAGGATTTCGAGAACGACCGGGCCACGATGACATTCGGGTAGTCGCGCGCGAAATCGAGACCGTTATCGGCGGCAAAATCCACGTAGGCTTCGTCGAGCACCACCACGCCGGTGGTTTCTTCGATGACGCGTTGCAATTCGATGCGCGGCAGCCAGACGCCGCTCGGCGCGTTCGGCTGGGTGATGAAGAGCAATCGCACGCCGGTCAGTTTCCGCAGCAGCGCCGGGTGGGCTTCGATTTGGAAATCATCGGTCAACGGCAGTTCGATCGGCAGGCAGTCTTGGATCCGGGCCAGCACCGGGTACAGCGAGTAGCTCGGCCAGAAATACGCCAGCGGTTCGCCCTCGCCGCAGAAGGCGCGGACGCACAGGTTGAGAATGTCGTCGCAGCCGTTGCCGACGATGATCTGGTCGGCCCCCAAACCATACCGGGCGGCCAGCGTCTCGCGCAGTGCGCGCGCGGTCGGATCGGGATACAATCGCAGCCGGTCGTCCAGCGCCTCGCGCAACGCGGCGATCACCGCCGGTGAGGGCGGGTAGGGATTTTCGTTGGTGTTGAGCTTGATCAGGCCGGCAACCTGCGGTTGCTCACCGGGCACGTAGCCGGTCATCCGCTCGATGGAAGGTCGGACGTAGCTCATGGGAACCGGATGTCGGCGGATTGCACGTGGGCATCCAATCCTTCGACCGTGCCGAGCGCCTGCAGAACAGGCCGCGATTTGCGCAGGGCGACCGGGCTGAACTCGAGGAAGCTGGTGCGGCGTTGGAACTGGTCCACGGTCAGCCCGGCACACCACGCGCCGGCGCCGCCGGTGGGCAACGCGTGGCTCGGGCCAGCCACGTAATCGCCCACCACCGTCGGCGTCCACGAACCAAGGAAGACCGCGCCGGCTGTGGTCAGTTGCCGCAGAACCTGCCGGGGGTTGACGGTCAGCACCTCGCAATGTTCGGGCGCGAACCGGTTCGCGATGGCCACGGCTTGGCGGAGGTCTTGGGCCAGCACGGCGACCGGTTCGATCTTGGCGATGTAGCCGCGCCGGCTCAAGCCC
>CAZHLM010000016.1:44313-49421 GCA_964533295.1 uncultured Verrucomicrobiota bacterium
GGCCAGCACGGCGACCGGTTCGATCTTGGCGATGTAGCCGCGCCGGCTCAAGCCCGGTAACTGGCGGTCCCATTCGGCGGCGGTTTCGTTCAGAACACGGCGTGAGGTGGTGACCAGCCAGACACGTTCGTGACCGCTGCCGTGTTCGGCTTGGGCGAGCAGGTCGGCGGCGATGTGACGCGGATCGGCGCTGTCGTCGGCCAACACGAGCAGCTCGCTGGGGCCGGAGAGCATGTCAATGCCGACTTCGCCGAAGAGCAGGCGTTTGGCGGCGGTGACGTAGGCGTTGCCGGGCCCGAAGATTTTCGCGACGCGCCGGATCGTTTTCGTGCCGAGCGCCATGGCGGCGATGGCCTGCGCGCCGCCGACCTGATAAATCTCGGTCGCCCCGGCCAGCCGCGCGGCGTAGAGGAGCGCCGGGTGGATCGGCGGCGGGCTGCAGACGACGATCTGGCGGCAGCCGGCCACTTTGGCGAGCGTGACGGTCATGATGACCGTAGAGACCAGCGGCGCGGTCCCACCGGGCACGTAGATGCCGACGCGTTCGATGGGATCAAATTTTTCGCCGACGATGCCGCCCTGGGCGTTGCGCATCTGCCAGCCGCGCCGCAGCGAACGACGAGCGAAGGCGGCGATGTTGCGGTGGGCCAGGTGCAGGGCGCGTTGCAGTTCGGGCGAACCGCGACCGGCCCCGCGCGCGCGGAGGTTGCGGAGGCGAACCCGGTCGAATTGCGCGGTCAACTCCAATAACGCCGCGTCGCCGCGTTGGCGGACGGCGGTGATGATGTCGCGGACGCGCTGTTCGATGACCGGGTCGAACAGGCTCGGCGCGGTGAAGTCGAGTTGGTCAGGGCGCAGGAGCTTCATGGTGCGCGGATGATTTACCACGAAGGCAGGGCGCGGACGAAATGTTTTTCAGGGGGTGACGAGATAGACTTTGTAGAAGCGATTGGTCGGGGGCGCGGGATCGGGGTAGGAGGTGGTGGTGGCGATGGCTTCGATCACCGGTGAGAGGTTTCCAAAGGGCACGTTGAGGTCGTCGGTGGATTTGACTCGGTAGAACTTGCCAGGAACGCTTTGCCAGGTGATGAGCACATGGCCGTTGATCAGGCGCTCGATTTGGATGACGCGCAGGGCGGAGTCGGTGTTGTTCGGCAGCGTACCGGCGAGGTACTCGCCAATGTTGGTTTGCCCGTCGCCATCGAGGTCGTCGGCCGTGTCGTCGGCGTTCGGGTTGAGGCCGTAGGTGACTTCGAAGCCGTCCGGCATGCCGTCGTTGTCCGAGTCGTCATCGAGCGGGTCGGTATTGTGGAGGTTGATTTCGTTGGCGTCGGTCAGTCCATCGCCGTCCACGTCGGAGAGGCCGAAGGTGACGAGGATGGTGTCGGTGCCGGGGGTGTCTTGGAAGTTGCCGGTGACGCCGACGCGGCGGGCGGTGGCGTCGTAGGTGAAGCCGGTGACGCGCAGGCCGTTGGTCAGGACAAGAGCCGGGGTTTCGCTGGCGGGGATGCGCAGCCAGATTTCGTAGGCGAGCGGCCCGGTGGTTAGTTTGGCGACATCGGCGCGGGTGGTGTGGTTGGTTTCGCTGACGGTGATGTCGAAGCGTTGTCCCTGGGAGCGGAGGTTGTGGAAGGTCATGGAGTTCCAGCCGGTGGGCAGTTTGGGCGCGAGCGAGCAGGAGTTGGCGTTGGTGCCGGTCGGTTTGTAGTCGAGGAACATCATGATCTGGTCAAGGAAGGTGGAATGGGATTCCCAGACATTGGGCCAGGCGGCCTGGTGCCAGAAGCCGGGATATTTTTGGGCGTAGTCGGGAGCAATTTGTTCCGCGCCGAGGCCAACCGGGCCGAGGCGGGCGATGATTTTGTCGAGCATGTCGAGGTTCACATCCACAAGAACCTTGCCGGCGGCGTAGTTTTGCCATTGGGCGTGGTACATGCCGTACCAGGAGGTGGACAGATGCCACGGGCCGCCATTCCAGTAGTTGTCAATGGCGCTGTTAATGTTGTGGTTGTAGCGGCGGAGGTAGCCGGCGTTGCCGCCGCCGGTTTCGACGAGGTTGTCGTTGAAACCGCCAGCCGGGGCGCCGTTGCCGTGAATCCATTCGACGATGGCAAGCATGACGTTGTTGGTCGGGGCGAAAACTTCGAACGGGTATGAGAGGCCGAGATGGCTGATGTCGGCGGGCTCGACGCGGGCATTGACGCGGCCAACGATGCCGGTATCGCGCGTTTCGTCAGCCACCAGCGACCAGAGAGGCGTGTCACCGGGCGAGAAGAGGCCGGGGACTTTGTTGGCGATGTGAACAGCGTCGCGCAGGCCGCGGACGACGGAGGCGTTGGAGTAGATGAACAGCCCGAAGGAATCTTCCCAGATATTGTTGCCGTCCATCAGCTTGAAGGTGTCGTTGTAGTTGGCGCGGCCGTCCGCGCAACTGTCGTAGAAGCTGGCGTAGGCGGTTTCGCGGACGAGGCCGGCGAAGTTGGTGAGGAAACCGAGGTCGCCGGTGCTGAGGTAGTGATACCAAATGCCCCACGGGACGCTGGCGGTTTCGTCAATCTGCGGCGAGTTCCACGCGAAATACCCGTCGGTGGTGTATTTCTGGAAGAAAAAGGATTTGCCGCCGGGATTGCAGTCGGGCGCGCGATAGGCGATGTCGCGGAGCCAGCGGTAGAAGTTTTGCGCCTCAGCCGGGTAGCCGATGCGATCGAGCGTGATGGCCGCGTAGACACCGTCGCGCGGCCAGCAGAACGGGTAGGCGCCGTTGTGCATGCCGGCAATGATCGCCCCGGTCGCGGCGTCAATGTGCAGGGCGGTGACGAGTTTGGAGCGGGTGAACAAATCGTCGTAGGCCGTGCCTGGCAAGTCCACGCGAACGCCCTGAGCCAGCCAGTCGCTCCAGTATTGTTCGGTGGCGGCTTGCACGGCGGCCAGGTTGGCGGCGTAGAACCAGTTCACGAGCGGTCGGCCCCAGAAATCATGCACGCCGGTCTGGCCGGGCAGGTCGTCCCATGAACCGACGATCATGATGTCCACTTCGCGGGTTTCGTTGGGACCGAAGGCGATTTCTTTGCCGATCCAGCCTTCCTGGTGATCGGTGGCGGTGAAATCCCGCCAACTGCCGTCGAACGCCGTGCCGGCGCCGGTGAGGCTGTTGGTGACCAGTTTCATGCAGACGCCAAAGGTGACGGTGGCGGTTTTGTTGTAGCTGGCGGTGGTTTTGGGGTTGTATTGTCGGCTCGGGTCGCCCAGATCGCCGTAGCCGTTCGGGGTGCAACCGCTGCCGGTCGCCAGCGTGTTGTTGCCGTCCACCACCACCATGGTGTGATTGGTCTGTCCGGGGCCGAGCGCGGGGACGACATGGCCGTAGTCCATGTACATGAAGTCACCGGCATTCTCGCCTTTCACGTTGAAGTTGGCGTCGAAATAAAACCGGATGGTGCGGGGTTCGTTCTGCAGATTGGTCAGCAGGTAACGTTTGACGTACACGCCGTAGTTGGTGCGACCGCCGCCGACGGCCACGGGCGGGATGGCGTTGGTGCTGGGGCAGAAATCGTATTGAACGACTTGGAACTGGTTGTTGGCGACGTTGAGGCGATTGGAGGTGATGACGATGTTGTTGTCTTTGAGGTAGGCCTGCGAGATGTTGTCATAGCCGACCGGCCCGGGCCCGGAGCCGTGGTTTTTCATCCAGTAAATGTTGCCGGCCACGTCAATGCCGCCCATCGCGGCGATCAGATTCATCTGGCCGTTGGCCTGCAGATCGGTCGAACAGCCAAACGGTCCGCCGATAAATTCCTCGGGACCTTTGTAGCCTTCGTTGGCGGTGCCGGAGCCGTTGCGGAAGCCGGTGCTCGGATAGTAGATGTCGTACACCGTCCCGTTCTGGTCGAGCATGACGCTGATGAACTGGTTGCCGATGATCGCCTCTTCCTTCCAGTGATGGATGCGGCTGGCCGGGTCGCTCGGGTAACCTTGCGGATTGGGCGTGCCGGGCCACGGAATGGCGGCTCGGGCAGTGACAGCGATCAACGAGAAAACTACAAAACTCACGAGCGTTTCCCTGCGCATCATGACTGACTCCCTTGGCTACGGAACGATTTTGACGGAGTTTTGGCCGCCCAGTCCATCGGGGGCCGTTTCGGGATTGGCTGGATCCGTCTTCCAGTTTCCATCCACAACAAACTTGTACTGATACCGGCCCGACTTCAGGGGGACGGTGGCGCGCCACTTGCCGCTGGCGTCTTTGGTCAGCGGGTTGGCCGTCACGCTCCAATTATTAAATTCACCGGCCACGACCACGCTGGTCGCAGCCGGCTCCGTCAGCGTGAACTCAACACCTCCGGCGACCACTTCGACCACCGAGTTGCCATTCGGCGCCAACGGCCGCGTCGGATCGGTTTCCCAGCGCGCGCCGCCGTTGATGACGAACTTGAATTCATGCCGACCGGGCGGAATCGGCGCCTGAATCCGCCACGTGCCCGACTCGTCCTTTTGCAACAGCCACTGCTCGTGCCCGGTAACCTTGCCCTGGTCGTTATCGAGCCAGTTGTTGAAGCCACCGGCGAGGTGAACGGACTGCGCATCGGGCGCGCGGTACTGAAACAGCGTCGTGCCCGGCGCGGCCGGCGCGGCCGGTGTCGGCACCGCCCCGCCCACGGCAATGCCGGAGTTCTCGATTTCGTTAACGACCTTGCGCGTGGGGTTGGCGGGGTCGAGCACCCAATCCGTGTCGTTGATCACGAACTTGTACGCATAGAAGCCGGGCTTGAGATACACCTTTTTCGCCCAGATTCCCCCATCGGTTTTGTCCAGCGCCACCACCTTCCAATTACTGAACTCACCGGCGACCCCCACACTTTTGGCGGCGGCATCCCGGTAGGTGAACGTCGTGGCGATATCCTCGGAGGCAAAAACCGCCGCGGCCAGCACCCCGCCGGCCCACCCCAACAAGAACTTCTTCATGGCGTGACGCCCGCGCCCTGCCGGGCTTTGGCTCCGCACGATTCCCGAACCACCAGATGAATCGGCACCACCTCTTGCACCCGGTCTGTTTTCCCATGAATCAACTCCACCAACCGGTCGCACCCCATCTTCCCCAACTCGTACAA
>CAZHLM010000016.1:49521-51534 GCA_964533295.1 uncultured Verrucomicrobiota bacterium
TCCCATGAATCAACTCCACCAACCGGTCGCACCCCATCTTCCCCAACTCGTACAAGGGCTGGCGCACCGTCGTCAGTGCCGGGGTCGCGAAGCTGGCCGCCGGAATATCGTCAAACCCGACCAACGCGACATCCGCCGGACAGCGCCGCCCCAATTCATTCAATTTCCGCAACGCGCCCAGCGCCATCTTGTCGTTGAGCGCGAACAACGCAGTCAGATCGGGGTGCGCTGCCAACAACTTCTCCGTCGCCTGCATCCCGCCCTCCTCGGTCAACCACCCATCAGCCATCTGCGTTGGCGCAAACGGAATCGCAGCCTCCTCCAACACCTCCAGGAACGCCTCAAAAATATCGCGGCTGGTCTGAATTTCGCTCAGCCCACCGGCCAGAAACCCGATCCGCTTGTGGCCGAGTCGCACCAAATGCTTGGCCACTTGCCACGCGCCATATTTGTAGTTGGACACCACATAGTTCAAATCCAAGTCCTTGGCGTAATTGTTGACCAACACAAACGGCCGCGTCCGGTCCGTCAGTTCCCGCAAAAACTCGTGGCGCGAGTTGGCGCCAATGAACAAAATACCGTCCACCACCTTCTGCTCGTAAAGCTGCAAGTATTCCCGGCTTTCAATGAACTCCGCCCGCGCCACTTCCAACATAATCTTGTACCCGAGCTTGGTTGCCCGGTCATGAATCCCGCTAATAATCTCGCCGAAGTACACATCCGCAAACGTGTGGCGCAGTTGCGGCAGTAAAATCGCCAGCGTCTGTGAGCGCTGCCATGCCAACCCACGCGCCATCCGATTCGGCTGGTAACCCAGTCGCTCAATCGTCTCCAACACCCGCTGTCGCGTCGCCTCACTGATGCGCGGGTTGTTGTTCATCACCAGCGACACCGTTGAAAGCGACACCCCGCTTTGT
The DNA here is from genome assembly GCA_964533295.1 of uncultured Verrucomicrobiota bacterium. Classification (GTDB taxonomy): domain Bacteria; phylum Verrucomicrobiota; class Verrucomicrobiia; order Palsa-1439; family Palsa-1439; genus OMJI01. Next base: position 50,439 of record CAZHLM010000016.1, read on the forward strand.
TCCGCGATATCCTTAATTGTATAGCGCTTGACTGGCTGTTTCATCGCGACAGATACTCGCACCTTTCCGATGCGCCTGCCAAGTCTTTTTACATGGAAAAATTTTCCACCCGGTAGTTGACAGGATTTCGCCAGCTTGGTACAAACTTACTTGTTCAAGCGTTCTAGCAGACGCTCGAAGGTGTAGTTCAAATCATAAGACGGAGGGTATAGGGAATGAAGAAAGCAGTTGTATTGATCGCCGCCATCCTCGCGATGGCTTCACAGACGTTCGCCGACACCGACTTCTTCGGTGGCTTTGTCAAAGTCAACGGCACTTGGTTTCAACTCCAAAACCCCGGCGCCATTCAAGTCACCAACTTCGATGGCTTCGACTTCGGCACAGTGGCAACACTCACGCTCGATGACGCCGCTGGCTTGACCTACAAAAACGGCAGCAGCGATGTTACCGGCGTCCTGATCGGAATCATCATTGACGGCGTTTCGCAAGGTGAATTCGCGCACCCGTTTGGTGCCGATATTCCGTTCAACGACCCGGTCGGCAACACTTACAACACCACCCCCGGCGACCAGCGTTGGGGCGGCAACGGCACCGGCACCGTGGCCGGGACGCCGTACAATGTCCTGGCCGGTTTGCTGCCGGGTCAACACACGCTGGAGGTTTATCTCCACGCCACGACCAACGAAGGCGACCGCTATCTGAACGACGCGGCCAACAACTTCGACAACTACAAGGCGAAGTTTACCGTCATCCCGGAACCGACGACCATGGTTCTGGTCGGGATGGGTTTGGCCGGCGCGATGATGTTGCGGCGGCGCACCGCCTGATTCGCAGCGCACCGATTCGGTGTATCCAGCGTCAGCCCCGCGCGATTGCGGGGCTGACGCTTTTTGTTTAGGTTTTTCCATGTTCTACCGATGCGCACGGTTCCTGACTGCTCTGATTTTTCGCACGGCGTTTCGCGTTCGCGTTGCCGGTCGCGACCGCATCCCACCGGCGGGCGGCCTGTTGATCATTAGCAACCACCTCAGCTTCGCCGATCCGATCCTGATCGGCTGGCTGGCCGGACGCCCCGTCGAATTTATGGCGCTGGCGG
>CAZHLM010000017.1:0-50022 GCA_964533295.1 uncultured Verrucomicrobiota bacterium
AGTTCGGCGGAGAGGAAGGGCTTGGCGATCAGGTCGTCGGCGCCATGCGCCAGCGCGGTCTCGCGCCGGTCGTGTTCGTCCACGCCGGTGACCAGGATCACGGGTGTTTTTGCGTTGGCGGCAGATTGGCGGAGGAGACGACACAGTTGCATTCCGTCCAGTTGCGGCATCTCGATATCCAGCAGGATGAGATCGAACGGTTTTTCGGCGAGTCGCGCTTGCGCAATGAGGGGATTGGAGATGGTTTCGGTTCGCAGGTTCGCTTGCGCCAGCGCGTGGCTGGCCAGCCGCAGCGCCACCAGATCATCGTCCACGGCCACCACGCGGAGATTGCTGAAATCGCAGTGGGTGGGTTGCTCGGGGAACGTGACGAGCGACGCGAGGCATGGGACCGCTTTCGAGGCGGTATGCCGGGCCGAGGGCGTGATCGCATGGGGATCGTCGTTGAGGGCCTGCAGGAATGTTTCCAGAGCGCGGGCGAAGTGGGCGGTCAGGGCGAAGCCGGCGGCTTCGGCAAGGGTTTTGACGGCGCGCACGCGTTGGAGCAGCGCGAGCAGGCGGGAGAGATCGCCGCTGCCACGGATTAGAAACGCGTCGAGCAGGCGTGGCAACTCGGCCGCCGTCGCGGCGGCTTCGCGGGTGAATTGGTCGGCGGGTGTCTCCGCGGGGGCGACGGGAACCTGGGTGGGGAGCGCGACGGGATGCGCGCTGTTGCCAATCAACGCGGCAATCTCATTGGCCAGCGCGGCCGGTGAGTTGTCGGTCTTGTTGAGGATCTTGGTCGCGCCGGATTTGCGGGCGGCGGCGAGCAGGTCGCCCATGAACTGGTTGGTGAAGAGAATGACCGGCAGGTCGCGGGTGGCGGGTTCTTTCCGCAGGCATTCCAGCACTTGCACGCCGTTCAACCCCGGCAACATCAGGTCCAACACCACCAGGTCCGGCCGGTAGGTCTGCACCATTTGCACACCCCGCAATCCATCGGGCGCCACCTCGACCGCGTAGCCTTCGGCAATCAGTTTTTTCCAGTAAATGCGGGCGAGGACCTGATCATCCTCCACGATCAGAATCCGTTTGGTGGCGGCGGGGGCGGCGCAGGACGTTTCCACAATCGTTAGAACTGCGACTCGCGTGCCAAGCATCCCCCTCGACGCGACCCGGTTTTGCGCCTATCATCTTCGCAAAAATCAGAGGCCAAATATGTCACTTCCATCACTCATCGCCACCGGCACCAAACTCTGGCTCGACTCCGTCGCGCCCGCCGAGGTCAAAAAGAACTTTGCCATCGGCGCCACCGGCGCGACCTCGAACCCGATCATCATTTCCGACATCATCCAGACCGGTCAGTGCGATGCGCTGATCCAGCAACTCATCGCCGAAGGCTTTTCCGATGAAGCGATTGCCTGGCAAGTGACCGACCGGCTCGTCAGCGATGCCCAACAAGTTTTCCGACCGGTCTGGGAGCGGACGCGCGGCAACGACGGCTATGTCAGCTTCGAACTCGACCCGTTGCTCGAAGACCGGCAACTGGCTCCGCCGCACGCCGAGCGCGTGCGCCGCTACATCGAGTTGGGCAAACACTGGGGCCTCGGTCGCGGCAACCGGCTCATCAAAGTCCCGGCCACGGCGGCGGGCCTGGAAGCGCTGGAAGAACTCGCGGCGGCCGGCATCAACCTCAACGTCACGTTGATCTTTTCCGAGCGCCAATACCAGATCGCCCGCGACGCCTGCTGGCGCGGCGCCCAACGCCGCGGCTCGCTCGACCAGTTCAAGAGCGTCTATTCCATCTTCGTCTCGCGCGTGGACGTGTACACGGAAAAGCACGTCCCGCAACTCAGTCCCGCCGCCCAGGGACTGGTCGGCATTGTCAACGCCCAACGTCTCTGGCGGCGGAATCAGGAGTTCTGGAAAAACAAACCCACGCCGCTTCAACAGGAAATCATCTTCGCCAGCACCGGCACCAAAAAACCGACCGACCCCGCCGACAAATACGTCGCGGCGCTGGCCGGCAGCGACATCCAAACCAACCCGCCGGCCACCAACGCCGCCGTCGAACAGATGCAGAAACAGTACACCCGCACCGTGGACCGGCTCCCGCCGCCCGAGGTGCTGGCGGAGATGGACCGGCTCGTGGACCCGGTCCGGCTCGAAACGACCTTGATGGACGAAGGCACCGCCAAGTTCGCCGAACCGCACAAGGCGCTTCTCACGTTGCTGGCCGCGAAACGCGCCGCGCTGGCGAACACGCGGTAACGATCCCCCGCAACATGCCGCGGAACACCAGTTCGTGCAGCGGCCAGACGGCGTACCAGTAGAGCAAGCCGGACAATCCCACCGGGTCGAACACCGCCGTTTGCGTGATCCGCGCGCCGGCGCCCACCGGCTCGACGAGAAATTCCAGCCACGCCCGCCCCGGTAATTTCATCTCCGCCACCAACCGCAACCGGCGCGGCGGCTCGATCGCCTCGACCCGCCAACAATCCACCACATCGCCGACGCGCAACCGCTCGGGGTCGCGCCGCCCGCGGCGCATCCCGACGCCGCCCACCAGCAAATCCAGCCATCCCCGCAAGCGCCACAACCCATTGGCGTAATACCAGCCGGTGGTTCCGCCGATTCGTTGGATGGGCGCAAACGCCTCCGCCGGCAACACCGGCACCTCCGCGCTGCGGCAATCCACCAGCCGGTTGCCAAACCGCACCCCGCCCCACGACCGCGGCGCACCGGCCGCATCCGACCAGTGCGTCCGCGTGTCCTCGTTGCGCAACGCCCGCGCGATGGCCTCGCGCACTCCGACCGGCTCGATCGCGAACACCCGCCGCGCCGCCTCGTCGCGCACCACGGTCGGATGACGGATGCTGTCAATCAGCTTGCGCCCGATCCGCGCGAACACCGGCGTCACCAACCCCAGCCACAAACTCGACAGATACGGCGTCAGCACGGGCACCGGGATCATCACCCGCCGCAGGCCGCGTTGCCGGGCGTACTCGCGCATCAAGTCGCCGTACGAGACGACATCCGGTCCGCCGATTTCATAAATGCCGGGGGCGGCCGCCGGCGCCGCCACGAGGTAGGCCACCACGTCTTCAATCGCGATCGGCTGGGCCGGCACGTTGACCCAGCGCGGCGTGATCATCACCGGCAACCGTTCCACCAGCGCGCGGATCATCTCGAACGACAAACTACCGGCCCCGATGATGATCGAAGCCCGCAATTCCGTCACCGGCACGCCGCTGGCCCGCAACCGTTCGCCGACCTCGTGCCGGCTGCGCAAATGCGGCGACAACCCCGCCCGGTCTTCACCCAGCCCGCCCAGATAAATAATCCGCTCCACCCCGGCCGCGCGCGCCGCCTGGCCAAAATTCTCCGCGGCTTGCCGGTCTTGCCGCTCGAAATCACCGGCCGACCCCATCGAGTGAACGAGGTAATAAGCCGTCCGCACGCCGGTCATCGCCTGCGCCAACGACGCCGGGTCGAGCACATCTCCGCCGACCACTTCCGCCGTCGTCCGCTGGACATGCGCCGGGCGCCGCGCCAGACACCGCACCGGCACGGCGCGCTCTTCCAGCGCCCGCAACAGCCGCCCGCCCACATAGCCGGTCGCTCCCGTCAGCAACACCCATGGTTTCATGGCCTGTTCAACCGCCAGATGGCGAAGTTCAACGCCGTCGCGAAACTCACCCACGCCAGATACGGCACGAACAGCCCGCCCGCCACCGGCGTCACCCGCCAAAACGCCACCGTCGTCCCGGCAATCGCCAGCCACAGCAATCCGATGTTGACCAGCGCCCACCCGATCCGGTGCAGCCCGAAAAACACCGGCGACCAGGTCGCGTTCAACACAAGCTGCGCGGCGAACCAAATCAACGCCGCGCTCCAGCCCGTCCGCCGCCAGACGAGCCAGCCGGCCACCGCCATCATCGCGTACAACGCCGTCCAGACCGGCCCAAACAACCACGCCGGTGGCGTCCAGTCCGGTTTGGCCAGTGTCGGATACCATTCCCGGACCGAGCTACTGGTCACCGCGCCACCAATCGCCGCGGCCATGAAGCTCGCCACCAAAAACCCCACCAACATCAGCCACGAATTGCGCATGACTCACATTACGCCACAGCGTCCATTTGGAAAATCGTTTCTAATTTGGCCGCGGCCACACCCAATTCGGAACCCGTTCATAGAGTTTGCGAATCGCGGCGGGCGTCATACCGCCAGCCGCTGAGCGGCGGCGCGGATGGCGGCGCGATCGGCGGCGGATTTGCGAGCGAGATTTTGGAGTTGCATCGTCATCCGCTGATTGCGGCGCAGCCGGCTCTCATGGCGCAGCAGAAAATCCCAGTACAATGTCGTAAACGGACAGGCGGTGGGGCCGGTCGCTTGGTCGGGTTTGAACCGGCACCCGTCGCAGTAGTTGCTCATGCGCTGGATGTATTTGCCGGTGGCGACGTACGGTTTGCTCGCCATCACACCGCCGTCGGCGTACTGCGACATGCCAAGTACGTTGGGCAACTCCACCCATTCCACGGCGTCCACATAGACCGCGAGATACCATTTATGAACTTCCACCGGGTTCACCCCGAGCAGCAATGCGTACAGGCCGGTGACCATCAACCGCTGGATGTGATGCGCGAAGCCGTACTCGAGCGTCTGACCGATGACGTGGCGCAGGCAATTCATCTCCGTGTCGGCGGTCCAATAAAAGTCCGGTAACTTTCCCGTCGCGCCGAGCGCGTTGCGCTGCGCGTAGTCCGGCATCAACAGCCAATAGACCCCGCGCACATACTCGCGCCAGCCGAGCACCTGGCGGACGAATCCTTCCACGGCCGGTAGCGGCGCGTGGCGTTGCCGGTGGGCGTCAACGGCGGCGGCGATGACCTCGCGCGGGTCGAGCAGTTTCAAGTTCAACGCCGCGCTCAAGCGCGAATGATACAGGTACGGCTCGCCGCTCCACATCGCGTCCTCGAACCGGCCAAAGTCCGGCAGGCGATTGGCGATGAAATCGGCCAGCGCCGTTTGCGCCTGGACGCGCGTGACCGGCCAATCAAACTTCGTCAGCCGACCGGGGTGGCGGGGGAATTTCGTTTCGACCCGTTCGATCACGGCGCGGGTGGTGGCGTCGGGCGGGAAGCCGACCGGCCGCGGCACCAAGCCGGGACCCTGCTTGCCGAAGCGGTGACGGTTTTCTTTGTCGAAGTTCCAGACACCGCCGACCGGCTCGGTGCCGTTCATCAGCACCTGGTGCTGGCGGCGCATCTGGCGATAGAAAAATTCCAGCCGCAGTTGGTTCCGGTCGCTGGCGTGGGCGGCGAACTCGGCTTTCGTGCAAAGGAAATGGCGGTCGGCCCGAATCTCAAGGCCCGGCGCGGCGCGTGTCAATTCCTGCTCGACGCGCCACTCACCGGGTTCGACCACGATGACCTTCTGCGGCCGGAGTTGGCGGATCGAACGGGCGAGTTCCGCGCCGAGGGTCGAATCCACCAACTCGCGGTAATGCACGGTGACACCCCGCGCGCGTAATTCGTCCCGGAAATGCCGCATCGCGGTGAGGAACAGGACGATGCGCGCCTTGTGCGACCAGACGTGTTCGGCCTCGGCGGCGACCTCGGCCATCCAAACCGCGTCCTGCCGGGGATCAAACCCGTCGAACGCGGCCGAGCCGGCATCGAGTTGATCACCGAGGATGACGACGAGATTTCTCACGGCGCGAGCACCGCACGAACCTGATCGGCGTCGAGACCACCGGCCCCGCGCCATTGTTCGCGGCCGGTGGCGTCGAAGAGGATGAACGTCGGCGTGTATTCGATCCGGTGGTCGCGGGCCAGGTGCCGGCCTTCGGGGCTGCGGATGTCCACGCGACGGACGACCAGCCGGTCGCGCCACTCCGCTTCCAGCCGGTCCACGGCCGGTTTGGCGGCGACGCAGGCGAAACAGTACGGCGACTGCACTTCGAGCAGCAACGCCTTGCCCGGTTCGGGCGGCGCAAGCCGCGCCACGGGCCGGAAAGCGAACCACGCGCCGAAATACACGGCGAGCGTGACGGCCAGAATCAGCCAGTCGCGCAGCCGGTTGCCGCGGCGGAGGATGGCGGAGGCGACACCGAGAAAAATCAGCGCGCCGACAATCAGGACGGAGTGATGGTTGAAGAATCTCATGGGTTGATTCCGTTTTGGTTTGTCGGTAGGGTCGGACCGTGACCAGGTACCCGGACATCGTTCCTTCGCGCACGCGCGGCCTGCCGGCGCGGAGCCGGCAGAGTGCCTGCGCGACGGAAGCGCGCCAGCGGGAATTGGAGCGCCTGCGCCGCATGTCGGTGGAGGCGCGCATTGTGGCCGCCTTGACGATTGGCGCCCGATTTGCGTGGCTGCGTCCGTGCGCCACGACGGTCTGACGCGTGGAGCATCCCGAAGCCATTCTGCGAGCGGCCGAAACAGTGGTCGGCATCCTCCAGCAGCATCGCGTCGAGGCGGTTGTCATCGGGGCGGTGGCGTTGGCCGCTTATCATTACGTTCGACAAACCGAAGATCTCGATTTGGGGGTCAATGCGGATTTGGCGGCGCTGCGGACGATTGCCGAATCGCTGCGCCAAGCGGGATTCGCGGTGGAGTTGCGCGAACCGGACGCGGACGATCCCCTCGGCGGCGTGATGGATGTGAGCGGACCGTTCGGTCATCTCCAGATCGTCAGCTTTGCCGGCCGGTTCTCCGCGGTGATTGACGATGCCATGCGCGCGGCCCGCCTTTTCGTGCGCGAGGGCAGTCCGCTGCGAATCGTGCCATTGCCGCAACTGATCGCGCTGAAGCTGTATGCGGGCGGCTACCGGGCGCGCGCCGACATAGTGGAACTGCTGCGCCGCAATCCCGATTTGGATCTGGGCGAGGTGCGTACGGTTTGCGCGCGCTACGGGCTGACGGGATTGGAAGAGTTGATTGCGGATGCCCGGTAGCGGCGGCGGTTTTTCACGCGGCAGGGGCAGCCCAGACCGGCGGGTATCGGTAACGATGCAGCGGAGCGGCCATTTCCGACTGCACCGTGCCAGCGTGAACGATCTCATGGGGTTGATTTCAATTGGTCGAAGGCGCGCAGGGCGCGGTCGCGGGCGGCGGCGTGATCGAGGATCGGAGCGACCGGGGTGTTGACCCAGCGACGGATGTAGTCGCCGTGCGGATCGAATTTTTCGGCCTGGCTGATCGGGTTGAAGATGCGGAAGTAGGGGGCGGCATCGGCGCCGCAGCCGGCGGTCCATTGCCAGCCGAGGGTGTTGTTGGCCAGATCGGCGTCCACCAGCGTGTCCCAAAACCACCGGGCGCCTTCCTGCCACGGGATGAGCAGGTCTTTGACGAGGAAGGACGCAACGACCATGCGGACGCGGTTGTGCATCCAGCCGGTGGTCCAGAGTTCGCGCATGCCGGCATCCACCAGCGGGAAACCGGTTTCGCCGCGGGTCCATTCGCGCCAGCCGGTGTTGGTTTTCGACCACGGGAAGCGGGAGAATTGCGGTCGCAACGGTTCCTCGGCGGTGTGGGGGAAATGGTAGAGCAGATGATGGGCAAACTCGCGCCAGCCGAGTTGCCGCAGATAGCCCCAACCGGACTGGTCGGCGTTCTTCGCCAGCGCATTCCAAATCTGGCGGGGGCTGATTTCGCCGAAGTGCAGATGCGGGGAAAGCCGGGAGGTGCCGGCGAGGTCGGGTCGGTCGCGGTCGGTGGTGTAGCGGCGGGCGTTGAAACGGCGGAGGAGTTTCTGCGCGCCGGCTTCACCCGGCTTCCAGTCGAAACCTTTGGCCCAATCCAGCCGGGGCAAGAGTTCGAGCGATTCGAGTTTGACTGAAGCCGGCCAGCGCGCCGGCGCGGGCGGTCGGGCGCGGGGCTGCACGGTGGCGGGGACGCCCCTGGCGAGGCAGGCTTTCCAGAAGGGGGTGAAAACCCGGTAGGGTTTGAATTCCCACGGCTCGAACAGCAGGGCGGAGTTGAAACTTTCGGAGGGCAGGGCGGCCTTGATGGCTTTGTCCCGGGCGATCAGGGCCGGTTCGTAGCGGCGGTTCCAGTACACGGCATCCGCCCCTGTTTCGTTCATCAAGTCGCGCAAGGTGTCGAGGGACGGTCCGCGGCGGAGGATGAGACGGGAACCATACTCGCGCAGGCCGGCATCGAGCGCGGCCAGCGAATGATGCAGCCACCAGCGGCTGGCGGCGCCGGGCGGCCAGGCGCCTTCTTCTTCGGGCGCCCAGATGTAAACGGGAATGACTGGACCGCCGCGCCGCACCGCCGCGCTGAGGGCGGGATTGTCGGTCAACCGCAAATCGAGTCGGAACCAGACGAGGGTGGGGCGCACAGGGTTAGAATGCCCGAGGGGAGGACGGGGTTTCAGCAAAAAATGTTGGCGTTCCGGCGACAGTGGCGGGAGGGACGGTATTCTTGACTTGAGATGGTCGGCTGGTACACTGCCGCCTTCTCAAACGGGACGAATGACATGAAACGGACTTATCAGCCGTCCAAACGGCGGCGACAGCGGCGATTTGGGTTTTTGAAGCGGAAACGGACTAAGAGCGGCCGCGAGATTTTGCGGCGGCGACGGAACATCGGACGGAAACGGCTGTCCGTCTGACGGAGGGGGCGTGGTTGGGCGGCGCGCAGACACTGGGCAAACAGGAACGGCTTCGGCACGGATACGAATTTCGACGGGTGTACGATGAAGGGCGGAAGTTCTCGGGTCGGCTGGCGGTGGTGTATGTGCGGGAGTCCGCGGCCACCGCGTTTGGCGTGGTGACGGGGCGACGGCTGGGCAATGCGGTGGTGCGCAACCGCGCGCGGCGACTGGTGCGCGAGGCGTATCGGCGCAACAAAGTGCGGCTGAACAAAAACATACAACTGGTAATCGTGGCCCGCCGGGCGATCCTCGGCAAACGATTGGCGGACGTGGAACGGGAATTGATGGCGCAGTTCGCCGCCGCGGGCCTGTTGAAAACGTGATTGAACGGATTTTGCAGGGACTGATTTGGGGCTACCGCGTGGCGTTGGCACCGCTGAAATTTCTTCTGCCCGCCCCACCGCTGGCGGGTGGCGGGTGTTGCCGGTTTCATCCCACCTGTTCCGCCTACGCGCACGAAGCGATCGGCCGACACGGCGCGGTGCGCGGCGTTTGGCTCGCCGTCAGACGCCTCGCGCGCTGTCATCCGTTTCATCCCGGGGGAGTTGATCCGGTCCCGAAAGCATGATGGACAAGAAAACAATTGGGGTGGTGGCGGGCTGTTTGGTGGCGTTGATTGCCTGGCAGTGGCTGGTCAACAAACTCTACCCGCCGATTCCCAAGACCGCCCGGCCACCGGTGGTTTCCACCGTGACCAACGAGGCTCCGCCAGCCGCTGACGCCCCGGTCGCGTCGCCCGCGCCGGCACTCGAACCTGAACGGCCCCGGCCGCCCGAACAAGTCGCCGTGTTGGAGAATCAATTTGTGCGCGTCACGTTTACCAGTTGGGGTGGCGGCATCCGGTCGGTGGAATTGTTGCAACACCGCCAGAACGGTCAGGGGCCGGTGGTGCTCAACACCAACGGCGTGCCCGCGCTGGCCTGGCGCGGGTCGGAACAGGGCGCATACGAACTGACCCAACCGGACCCGAACACAGTGGTCTTTCGCGGTGGCGGCGGCGAGAAACGGTTCACGCTCGGCGATGACTATGTGGTGTCGGCGACATTTGTGGCGCCCGGCGCCGTCAGTTTGCCGGTCGCCATCGGCACCGCCGCCAGCCTCGACCCGCACGAAGCGCCCGACTTGCTCGTGGCCGGGTGGCTGGTGGACACGAAATATCACAAGGCCGGCCCGAAGAAGGTCAAGGACGGCGAGCAGTCCGTGGCCGCGCCGATTCGGTGGGGCGCGGTGCAGAATCAGTATTTCGCGATGGTGTTGACGCCGACGAACACGGCGACGGCGATCCACTACGAACGGGTTCGCCTGCCCCCCAACACCGCCAAATCCGCCGAGCCGGCGCCGGGCATTCGCGCGTGGCTGGCGGTGCCGGTGGATCCCAACGGCCTGGCGCACGCCACCTGGTACGCGGGGCCGAAAGAATTGAAACGGCTGCGCGCCCTCGGTCGCGGGCAGGAAGAGACGATGGATTTTGGCTTCTTCGGGATCATCAGCCTCGGCCTGTTGTGGAGCATGAACTTCTTCCACAACGCCATCCCCAACTACGGCGTGGCGATCATTCTGGTCACCGTCTGCATCAAGATTCTGTTCTGGCCGATTCAGGCCAAGAGCATCAAGTCCATGAAAGAGATGCAGAAATTCCAGCCGGTCATGGCGAAGCTGAAAGAGAAGTACAAGGACGATCCGCAGAAGATGAACGCCGAAATGATGCGGCTGTACAAAGAGCACAAGATCAATCCGTTCGCCGGCTGTCTGCCGATGGTCGTCCAAATCCCGGTCTTCTTTGCGTTTTACACCATGCTGCGCAGCGCGGTGGAGCTGCGCGGTGCTTCGTTTTTGTGGATTCAAGATTTGGCCCAACCCGATACCGTGGCGCGTCTGGCGGGACTGCCGCTCAATCCGCTCCCGCTGGTCATGGGCGCCAGCATGATCTGGCAGATGAAACTGACTCCCCAAACCGGTGACAGTCAGCAGCAGAAAATGATGATGTTCATGCCGCTGATCTTTCTGTTCATCTGCTACAACATGGCCTCGGGCTTGGTGCTGTACTGGACCGTCCAACAACTGCTGTCCATCGCCCAACAATGGTGGAGCCTGCGCCAGCCCGACGCGGCCCCGGTCGCGCTCCCCGCCAAACCCAAGTAGGAGCCATTCATGGAATCAACCCCTGTGGAATCACCCGCCCCCGCCTCCACCCCGCGCGATCCCCGTGACGTTCTTCAGACGATGCTGAACGGACTCGGGCTGGAAGCCACCGTCGAACGCCAGGACCGCGACAACCAAATCCGGCTGCACATTTCCACCGCCGAACCCGGTCGCCTCATCGGCCGCCACGGCCAGACACTCAGCCAGTTGCAATTCCTCGTCAACCGCATCCTGTTGCGCGCCGATCAAAACGCGCCGCGCGTCCAGATTGATTGCGAAAACTACCGCAACCGCCAGCGCGACGACGTGCTCGTCAAGGTTCAGGAAGCGGCGGAAAAAGTCCGCCGCTGGGGCGAACCGGTCGTCGTCGGCCCGTTTGGCGCCACCGACCGGCGCGCCATTCAGGACCATTTCGCCGCCGACCCGGAGTTGGAGGCCATCCCCGAAGCGGGTGACGAAGCCGGCATGAAAAAGCTGACCCTCCGCCTGAAACCAACATCCACCACCTGACCCGCCGCGTTACTCGGCGAGCGCGGCTTCGATAGCGGCGATCACGGCAGGGTCGTCGGGTTTGGTGCGCGGGTCGAAGCGGCGGAGAACTTCGCCGGTTTTGCCGACGAGAAACTTGCCGAAGTTCCACGAAATCTCGCCGGGGAATTTGGCGGCCGGGCCGGTCAGCGCGGCGTAGAGCGGATGTTGGCCGGGGCCTTTGACGTGGACTTTCTCGAACAGCGGGAAGGTGACGTTGTACTTCGTCGAACAGAACGCCTTGATCTCCGCCGGCGTGCCGGGTTCCTGCGCGCCGAAATCGTTGCACGGGAAACCGAGGACGGTGAAACCCCGGTCGGCATACTTCTTTTGCAACGCTTCCAGTTGCTCATACTGCGGGGTCAGGCCGCAGCGCGAGGCGACGTTGACGATCAGCAACACCTTGCCCCGGTACGCCCGGAGCGAGGCCGGTTGGCCTTCGATGTCGTTGAACGGAATGTCGTACAAGCCGGTCACCATGAGCAAACCTCCGAGTAAGAGCGTGTTCATCAGATCACGAAATCCTGATCAATGTGTTGTTGTTTGAGGTAATCAATAATCTGCGCGACGCTTTCGCCGACGGTTTGGCGGTCGGTGTGAATGACCAGTTCGGGCGACTCCGGTGCTTCGTAGGGCGCGCTGACGCCGGTGAAGTGCTTGATCTGCCCGGCCCGCGCCTTCTTGTACAGCCCCTTCGGATCGCGTTGCTCGCAAACCTCGACCGGGGCGTTGACGTACACCTCGACGAAATCCCCTTCCTTCATGATCGAACGCGCCAGCCGCCGGTCGTCCCGGTACGGACTGATAAACGCCGTGACCACCAGCACCCCGGCATCCGCGAACAACTTCGCCACCTCGGCGACGCGGCGGATGTTCTCCGTGCGGTCTTCCGGCGAAAACCCGAGATTGGCGCTCAGCCCGTGGCGGACGTTGTCGCCATCGAGCACGTAGGTGTGCAGGCCCATTTGAAACAACTCGCGCTCCAGTTCCGTCGCGATGGTGGATTTGCCCGCGCCACTGAGGCCGGTCAGCCAGACGACGCCGCCTTTGTGTTTGTTGCGGCGTTCGCGGGCCTCGCGCGTGACTTCGCCTTTGACCCACGTGATGTTCGTGCTCTTGATCCCGGACAGGACCTCGCGCCGGTCGGGATACTCGCCCTTGGAAATAATCCCGCCGCCGCAGACCTGCCGGCCATCCACGATGACGAACCGCCCGGTCGGCACGAGGCGGTCATAATTGTCGAACGCCACCGGATGTTTCGTCCGCACCGTGACCTCCGCGACGTCGTTGCGCGCGATGTGCCTGCGCGATGTCGGGTCAATTTCGCTGAGCGTCGAGGCATCAATCAGTTTCTCGATGGATTGAATCTGACATTCCATCTCGGTCGTGGTGAGTTTCAATTTCACCTTCCGCCCGACTTCGAGGTTCTGCCGGCCGAGCCAGAACAATTTCGCCTGGAACACGTCGCTCTCGATGGGCGCGTCCGTCTCGTGCGAGGCGATCTGGCCGCGCTCGACGTATATCTGCTCCGTCAACGTGATGCCCACAGACTCGCCCGCTTTCGCCTCCGTCCGCCCGCCCACCGGCCAAGTCTCGATACTCTTGACCACGCTGACTTTGTTGCGGGGCGAAAAGATCAGTTTGTCGCCGACGCGCAGGGTGCCGGACTCGATCCGGCCCGCGAGGATGCGCCGGTCATCAAAACGGTACACGTCCTGAATCGGAAACCGCAGCGGCAGATTCTGCTGGGGTTGCGCGACGGCGAAGGAGTCGAGCGTCTCCAGCACGGTCGGTCCGTGGTGCCACGGCATCGCGGCGGAACGGCGGGCAATGTTTTCGCCGTGATATGCGGAGATCGGGATAAACCACTTCGGCTCGACGCCAAACTGTTTCAGGAACGCCCGGTACTCCGTCTCGATGGCGCGGAACGTTTCCTCGCGGTAGTCCTTCAAGTCCATTTTGTTCACGAGCACGGCAATCTGGCGGATGCCGAGCAGGTGCAGCAGGTACCCGTGCCGCCGCGACTGTTCCTGCACGCCCTCGGTCGCGTCAATCAACAGCAATGCCGCCTCGGCGCTGGCCGCGCCGGTGATCATGTTCTTGAGAAACTCCTTGTGACCGGGCGCGTCAATGATCACGTACTGCCGCTTGGGGGTGCGGAACCAGATTTGCGCGGTCTCGATGGTGATGTTCTGGTCGCGCTCGGCTTGCAAGCCGTCCATCAAGAACGCCCACTCAAACGGCACGCCGCGCCGTTCGCAGGCGGCCTTGATCTTTTCCACCTTGCCGTCCGGCAACGAGTTTGTGTCGTGAAACAATCGCCCGACAAACGTGGATTTCCCGTGGTCCACATGCCCGACGATGACGATTTTCAGTTGTTCGGTGGCGGTCATGGGAGTCACATGTACCCGTCGCGGCGGAGTTTTTCGAAGGCGTCTTCGCTTTCCTGATCCTGCGCGCGGACGCTGCGTTCGCTCGTGGTGGTGGTGCGGAGTTCCTCGCGGATTTTGTCGTAGGTGTCGGCCTGGGACTCGATGCTGAAGGTGCAGGGGACGCAGCCCAGCGACCGGTAACGTCGGCCGTTCTGGGCGAAGTACAGCGGAACATTCGGGATGTTTTCGCGCTGGGCGTATTCCCAGATGTTCATCTCGGTCCAGTGCAGCAGCGGATGCACGCGCAGGTGGGTGCCGCCGGCCAGGTCGGTGTTGAACTGGTCCCACAACTCCGGCGGTTGATCCTCCACGTTCCACTCCATGTGTTTGTCCCGCGGACTGAAATACCGCTCCTTCGCGCGGGTCGGGTCTTCATCGCGCCGCACGCCGACGATCAGCCCGCCGTATTTTTCCTTCTCCACGATCTGTTTGAGATTCTCTTTCAGCAACGCCGAGCAGCAGGTGACGCGGCCGAGCTTGTGATTCATGCCCTGCGCGAGCGCCGCGTCGTTGCGGGCGATGACCAGGTTCAGCTTCCAGTCCTGCGTGAGCCGGTCGCGCAGGGCGATCAACTCCGGCATGTCAAAACTCGTCTCCATGAACACGCACGGAAACGGCACGTGACCGCAAAACGCCTTGCGGGCCAGCCAGAGGATCGTCTGCGAGTCTTTCCCCACGCTCCAGAGCATCGCGAGCCGGTCAATCTTGTGGAAGGCTTCGCGGATGATGAAAATGCTTTGATGTTCGAGCTTGTCGAGATGATCCATAAAACGCTCAGATGTTCGCGGCAAACGTGTGCAAGCCGCATTCCTTTTTCGCCGTGCCGGCCCAGCGCCCCGCCCGCTCGTCCTCGCCGTCCTGGACCGGCCGCGTGCAGCAATCGGGTGTGCAGCCGATGCTCGGATAGCCCCGGTCGTGCAGCGGGTTGTACGGCAATTGATGGCTGACGATGTACCACCACACTTCTTCCTTCGTCCAGGCCACCAGCGGATTGATTTTCACGTAGCGGTGGCCGGTCGGCGTTTCCTGGAGCTGCAACACGCGGGCGCTTTCCCGGCTTTTGCCCTGCGACCGCCGCAGGCCGGTCACCAGCGCGTCGAGGGCCGGCAACTTCCGCTGCAGCGGCAGCACCTTGCGCAGATAGCAGCACTTGTCCGGTTCGCGCCGGTACAACTCGGGACCGTGTTGCGCGGCTTGTTCCTCGGGTGTCTGGTCGGGGTGCAGCCGCTCGATGACGCACCCGTACTCCTGCTCGATCTTCCGAATCAACTCCTGCGTTTCGGGAAACAAAAACCCGGTATCAATCGTAAAGACCGGTATCCGCGGCGTGACCTTGCGCAGCGCGATGTCGAGGATCACCAGACCCTCCGGCCCGAATGCCGTCGAAATCGCCAGACGCGGGGAAAACTGGTCCGCCGCCCACTGCAAAATCTCGCGCGGCGGCTGGCCTTCAAAGTCCGCCGCAAGCTGCTTGATCTGGTCGGAGGTGAAGTTCATGCCGCCGCGCCGCCGGCGATGGCCGGGAGGATGGCCAGTTCGTCGCCGTCCTTGACCGGCGTGTCCTTGCCTTGGGCGAACCGAATGTCCTCGTCGTTCAGATACAGGTTCACGAACCGGCGCAACTCGCCCCGCTCATCGCACAACCGCTCCTGCAGGCCGGGATACTGCCGGTTCAAATCCGCAATCACTCCGGCCACGGTGGTGGCGGTCGCCTCCACCGTCGCCTGGTCCTGCGTCAGTTTTCGCAACGGGGTCGGAATGCGCACGTGGATGGGCATGGGGATCGGTCTCCTCTCAAATATAGTACATCGTCGCCGGGCGGTTGGCCTCGGCGCAAATCTGCTCAAACGTGATCTCGTCGGCCACCTGTTCGGCGGCGCTCTTCATCCGGCGCCAGACCCGCTTGATCTCCTCCGGGCATTTCGGTTCGCGCAGGAACGGAAACTCCAGCACGTCACCCTCAACCGCCCGCAGCACGTCGCCCACGGTGATCTCGGCCGGCGGCCGCGCCAGAACGTACCCGCCGGCTTTGCCGCGCTGGCTGCGAATCAGACCTTTGCCCTTCAACTCGCTGAGGATTTGAACGAGATAATTCGCCGGGATCGCCTTCTCGGTGGCAATCTGTTCAATCCGCAACGGCCGCGTGTCCGGATGATGCAACGCCAACGCCTCGACGGCTCGGCAGGCATAATCACTTTTCACAGACGCTTTCATACATGAGTAATCAACATAACTTGGTGCAGATTATCAAACGGCACACACCAGTCAAGCCCTCCATTCCTTACCGGGTGCCGCCATAGATAAATGGCGGGAGTGACGGGGCTCGAACCCGCAACCTCTGCCGTGACAGGGCAGCGCTCTGAACCAGTTGAGCTACACCCCCAACCGCGAAAACGTCCGCCGACGGGTGGGCGTTAAAGGACTCGAACCTTTGACCCCCTCGGTGTAAACGAGGTGCTCTGGCCAACTGAGCTAAACGCCCGCAGGGCAGTAGGTGTACCGTCATCCCGGCGCCTTGTCAACGCGCTTTCCCGCCGCTACCCTCGCCACATGCCCACACCACTCGCCCGTCGCCCCCGCATCATCATCCCGCCCGACGCGGTCGTCCTGCCATCCCGCATGGATGGTCGCGGCGCGTTCTGCGGATTGTCCTACTCGGAAGCAATCCTCGCCGCGGGCGGACGACCGGTCATCCTGCCGCTGACCGCCAACCGCCGCGTCTTGCAGGAGTTCCTCGACGACGCCGATGGGCTGTTGCTCATCGGCGGCGGCGATGTCAACCCGCGCCGCTACGGCGGCCGGCCGCACCCGAAAATCTCCGGCGTGGACGACACGCGGGACGAGATGGAAATCCATCTCTGCCGGGCCGCGCGCCGCCGCGACCTGCCGACGCTCGGAATCTGCCGCGGCATTCAAATCATCAACGTCGCGTTCGGCGGCACGCTGCACCCGCACATCACCGGCCATGCCCACCCCCAGCCAACCGCGCGCGTTCACCGCCTCCGTTGGGGGCGGGGCTGGATCGAAGTCAACTCCAGCCACCATCAAGCCGTGGACCGCGTGGCGCCCGGCTTCGTCGTCACCGCGCGCGCCGCGGATGGCACCGTCGAAGCCATGGAACTGCCGGCCGCGCGCTACCTGCGCGCCGTCCAGTTCCACCCGGAACGACTGGTCGCCGGGGAGCCGGGCTGCCGGCGCCTGTTCGCCGAGTTCGTCCGCGCTACGAATCCTGGGACGCGGCGTTGACCGGCGCGGCGGGGGGTTGACCGAACTCCACCTGTTGCTCGCGCAGGACAGTGTTCAGCCACGAATTCCACACGGTCTCGCGATTGCGTTGCAGCACCAGACTGGTCATCCGCGCCTGATCCTTTTCAAACTGCGCCGGGTCCGGCGCCACGCGCGCGGTCAAATGGAAAAACACGCCGCCGTCCGGGGTGCGGACCAGATGGCTGACGCCGCCGACCGGCACGCCCAGCGTCGCTTCGCGCACGGCCATGTCGCCGGGAATCTCCAGCTTCTCGGTGCTCAAGGTGAAGGGACCGGCCGCATGCACGGTCAGGCCCAGCTCGGCGCACGCGTCGCGAAACTTCTTGCCGGCCGCGACGAGTTCTTTGACTTTGGCGGCCGCGGTTTGTCCGGCGGCGACGGCGGCTTCGCGCGCGCGTTGCGTTTGCAGTTGTGCGACCACCTGGGGCCGGGCATCCGCCAGCGGCATGACTTCGCTGCGTTGCCGGCCGAGCAGTTCGATCACGTAATACCCGTCTTTGCCCGGCACCGGGTCGCTGAACGGCGCGCGCTCCGTCAGCGCAAAAGCGGCCTGCATGAACTCCGCCTCCGCCGTGACCCCGGCCACGGTATCGGTCCGCGTCAGATAATCCGTCTCCACGGGCGTCAGGTGATACTTCGCGGCGCGTTGCGCGAAGTCCGGCCGCGGTTCCTCCGGCTTGAACACCAGGTCCACCGTCAATTCCGTCGCCCGATCCCCCGCGGCGCGCTGGGCGCGGGACGTGGCCAGCGCGGCGCGGATTTCCGCCGTTGCCGCGGCGAGGTCGTTGGTGAACCTTGCCCGGTTGCGCTCGTAGAATTGCGCCACGTCCTGATCGCTGACCGTCTGCGCCGCGACATCGAACGGCACGCGGACATACCGGACTTTCACCCGCTCCGGCGTGCGGAACGCGGCCGACTGTTTCTCGTAGTACGCCGCCACGTCCTCGTCGCGGATCGTGACCGCGTTGGTGAACGCGGCGGCATCGAACGCGACGTATTCGATGGAGATGGTTTCGTGAAGCGGCTCGTACGCATGCCGCACTTCCAGCGGCGTGGCCTTGGCGGCAGCGGCCACCAACGCCTGCAGGCGAGTGACCGTCAGTTGCTGCCGCATCACGTCCTCAAAATCCGCCTCCGTCAGGCGCAGTTGATTCAGGCGCATGACGAACTGCTGATAGCGTTGTCGGTCGAACTGACCGGCCTCGTTGCGGAAAAACGGCTGACTCTGGATGTACCGAATCAGCTCCTCATCCGTCGTCCGAATTCCAAACTCAGCCGCCTTGCGCAAACAGACCACCCGCACGACGGCATCCTGCCGCAACTCGTGCTCGAACTGGGCTGACCGTGGCAACTCGCCGCCGGACTGGATCAGGTATTGCGCTAGAATCGCCTGTTGTGCCCGCTCCAGCTCCAGCCGATTAACGGGCTGACCGCCGATCTTCGGGGTCGGCCGACCTCTGTTCTCGCGAGAATCCGCAGGCGTAAAAAGGATGATGAAACCGGGGATCAACACGATCAGCAACCCGCCCAAAATCCACCGCATATGCTTCCGCAGCCACGAGCCGTGAACAATAAACATGATGGCAATCTCCGCTAAAAGGTCGGGCAGGATAGTCCCCCCACCCGTGCCCGGTCAAACGGGAAAATCGTCGCCCACCCCCCGCCGAAACGCCAGCGGCGTCAGCCCGGTCTGCTGCTTGAATTGCCGCGAAAAGAAATACGGATCGCAATAACCCAACGCCTCCGCCACCGCACCGACTGGCCACTCCGTCTCGCGCAACAACTGTTGCGCGCGCACCACGCGGGCGTGAATGATGAACGCTTCCGGTCCCCGCCCGGCCACCTGCTTGAACAGCCGCGTAAAATGATCCACGCTGTAACCGGCCTGGCGCGCCAGCGCCGCCACCGCCGGCACCTCCGCCGGCTGTTCCCGAATCCGCGCCATCAACTCCGCCATTTGCCGGTACTGTCGCCGCGTCACGCCGCCTGGCGGCGCCCGGCCCCCGCGGCCAGCCCGTTCCCAATCCATCAACAACGCCCGCAACCAGTTTGCCGCGGCGGCGGTCGCCGGTGGCTGCGCCTGCATCTGCTCCACCACCCGGCGGGTCACCGCATCGAATAAGTGAAGGTCATCCACCTCCTGCATCTCGGCCGGCAGGTCCCGCTCGGCAATGCGCCGACCGCGCGAGTCGCGCAAATCAAAATGAATGTAGGTCACACCGAGCCGGTCGGTCGGGTCCTGCTCGCCGAGGTACAATCCGCCGGGCCGCGCCCAGAGACAAACGCCCGGCCGCAGTTCAATGGCGCGTTCCCGCAATTGCATCCGACCCCGCCCGGCCCAGACCAGCCACAAATCAAAGTCGCGCAGGTTGGCCGACCATTGCCGGTCAAGCCGCCAGCCCGGCTCGCAACGGACCCGTCCGCACGGCCCGACGGTCACGTTGATTTTGCTCCAATCCATTCCCACTGCCATCATCATGGCGGATATACACAAAAAAATCCAGCCGGCGTCCATTGGCAAATGCAACCGCACCGGCCATCCTGCCGCCATGAGCACGCCCCCAAAGAATGCTGCCTTGACGGACCACGGAATCGCCGCGCCCCACGACCCCGCGTTGTACCAGCCGACGGAACAGGTGCCGACCCGGCGGGGTTGGTGCGAGATCAGCGACGCGCTTGTGGCGGAGTACCGCGAGCGCGGTTGTCTGGCGTTTGAAAATGTTTTCACCGCGGCCGAGGTGGCCGCCGCCGCCGCCGCGCTGCGCGACCTGACCGCCGGCAAGATCCCGCGCTTTACCGGCGTGATGTTCGAAGCCTGGGCCAAAGACCGCCTCGCCGAGCTGACGGCGGAGCAGCGCCATGCGGCGGTGCGAAAGGTTTTCGATTTCACCGCGTTCGACCACCGGCTGCAGGCGCTGGAACAACACCCGGCCTTGCGCCGGATGGTCGCGCGGTTGCTGGGCGAACCGCCGGTGCTGGCGCAGGAGATGGCGTTGCTGAAACCGCCGCGCGGTCGGGAAAAACCGTGGCATCAAGACCACGCCTACTTCGACTATCCGCTCGGCACGCCGGTCGTCGGCGTCTGGATTGCGCTGGATGATGCCACGCCCGAAAACGGTTGCATGCACGTCGTGCCCGGCAGTCATCGCGCAGGACCGCACGTGCATGTGCAGAAACGCGACTGGCAGGTCTGCGACACCGACATCCTCGGCCAGCGGATTGCGGCCGTGCCGTTGCGGGCCGGTGGTTGTCTGCTGTTCGACGGCCTGTTGCTGCACGGCACACCGGCCAACCTGTCCGCCCACCGCCGCGAGGCGTTGCAGTTTCATTACGTGCCGGCTTCGGCGCGCAAATGCAAATCGGAAGAGCGACTGGCCGTGTTTGGCGCCGAGGGTAAAAACGTCACCTGTTAATCAAGGATGCGCTGGTCCCGCGAACAGTACCGGGAGTTGATGACCTTCGGCGCGGTCGAGCGGCCGATGTTCGCGGAGTTGTTCGGGCCGCTGGTCGGTCTGGAAGCCGAGTGGCGGGCGCAGGGTGCCAGCGAGGATGAGATCAACCTCACGGCGTTCGATTGGGATTACGTGCCGGTGATTGGCTGCGGCGGTCACACGGCGCCCCGCGGTCTGCCGCCGGTGACGCTGGAGGAAACGAGCGAGTATCTGGTTCAACGCGATTATCTCGGGCGGACAGTGAAACTTTGCAAAGCCACGGCGACGATTCCGCTGCCGCTGAATTTCCCGGTCAAAACGATGGACGACTGGCGGCGGCTGAAACCGATGTTTGAGTTTGCCCCCGATCGGATTGACCCGGCGCAGATGGCCCGTGCCCGGCAAGCCGAGGCGTGGGTGTTGGCCGGGATGCCGGGCGCGTTCGACACCGCCCGCGAGTTGATGGGCGAGGAGCTGGCCTGCCTGGCGTACTACGACCAGCCGGAACTGATGGCCGACATTGTGCAGACCCTCAGCGACACGACGTTCGCCGTGCTGGAGCGTGTGTCGCGGGAGGTGCGGATTGACCAGCTTTCCGTGCACGAGGACTTTGCCGGCAAGTCCGGCCCGCTGGTCGGTCCCGACATTGTGCGCGCGTACTTCCGCCCCTATTACCGCCGCATCTGGGAGATGCTCGCCGAGCGCGGCACGCGCGTGTTTCAACTGGATAGCGATGGCAACCTCCAGCCGGTACTGGACGCGTTGCTGGACGGCGGGCTGACCTCCATCTTTCCAATGGAGCCGGCAGCGGGGATGGACATCGTGGCGGTGCGGCAACAGTACGGCTCGCGGCTGGCCATGCTCGGCGGCATTGACAAACATGTTTTGCGCCGCGACCGCGCCGCCATTCGCCGCGAGCTGGAGTACAAACTCCAACCCGCGCTGCGTGCCGGGATGGTGTTTGGCCTCGACCATCGGATCCCCAACGGCACGCCGCTGGAAAACTACCGGTACTATGTGGATCTCGGCCGCGAAATCCTCGGTCTGCCGCCCCGCCAACCCGACCAACGCGGCTGGGGTCGCATGGCGTTCTGAAGCCGTTTCGTCTGCGCGGACCAACGACCCGGCCTATTTCTTTGCAGCCTGAGCCTCCAGCTCGGCGATGCGGGCGGCCAATTGTTTGGCTTCTTCCTTCTTTCCGTAGCGGTTCAACGCGCCGAGTTTGATTCGCAGTTTGCCCAGCAGGCTCATTTTCCGCCGTTTCTTCGGCGCGGCACTCCCGGACGAGTGTTTGGCCCATCGCGCGGCGCGGGCTTTCTCCAGCGCGCGCAGCCGCAGCAGCGAGACGTTCCGTCCCCCGGCCAAACCATTCAGGGCGGCCAACGCCTGATCGATCTTCTCAGCCTCGGCCTCCAGAGTTTCGATCTGGCCGGCAATCTGTGTTTTGCGTGCCTGCAATTCTTTCACAACATTGACCAACATGAGTTCCTGCCTTTCGTAAGCGGTCCGTTATCGTGTCCCTCACAACGACAGACTACCCATCAAAGTAGTCTCGGCGCATACTAGCGGGGAAACAGGGATTAGGGAAAGCATATTGTTGCGACCGCAAGTGGGGCGAATCACGCCGGTCGGGTCGGCGCGTCGCCGCCGCGGCGGACCATCCGCGCGGGCGACACTAACCGATTGACACCATCGGCGCCGACGGCGTATTCTTCAGTCCGTTTTCCGGAGGGAACATAATTATGGCCGACCAAAAGCCGCAACCAGTTGACCCAGATGATGAGAGCAAGAAGGACACTGTCCGCATCAATTTACCCCCCGGCCTGTCGGGTCGTCCCACCGGCGCGCCGGCTCCCGGTGGCCCGGCCACGGTGAAATTGAAACCCGCGTCGGCTTCCTCCGAAGACGAGGCGAAGAAGGAAACGGCGGTGATGGGTCGTCCCGCCGAAGCCCCCAAACCAAAGTCCGACACCTCGCGCGTGCAGGTCACCGCCGCGCGACCCGTTCAACCCGAAACACCGCGGCCGACCGTGAAGCTCAAACAACCGGACGCCGCGCCCGCCAGCGCACCGGCGGTGGCGGCCGCGCCGCAACCGGGACCGGTGGCGGTGGCATCCGCCGAACCGAGCGGCGCGCAAGGCGGCTTGGCGTTGGCGGCGATGGTGTTGTCCGTGGCGGTCGCCATCTACCTGGCGATGCTGACCTTCGGCTGACGCCGTCCCGGTCCGAAACGATTTTCGATGCGGGGCATCTCACCCCGCGGGAGACCAATGACATGGCAAGCCAGCACGTTCTGGAAATCAGTAGCGCTAACTTTGAGCAAGAAGTCGTCAAGGCCACCGGCCCGGTGCTGGTGGATTTTTGGGCGCCGTGGTGCGGCCCGTGCAAGATGATCAGTCCGTTGATTGATGAGATTGCCGAGGAAAAAGCCGGCAAGCTCAAAGTCGGCAAGGTCAATGTGGACGACAATCAGGAACTGGCGATGAAATTCGGCATCAACGCCATTCCCACGCTGCTACTGTTTCGCGACGGGCAGGTGAAAGAAGCCATTCGCGGCGCGCCCGGCAAAAAAGACCTCGAAAAAAAACTCGCCCCGCACCTGTGAGTTCAGGCCAGCGCGGCGCGCTGCGCGACGGTCAGTTTCTTGATGCCGCGGCGGGCCAGCCGCAGCAATGTCGTCAACTCGGTTTCGGAGAAGGTGGCTTCCTCACCGCTGCCCTGCACCTCGACAAACCGTCCCGCGCCGGTCATGACGACGTTCATGTCCACGTCGGCTTGGGAGTCTTCCGCGTAACAGAGATCGAGTAGCGCCGTGCCCTGGTGGATTCCCACGCTCACGGCGGCCACCGATTCCGTCAGGGCCTCGGTCAGACTCAGTTTGCGCAAGGCCAGCGCCAGCGCCACATAGCTGCCGGTGATCGCCGCCGTTCGCGTCCCGCCGTCGGCTTGCAGAACATCGCAATCGAGCCATACGGTACGCGGGCCGAGTTTTTCCAAATCCACCACGGAACGCAGGGCGCGCCCGACGAGTCGCTGGATTTCCTGCGTGCGTCCTTCGGGATGGCCGCGGTTGATTTCCCGGCTTTTGCGCGGCGAGGTGGAAAAGGGCAGCATGGAGTACTCCGCGGTGACCCAGCCGCCGGTGACTTTCTGATCCTTCATCCACCGCGGGACGCCTTCCTCCACCGAGGCGGCGCAGACCACCCGGGTCTGGCCCATCTCGATGAGCACGGAGCCGGCCGGGGCCGCGACATAGTGAGGATGAATTTGAATCGGCCGAAGCTGCGTCGGCGAGCGACCGTCCACGCGTTTCATGGCCGGGCAGGATGAAAGCGCGCGCAGGTGAACTCAAGCCATTTTCGCGCAAACGCCGCTCCCGAATAAAAGTAATATGCCCAATGCCACGGGATCGCGCCAAGCGCGAACAGCACTCCGCGTTTCTCCGCGAAAAACAGGTACACATCGGCGTTGAGCAACAGCAGCGCCAACGCACACCCCGACACGGCGGCCCACGCCCAGGGGCTGAACAGGGTGGCCGCCAGCGCCAGCGGCAACAGCCAGATCAACGCCACGCTCCAGCGGCTGCCCGTGCGCAGATTCAAGTCGTCCGGCAGCGGCCGGTTGCGCAACGCCAGTTCCGACCACGGCAACGCGCGTCCGCAGAAATCAGCGCGCACCAGGGAACCGAAGGTCCATCGTTTGAAATGCTTTCCCTGCAAGGTGCGCAACAAGCGAATCCGGTAGCCCGCCGCGCGCAGCCGGTAGCCCAATTCGATGTCCTCGATCGAGGCGTGCGGATACTTCGCGGCGTCAAACCCGCCCACCTTCTCAAACGCCTCCCGCCGCACCGCGCCGCAGCCCGCCCAAAACGTCGCGGCCTCTTCCTTGCCGGTCTGGTGGACGTAATGGTGGAGCAGATTTTTGTATTGGGACAGGAAGTTGCCTTCCGCCGGCTGGTCGTCGTACGAGCCAAACACCGCCGCCACCTCCGGCGATTGCTGGAAGGTCTCCCGCACCAACCGCACCGCATCCGGCCGAATTCCCACATCCGCATCCACGAAGAACAAGATGTCGCCGTGGGTGACCCGTGCGCCGGCGTTGCGCGCGGCGGCGGGGCCGGCGGGGTGCGGTTGCGCGATCACTCGGGCGCCAAACTGTTCCGCCACCCGACGCGAATCGTCCGTGCTGCCGTCGTCCACCACCACGATCTCATCAGCCCGAGGCTGCGCGGATTGCACCCGCCCCAGACACCGCCGCAACGGCGCGCCTCCATTTCGCACCGGAATAATGACGGACACTTTCAAGCGGGCGCCACTATAAGAACGGCACATCCCCCGTCAAGCCCCGCAAATCCACTGGACGCTGTCCGCCGGTTGCGGCATCTTCGCCGCTTATGCAACCGGGTCAGGTACGAGATGGCTTTCGCATCACCGCTGTCACACCGCTGCCGTCGCTGCGCGCCACGGCGGTCCGCGCCGAACACGTCAAATCCGGGGCACGCCTGCTGCACGTGTTCGCCCCGCACGACACGGAGAATGGTTTCGCCGTCACCTTCCCCACGCCGCCGCCCGACGATACCGGCGTGCCGCACATCCTCGAACACGCCGTGCTCGGCGGGTCGCGCAAGTTCCCGGTAAAAGAGCCGTTCTTCGAGATGGTCAAGATGAGCATGGCCACCTTCATCAACGCCATGACCTATCAGGCCTTCACCACCTACCCGATTGCCACCAACGTCAAAAAAGACTTCTTCAACCTCGCCACCGTCTATCTTGACGCCGTGTTTCATCCCGAGCTGAAAGAAGACACCTTCCGCCGCGAAGGCCATCATTTCGCGCTCGAAAACAATGCCGACCTCCAATCCTCCCTCACGATCACCGGCATCGTGTACAACGAAATGAAAGGCGTCTATTCCTCGCCGGAATCACTCGCCGCCGATGAAGCCGTTCGCCGCCTGTTCCCGGCCACCCCGCTCGGCCGCAACTCGGGCGGCGACCCCGACCACATCCCCGATCTGACCTACGCGGATTTTCTCCGCTTCCACCAAACCTACTACCATCCCAGCAACGCCCGCTTCTTCCTCTACGGCGACATTCCCACCGCTGAACACCTCGCCTTTCTCGATCCTGTGCTGCGCGAATTCGACCGCCAGCCCGTCAGCATCCAACTTCCCCGCCAGTCGCGCTGGCCCGCCCCGCGCCGCCTCGAAACGGAATATCCGGTCGGCGCCGCGGAAGATACCGGCGCGAAAACCTTTCTCACCCTGAACTGGTTGGTCGGCGACGCGCTGGACCCGGCCGACTACATCGCCTGGCACGTCCTCGAACGGATCCTGCTCGGCGACGACGCCGCCCCGTTGAAAAAGGCGCTGATTGATTCCCAACTCGGCGCCGACTTGTTCCTGGCCGGCACCGACAATCCCGGCCACGAATTCACCTTCCACGTCGGCCTGAAAGGCAGCGAGCCGGACCGTGCCGGCCAATTTGAAAAACTCGTCCTCGACACCCTCGTCCACATCGCCGGCGCGCCCCTGGCGCCCGACCGCGTGGCTGCCGCGTTCCAGCAACTGGCCTATCAAACCCTCGAAGTCAAAACGCTCTTCCCCCTGCACCTGCTGTACGCCAGCAACTACACCTGGCCGTTCGACGGCGACCCGCTGACCTACCTGCGCATGCGCGAGCACCTCGCCGACTGCCGCCAACGCTACGCCGCCGATCCAGCGCTGTTCAACCAACTCATCCGCACCGGCCTGCTCGACAATCCCCACCGCCTGCTCGCCGTCTTCCGCCCCGACCGGACGGTTCAGGCCAAACGCGATGCCGCCTTCGCCGAAAAAATGGCCACACAACGCGCCCGGTTCTCCGCCGAGCAAATCGCCGCCATCGCCCAACAAGCCGCCGCGCTCGAAGCCGCGCAAGGCGTCCCCAACCCACCCGAGGCGCTCGCCAAACTGCCCCAACTCAAAGTCGCCGACCTGCCGGCCAAGCCGCGCCACATTCCCACCACCGTCGCGACCATGGCCGGCTTCACCACGTTGCGCCACGATGTTTTCGCCAACGGCGTGAATTATTTCGAATGCGACGTGGACCTGGCCGGCCTGCCGCTCGACCTGTGCGCTGCACTGCCCCGCTTCTGCGACGCTGTGAACAAGCTCGGCGCCGCCGGCCAACCCTTCACCCAAATCGCCGAACGCCGCTCCGCCAGCACCGGCGGACTTTGGTGCCAGCCCGTCCTCTGGCGTCACGCCACCGACCCCGGCCGAACCCTGCGCCGCTTGCGGTTCAGTCTGAAAACGCTCGATGAAGAAGCCGACCGGGCTTTGGCCCTGCTGACCGACCTCGTCTTCGGCGTGGACCCGCGCGACCATGCCCGGCTGCGCGACGTGATGATCCAGACCCGCGCCGCCTACCGCACCAATCTGCTCAACGACGGCCTGAACACCGCCCGCCGCCACGCCGCCCGCGGCCTCAGCCCCGAAGCCGCCCTCGAAGAATTGTTCCTCAGCCCGGCCGCCCTGCGGGTGGTCGAAGAGCAAACCACCCACTTCGACCACCACGCCGCCGCCCTGATGGAACGCATCGAGCGCATTCGGGAATTTCTCCGCGACCGCCGGCGCTGGACCATCAGCTTTACCGGCAGCGATCCGGTCGGCCACGCGCTCGAACGTCATCTGGCCGACTGGGCTGCCCGGATGCGCGACGAGCCGGTCGTGGATCAGCCGCCCGCCTTCACCCCCTTCGACGCGCCGCCGCGCGAAGGACTGGCCGGGCCGATGACCGTGGCGTATTGCACGCAGGTCGTGCCGGCACCGCACCTCGCGCACCCGGATGTCCCGTTGTTCCGGCTGGGCGTCTATCTGGCGCGATTCGATTACCACCTGCCCGAAATCCGCTTCAAAGGCAACGCCTACGGCGCCGGCCTGGTCCACGACGACACACAGGGTGTGCTCTACCAGTTCAGCTACCGCGACCCGCACATCGTTGAGACACTGACCGTGTTCGACCGGCTCCGCGACTACCTCGCCGCCCAGAACTGGTCGCAGACCGATATAGACCGCGCCATCATCGGCAGCGCCAAAGAAGCCGAAAAACCCATCCGCCCCGCCGAAGCCACCGCCGTCGCGCTGGCCCGGTACCTTCGCGGCGACACCAACGAAGCGCGCGAAATCCGGTATGCCACCGCTTTACGCGCCACACCCAAAGCGGTCCGCGAAACGGTCCTGCGGGTGCTCGACCAAGCCACGCCACGAGCCGCCACGTGCGTCGTCTCCAGCCGCGAAAAACTCACCGAAGCCAACCGTCACCTCGGCGACCGCGCTCTGACCCTCAGCGAGATTCTACCGCAATAGCCAGGTCGCGGGCGGCGGCGGTCAGCAGCTCGGCGGCGCGCGCCAGCGCCTCGGCTAGCGGCATGCCGACCGGCGAGACAGCGCGGGCCAGAGCGAAGCCGGGTGGGTTCGGAATGGCGAGCCGACCGGCCAGCAGCGCCACCTTCACGCCGTGTTGCCGGGCATGCTGAAGAACAACGGACACTACTTTGCCGCGCGCGGATTGTTCGTCGTAGCAACCCTCGCCAGTAATCACCCAATCGGCTCCACGCAGCGCGTCATCGAAGCTGGTCAGTTCCATGATCTTTTCCGCGCCGCCAACCAGCCGCGCGCCAAGAAACGCAGCAGCGCCAAAACCAAGACCACCGGCCGCGCCCGCGCCCGGCAGCGTGGCAAGGTCGCGCCCGAGCTGCTCGCGGACGAGGCCGGCAAGGTGCGCGAGGCCGTCGTCCAATTCTTCGACCATGGCTGGGGTGGCGCCTTTTTGCGGGCCGAACATTCGGGCGGCGCCGTGTGGACCGCACAACGGGTTGTCCACGTCGCAGAGCACTTCGATGCAGGTGGAAGGCGGAAGGTGGGAGGCGTTAGCTGGTGGGAGGATCCGGGTGATCTTGCGCAACGCGCCGCCGCCGAGGCCGACCGGCTGGCCGGCCGCATTGAGAAACTTCCAACCCAGTGCCATGGCGGCGCCGACGCCGCCGTCCACCGTGGCGCTGCCGCCGACGCCGAGCCAGAGGCGGCGCGCGGCGCGGTCAAGAGCGTCGCGGATCAGTTCGCCGGTGCCGTAACTGGTGGTTCGCAGCGGGTCGCGTTGTTCCGCCGGCACCAATGCCAGCCCGCTGGCGGCGGCCATTTCGATCACGGCCCACCGGGTCGGCGCGAGCCAAAGATACCTGGCGCTGCCAGGTATCTTGGGCAGCGGCCCGGTGACACGCCGTTCGATCCATTCACCGCCGAGGGCGGTGTAGAGGACGGCGGCGGTGCCGTCACCGCCGTCCGCCAGTGGATGGAGAATGAGTTGCGCGTGCGGCAGGACCGGGTGCACACCGTTGGCGATGGCCCGGGCCGCTTCGGCGGCGGTGAGGCTGCCTTTGAACTTGTCGGGCGCGACGACGATTTTCATGGCGGCCGCTTGATACGCGGGGTGCGGTTCAACGTATTGGGAAGCCCTTCACCCTGACTCTCTCCCCGGTGACGAGGAAAGGGAATCCGGTTTCCTCTCCCCCGTTCGCGGGGGAGAGAATCAAGGTCAGTGGGCGAGCGGTGACCAAAGGTTTGAACCGCACCGTTATACGTGCGGCGGCTTGACTTTGCGAGGGTGTTCCTGTTTTCTCTCCGTCGGCATGGCTGACTTGTCTCCGCCGGAGAGGCGTCGTGCGTATTGGCGCGCCAACATTCGACTGATCGTGCTGTTGTTGGCGATTTGGGCCGCGGTTTCTTATGGCGCCGGCATTTTGCTGGTGGAGTGGTGTAATCAATTTCGGATCGGGTCGTTGCCGGTCGGCTACTGGTTTGCCAACCAAGGCTCGATGTATGTCTTCGTGATTTTGATTTTCGTGTACGCCTGGCGCATGGACCGGCTCGACCGGAAATTCGGAGTGGGGGAATAGCCGGTGGGCGAGTTTTTCCACTGGTCGGTGACAACCTGGACGTACGTGCTGGTTACCGTCACGTTCATGCTCTACCTCTACATCGGCTGGCGGTCGCGGGTGGCGGATTCGGCGGGCTTTTACGCGGCTGGCCGCGGCGTGCCGGCGGTGGCCAAGGGCGCGGCCACGGCGGCGGACTGGATGAGTGCGGCGTCGTTCATCTCGATGGCCGGCATGATCAGTTTTCTCGGCTACGAGGGCGCGATGTATTTGATGGGGTGGACGGGCGGGTACGTGTTGCTGGCGTTGTTGCTGGCGCCGTACTTGCGGAAGTTCGGGAAGTTCACCGTGCCGGATTTTGTCGGGGAACGGTACGCGAGCGAGACGGCGCGGGTGGTGGCGGCGTTGTGCGCGATCTTCGTGTCGCTGACGTATGTGGCCGGGCAGATGCGCGGGGTCGGGATTGTGTTCGCGCGGTTTCTGGAGGTGGACATCAATACCGGGGTGGTGATCGGGATGGTGATTGTGGCGTTCTTCGCCGTGCTCGGCGGGATGAAGGGGATTACATGGACGCAGGTGGCGCAATATGTGGTGTTGATCCTGGCGTACTTGGTCCCCGCGGTGGCCATCGCGCGGGTGCTGACCGGGCAGTCGCTGCCGCAATGGTCGTTCACCACCAGCGACATCGTGGCGCGGCTGAACCAGATTCAACTCGATCTCGGTTTCGCGGAGTACACCCAGCCGTTCGCGTCGCTGTCGAAGCTCGACATGGTTTGCACCACGGCGGCGTTGATGCTCGGGACGGCGGGGCTGCCGCACATCATCGTGCGCTTCTACACCGTGCCGACGGTGCGCGCGGCGCGTTGGTCGGCCGGCTGGGCGTTGTTGTTCATCGGGTTGCTCTACACCACGGCGCCGGCGCTGGCAATGTTTGCACGCTACAACCTGCTGCACACGTTGCACGGGGCGCAGATTGCCGGCCGCCAGACCGACGCGGCCTCGGGCCGCGAGATTTTGGAGTTGCGCCGCGAGGGCCGACCGATCGAGTGGGCGACGAGTTGGCAGAAGACCGGCTTGATGACGTTCACGGACGCGAATGCGAACGGGGTTTTGGAACTGCACCATCGCGGCGGGAAGTTTGCCGAGGCGGCGATTGACCGCGACATCATTGTGCTGTCCACGCCCGAAGTGGCGGGGCTGGCGCCGTGGGTGATTGCGTTGGTGGCGGCCGGTGGGTTGGCGGCGGCCTTGAGCACGGCGGCCGGATTGCTGCTGGTGATCTCGTCCTCGATCGCCCACGACTTGTACATTCACTTTGTGGATCCGCACGCGCCGGAGAAGAAACGGTTGTTGGTCGGACGGATCATGATTTTGATCGCGATCATCGCGGCCGGTTTTTTCGGGATGAACCCGCCCGGGTTCGTGGCGCAGGTGGTGGCATTCGCGTTCGGGTTTGCGGCGGCGAGTTTTTTTCCGGTGATCCTGCTGGGGATTTTCGACAAACGGACGAACCGGCAGGGCGCGATTGCGGGGATGGTGGTGGGGTTGGCGTTCACGGCGGTGTATGTGATTTGCAACCGGTCGGACAAGGTGTTCGGCACGGCCGAGCCGTGGATGGGACCGTGGTTTTTCGGGATCAGCGCGGAAGGGATCGGCGTGGTGGGCTGCGCGTTGAATTTTCTGGTGACGATGGTGGTTTCCCGGCTGACGCCACCGCCATCGCAAAAGGTGCAGGACCTCGTCGAGTCCGTCCGCATCCCCACCGGCGCGCCGGCGCCGGTAGCCCACTTTGATGAAACGGATTCAGAAGCCGATAATCCGTGAGGCGGCGGCTGGAACAGAACCAGCCGAACGGAATGGTTTCTCCACAAAAACGTCACGCCGCCCGGCGCGCCGGGCGGCGTGAGCAAACGATCCGCTCAACGACAGCTTACCGGCGTCGCGTCAGCAGGCCCGAGAGGAGACTGCCGGCCAGCAGGACCAGCAAGCCGCTCGACGGCTCGGGAATGCAGCCCAAAACCACGTTGTCGAGACTGCCGGAGTCCAGGTCGCGGCGAAACTCACCCTTGATGCTGAGGCTGGTAAGACTGCTCAGCACCGCCAGAATATCCGCATCGGAGGCGGGAACGACGACTGGTCCGAAGGGATTTACGATCTTCATCCAACCAGCCGTGGCGTCCAGTTTGACTTCGTAATGCGAAAACGGCGTGCTCGAACCCGGCGGCGCCACCGGGTCCGTATTCGGCGCCGGCAGGTTATCCACGAAAATGACCATCGTCGGGCTGCTCAAGACCACATCGGGTGGAACATCTTCCTGCAAACCCGACCCGAATTGCTTCAGGTCGAAACAGAGATACAACCCAAAGGCCGACGATTGATTTCCCAAAAACTTCGCCGGGGCCCGAAAGTACCAAGTCACCCCAATCGGATTATCATCCGCCGAGATGAAACCGCCCGGATTCCCTCCGCTGGCGTGCCACGTCAAGTTGGTTCCATCCAAGTTGACGGTCCAACCTTCCGCATCCGTATCAAACGTGCTGCTCACCGCCGCGGAAACATAGCCGGCCGACAAGCAATAACCCGCGACCAAGACCGACAACCACTTCATCCTCATGATCATCTCCCTTTTAACAGCACCCACGCTTTTCCTAGCCGAAAGCAGTCAATTCCGTCAATCGAAAAGTGGCTACAATTCTCCAACAGCGCGGTTACGGTCATGTCACGTGCCGATCGTTGAGTTCCCTGATCGTCGCGGTGCCGCCTCCTTGTTCACTTCGTTGAGACGATCGTCTCGAGGATGTGAGCAAGGAGGGAGGAGCGGCGGTGTTACCAGCGGTGGAGATGGGGGCCGAAGTTGGCTTCGTAGTAGGGGACAGTGACGCCGGCGGGTGGGGCGACTTCGTCGAGCGTGCGGCGGTCGGCGTCGGTGATTTTGACTTCGGCGGCTTTCAAATTGTCTTCGAGTTGCTCCATGGTGCGCGGACCGACGATGGGGCTGGTGATGCCGGGTTGCTGGGCGCACCAAGCGATGGCCAGTTGGCTGGGGGTGCAGCCTTTGGCTTGGGCGAGTTGTTCGACACGGTCGAGGATGTCGAAGGCGGCGGTGTAGTTGCGCCAGCCCCACTTGCCGGCGTCGTCGCGTTTGAGGCGGGCGTCGGCGGGATCGGGGCCGCTGCGTTTGTATTTGCCGGTGAGGAAGCCGCTGGCGATCGGCGCCCACGGGATGAGGGCGAGGCCGTAGGTTTGGGCCATGGGGATCAGTTCGCGTTCGATGCGGCGGTCGAGGAGGTTGTAGGGCGGTTGTTCGCAGACGAATCGGTTCAGGCCGAGTTCTTTGGCGATCCAGAGGGCTTCGACGATTTGCCAGGCGGCGAAGGTGCTGGTGCCGATGTAACGGACTTTGCCGGCGCGGATGAGGTCGTCGAGCGCGCGCAACGTTTCATCCAGCGGGATGTCCGTGCTGGGCCGGTGGAGTTGGTAGAGATCAATCCAGTCGGTTTGCAGCCGGCGCAACGACGCGTCGCATTGTTGGAGGATGTGGCGGCGGCTGTTGCCGGAGGCGTTGGGATCGTCGTCGGCCATCTGGCCGTGAACCTTGGTCGCCAATACCACCCGGTCGCGCTTGCCGTTTCGTTTGAGCGCTGCGCCGGTAACCTCTTCGCTAATGCCACGCGAGTACACATTGGCCGTGTCGAGGAAGTTCACGCCGAGGTCGAGCGCGCGGTCAATCATCCGGCAGGACTCTTCCAACTCCGTCTTTGCGCCAAACATCATGCAGCCGAGGCAGAGTTCGCTGACTTTGACGCCGGTACGTCCGAGCGGGCGGTAGTTCATGGGCGCATTATGCGCCGCGGCGACCCGCGCGGTCAATGACGGGTAAAACCGGTCGCGAGTTGATCGTCATTCCAGCGAGGCCAATCTCGCATCCGGAGACTCGTATTACGTGCGCCCAACAGAACGGAGCTTCTATCGTGGGAGCGCCCTTCCGGGCGCGATCGGCTGGGTGTTCCGAGAACGTCGCGGGCGGAAGCCCGCTCCCACAAGGGGTTTTGTCAGGCGATCTGAGTCGGGGGCTGGAGGTGACAGGGATCGCCCGCGACGCGCTGCCACGCCGCGAGCCGTTCGGAAAGATCTTTCACCACGGATGCGTGGGGCGGGGCGGCCGACAGATCGCAAAGTTCGTGCGGGTCGGCTTGCAGGTCGAAAAGCTGGAGGCGGTCAACCCCCTTGCCGGTGGTGGCGGAGCGGTAGTAACGGATCAATTTGTGCCGGCCATTGCTGATCATGCGATGGAGGTCCTGGTAAAGACTGACGACGTAGTCGCGGGGCCGGTCGAGGCATTGCCCATCGAGGTCGGCGGGCACGGTGACGTCGCTGAGTTGGCAGAGTGTGGGGTAGAGATCGAAGAGGTAGGCGGGGGCGGTGTGTTCCTGGCCGGCGGGGATACCGGGGCCGGCCAGGATCATGGGGATGCGAACGCTGTGGTCGTAAACATTTTGTTTGCCCATCAGTCCGTGTTGACCGAGGGCGAGACCGTGGTCGGAGGTGTAAACGACAATCGTGTCGTCGGCGTGGCCGGTGGCGCGGAGGGTGGCGAGCACTTGGGCGATGCCGGCATCGAGGTGGCTGATCATGGCGTAGTAATCGGCGAGGTGTTGGCGGATGACTTCGGGCGTGCGCGGCCGCGGGGCGAGCCGTTCGTCGCGAATGTCGAGTTCGCCGTTGTCGAACGGGTGCGCGGGCATGAAGTTGGCCGGTAGGGGAATCTGCGCGGGGCGGTATCGCGCGTGGTATTGCGGGAGCGTGGTGCGCGGGTCGTGCGGTGCGGTGAACGCGACGTAGAGGAAAAACGGCCGGTCTTCCCGGTAGTCGCGGAGAAACTGGCAAGCTGCATCGCCGAACAGTTCCGTGGCATGCCGGGGGCCGGTGCGGGTCGCGGTATCGGGGTACTTGCCGGTGGGATCGTAGTCACGGACGCGGATGGTCCACGGATTGGCCATGCCACCGAGGAAGATTTCCGCGCCGCTGGCGAAACTGCGCTGCAGCGACGCCGTGTCGTTGTGCCATTTGCCGATCAGATGCGTGTGGTAGCCGGCGCGCCGAAATGTTTCGCCGAGAGTGGGGATCGCCGGGTTCAGGACGCAGCCGCCGGGCAACGGTTGCGCGGCGGTCGGCGGACAGGCCCGGAAGATTTGACAGCCGGTATGCAGCGCGGCCCGGCTGGGAATACAGACGGCCCCGTTGAGTCCGCCCATCGTGTGCGCGCGCCGGCAAAACATGCCGCGCGCGGCGAGCGTGTCGAGCGTCGGGGTCTGGACGACGGGGTCGCCGGCGACATGGAGAGCGTCGTGGCGGTGGTCGTCCGCGATGAAGAACACGATGTTGGGGCGCCGGGGCATCGCGGTTACATGATGCGGAGTGTGAGGGATTACGGGAACAGGCCGCGCTGTTTTTTGGCTTCGACGATGCGGGAGATGCCGAGGGCCAGCGCGGCGTCGCGGATGTAGAAGCCGGTTTTTTTGGCGTAGTGAGTGACTTGGTGGTGGGCGGCTTCGAGCTGGCGGTAGAGCTTGTCGTTTACTTCCGCTTCGCTCCAGAAGAAGCTTTGGAGGTCTTGGACCCATTCGAAGTAGCTGACGATGACGCCGCCGGCGTTGCAGAGCACGTCGGGAATGAGCGTGAGGTCGGTCTGGTCGCGGAGGACGGTGTCGGCCTCGACGGTGGTGGGGCCGTTGGCGGCTTCGGCGAGGACGCGGCAGCGGAGTTTGCGGACGTTGTCGCCGGTAATCTGGCGTTCGAGGGCGGCGGGGATGAGGACATCGCAATCCAGTCCGAGCAACTGGTCGTTGGTGATGGGGTCGGCTTCGCGGTAGTCGCGGAGTTGACCACCGGCGGCGAGATGATCGAGCACCGCATTCGGGTCGAGGCCGTCGGCCCGGTAGAGACCGCCGGTCACGTCGCTGACGGCGATGATCTTCGCGCCGAAGCGGTGGAGTTGCTGGGCAGCGATGGAACCGACGTTGCCGAATCCTTGAATGGCGATGCGAATGTTGGCGGAACCGAGGCCGAGAGTTTCGAGGGTGCGGTTGACGAGGTAGGCGACGCCGCGGCCCGTGGCTTCGCGGCGGCCGGCGCTGCCGCCGAGGTTGACGGGTTTGCCGGTGACGATTTGCGGGACCGGGTTGCCGACGTGCATCGAGTAGGTGTCCATTATCCACGCCATTGTTTGCTCGTTGGTGCCGAGGTCCGGCGCCATTACGTCAATGTGCGGGCCGATGAACGGGATCATCTCCTGCGTGAAGCGGCGGGTGAGTCGCTCCAATTCGCCCTTGCTCAGGTGGCGGGGATCGCAAGCGACGCCGCCCTTGGCGCCGCCGTAGGGCAGGCCGCAGAGGGAACATTTCCAACTCATCCACATCGCCAGCGCGGCCACTTCGCCGACGGTCACATCGGGGTGATAACGCAGACCGCCTTTGGTGGGGCCGACGGAGAGATGGTGTTGGACCCGGTAGCCGGGAAAGATCTCCGTGCGGCCATTGTCGAGGCGGACCGGCACGGAGACGGTGATGGCGCGGCGGGGCCATTTGGTGCGGTCGCGTTCGCTTTGCGGCAGATCGAGCAGGTCGGCGACCCGGTCGTATTGCTGGCAGGCCATGGCGTAGGCGGGGGAGGCGAGGAACTCGCGGAGCATCGTGGCCTCACGGGACAATGACGCGCAGCGCGCGGGGCGCGACGGTGAACCGGACCGGGGTGGTGCCGGCCAATTCGCCGTCCACTTCAAACGGTTGCGCCCCGTCGTGCTCATACGATTCGGTCTGGAAATACTCAACGTCGCGCCGCGCGGTGTGACAGCCCAGCACGACCAGCAACGCGCCCCACAAGCTGGCGCGCGGCAGCCGGCAGATGTCGAGCCGGCCATCGGCCAGTTGCGCTTGGGGGAACAATTTGAACGGGCCGCCATAGAACCGGCCGTTGCCGATGAACACCGCGGGCGCGTGGGGCCAGAGCCAGAGGGTGCGCAGACCGCCCCAGAGATAGCTGAGCGGGCCGAATTTCTTCTTCAGTTCCCAACTCGTCTCGCGAATGGCGGTGGCGTCGAAACCCACGCCCGCCAGTTGCACGAAGTAGCGGCGCACCCCTTGCGCCTCGACGCAGCCGAGATCCACGGTGGCGACGCGCTGGCGTTGCAC
This sequence comes from uncultured Verrucomicrobiota bacterium, assembly GCA_964533295.1. Classification (GTDB taxonomy): domain Bacteria; phylum Verrucomicrobiota; class Verrucomicrobiia; order Palsa-1439; family Palsa-1439; genus OMJI01. Next base: position 36,544 of record CAZHLM010000017.1, read on the forward strand.
CACCTCCCACGCGCGGGTCAGGCGCAACGGAATGCCCAGCTCGCGCGCAAAGACGTTGGCGGTGCCGAGCGGGAGAATACCCAGCGGCACGGGATGCGGGACCAGACCGTTGACGACTTCGTTGATCGTGCCGTCGCCACCGGCGGCGACAAACGTGGTGGCGCCCTCGGCGACGGCGGCGGCGGCCAGTTCGCGGGCGTGACCGGGGCCGGTGGTGGGGCGCAGCGCGATGCCGGGACCGGCGTGAGCGTCCAAGAATTTCCGCAGCCGCTGCGCTTTCTCGCCGCGGGCGGCCGGGTTGAAGATGACAATCTGTTTGGTCATGCAGCGACTCTCGGCTATCCTAGCCGCCGCGAAGGAGCAAGCCAAACATGAAAGCGATCAAGATTCTCGGCATCCTGATTCTCATCCTCGCGCTGGCCGTGGCCGGTGGGGTGTGGTACTTGAACCGATTCCTGCAGTCGCCGGATTTCCGGGATCTCGCGCGCCGCAGCGCGCAGACTGCGCTCGGCTCGAACGTGACGCTGACGGAGCTGGAGGTGTCGTTGTGGCGCGGGGTGACGTTGCGGGGGATCGCGGTGGCCAATCCGCCCCCGTTTCGCGGCAACCTGCTGACGGCGGAATCGTTCGTGTTGCGCTACCGGCTGCTGCCCCTGTTGCGCAAAACGGTGGCGGTCCAGAAATTGGCGATCGGAAAGCCGGTCGTGGCGCTCGTGCGCGATCAAGCCGGTGCGTTCAATTACGAGAAACTCGGCGGCGCAACCGCCACCAGCGCTCCGCCGAAAACCGGCAGCACTGGCGGCACGCGATTCGATGTGGATTTGTCGGCCATCACGATTCGCGATGGCGAAGTCTCCCTGGCCACCGATACCGGCAAGCTGCTGGTGAAACTGGCGGGGTTGGGGTTGGACACGAGCGTGGCGCTGACCGGCAACAAACTGACCGGGCGCGGTGATGCGCGAATCGCTGAGATCAATGTCGCCAACGCGATTTTCGTCCGCAACGTCACCGCCCCGGTGACCATGGGCGACGACATCCAACTCGCGCCGTTGTCCGGCCAGTTTGCCGGCGGCTCAGTGTCCGGCGGGTTGACGGTGCGAACGACGGGCGGGTTCCGCTATCTCGTGGACCTGACCGGCCGCGACAGCGACGTGGCGACGTTGCTGCGGGAGATGGGCGCGAAGCCGAGCATGACCGGCAAACTGCAACTCACCGCGAAGCTCGAAGGCACCGGCGGGTTGCCGACGATTAGCGGCGGCGGCCGGGCGGAAATCGTGAATGGTCAACTCACCGGCGTTCCGCTGCTGAACCTGCTCGGCACGCTGTTGCAGGTGGCGGAGTTGCAGAATCTGCAGTTTCGCGAGTGCGTCCTGGAGTACACGCTGGCCAACAACGTGATGCAGAACCCGGTCATCAAGCTGACATCACCGCTCGTCCAAATCACCGGCAGCGGCGCGATGAACCTGGAAACCTACACGCTTCAACACACCTTCACGCTGGCGTTGGCGGAAGGTCTGCTCGCCAAAGCGCCCAACGAAATCCGCCGCGCCTTCACCCGACGCGACGACGGTTTCCTGACGATCGAGTTCAACGTCACCGGCCCCTACGACGCGCCCAAGACGGATCTGTCGCAACGCCTGCTGAAAGGAGCCGGTCAGCAGTTGCTCGACAAGGGGCTGAAGAAACTTTTTAACTGATGCGCATCATTGCCGGCCTTGCGCGCGGAATGCCGCTCGTCGTGCCCCGCGGGAGCGTGACGCGGCCGACTTCGGACCGGGTGCGCGAAGCGATCTTTTCCAGCCTCGGCGAGCGGGTGGTGGGGGCGGCGGTGTTGGATTTGTTTGCCGGGACAGGCGCGCTCGGCTTGGAGGCGGCGAGCCGCGGCGCGCGGAGCGTGACGTTCGTCGAGCAGAACCGGGCGGCGCTGCAGTCATTGGAACAGAATGTGGCGGAGTTTGTCCGCCGGGGCGGGATTGAGCCGGTCGTGGTGCGCGAGGATGTGTTCCGGTATCTGCGGCGCGGCGAGAAATTCGAGGTGGCGCTGGCCGACCCGCCGTACGGCGCGGTGGCCCAGCAACTACTCGCCGCGGGTGTGCGCGCCGACTGGCTGGTCGTGGAGTCGGCGAAGCGCGATGTGTTGGTGATCGGGCCGCCGTGGGAGTTGACGCGCGAGGCGATTTACGGCGACACGCGGGTCAGCATTCTGAAACCAGCCTGAGCGGCGGTGGTTACCGGTTTTTCCTGGCTGGCGCGGGTGACTTCCTCGCTGAGCATGTGGGCGACGATGGGCAAATGCTTCTGCACTTTTTTGACGGCTTCCTGCGCCTTTGGATGCTGGCCGGTTTCGAGGTAGGTCAGGCAGAGCCAGACCCACGGACTGGCGTCGTGCGGGTCGAGTTCGATGGCTTTTTGGTAGGCCTCGATGGCTTGGTCGAACTTGCCCTGGGTGTGGAGCACATTGCCGAGGCTGTTCCACGCGCTGAGGTGGCCGGGGCGAAGCTCGATGGCTTTTTCGTAGGCGGACGTGGCGCGGGAGAATTTGCGTTGGGCGGCGTACGCGTCGCCGAGGCTGCACCAGGCTTGCGGGTCTTCGGGGTTGAGCTTGAGAAGTTCGAGGCAGTCGGTGACAAGTTCGGCGTATTTGCCCTCACGTTTGTGAATGGCGGCCAGCCGCGACCAGGCGGTGATGCTGTCCGGGTGCGCCTTCGCAATTTCGCGGTAAAACTCCTTCAATTCCGCTTCGGCCGGCAGCGGGGCAAACGCCAGATCGAGATGATCCCAGGCCCGGGGGTTGTCGGGGTGGAGGCGGACGATTTCCTTGGCGAACTCCGGCAGGCTGAGGGCGGTCGGCTGGTTTTTGGCCGCCAGTTGCAGCAACGTCCACGCGTGATGGTTGCCCGGCTCGGCCCGCAGCATGTCCTGGCAGAACGCAATAAACTCCGACTCGCGCCCGTGCTCGGCGCAGGTGGAGTACAATTTTGACCACGCCTTGGGTTGTTCGGGATTTTGCTGAATCGTGCGACGGTGATGCGCAATCGCCCAGTTGAGAAGTCGCCCTTGCATCAGGGGGCCAAATAGCGATTCGCGTGCCGACGCGCCCCCGCGGGCGCGGCGCGATGACGCGCCGTTACTCCGCGAAGAGAAGCGTGCCCCATTCCGCTTGCCGGTGAAAATCCGCCTGCGGATGGGGGGAAGAAGAACTGAGAATCGGCCGGGGAGAACCGCGCGTGTAATCGTACCGGCAGAACGAGAACCGCCAGCGCGACCCCGCCGTGACCGAACTGCGCCCGGCCACCAGGTCGAAGGGGATGACCGCGGCGACCCACCATTTTTTTTCCGCCGCGCGAATCGTGGTGCGGCTGGACAGAACCGGTTCGCGAATCTTCCAGTGGTCAATCGAGCCGCTGCCGCGCGCCAGTTGAAAAGCGACGCCGGAGGGGATGCGCAACTGAAATTGCTGGTTGTGGGGCGAAATGTGAAATTCGTAGTAGGCCTCTTGCGTTTCCGGCCGCAAAAAAATCTCAAAGACATCGCCCGTGGTGAAGGCCGGATCGTTGAACGCCGTGGTTGGGTTGAAAATGTCCGCGTCCTCCAGTTCCGCGGCGACGATCAAGGTGGTTCTGGTCCAGCCCGTCCGCACGCGGCCGGGCCGGAAAAACGGTTCGGTTTCCCGGTACCATCCCTGGCGCAACTCGACCGTCTCCGAGCCGTCCAACTGCCGGTAGGCCGACACGGCGTCACTCAGGGAAAATTCCGCCAGCCGCTGCGCCGGCAACCGGGGCGGAGCGAACAGCAACGTTGTCTCTTCCACGAACATGGCGGGAGTCTTTGCCCAACGACCACCCAAACGCAAGCCCGCAGTTGCGCGTGCGTGGAACGCGATGTCGCCCCAAAATCCGCGCCTCACAAAGGCGTGGCGACACCCGAAACGACTCTCCAGAGACGCTCGCGGCTGGAACGATGCAGCAGAAACGCGGCGGCCCCTCGCCCCGCCCCTTTGCGGAGAACCGCGTCTCGCGGACTCGGCTCCCCCGCGCGCGTGGGGAGAGGGTCAGGGTGAGGGATGTTCCAACGGCATCGTTCCGGCTGGGGCCGCGTAATCCTTTTCGGAAGGTTCCTCGATGGCCGTTACCAGCCGCTTGACCAAGTCCAGCGAAGTGATGGCTTCGCTGTCGGCGGCGAAGTTGGTGAGGATGCGGTGCCGCAGCACCGGGCTGGCGGCCGCCCGGATGTCGGCGCAACTGACGTGGATGCGACCTTCCAGCACGGCGCGGGCTTTGGCGGCGAGAATCAGAAACTGGCTCGCGCGCGGGCCGGCCCCGGTGCTGACGTATTGTTTGATGAAGTCCGGCGCGCGCGGATCGCCGGGCCGGGAGGCGCGCACCAACCGCGTGGTGTATTTCACGACGTGCGGCGAAACGGGGATTTTGCGGACGGTCTGCTGCAACTGCAGCACCTGCTGGCGCGAGATCACCCGGGCCGGCTCGGCGACGGAGGCGACGGTGGTGGCGCTGACGATTTGTTCTTCTTCATGCTCCAGCGGGTAGTCCACCCAGATGTTGAACATGAACCGGTCGAGCTGCGCCTCCGGCAGCGGATAGGTCCCCTCCTGTTCGATCGGGTTTTGCGTCGCCAGCACGAAGAACGGTTCCTCCAGCGTGAACGTCGCGCTGCCGACGGTGACGCGGTGTTCCTGCATCGCCTCCAGCAACGCCGCCTGTGTTTTCGGCGGGGTGCGGTTAATTTCGTCGGCCAGCAACAGGTTGCAGAAAATCGGCCCGCGGATGAAGCGGAACTCCCGCTCGCCCGTGTCGCGGTTCGTCTCCAACACTTCCGTGCCGGTAATGTCGGTCGGCATCAAATCCGGCGTGAATTGGACCCGCTTGAAATTCAAGTCGAGCACCTTGGCAATCGTCCGCACCATCAGCGTTTTGGCCATGCCCGGCATCCCGACCAACAGCGCATGCCCACCGGCGATCATCGCCATCAACATCTGGTTGAGCACTTCCTGCTGCCCGACGATGACCTTGCCGACTTCCTCGCGGATCAACTGTGTTCGCTGCCGCATCTGCTCGACGAGCAACAGATCGTCATCCGTCGGTTGCAGCGCGGTGGCGTCCTGAAACCGAAACCGGGTCTTCCCGATTTCGATCAAATCCCCGTTGCGCAAGGTCACCGAGGTGATTTCGCGGCCGTTGACAGACGTGCCGTTGGAGCTTTTCAAATCGGTCAACACCCACGCGCCGCGTTCCCAGCGCAGTTCGGCGTGATGACCGGAGGCAGCCAAATCGTCGAGCACCACCGAACAATCCGCCTGCCGGCCCAACAAGGCGACCGGCACCGCCAGCTCATAAACCCGGCCGACATGCGTGCCGCTCAAACAGGTCAACTTGGCCAGCGCCGGTTCCATCGCGCGGCGAGGGTGTCACACGTCACCGGAAGTTTCCAGCCGGTTTTCTGCTGCTTCACCACGGGGGCGCACCGCAAGTGTTGTGCGGCGGGCAGGCCTGTCGTCCAGGCTGCCCGCCGTTGGGTTTCACGCCGGAGCCACACTCGCGGCGCGCACCCCAAACGACGGGGATGCGCGCCGTCTGCAACAACGCGATCTCTCTGGGGACGTTCAACACCGGCAATATCGCATCATTTGATCCCGCGCATGCTACCGTAAAAGGGCAACAACTGGCAGAGGCAATCGTGGGTCGCCAAGTCGTGAACAGACCGCGTCCCACCAATTCGCGCGTGATGACCAGCGGCTGCCGCCTACCGGCTGGGCGCGTACCGGCCAGCAGGCGGCGGGGGCAGGAGGAGCGGGCCGAGGTCTTTGATGTCGTCGGTGACGCGGATGTTGCCGAGCCGGGGATCGTGCTGGTGCGGCAAGATTCCTTTCGGCATCGCGCCGGTGACCTCTTGCCGCACCAACTCGCGCGTGTTGATCAACTGCCAGCCGGTTGCCCCCACATCCTCCAGCCACGCCAACTTGAGGCTGCGGATCTGCGTGTTCTTCAACTCCTCCGCCGACTGCGCCAGGATCAAGCCCGTGCGCAACTCCTGCAACACGCACCGCGCGTTCCCCGCCGACCCGGTCGTGCCGGCCACGCGATGAATCTGCTTCGTATCAAAAAACGGCACCGCCCGCCCGATCGTTTCTTTGATCGCGGCGCGATCGCGGTCGGTCAACGTGTCCGACTCGCGCGTCAGCGTGAATCCTTCGTAAAACCGGTCGGCGCACAACACCAGCAGATCGTATTTGCCGACCGGCAATCCCCGGAAGGAAAACTCTCTTCCCCCGCCGCTGAGTTCGGCCCGGTACACCTTGCTCGGATCATGGATCGGAATGGCGAACACCGCCTCCACCGCGGTGTCTGTCGTGCCGCGAATCCCGCCGCGGGCGGCCGGGTCCGGCGGTGTGTACAGCCGGGTGGATTGGACCGTCCCCGAGGGCGGCCCGGCGAACACGGCCCCGACGCACAACCCGCTGATCAACATCCACCGCATGCCGGCAACCTATCCGATTTCCCTGCGCAAGGGAACGGCAACCTCCGCGACTCACAGCGCGGGGGCGCGTCGCAAGTTTTGTAGGGCGGGCATGCCTGTCGTCTGGGCTGCCCGCCGTTGGTTTGGAGTGTGAATCATGGTCGCGGCGCGAACCCTAAACGACAGGGATTCGCGCCCTGCAATTTCGGACCAGATCAAGACTTGCGGTGCACTCACAGCGCGCTCCCGCCGACACGCGCCGCAAGTTTTGTAGGGCGGGCATGCCTGTCGTCTGGGCTGCCCGCCGTTGGTTTGGAGTGTGAATCATGGTCGCGGCGCGAACCCTAAACGACAGGGATTCGCGCCCTGCAATTTCGGACCAGATCAAGACTTGCGGTGCACTCACAGCGCGCTCCCGCCGACGCGCGCGGCTTTTTTGCCGGTGAGCCGGTAGGTGGCGATTTCGCCGGGGCGCAGCGCGCCGAGCGTGACGCCGCGGAATCTGGCGGTGCGTCGCTGGGACGTTTCGTTCTGGACGCGAATGAACAGGTGCCGGCCTTCGCCACGCAATGCCAGCAGGGTGACGTTGGCGGCGCCGAGCGTGCCGCGGCGGGGCCACGCGCCGGGTTTGGCCGGCACGATCTGGACGAGCGGCGGCATTTCCAGCTCGCGCGCCAGCCGGGCGAGGTGGGTTGTATCGGGCGCGAGCCGGAAGCGGAACTTCAACTCACCGGCATCCACCGCGGGATGCCACGGCTCTTTCAACACGTCATCGCTGCCGCCCCACGCGTACTTGGTGGCGCGGCAGACGGTGGCTTGGAGAGTGCCGGCGTAGAGATTGAAATTGTACAGCGCGTCGCTGGCAAAGCCGTACCGGCCCCGCACCCAGCGACCGCCGGGCACCTCGCCGAGTTCGCCGCGCGTAACGGTTCCGCCGGGCACGTCGTATTCGGCCGTGTCCCCGAAATCGGAGCAAACCAGTTTGAGGCGCGCCCCGGTTTCGTTCCAGAGCACGCGGGCGTCGAATTCCACCGCATCGCGTCCACGGTACTGGCGGATGAACCATTCCATGCGCGAGTGACCGGCCAACCATCTCACCCACCAGGTGCGGCGTTCGGGGCCGGTCTCGAGTTCTTCGACGCGGCTGATCTGCCAGCGATGACGGAGTTGTTGCAGGTTGACGGCTTTCTCGTCGAAGTCGCCCCACGCGCCGCCCGGATCCTCGACGGTGATGGCGCGGAGTCGGACGCGGTCCCACAACACCACCTCGTCCCCGGTTATCTGCACGACGGCGGCCAACGTGTCCGTGGCCGGTCGGGGCGCGCCTTCGACCCAGCCGAGCGAGTACACGGCCCAGCCGAGCGGCGGGAGCGTGACCGGCACCACCACACGTTTGCGCCACGGATCCGTCGGAAAAAAAAGATGTTCGTGGGCGATTTCTTGAAAGGCGACCGGCTTGCCGGTCGGTCCGCGCACTTCGATCGGCACCTCGCGCGGGCGACCCCGGTAGCCGAACAACGGCCGCGCGTCGAGACAGGCTTCCAGTTCGACGTGGCCGGTAAACTCGTGCGGGTGCGGATTCCAGACGAGGAACGGTGTGGCCGCGGGATGATCGCCCGTGACGCGCGGGACGGTGGTGTCCACGCGCGCGGCCAGCGCGTTGAGCGCGCGCAGTTCGGCGCGTTGCGCGAGGTGGAGCGCGCCGCCGAGCTGGGCGAGTTGATCGTCGAGAGCGCGTTCGATGCTGCTGCCGGGCAGGATGTCGTGGAATGAGTTGAACAGCACGGCATCGGTGGCGGCGGTCAGGTCCGACTTCGCGCCGGTCAGCGCGACGAGGCGTTCCGCGCGGTTGACGAGCGCCTCCGCTTTCCGGTAGGCGAACTTGAGTTTGGCCGCCGACGCGTAGCAGCCGCGCAGACAGAAATTCAATTCGCCGCGATGCACCGGCAGGTCGGTCTGCTCCGCGCGAATCGCGTCGAACAACCGGTGGAGGCCGGAATAGACGACGCGCACTTCCGGATGCGCCCGCGTCCAAGCGCGGACATCGAGCAGGTGCCGGCGGGTCGGCCCACCGCCGTGATTGCCGAGGCCGAAGAACAGGCCGATGTGGCGCAGGCGGCTTTGGGCGGCGGCGGCGAGCACTTCGTCGAAACGCCGCGGCAGTTCGTCCCGTTCGCAACCGTACCAGCCGACCGGCGGCCGGTAGGCCAGCACGCGCGCCCCGGTCGGGCTTTCCCACCAGAACGCCGGTTCGGGCGGGCGTACGTTGCCGGTGCGGGTGAACGCGATGTTTTCGATACCGGCCGCGACGAGGATGTTCGGCAGGCCGGCACTGTGACCGAAGGAGTCCGCCGCCCACGCGACGCGGACGCGCTGGCGAAATTTTGCGAGGAAATAGGATTGCCCGCGGCTGAACTGACGCAGGAACGTTTCCGTGGCCGGCAGGTTGGTGTCGGGTTGGATGACGGTGCCGCCGACAATGTCCCAGCGGCCGGCGCGGATCATCCGGGCGATCCGACGGAACGTGACCGGGTCGTGTTGCTCGATGTGTTGATAGACGGCGCTTTCGCCGCGGATGAAGGTCAGTTCGGGAAACTCGTCCATCAGATCGAGCACGGTGCGACAGGTTTGCCAGGCGGTGTTGAGACCTTCGCGCCAGTCCCAAAGCCAGACGGGATCGAGATGGGCATTGGGAATCAGATGAATCGTCAGGGGTTGCATGGGCGTCTTATATGCGGGATAAACCAGCATGAAGTCAACGAAGTGGGACGTCGTCGCGCTGTTGTCGCTCACCCTGACCGGCTTGGTCTGTCACTGGCTCTGGAATCAACAGCCACCGCCGTCGCTGGCGTTCTATTACGCGAGCACGGCCGTCGCCGTGACCGGGCTGGTGGCGTGGAGCGCTTGGCTGTGGCCGCGGGTCGGGTTGTGGCTGACAAAATTTTTCTGCGTGGCGGCGGCGGTGGATCTGTTGGGCGAGGGCCTGCTGCAACCGTTCCACGGCCACACGCTCATCGCGAAGCTGACGTGTCAGATGACGTTGTTTGCCGTGTACGCGGTTTATCTGGCGGCATTGCGGCCGCTGGATGCGTGGCTCAGCCAGCGGCGCAGCGTTGCACGTACGCGATGATCTTCTGATCATCGTCCCGCGCCGACCAGACGAATCGCAGGAAGTCGGCGGGATGGATGTTTACTTTTTTCAGGAACGCCCGGTCGCCGCCGCAACCGTACATCAACTCGGGCGGCATCTCGCCGCGCAATTTGGCGCGGGCTTTCACAATGATGCGCGGCAGCCAGACAAACCCGGCCACCGCCGCGTCTTTCGGCGGCACGTCCGCCATCGCGATCGTGCGGCCGGTCGGTTTGCCCTGCTGGACGACGAGGAAATAATCGCGTCGCGCCGCCGTGATCAGCAACGCATCGCCGTAGGACAATTCGGCGGCGTCCTCGGCGTAATCGAGCATTTCCTGCGGTGTGATCCCGATGGCGGCCAGAAACGCCGCGTCGGTTTTCGGAAAATACCGGCCCGCGTCGCGCTCACCGGCCTGGTAGCATTTCAGCGCGTGGTCGTAGCAACGGCGAAACTCCGCTTCCCAGTTGTACATGATCAGAACCTCACGGATTTCACGAATTGAATCAGATTCACTTTCTCGGCCGCCACGACCGGCCCCGGGCCGGTCAGTTTGAAAAACCACGAATCACCGGCGTGCGGCAGGATGACGACGACCATCCGCTGTTGGGGGCCGGCAAAATCCACGACCGTGCCGGTGATGCCGTTGAAATCGAGCGTACCGGCCAGTCGTCCGACGTCTTCCTCGCCGACCGGGCCGAGACCGACCTGGCTGCGCCAGCGATTGAGGTTGGCCGGCAACCCGCCGACCTCGCCGGGAAAGGCGCTGACGACAACTTCGGCGGTCTGTCCGTCCGCGCCCGGCACCTGAAACGTCGCGCGGCGCATCGGGGCCGCTGGTTGCAACCGCCAGTGAGCCGGCGGCGACCATTGTGGATTGGGCGCGCTGGTCAGCGCCGCGCCCGGCACGGTTTGGCCGCGCATGTCGTCGCCGATGGGCGGGTGGCCGGGGGGCATCGCCGCCGGCGCGGGCGGCGGCGGTGGCGGCGGCGGAGCCGGTGGCTCCGCTTTTTTGCAGCCGGCGGTTGTCAGCGCCAGCGCCAGGGCCAAACCGAATGGGAAAATTTTCACGGCGGCATAGTTAGCGCCTTGCGGGGGCAAGTCAAGCCGCCCACGCAACTTACGGCTTGGCTGAATAAGCGTACCGGCGCCCCGTCGAACGAGCAGCAGCGCAAACCAACGAAAGGAGCGCAAGCAGATGAACGCGATTTGGAAAGCAGCAGCGGTGTTCGGGATCGGACTGGCGGCGGTGACGATCGCGCCGAACGCGCGGGCCGACGATGATGATCGGCCGTGCCGGCGCGGTCGGGATGCGGTGAGTTTCTTCTTCAACTTCGCGCACGAGGGATTTCATTTCTCGGTCGCCAGCGCGTCGCATCGGCCGCCGCGTTGTGAACCGCCGCGGCAGTGGGTGGCCGGGCATTACGAGGTGCGTCGGGAAAAGGTGGTGCATCCCGGCTTTTGGCGGGAAGAAGTAACGCCGGCCGAGTATGGCTGGGTGCGCGGCCGGTGCGGCGGCTGGCAGTACGTGGTGATCAAACCCGAGTGCCGCCGGCGCGTGTGGGTGCCGGAACGATGCGAGTGGGTCGAGACCAGAGTCTGGGTCCCCGGCCATTACGAAGAACTCCGGTACGCTCGCGCGTACTAGCCGAACGACCGGCTTCAACGGCAACGCCCCTCACCCGGACCCTCTCCTCATCAAATGGGGAGAGGGAATCTGTTTGCTGCTGTGGAGATTCGTACCGGTTCCCCTCTCCCCGCTCGCGGGGAGACGGACACGGCGGCGGCGGCTCTGGGGTTGCGGGAGTGGAAGCCGGTCATTACACTGCGCGGTGTGAAAGCGGTGACGGCCGAGCAGATGCGGGAGTTGGACGCGCGCGCGATTGCGGCAGGGACGCCGGTGGAGGTGTTGATGGAGCGGGCGGGGGCGGCGGTGGCGCAGGCGGTACAGTCGTTGTTGCCGGCCAGTGGGAAGCGCAGCGTGTGGGTGTTTGCCGGCAAAGGCAACAACGGCGGCGATGCGTTTGTCGCAGCGCGGTTGTTGGCGGGAGCCGGTTGTGCGGTGACGGTGGTGTTGCTGAGCACACGCGAGGAGTTGGGCGAGGCCGCCCGCCGGCAACTGCGCAAGCTCGGCCAGATACCGGTTTACGATTGGCCGTTGCCGAAACGCGGGCCGGCGCGGCCGGCGGTGGTGCTGGACGGGTTGTTGGGCATCGGGTTGAAAGGCGAAGTGCGCGAGCCGTTCGCCGCAGCCATCCGGTTCATCAACGAGCAGACCGCGCCGGTGGTGGCGATTGATGTGCCGTCGGGTTTGGGCACGGCGACCTGCGTGCGGGCGACGCTGACGGTGACGATGGGGTTGCCGAAGGTGGATTTGTTGCGGGCGCCGGATGTTGTCGGCGAGATTGTGGTGGCGGACATCGGGCTGGACAGCGGCGGGGTGGTGACGGAAGTGGAGTTGATCACGGCGGCGGATGTGAAGCCGTTGTTGCCGCCGCGGCGACGCTCGGCGCACAAGGGAGATTTTGGCCGGTTGTTGATCGTGGCCGGTAGTGAAGGATACACGGGCGCGCCGGTGTTGTGCGCGAGCGCGGCGGCCCGGTCGGGGGCCGGGCTGGTGACGTTGGCGGTGCCGCGCGGGATTTATCCGATCGTGGCCGCACAGTGTCCGCCCGAAGTGATGCCGCGACCGTTGGAGAATCTGGATTATGCAATGTTCGACGCGCTGGCAGTCGGGCCGGGGATCGGCCGGGAGGTGCCGTGGTTGTTTCCGTTGATTACCGGCAGCGGCAAACCGCTGGTGCTGGATGCGGATGCGTTGAACGCGCTGGCCGGTCAACTCGGCGTGTTGAAAGGCGCGCGCTGTGTGCTGACGCCGCACCCCGGCGAGATGGCGCGCTTGACGGGCCAGCCGGTCGGGGATCGTTGGGAAACGGCGCGGACATTTGCCCGGCAGCACAACGTGACGGTGGTGTTGAAAGGCGCCGGGACGGTGGTGACGGATGCGGCCGGGCCGTTGTGGGTGAACTGGACCGGCAATCCCGGCATGGCCAAAGGCGGGATGGGCGATGCGTTGACCGGAATGATCGGCGCGTTGCTGGCGCAGGGTTTGACGCTGACGGACGCGGCGCGAGCGGCGGTGCACGTGCACGGGCTGGCCGGTGATCTGGCGCGCCGTCGCCACAGCGAGATCGCGATGCAGACGACAGATCTCATCGCCGAACTCGGCGCGGCTTTCACCACGCTCCAAGCCGGAACGATGCAGTTGGAAAACCCCTCACCCTGACCCTCTCCCCATCAGATGGGGAGAGGGAATTCACGTTGTGCACGCGCGGGAGGTCCCTGATTGGTGCGTTGGATTCTCACACCGGTTTCCCTCTCCCCGCGTGCGGGGGAGCCGAGTCCGCGAGACGCGGTTCTCCGCAAAGGGTCAGGGTGAGGGGGGTCCGGCGGCATCGTTCCGGCCAAGAGCGCCTGACAAAATTCCTTGTGGGAGCGGGCTTCTGCCCGCGACTGTCTCGGGAGAGCCGGTGGGCCGAGCGTCCCCACGAGGCGGGGCGTGACACTCCGCTCGCGGGGACGCTCGCGCCACCAGTCGCGCCCAGAAGGGCGCTCCCACAACAGAAGCTTCGGTTTTGTTAGGTGCACGTAGCCGCAATGCCGTTGAAACGCATCAGGCCCGCACCTCGCGAACGGTAATGGAGAAGCATGGCCCCGGCCGGTCACTGATATTTTCTTTTTGACGGCGGTAGTGGAGGCGGTGTATGGGTGGCGACGTTGGGAGAGCGATGGCATGAGGCGTCACGTTAGCCAATCGGACGCAAAGAGCCGTACGCAGCCGGTCAGGCTTCTGCCTGACACGACACGACACGACA
>CAZHLM010000018.1:0-684 GCA_964533295.1 uncultured Verrucomicrobiota bacterium
TACTCGGATCTGTACAGCGAGAAGTGCCCCGATATCGCGACGACAACGGCGGAAGGTGCGTTCAATCTGCTGACCAACGTGACGGCATCGGGCAAGATCTTCTGGTGCCCCAGCGATTCGAAGACGGGCGGCCCGAAGGCCACGTTTGTTGGTGCCAACGGGCTGGCCAACAGTAACGTCAGCTATGGTTATGCCGGGAAGCATGTCTGGCAAAACTCGGCTGACTCGATTCTCGCGTTCGATCGTGGCGTTGCTGCGAACAGTCTGAACGCACAATGGCTCAGCACCTCGCCGCACAAGACGGAAGGCGGCAACATGCTGTTCCTTGATGGCCACGTCGAGTTCAAGCCGAAGACTCCGTTCCGCATCTTGGACGGGACTGCGGCTGCTACCTCAGTGGACACCGAACCCTGATTAGGCGATTCGCTTAAGCCAAATACCCTTTCCCGCTCGCGCGGGAAAGGGTATTTCTTTTTCTGTGATGGCGGGCAACGGACAGCAGCGGTGGCGATGGGTTTGCGCCGTCACGGTGATGCTCGCCCCGGTGGCGAGTTTTCCGTTTAGCTGGCTGCTCCCGGAGTGGACGGCGTATCGGTCGGCGCTCCACTTGCCGGTCGGGGTGCTGGCGGTGGCAGCGGGGCTGGTGCTGTTGGTGGAAGCGCCCTTCCGGGCGCGATCTGGTAG
>CAZHLM010000018.1:694-28746 GCA_964533295.1 uncultured Verrucomicrobiota bacterium
GAAGGGCGCTCCCACAGGTGCTCCCGCAGGTGCTCCCACCAGTGTCCGCGTATTTGCTCTCCCTGATTGTGGCAACACTTGTCAGCCCTTTTCCGGGCTGGTCGGCCTCGATGTTGCCGGCCGGCGTGACGGCGCTGGGCGTGCTGGTGCTGGGCGCGAGCCTTCCGGTCGAGAGAGTCCGGCCGGTGTTGTGGTGGGGTGTTGCGGTGGCCGTTGTCGTAGCGGGTAACGGGCTGACCCGGTTGAGGGTGGAGCCGGAGTTTGTTTCGACGATCGGGAACCGGAATGTGTTGGCGGCGTACCTGGCGGCGACCGGATGTTTGGCGGTGGGACTGGCCGGCACGGCTCGCAACCGCTGGCCGGTAGTCCTTGCGACCGCGGCTGTCTTGGTCCCGGCAATTTATCTGTGCCATTCCCGCAGCGCGTGGCTGGGATTGGCGGTTGCCGGGATCGCGGTCTTGACGTTTGCCGGGCGGGGCGGTCGGAGGGCGGCGGTGGCGCTCGGTCTGGTGGTGGTGGCTGGTGGTTTGTGGTGGAGCGCGCGGAATGGGTCGGCGGAAGTGCGGCCGGTCATCTGGCGTTCGACGCTGCGGATGGTGGCCGACCGGCCCGTGGCCGGTCATGGGTTGGGTCAGTTCACGGCGGCGTATCCGCGGTACCGGGATCCCGAGTATTTCGCTCGGCCGAAAGTCGCCCCGGTGACAGATCATCCACACAACGAGTTGTTGCTGGTGGCGGCGGAGCAGGGATTGGTTGGCGTGGTGGCGACGGTGTGGTTGTGGGGGACGTGTTTGTGGCACGGCTGGCGCGCGGCGCGGGACGACGTGGTGTACCGGGGTGTGCTGGCGGCGGTGATCGTGTTGCTCGTTCACGGGATGCTGGATATTGGGTTGCGGGCGCCGCCGACGCAGCCGGTGTTTTGGTTGCTGCTCGGTGTGCTGGCCGGTCGCCGCGAACCGGCTGCCGAACGTTCATGGCCTGTTTTCGCGAGAGTCGGCGGCGTCCTCGTCGCCGGCTGGCTTTTCTGGAGCGGGTTTGTCCAACCGCTGCGGGCCGATTGGTACGAGCGGGAGGCGCAGGTGGCGTCGCGAATCGGCGAGCCGGTTCGCGCGATCACGGCGGCGGAACGGTCGCTGGAGATTCAACCCTACCGGCTCGGCACGCGGTATTTTCTGGCGGAGTTGCTGGCGCGAACGCCGTCGGCGGCGACGCGCGCGGCGGCGATCGAGCAATGCGAGCTGCTGCGGCAGTGGGCGCCGGATTATGCGGAGGTGAATCTGCATCTGGCGGAGTTGTACCGGGTCAGCGGCCAGCCGGAGAAGGCCCGGCCGCTGGCGGCGCGCGCGGTGGAGTTGAATCCGCACGATCCGCGGGCGCGGGCGGCGCTTGATGCGCTGGGTGATTCGCGATAGCATCGCGCCGACGTGATGAAGGCCGGGGTCCCGAAAAAAAGCGTGTATCGGCTCAGTGTGTACCTGCGTTGTCTCGAGCAACTCGCGGCCAACGGCGTGCGAACGGTGTCGAGTCAGGCGTTGGCGGAGGCCGCCGGGGTGAAGCCGACGCAGTTGCGGAAAGATCTGACGTTTTTCGGGCATTTCGGCACGCGCGGGTTGGGCTACGACGTGGCGACGCTGGTCGAACGGGTCGCGGAGGTGCTGGGGCGGAAGAAGTTTCAGCCGGTGGTGCTGGTGGGCGTGGGCAATCTCGGGGCGGCCTTGATGGCGTACCGGGGGTTTGCCAAGGAATCGTTCGAGATCGTCGCCGGGTTCGATGTGGACACGAAACGGAAACGGCGCGGCGAGTTTGGTCAGCCGATTTATCATCTGAACCGGCTGGAACAATTCGTCCGCCAGCACCACATCAAGATGGCCATCATCACCGTGCCCGCCGCCGCCGCGCAGGATGTGGCCAATCGGCTGATCGGCGCGGGCGTGACCGCCATTTTGAATTTTGCGCCGACGGTGCTGCACGTGCCGAGCAACGTGGTGGTCAGCAACGTCAATCTCGCGATCGAGCTGGAGAACCTCAGCTACTTCCGCTCGCTGGCCAAGAGCTGAGCCGTCCCGCTGCCGTTGACACGCGGCGCCACGGTTGCTCGTCGTGTCGTGGCGACTCCGGTCGGTCGGCCAGACGGGAGATTCACCGCCAGCGGCCGGGGATGGGTGTGGCGCAGCGGGGGCACTGGCCGGCGGCGGTGAGCCGATTCGCCAAGACCTGAAATCCGAATCGCTCGATGAGCGGTTCGCCGCACTGCGGGCAACGGGTGTTTTCCCAGTCGCCGACGCGGCCGGGCAGGTTGCCGGCATAGACGAAGCGCAATCCTTCTTCTTTGCCGATTTCGCAGGCGCGGCGCAGGGTGTCCACGCTGGTGCGGTCGCGATCGGTCATCTTGTAGTCGGGATGGAAGGCGGTGCAGTGCCAGGGGATGTCCGGGGAGATGCCGGCAAGGAAACGGGCAATTTGCCGCATTTCGGTTTCGCTGTCGTTGAAGCCCGGGATGAAGAGCGTGACGACTTCGAGCCAGAAACCGTGGGCGTGGATCATTTCGATGCCACGCAGAATTTTGTCGAGCGTGCCGCCGAGTTCGCGGTAGCGCCGGTCCTGGAAGGTTTTCAGATCCACTTTGTAGAAATCCACCAAGTCATGGAGGTAGCGGAGCACTTCGGGGGTGGCGTTGCCGTTGGAAACGTAGGAGGTGCGCAAGCCGTGGCGACGAGCTTCGCGGAAAACCTCCGCGGCCCATTCGCTGGTGATCAACGGTTCGTTGTACGTGCTGGTCACGGTCCGCGCGCCGTGGTCGCGGGCCAGTTCAACAAACTCGCGGGCGGTCATCGGGATGGGCGGGGCGAGGCTGGCCGGGTCGCGCAACGCCTGCGAGGTGATCCAGTTCTGGCAGTAGCCGCAATGCAGGTCGCAGCCGAGCATGCCGAAACTCATCGCCCGCGTGCCCGGCAGGGCGTGGAAGAAGGGTTTTTTCTCGATCGGGTCGCACTGGACCGCGGCGAAATATCCGTGCGGGACATACAACGTGCCGCCGCGGTTGAACCGCACGCGGCAGATGCCGTCGTGCCCGTCGAGGATCAGACAGCGATGGCCGCAGGCGAAACAACGCACCCGGTGGTCGGGGAGTTTTTCGTACAACTCTCCTTCGCGGGTCAGCTCCGCCAGCGTTTCACCGAGCGTTGCCATCACCCAAAACCTACAACGCACGGCGGGGTTGGCAAGCCGGTCAGGTTTTGCCGAGACAACACTTTTTGTATTTTTTGCCGCTGCCGCACGGGCAGGGATCGTTGCGCTGGGGCGGGGCGGCGGGCCGGCTGCGTTCCTGTTCGGCGAGAATGTCCATGATGCGAGCGGCGGGCTGATGGGCCCGAATCAGGTCCGCCATCAAACGCATCTGCGGGGCGATGTGGTGGAAGAACCGTTTGTAGCCGGCGCAGAGATAGTTCAGGCCCGGTTCGCCGTCGGGGGTGCGGAGGAAGCGGTGTTTGGGACATTCGCCGTTGCAGGCGAATTTCACGTCGCACTCCCGGCAGTAGCGCGGCAGGGTGTCTTGTTTGTCGGCGCCGAACTTGATCTGGGCCGGTGAGTCCAGCAACGCGGTCATCGGCGTTTGCGCGATGTTGCCGAGTTTGTATTGCGGATAGACGTAGTGGTCGCAGGAGTACAAATCGCCGTTGTGCTCCATGACGACCGCCCGGCCGCAGGTTTCGGCAAAGACACAAAGCGAGGCCGGCAGGCCGAGCCAGACGCCGAGTTGAACATCGAAAAGCTGGACGAAGACGTTTCCGACATCGCGGCGGACCCATTCGTCCCAAATGTCGCAGAGGAACCGGCCGTAATCCTCGCTGCGCACGCTCCACTCGGTGACCGGCGAGAACCCGCTGGTGCCGTCGGGCGCGGGCGGTTCGGCGAACATCGAGTCGGAGCCGACGCGTTCGACGAGCGGGATGAACTGCAGGAAACCGGAGCCGTTCTCTTTAAGGAAGCGGTAGACTTCGAGCGGGTGTTGCGCGTTGGCGCGATGGACAACGGTCAGGGTGTTGAACTCGACGTGATGTTTTTTCAGCAGCGCCAGGCCGCGCATCACCTTGTCGAAAGAGGGATGGCCGCCTTTGTCCACCCGGTACCGGTCGTGCAGTTCGCGCGGGCCGTCGAGCGAGAGGCCGATCAGGAATTGATGCTCGCGAAAGAACTCCGCCCATTCGTCGGTCAGCAACGTGCCGTTGGTCTGGAGGGCGTTGGTGATGCGTTTTTCGCCACGGTGTTTCTGCTGCAACTCGACGACGCGGCGGAAGAACGGCAGTCCCATCAAGGTCGGTTCGCCGCCCTGCCAGGCGAAGGTGACCTCCGCGACCTCCTGCGCGGCGATGTATTGGCGGACATAATTCTCCAGCGTTTCGTCGGACATCCGGAAGTTGGTCGTACCGGGGTAAAGCTTTTCCTTTTCGAGGTAGTAACAGTAGGCGCAATCGAGATTGCAGATCGGCCCGATGGGTTTGGTCATCACATGAAACCCACGCGCTGCGGGAGGTATCGAGTTGGCACTCACCGTGGAAATCGTGGCGACCCCAGCGGGATTCGAACCCGCGTTACCGCCGTGAAAGGGCGATGTCCTGGGCCGGGCTAGACGATGGGGTCACCGGCAAAGGCGCGGCGACTATAGCGAACCGGGGGCGGTTGGCAACGGAGAAAGTTTGCTTTCCCCGCTTGACGCTGCCGGACACCCCTCCTAAGATGCGCGCCACCGAACAGGAGGATATTGTGGCTGAAGCCTATTGTGTGAAGTGCAAGGGGAAAAAAGAAATCGCCAACCCGCAGGAGGTCACCATGAAGAATGGACGCCCGGCCATCCAGGGCACGTGCGCGGTCTGCGGCACCAAGCTCTTCCGAATTCTCGGCTCGAAAAAAGAAGGCTAGCCCGCTCCCGTCGGTTGCGCCGGCGTTGCCGAGCCTGCGGTCCATGACTTCGTCCACCGAGCAACTCGCGTACGTTCTGATCAACCCGTACACGATTCACAAATCGCGTACCGGCGGTGTCATCAGCCGGCTGTTCACCCGCACCGCGCTGGAACTGGTCGCGGCGCGGATGTTTGCGCCCAGCAAGGAACTGGCCGAAGAATTCGCCGCCACCGTGGCGGTCCATGGCGACGCTCAGGATCAAAAGATCCAAGGTTACATCCGCCAGTACATCCTCGAAAACTACGCGCCCCACCCGCAAACCGGCCGGCGACGGCGCGTGATGTTGCTGCTGTTCCGCGGCGAGGATGCAGTGAAGAAAGTCCGCCAGGCCGTCGGCACCATTGACCCGAAATCCATCAGTGGCGACTCGATTCGCGCAACCTATGGCGACTATATTCTCGATGCCCGGGGTGAGCTGAAATACTTCGAGCCGGCCGTGCTCTGCGCGCCCACCGTCGCCGAAGCGGAAGTGAAATTGAAGATCTGGGCCAAATACTCCGATGCCGACGGCGGCTTGCTCGACAAGGTCATCGCGTATCCGCCCGATGTCGTTCCCGAACAAACGCTCGTGCTGCTGAAGCCGGACAACTTCCGCTTCCCCAGCGGCCGCCCCGGCAACATCGTGGACCTGTTTTCGCGCACCGGCCTCTATATCGTCGCCATCAAAGTCCATCGCATGAGCGTCCCGCAGGCGCAGGAGTTCTATGCGCCCGTGCGCGACGTGCTCCGCGACAAATTCCGCGCCCCGGCCGGCCAACGCGGCCGACTGGCGCTCGAAAAGGAATTCGGCTTCGCCCTGCCGTCCGAAACCGAGGCGCGCCTCGGGGAAATCCTCGGCCCGCTCGCGGCCGAACAACAATTTCAGAACCTCGTCAATTTCATGACCGGCGAACGCATCGTCGCCCTCGTCTATCAAGGCCCCGATGCGGTGAACAAAATACGCCACGTCCTGGGCCCCACCGATCCCAGCAAAGCACCGCCGGGCACCATCCGCCGCGAATTGGGCCAGGACATCATGATCAACGCTGCCCACGCCAGCGATTCACCCGAAAACGCCCGACGCGAGATGGCCATCATCAACGTCGCCGAAAACAACCTCAAGCCGCTGGTGGAAAACTTCTACCAGTGCCGACTGTAACCTCCGGACCACCCCATGAACGCACTCGCCGACCGCGCCACCACCCTCACCCCCTCGCTCACCCTGGCCATTGACGCGAAAGCCAAGAAACTCAAAGCCGACGGCGTGGACGTCTGCGGCTTTGGGGCGGGCGAGCCGGACATTGACACGCCGCCCCACATCAAAGAGGCCGCGATCCAGGCGTTGCAGGCCGGGTTCACCAAGTACACGCCCTCCTCCGGCACGCCCGAACTGCGCGCGGCGATTGCCGAAAAATTGAGAATCGAAAACGGGCTGGATTACAAACCCTCCCAAATCATCGTCAACTGCGGGGCGAAACATTCCTGCTACAACGCCATCATCGCCACCTGCAATCCCGGCGATGAAGTCATCATCCCGGCACCGTACTGGTTGAGCTACCCCGAAATGGTCAAGCTCGCCGGCGCCCAGCCGGTCATCGTGCCGACCACCGAAGCGACCGGGTTCAAGATTACTCCCGACCAGTTTCGCGAGGCGATGACCCCGGCCACCAAGCTGATCATCCTGAACTCGCCCGGCAACCCGACCGGCAGCGTGTACACCCGCGAGGAATTGCAAGCGCTGGCCGAAGTCGCCCTCGAGGAGGAAATCCTCATGTTGTCCGACGAGATTTACGAGAAAATCACCTACGACGGCGCCGTGTTCACCAGCATCGCTGGCCTGAGCAAGGACATCTACGACCTGACCATCACCGTCAACGGCTTCAGCAAAGCCTACTCGATGACCGGCTGGAGACTCGGCTACATCGCCGCGCCCGAACCGATCGCCAAAGCCATTGATTCCATCCAGTCCCACTCCACCAGCAACCCCACCAGCTTCGCACAAGTCGGCGCGTTGGCCGCCCTGAAAGGCGACCAACGCTTCATTGGCGAAATGGTCAAAACCTTCGCCGAACGACGCGAGTACATGCACCAGCGGCTCACCCGCATCCCCGGCATCACCTGCGTCAAACCGATGGGCGCCTTTTACATGCTCCCGAACATCTCCCGGTTCGGACTCGGCTCGACCAATTTCTGCACCAAGCTCCTCGACGAACAAAAGGTCGCCTGCGTCCCCGGTATCGCCTTCGGCAGCGACGCCCACATGCGCCTGAGCTACGCTTGCAGCATGGAGAACATCACCAAAGGCCTCGACCGCATCGAAGCCTTCTGCGCCAGCCTCACGAAGTAAGGATGGCGCTCATCGCGCTCGCCCCCGGCAACCAAACCGCGCGACCAGTGGACAACCGCAAATCGGGGCGGTACGATGTTCGCATGGAAACCAACGCGCCCGCCGGTGACGTCCCGCGCGAATGGCTGGAAGAATTTGAGGCCGCGGCCCGCCGTCCGCTACCCCTGCGCTGGCGATACGCCTTCATCCACACGTACAAGCCGGTCATGGACGACGCGCCGTTTCGCGCCTTTGACACCATGGAAGACTACCGGCGGTGGTGCGAGCAAAACCTGCCCGACTGGCTCGGCTATGCCCGCGTTTGAATATCGTCAAGCCGAAGAGATTCGCGCCACGTTCGCTCGCCAGCAAAGCCGCTATTTGTTTTTGGGGAAATCCGGCGCCATTCTACTCGGGTTCCCGGATACCACGCAGGATGCGGATATTTTCATCATCGCTGCCGGCGCCGACGGTCACATCGTCCACATCCGCCATTGCGGCTGAGTTCCCACCGGGCGCGCCGCAGCGGAACCTAACGTTTCAGAGCCTCGGCGGGTAATTGCTCGCGAACTCTCTGGCGCACTTGGCTGGCCAAGGCCACGGCCACCTCCGCTTCCGCGCGGCCCGGCATCTCCGCCAAGCCGGGGTACCGGGCCTCGACGGCATAGGGGTTCAGTTCTTGAAACGTCGCCGATTCCACTGTCAGTTTGATTTCCGGAGGTACCATCGCGGCCAACTCCGTCAAATCGTGCGTTCGGGCAAAGTCAATCTGGTGCAACGTCAGCAATGCCTTCAGATACTTTTCCGCGCATTGTTGGGCGTGAAAACACACCATGTCAAACGGACAGTCATCGCCCAACGTCAGCGTGTGTTGCGCCGTCTTGAGATCATGCTCGGCCTTCTCGATCCACTGGCGGACCAGCTCCACAATCTCAGGGTTGGCGCTCAAACAACACCTTTCCTTCTCGCAGCGCCGTGCGAATCACGGAGCCGACCAGATGACCATACCGGTGCACTTCGTCGGGAGTCACCACCACGATGTCCTTCGGCACCCCCATGCCCGCCAGCAGTCGGTAAATCTCAACGGTTTGTTGGCGTTTCGAGCCATTCGCCGGTAACACCACCAACAAATCCACGTCGCTGCCGGCGCGCGCCGTTCCGCGAGCGTGTGATCCAAACAGAATGATCCGCTCCGGTTCCATCCGCTCGGCAATCCGGCGCGCCATTTCGGCGATGACCTCCGACACTCGCCGCCCCTCTTTCATGGAGCGCAACTATAGCCAGCCCGCAAGGCTGCAACAAGCCACGAAAACAACAAGGGCGTGAAGCCACCGGCCTCACGCCCTCGAAACTGCATCAACCTGCGCGCTACTTCCGCCGCCGCAACGCGGCCGCGCCAAGCAGGCTCAAGCCAACTAGCAGGCCTGCCGAAGGCTCGGGGATTACTTCCACGACAGCCCGATACCCGGTTTCGGGCGTTGTCGCAGGACCGACATCGTTCCACTTCCCACCGAGCGAACTCCACATGGCGCCCCAGTCTTCCCCTGCACTGTAGTTGTTGGGCTCGCCCGGCCACCAAGCCGTGTAGGTGACGGGCTCACCACTCGTCCAGACGAAGGACCCTTCCGCGACGACATCGTTCATTCCAATCCATAGATTGTCACTGCCGAAGCCGCTCGAAATCCCGAACGTGCTCCAAACCCAATCCTGTTCGTCTTGATCATTGATCGTCACCAAGTGCCCACCCAACGTGATCGCCTCGGCCTCGGCCGCAGCCCACGACGCCTTATCCAGCAAGTAATACTGGTGGCTGTTCGCTGAATTCACAATGGGGCCAGCCAAGACCAACGCCAACGAGCTTCGAGTCACCAACACAGCCATTCCCAACCCAATCCATAACCCTTTCATACAGTTCTCCCTACCCTTTCCTCCCGGGATTTGCGGCGCACCCTCGCCAGTTGCCGGGTTCGTCTTTCACGGACGCTGAGCATTCTAGCCACATTCTCTTTTTTTTCCAGCCCCGATTCTCTCTATTTTCGCCCCGTGGTAACCCGCCCGGCAACGTGACATGAGCTCCGCGCAGAGTGTGGACACCCGGCAGGGCACGCGTTAGACTGCCATCCATCTGATCCGAGCCGATCTGATCGCTGATTGACGTTACAGGCTCACGGCACCCATGAGTGTCACACTGGACAAAGTGGCCGGCGGCTTTCAGTTTCTCGAAGGCCCCGTCTGGATGGCGGCGCGCGGCGAGCTGCTCTTTTCCGACATACCGGCCGACCGAATCTACCGGCTCCAGGCCGGTACCGTGTCGGTCTTCCGCGAACCCAGTCACCAGGCCAACGGCAACACGCTCGATCCGCAAGGCCGGCTCGTGACCTGCGAACATCAAACGCGCCGCGTCACGCGGACCGAACCGGACGGCATGGTCGTCCCCCTCGCCACTCATTTCGAAGGCCGCCGGCTCAACAGCCCCAACGACGTGGTCTGCTCCCGCGATGGCGCGATCTATTTTTCCGACCCGCCGTACGCCGTCCAACCCGAAGACCGCGAACTCGATTTTCAGGGCGTCTTCTGTTGGCGCGCCGGTACGCTGACCTGTCTGGCCCGCGATTTCCTCAAGCCGAACGGTCTCTGTTTCTCCCCGGACGAATCGCGGCTCTACATTGCCGACACCGAAGCCGGTCACATTCGCGTCGGTGACCGGGTCTTCTGCAAGGTGGAACGGCCCGATGGCATCCGCTGCGACCGGGCCGGCAACCTCTACGTGGCCGCGATGAAGGCCGTGGAGATTTTCGACCCGACCGGGCGGAAAACGGGCGAAATCCGCCTGCCCGAACGACCGGCCAATCTCGCGTTTGGCGACGCCGACCGCCGCACGCTGTACATCTGCGCCCGCACCAGCCTCTACCGGACGCGCGTCGCCATCGCCGGGGCCGGGTTTTAGCCGCGCTTGCCAAGCGGTGGCGGCGGTGATTATCCTGCCGCGCACCATGGCAAAGATTTCCATCTCCAACGGCAAACTTCACGTTCCCGACAACCCCACCATTCCGTTCATCCGCGGCGATGGCACCGGCCCCGATATCTGGGCGGCCAGCGTCCGCGTGTTCGACGCTGCGGTCCAGAAAGCCTACGGCGGGAAACGCAAAATCGAGTGGCGCGAAGTCTTCGCCGGGGAGACCGCGTTCCAGAAATTCAACAACTGGTTGCCCGACGAAACGGTCCAAGCCTTCCAGGAGTATCTCGTCGGCATTAAAGGCCCCCTGACCACGCCGGTCGGCAAAGGCATCCGCTCGCTGAACGTCGCGCTCCGCCAACTGCTCGACCTCTACGTCTGTCTGCGTCCCGTGCGCTGGTTCAACGGTGTTCCCTCGCCCGTCAAACATCCCGAGAAAGTGGACATGGTCATTTTCCGTGAGAACACCGAGGACATTTATGCCGGCATCGAGTGGGCCGCCGGCACGCCCGAAGCCAAAAAGGTGCTCGACTTTCTCGCCCAACAGTTCCCGAAAGAATTCAAAAAAATCCGCTTCCCCGCCACGGCCGGCATCGGGATCAAACCCGTCTCCGAAGAGGGCACCCAGCGGCTCGTCCGCGCCGCCATCCAGTACGCGCGGGATAACAAACGCCAGAGCGTCACCCTCGTTCACAAGGGCAACATCATGAAATTTACCGAGGGCGCGTTCCGCGACTGGGGCTACGCGTTGGCGAAAAAAGAGTTCGGCGGCGTCGAACTCGACGGCGGACCGTGGGTGAAGCTGCCCAATGGCATTGTCATCAAAGACGCCATCGCCGACATCACGCTGCAGCAGGTGCTGACGCGGCCGGAAGACTTCGACGTGATTGCCACGCTCAATCTCAACGGCGATTACCTCAGCGATGCGTTGGCGGCGCAAGTTGGTGGCATCGGCATCGCGCCCGGCGGCAACATCAACTACGTGACCGGCCACGCCATCTTCGAAGCCACGCACGGCACCGCCCCGAAATACGCCAACCAGGACAAGGTCAACCCCGGCAGCGTCATTCTCTCGGGCGAAATGATGCTGCGGTACCTCGGCTGGACGGAAGCCGCCGACCTGATTCTCAAAGGGCTCGACGGCGCCATCGGCGCCCGCACTGTCACCTATGACTTCGCCCGTCTGATGACCGGCGCCACCGAAGTCAAATGCAGCCAGTTCGGCGATGCCGTCATCGCGCACATGTGAGCTGACCGGCCCGGCGCCGGTACGTTACACGTTGAACTTAAACAGCATGACGTCGCCGTCCTGCACGACGTAGTCTTTGCCTTCCATCCGGTACAGGCCCTTCTCCCGCGCGGCGGCAACGCTGCCGCAGCGGATCAAATCCTCGTAGGCCACCGTCTCGGCTTTGATGAAACCGCGTTCGAAATCGGAATGAATCACCCCGGCCGCCTTCGGCGCGGTGTCGCCGGCATGAATCGTCCAGGCGCGCACTTCTTTCTCGCCCGCCGTGAAAAACGTCCGCAGCCCCAGCACATGATACGTCGCGCGAATCAGGGCGCCGACGCCGGATTCGGTCACGCCGAGTTCGTTCAAGTACGCCTGCGCTTCCTCGGGCGAGAGATCCACCAAATCGCTCTCGATTTGGGCGCTGATGACCACGGCTTCGCACGCCAGATGGGTCTTCACGTACTCGCGAACCTGCCGGACATACGGGTTGGTGTCGGCGGTGGCCAGGTCGGTCTCCTTCACGTTGCAGGCGAAGATAACCGGCTTGTGGGTCAGCAACCAAAACAGGCGCGCCACCGCTTTTTCCTCGGGCGTGAGCGGGAGCGTGATGGCGGGCTTGCCGGCGTTCAAATGCGGTTCCAGCTTTTTCAGAACCGCCTCCTGCGCCAGCGCTTCCTTGTCGCCGCGCTTGGCGTCCTTGGCAATTTTGGCCATGCGGTTCTGGACGGCTTCCAAATCGGCAAGCACCAGCTCCGTGGTGATCGTTTCGATGTCGCGCACGGGATCAATCGCACCGGCCACGTGATGAATGTCGGGATCCTCGAAACAGCGGACGACCTGCACGATGGCGTCCACCTCCCGGATGTGCGCGAGAAACTTGTTGCCCAGCCCCTCGCCCGCCGCCGCGCCCTTGACCAGCCCGGCAATGTCCACAAACTCAATCGCCGCCGGAATGACCACGTTGGTCCTGGCGATTTTCCGCAACGGTTCGAGCCGCGCATCCGGCACGGTGACGACCCCGACATTCGGGTCAATCGTGCAAAACGGATAGTTCGCCGCCTCCGCCTTGCGCGAGCGCGTCAGGGCATTGAACAAGGTGGATTTGCCGACGTTGGGCAGACCGACGATTCCCGCTTTGAGCATAATTCGAGGCGGACTTGTACGCGGTCCACCGGGCCGACACAAGCTTGAATCGCGAGTTAACAGCCACGCCGGGCGGGGTCCGATGTGCCACGCGGCGATCAGGAGCGAGGTGGGGCGTCGAGCGCGATGCGAACGTCGGCGACCCGCGCGCCCTGACCCTGGGCGTGGACGATCAGCGGGTTGATGTCCAGCTCGGCGATTTCGGGGAAGTCAACGGCCAGTTGGGACAGTCGTTCGAGACACTCGGCCACCGCTTCGATGTCGGCCGGCGGTTGGCCGCGGAAACCCTCGAAGACTTTCGCGGCGCGGATGGATTTGATCATGTTGTGCGCGCCGAGTTCGCGGATCGGCACCAGCCGGAAGCTGACATCCTTGAGCACTTCGACATAGGTGCCGCCGAGACCGAACATGATGATGTGGCCGAAGGCCGGGTCGCGGCTCAGCCCGAGAATGACCTCGGTGCCTTTGGCCGCCATTTGCTGAATTTCCACGCCGAGGAGCCGCGCACCGGGCAGTTTTTGTTTCACCCCGTTTGTGATTTGTTTAAAGCCGGCACGGGCTGCCTCGGCCGTGGAAATGTTCAACAGCACGCCGCCGACGTCCACTTTGTGGACGACATCGGGCGAGACAATTTTCATGGCGACCGGCCCGCCGATTTCGGCAAACAAGCGCGCCGCTTCCTCCGGATCGCGCGCGACGGCGTGTTTCAGCAGCGGGAACCCGTAGGCGCCGAGCACCTCCAACGCCTCCGCTTCGGGCAGAAACGTCCGACCTTCGGCGCGGATCCGGTCAAAAATCTCCCGCACGCGACCGGCGTTGACCTGGAAGGTTCGCTCGCGGGTGCGCGGGCGGTGGAGCCATTGGGTGTAGCGGAACATCGCCGCCAGCGACCGCGCGGCATTTTCCGGGAACGGGTAATTGGGAATGCCGTTGCGTTCGAGAATCTGCACGCCGGCCGAGATGTCCACGTGTCCGAGAAACGAGGCCAGCACCGGCTTGTCCTGAGCGGCGGCTTCGGCGCCGACGGTGTGCGCGATCGCTTCGATGTCGGTCATGGACTGCGGCGTCAACAACACCACCACGCCGTCCACGCCGGGGTCGGCCAGCACCGCTTTCAACGCGGCCTGGTACCGGTCCGATTGCGCGTCGCCGATGACGTCAATCGGGTTGGAAAAGTTCGCGGTCGGGGGCAGCTTCGCCTTGAGGGCTTCGAGTGTCTCGGGTCGCAGTTTGGCAAGCTCGAGCCCATGCCGGATGGCTGCATCGGTGGCCATGATGCCGGGTCCACCCGCATTGGTGACGATGGCGAAGCGGTTGCCTGTGGGCAACGGCTGACGTGAGAACCCGACCGCGAAATCAAAAAGTTCCTCGACCGTATCCACGCGGAGGATACCGGCCTGCGCGAAAATGGCGTCGTACACCGCGTCGCTGCCGGCCAGCGAGCCGGTATGGCTGCGGGCGGCGGCGGCCCCCTGCGAGGTGCGGCCCGATTTGATGGCGAGGATCGGTTTCGGTTTTTCCATCTCGCCGGTAATCTCGCGGGCCAGCTCGATAAACGCCCGGCCATCGGCCAGGGTTTCGAGGTACATCAAAATCACATCCGTGCTCTCGTCGGCCGCCAGGTAGCGGAGCAAGTCAATTTCCGTGATGTCCGCTTTGTTGCCGACGCTGATGAATTTCGAGAACCCGATGTTGCGGCCCCGCGCGTAATCGAGGATACCGGCACAGAGCGCGCCGCTCTGGGAAACGAACGCGATGTTGCCGTGCCGCGGCATGCAGCGGGCGAAACTGGCGTTCAGCAACACATCGCTGTCGGTGTTGATCACGCCGAGACAGTTCGGACCGACCAGCGGGATGCGGTAGTGTTTGGCCAGTTCGACCACCCGTTGTTCGTGCGCCAGACCCGCCGGGCCGATTTCCTTGAAACCCGCTGACACGACGACGGCGCTTTTGACGCCTTTGCGTCCGCACTCCTCCATCACCGCCGGCACCGCCGGTGCCGGCACGATGATCATCGCCAGATCAATTTCGTCCGGGATTTCGCCCACGCTCTTGTACGCATGCACACCGGCAATCGAGGGCGACGTGGGATTGACCGGGTACAACGTGCCGCGATAGCCGCCAAAGAGGATGTTTTTGAAGATGGCGCTGCCGACGCTGCCGTCCCGGTTCGACGCGCCAATCACCGCCACCGATTTCGGGCGAAAAATATGTTCCACACGCGAGGCCGGGGTTGCTTCGTGGCGGGCCGCGCTGACACGGGACGCGGGTTTGATTTCGGCTGTGACAGTCATCGTGTGTCGTCTGCTTTTGCAGTGGTCGTGCCATTCGGCGATCACCGGCGGAGCATTGCTCCAACCGACTCACTGAGTGCCGGATGCGAAGAGGAGCTTTTCGCTCTGATTTTTCCGCGTCACCACCGCAGCCGACAAACTGTCATCCTCGCTGCGGCTTTCGGACAGATTGTCACGCCAGCGACACGGTCAGCGGCAGCGCTGTGTTGAACACGGCGCATCGTTTGCCTTTGCAACGCGCGCAACTCGACGGCCGTTCCATGTCCAATTCCCACGCCGGCTCGTCGCCGTGACGCAGCCGGAAACCCACGCTGCGGAACAGATGCGCCGCGACCGGATTCGACCCGAGCGTCGTCAACCAGACGCGGGACAAGTGCAGTTGTTTGCAGCCGAAATTCAACGCGCCCAGCAACAACTTGCGGCCCAGTCCCCGGCCGCGCACGGATTGATGAACGAAGATCGCCAGTTCCGCCTCGTTCGGTCGCGGGCCGCCGCACAAGAAACAATGCGCCACCAGTCGCCCGCCGCTCTCCCCGACAAAATGCCGGTCGCCCGGCTGCTGCAACCGGTTCAACCACTCCCGGATCTGCGCCGTCGTTGGCGGGGGCAGACCTTGAAACTCGCCTTTTGGCTCAAAACTCTCGTACATCGCGACCAATCGGTCGAGATCGTCCGGCTTCATCTCCCGCAACGTCACGCGCATCACCGGCTTCGTCTGCATCGCGGATGCCAGCGGCGGAAACACTTTGCCCGCCGCTCGCATCCAAGCGATGGAAAACTTGTCCTGCCGGCAAAACGCCGGTAGGATGCCGTCAGGAGGACCGATCATGAGTGACAAAAAAATTGTTGAGCTGCTTCACAAAGCCTACGCCGCCGAGCTGGAAACCGTCGCCAACTACCTCGCCAACTCCGTCTGGCTCGACGGCCTGCGCGCCGAGGAAATCAAGGAATCGCTCGCCGAGGACCTGACCGAAGAACTTGGCCACGCGCAGAAGATTGCCCACCGGCTGAAAGTGCTCGGCGCCGCGCCGAAAGGATCGCTGAGTCTGGAACGCAACCAGAAAACGCTCCAGCCGCCGGCCGATTCCACCGATATCGTCGCCGTGGTTAAAGGCGTGATTGACGCCGAGAAATCCGCCATTGCCGGCTACCGCGAGCTGGCGGACGCGTGTGATGGCAAAGATTACGTCACGCAGGACCTCGCGATCACGTTGCTGGCGGACGAGGAGGAACATCTTTGCCTGTTCGAGGGTTTCCTGCGCAGTCTGGAAAAACACGGCGCCAAAGCCTGACCACATTCGTTTTTTGTTTCACCCCGGAAAGGAGCAATGCGCAATGTCCATTGAACAATACATTCGCATGATTGCCGGGTCGTTTATTCTGCTCAGCCTGGCTCTGGCCCACTGGGTGCACCCGAACTGGCTCTGGTTCACCGCGTTTGTCGGCGCGAACCTGCTGCAATCGGCGTTTACCAAGTGGTGCCTGATGGAGATCATCCTGAAAAAAGCCGGTGTGGGTGGATCATGTTGCGCCAAATAACGGTCGCGGCACTGCTGCTGGCCGGTTGCGGTCATCCGTCGTCGCCCGAGCGGGCAGAGTCACCGGCGATACCGGTCAAGACGGTCGCCGTTCATCTCCAGCGCACTCCGGAAATCTTCGAGGTCGTCGGCACGGTTCGCCCGGTGGTCTCCGCCACGGTCGCGGCCAAAGTGCTGGCCACGATCGAGCGCGTCACCGTCAAAGCCGGTGACACGGTCACCAACGGCCAGTTGCTCGCCCAACTCGATGCCCGCGAGTTGCAGGCCGAGTTTGATCGCGCCAAAGCCGACTACGAGCGCATCAAGCGCCTCGTCGAACAGGAAGCCGTGGCGCGCGCCGATTTCGACGCGGTCAACGCCCGCTACCGGGTCGCCGAGGCCGCGCTGAGCAACACCCGCGTCACCGCGCCGTTCGACGGTGTGATCGCCAGCAAGCTCTGCGACGTTGGCGACCTCGCGGCGCCCAACAAGCCGCTGTTCCGCGTCGAGAAGACGGACGCCTACCGGCTCGAAGCGCGCGTGCCCGAGCGCTACGCCGCGGCGGGCGCGCCGGGCAAATCGGTGCATGTGCTGATCGAGGCGACCGGCGAAAAATGCGTCGGTGTCATTGGCGAGTCGGAGCCGGTCGCCGACGATGTGAGCCGCAGTTTTCTGATCAAGATTGATCTGCAATGCCGGCAAGCGGTCAAGTCCGGCGGGTTCGGCCGCGCGCAACTGATCATCGGCGAACGACCCGCGTTGTTCGTCACCCGCGAGTCGGTTCATCGGCGCGGTCAACTGACGTATCTGTACGTGGCCGACGGCGGTCGCGCGCGGATGCGGCTGGTCAAGACCGGGCCGGAATATCTCGGCGCCGTCGAGATTCTGGCCGGGCTGGAGCCGGATGAGACGGTGATCACGGAAGCGACCAGCCCATTGAGCGACGGCGCGCCGATTCAGGTGCTGTGAACGCGCCGCATCCTCATTCGTTTGGTCTGGCGGGGCGGATTGTCCGCTACTTCATTGATTCGAAGCTGACCCCGCTGGTGGTGATCGCGTCGGTGGCGCTCGGCGCGGCGGCGGTGATGCTGTTGCCGCGCGAGGAGGAGCCGCAGATCGTCGTGCCGATGATTGACGTGTTTGTCAGCTTCCCGGGCGCCTCGGCCGGGGAAGTCTCCGAGCGGGTGACCAAGCCGATGGAGAAGCTGCTCTGGGAGATTCCCGGCGTCGAGTACATCTACTCGACCTCCCGGCCCGATGGCGCGATGGCGGTGGTTCGTTTCCAGGTCGGGATGAACGAGGAGGAAGCGATTGTCCGGCTGAACCAGAAGATGTTCGGCAACTACGACCTGATCCCGCCGGGCGTGTCGCAACCGTTGATCAAACCGCGCCGCATTGATGATGTGCCGATTCTGGCGCTGACACTCCACAGTCGCCGCTACGATCATTACCTGCTGCGGCGGGTCGCGGCGCAACTCGACGATGCGATCAAACAGGTGCCGGACGTGTCGGCCACGACGTTGATCGGCGGACAGCGCCGGCAAGTGCGCGTGCTGCTCGACCCCGCGCGATTGACGGCCTACCGGGTGGATGCCGGGCGGGTGGTGGAGATGTTGCAGGCGGCCAATCGCCAGACGCGCGCCGGTAGTTTCTCGGAGTTGAATCGCGAAGTGCTGGTGGATACCGGCGGATTCCTGCGCGACCCCGCCGACGTGGCCGGGGTGGTCGTCGGCGTGGCCGATGGCAAACCCATTTATGTGCGCGACGTGGCGCAGGTGGTGGACGGTCCCGAAGAGCCGAGCCAGTATGTGTTGTTCGGCACGCGCGAGACGGAGGAGGAACCGGCCGTCACGATCGCGGTGGCCAAACGCAAAGGCACCAACGCCATCCGCGTCGCCGAGCGGGTGCTGACCAAGGTCGAGTCGCTGAAGGGCGTGCTGATTCCCGGCGACATCGCCATCACGATCACGCGGCATTATGGCCAGACGGCGGCGGAAAAATCCAACGAACTGCTCCTGCACATGGCGATAGCCATCGTCGGGGTCAGTGTGTTGATCGGGCTGGTGCTGGGCTGGCGCGAGTCCGGTGTGGTGGCGGTGGCGATCCCGGTCACACTGGCGCTGACGCTGGCGACGTTTTACTTCCTCGGATTCACGCTGAACCGCATCACGCTGTTTGCGCTGATTTTCAGCATCGGGATTTTGGTGGATGACCCGATTGTGGACGTGGAGAACATCGTCCGCCATTTCCGCCTGCCGCAGAACAAGGGCCGACCGTTGCTCGACATCACGGTTGAGGCTGTCAACGAGGTGCGCTCGCCGCTGATTCTGGCGACGTTGACGGTGATCGCGGCGATTCTGCCGATGGCGTTCGTCTCCGGGCTGATGGGGCCGTACATGCGACCGATCCCGATTGGAGCGAGCGCGGCGATGGTGTTTTCGATGGTGGTGGCGTTTCTGGTCACGCCCTGGGCGGCCTACCGGATTCTGCGCGGCCACCGCGGCAGGCACGCGGCCGGCGAGGCGGAAGACTGGACGACACGGCTGTACCGGCGGGTGATGGGACCGTTGATTCATCACCCGCTCTGGCAGGCGTTGTTTCTGGTGGCGATGACGCTGTTGCTGCTCGGCGCGATGTCGCTGGTCTATTTCAAGGCGGTCAAAGTGAAAATGCTGCCGTTCGACAACAAGAGCGAGTTCCAGATCATCGTGGACATGGACGAAGGGACCACGCTGGAGCAGACCAGCCGGGTTGCCCGCGAAATCGCCGCCGTGGTGCGCGCCGAGCCAGAGGTCACCGATTATCAGGTCTATGCCGGCACCGCCGCGCCGTTCAATTTCAACGGACTGGTCCGCCACTATTTTCTGCGGCAAGGCCCGAACGTCGCCGACATTCAGGTCAATCTGCTGCCGAAACACGAGCGCCGCGCGCAGAGTCACGACATCGCGAAGCGGGTGCGGCCGAGGGTGCAGGCGATTGCCGACCGCTACGGCGCGCGGGTAAAAATCGCCGAGGTGCCGCCCGGCCCGCCGGTGTTGCAGACGTTGGTGGCCGAGGTGTACGGGCCAAACCGGTGGGAGAACGCGGCGAAGATCCGGGAGATTTTCCGCCACACGGAGGGTGTGGTGGATGTGGATTGGTACGTTGAGGCGCCGCAGCCGAAGGTGGTCTTCGAAATTGACCACGAGAAAGCCGCACTGCACGACATTGACGCCGATGACATTTCGCGGGTGGTGGCAATTGCGCTGGGCGGTCAGCCGATCGGGTTGCTCCACCGGCCCGACGAGAAGGAGGACCTGAACATCGTCGTGCGGCTGCCCGTGGAACAACGGTCGCGGGTCACCGACCTGTTGCAGTTGCAGGTGGCCGGTGTGCCGCTGAGCGAACTGGTCAAGGAACGGCCCACGACCGGCGAGCGCAGCATCTATCACAAAAATCTCCTGCCGGTAACCTACGTCACCGCCGACGTGGCCGGTGAGGAGGAGAGTCCCGTGTACGCGATTCTGAAACTGAACAAGAAGATCCGAGAAGCGTTTTCGGCTGTCACCCTGAGCGAAGCGAAGGGTCTTGGTCCCGCCGGGGAAACGACAGAGATTCTTCGCTCCGCTCAGAATGACAAAAGCGGCGGCATCGAGATTCTCTCCACCCGGCAGCCGTTTTCGCTGGAGCGGCCGGCGATGAAATGGGACGGCGAATGGCACATTACGTATGAAGTGTTTCGCGATCTCGGCGCGGCGTTTGCCGCGGTGCTGGTCTTGATTTACGTGCTGGTGGTCGGGTGGTTCCGGTCGTTCAAGACGCCGTTGATCATCATGGCGGCCATCCCCTTCTCGCTGGTTGGCATTCTGCCGGCACATTGGGCGATGGGCGCTTTCTTCACGGCGACCAGCATGATCGGGTTTATTGCCGGGGCCGGTATTGTCGTGCGCAACTCGATCATTCTGGTGGATTTCATCGAACTGCGATTGGCCGAGGGGATGCCACTGGCGGAGGCGGTGATTGATGCCGGGGCGGTGCGGTTTCGGCCGATGATGTTGACGGCGGCGGCGGTGGTGGTGGGCGCCAGCGTGATTTTGTTCGACCCGATTTTTCAGGGGCTGGCGATCGCGTTGATGGCCGGCGAGATGGCGTCGCTGCTGTTGTCGCGGCTGGCGGTGCCGGTGATTTACTACTTGTCCGAGCGCAACCGTCACCGGGCGCGCTAGCGCACCGGCTCGAAGACCTCTTCCACGGCGGCGGTGGCGTCGGTTTTGGCGCGGCGGAGGAAGCCTTTGGCAATGAGCGCGTTGATCAGGCGGTCGGCGGTGAGGCGATCCACGCGCATTTCGTGAACCAGTTCCGAGGCGGTGATGCCGCGATTTTTCTGGTGGATGATCTCGAGCGCCTCTTCCAGCGGCAGCCGGTAGCCGCGATACAGCGCCAGCAGTCCGAAGATGATCAGGACGGTTCCGAAAAACACGGCCCGGTAGCCCGTCAGCGGAATCGGCACGTTGGACATCAAGTCCACGATGGTGAACAAGCCGCCCAGCACGAGAATCAAGCCGGTCACTTTGAGCAGCTTGCGGCGGCGATGGAAGGCAGACCAATCAAAATCACGAGTCATGGCTTCGGCGGGTTGCTTTGTCGGAGCAATTCCAACGGCGCGAGGTTGCCGGCTTTGTCCAAATCCGTCCACAACGTGCCGGGGCCGGCATAAATCAGCTTCAACTTCACCTGCGCCGGCAAGCCCTGGGCGAACTGGTAGGCCACGTAGTCCGCCGCCGCGCCGACGGCTTTGACGAGTTGGGCATAACCGTCGCCTTCCGCCTTGCCCTTCAATTCGATCACCTTCGCTTCGGCGGCGCCGAGTTTGCGCCGCGTGTCGGCCTGAATGACGGCGGTCTGCCGTTCCAACTCGGCGACGAGCAACCGGGTTTGGGCGGCGATTTCATTGACGGCTTTTTCTTTTTCGGCGGCGGTGTTGCCTTCCAGCCGTTGCGTCTCAAACTCGACGACCTGTTCGATCTGCCGGATTTTGCCGACCTGTTCATCCAACTCCGCTTTTTTGGCTTCCGTTTTGGTTTTCTCGGCGTTGGTGGTGTTCCACTCGGCGGCGATGCGGGAGTCCTGAATCGGCCCGGAAATGTTGTCCGGCACGAGCGTGTCCTGGACGAGGGCGAGGTCCACCTGAAGTTTCTTTTCGCGAAGGGTTTTCTCGATCGTCTCCTGGAACGAATGCTGGAACTCCTCGCGTTTGTCGCCGACGATGAAATCCACCGCGCCGAAGGTGGAACCTTTGATGCGGGCGGTGGAGTTGATTTGCGGGATCAGGATGTTTTGTTCGATTTTCTTGATCCCGCCATACCGGGCCACCACGTCGGGCGCGTCCTGCGGCAACAATTGCCAGAGCAATGTCACATCAATCATGATTTCAAACCCGTCGCTCGAGGGGAAACTGACCGCCGGCAGCACCGGCAGGCCGCTCTGGCCGGTCAGCCGTTCCTCGCGCGCCAAACCCTGCCCAATTTGCTCGGCCATTTTGCTGCGAATCGCCTGCTGGCCGGTGGTCTGCGCGGTCGGCAGTTTGCCCGAATGCGCCATGGTGATCTGGTTGAATCCGATCTCGATCTGCTCGACCGAGAACGCTTCGGGATTCAGCGCATACAGGCCGGGCGGCAACACGGATTTCTGCACCCCGCGCTCACCGGCTTCGGCGAGCTGGCTGGCGGCCGGTTTGCCCGAGCGCGCCGTGACCACGCCGACGTAGCCGGGCTCGATCTCGACCATCGGCACGACGCGGACTTCGTAGGCGTACGGGTTGAGCTTGTAGGTGCCCGGCAACAACACCTCGCGCTGGATGCCGCGCTGACCGGGGCCGGCCAGGAACTCGCCCGGCGGCAGATCCTCGCCAAAGCGGCTGATGACCAGGCCGACCTCGCCGCCCTGCACGACCACTTGATCTTTGAGCTGCCGCTCGTAGAGGAACGGATTGATGAAATGGCGACCGGGCCCGAGCGGTTCGAGCAACACGCCTTTCTGTCCTTTGGCGGCGATGATCTGGCCGGGCGGCATCGGCTCGCCGGTCTTGGCGACCAAGATCAACATTTTGTCGGCCGGCACCACCGTGTTTTCGACCACCCACACCCAGAAACCTTGATAGACGATGACGTAGCCCAGGAACAGCAGCGCGACGAGGCCGAGCAGAACGGTGAGCGCGCGGGATTTCATCGCGCACCTCCCGGCTTGGACAGTTCGCGGAACGGCTCGGCCAGGGGGCCGTCGGTATTGCTGAGAATTTGCTCGACGTTCGGCGCGACCTTGCTGAGGTAGAGATACCGGGCGTAGGCCGTGCCGCTGCCAAACGGTGCGATGATCGCCCGCAACGCCGCCGCCTCCGCCGCGCGCGTGTACATGATCACATCCGCCTCGCCCTGCCCGGCGGCGATGATGGCTTGAGCGCGTTTCTCGGCGGTTTCCAGATCTTTCTTCGCGACTTCCAGGTCGCGCTCGGCGGCGATGACCGCGACCTCCTGCTCTTTGGTCGCCTTCTGAATGGCGTTCTTGCGCAGGGTGTCCGCCGCGACAACCCGCACCCGCTGATCCTGCGTCTTGCGTTGCTCGGCCACGAGAGCGTCCGAGCGGGCCCGATCCATTTCGCGTTCGTACTTGGCGCGCGTTTGAATGGCGATCTCGCGTTCGCGGATCGGTTCGGCGATGCGCTGTGGCGGCTCGATTTCGCTGATCAACGCGGCTTTGACGAGGATGTTTTTCTTCGCGGACTCCGCCGTGATGTGGCGGCTGAACTCATCCTGAAACGCTTTGCGAACCGTTCCGCTGATGACATCGGCCGAGGTGTATTTCGATCCCTGGATGCGGCTCATCGAAAGCGCGGAACGCAAAATCACCTTGTTGACGATATCCTCCTCGTCGCCGAGCAGAACAAACACCTCCGGTGCGTGCATGTCGTCCACCGCCCATTCGACGGCGCCCTTGACCGGAAAGCGAAAACCGTCCTTCGACAAAAAGCTGATCTCGAACTCGGTCTTGTGGCTTTGCACACCGACGATGTCCACTCGCTGCACGTACGGGTTGAGGTAATACGTTCCCGGCCGCAACGGCGTGGCCTGCACTCCGCGCTCGCCCTCCTTGACGAGAATCGCGTTGGGCTGGGCCGGTGGGCGACCATACCGGAGCGTCACCACCCCGACCTCGCCGGGGTTGATCTTCACAGCCGGACGTTTCTCCACTTTGTACGCGTACGGATTGAGCCGGTACGTCCCCGGTCGCAACGGCTCCTCAATCACCCCGCGCAGACCGGACTCCCGGCTCACGATGAATTGCCCGGCCGGCGGCTGGCTGCCAAACTGCCGGATCAGAATTCCCACCTCGCCCTCTTTGATTTGGACGAGCGGTTCGATACGCCAATCCCAGTACAACGGATTGCGAAAATACCGGCCTTCGCTGAGCGGCTCGAGCTGGATGCCTTTCTGGGTGGGTTGGGTGGCGATGATTTGATTGGCGGGAATATCCTCGCCATCCAGCCGCGTAAGGATCGCACACATCCCCGAGGGCGGCTCAATCCGGCAGAAAAACCAGAAGAACACGCCCAACACCACCACAATGACCGCCAACCCCACCGCCCCCAGCAGCCCCACCCGCAGCGGATCAACTCCATACCTCGCTCCGTCGCCCGCGCTCATCGCCCCTCCTGATACTCCCCCGCCGCAGTGAGCGCAAGCTTGAAGCTGTTAGCTGCCGGACCCTCTGGTTTTCGCGGACGGGATGTTCGCCCGGATCAGTGCAGGATGACTTTTAGCCGCACGAAGAGCCTCGGCGTCGCGCTGGGAATGGCCACGGTGATCCATTCGGTTTCAGGGCCGTCCGCAAGGCGGGATAGTTCGGTGGTATAGGCCGTGTTGGGCGTGCTGAACAACAGGGAGTAGGTCGAGCCGTCGTTCCAAGTAATCAGATCGTCACTGACCTGCACGACGAGCGTGATGCCGTCGGCGTTGCGCAAGCGACGAAAGGTCACGTTCAGTTGGCCGTTGGTGAGCGCACACGACAAGGGCGGACCGTTGCCGGTGGCGTAGTCCACAAGGTCGGGTATGCCGTTTTGATTGCTGTCGGCGTCCGGCTCGGTGGTTCCGAGGTGGGCGGCGCGCCACGTGGGCCAGTCCCAGGCGGTGGTGAAGGATTCGTCCGCGCCCTCAGTGGTACCGGCGCTGTTGGTGGCCGTGGCGCGGTAGTGATAGGTGGTGTGCGGACTGAGAGCGTTCCACGTGTGCTGGGCCAGGACCGGCAGGGTGCCGTTCAAGGGGCTGATGGGTGTGTCGGTTCCGTAGCTGGTGGTCGTCCCATGCTGAAACATGGCGGTGGTGGCGAGGTTGGCGGCGTTGAGTTTGGCGCGGAGGGTGGCACTGGTGGAAGTGACACTGACCGGGGTGAGCGTCGTGACGGTCGGCGGCGGAAAACTCAGCGGGGTCAATAGGAAGGTGTGCGTGTTGAACTGGTTGTCCGGTCCCCCGTCTGCGTGGCCGGTGCAGATGATGTAGCCGGCGTCGTTGACGGCAATGGCACGGTCGAGGATGAAGTTCTGATTGTCCACGAGCAGCTCGATGAGCGGCTCGGCGACCCAGGTGCCTCCCTGGTTGCTCCAGCGCAGTGCGGTGGTCTCGTAGGGGTTGTCGGCTTTGTGGTAGTAGCCGACGAGGATGTCGTGGTCATTGATGTCGGTGATGGTCGCGTTGTAGTTGTTGAGCAGGTCCGGGTAGGGCAGCGGTTCGATGTCGCTGCCGGCCACGCTGAGGAAGGGGATGTGTTGCCGCGGTGTGGTCCAAATGCTGACGACGCCGGCAACGTGGCCGGAGTTGTTGATCACATGGGGGGTGATCGTGTGGTTGGGATTACCGGTGAAGACGAAGTCGGTGAACACGCCGTCCGCCGATCGGCGAAAGGGATGGTACGTGCTCTCGTCGGCCCAATAACCGGTAATTTCGCCCCGGTCATTGAGGTCGGCCGCGTCGCACCGATGCGCGGTCGGTGTGAGATCAGCTTTCTGACCGGTGGTGGTGTCGTAGAGGTACAAGTGGTCGTCCCAGTTGAAATACGTCGAGGCCTCCGTGCTGACGCCGCCGAGGTTGGCGAAGCCGACGACTTGGCCGAGGACGTTGACGGCGCGAGCCGGGCTGTGCTCGACGGTTCCCCAGTAGAAGTGACAATCGTCCGCGTCACAAGTCCAATACGACCAGTGCCATGTGCCGAACGCCTCGATTTCCGTCTGAGTACCTCCCAGCACAAACGCCCCCGCACTGCCGCGGGTGCCCGCCACAAGCCCCAAACCGTTGGCACAACGAGGCGTGAAATCGCCCGTGGCGCCATCGGGCAGGAGGGGAACATAACGGTCAAAATGCGGCAAAGTGGCCAGTTGGGCGGGCGTCCAACCGCTAATGTTGGTGAGGGTGTACACTTCTTGGCCGACCGAGATTGCTTCGAAGGCCAAAAGAACACAAAGGGTCGTCGCGAACCGCTTCATGGGCGTCCCTTAACAAACAGCCCCATCCCTTGTCAAGGTCGAGATTTGGCTTGTGCGGCGATCGGCCAAGCGTATTCCGCTCCGCCATCCACGGTCAGCCGACCGGCAGGGCGGGTTGGACGGGGGCGGGTTTGTTCGCGGGCGCGGGGGGCACACCGGCTTCGGCCATCGGGAGACTGACTTGGAAGGTGGTGCCTTTGCCCTCGACGCTGGTGACGGTGATGATGCCACCGTGGTCGCGGACAATTTTCTGCGAGATCGAAAGGCCGAGGCCGGTTCCTTCCTTCTTGGTCGTGAAAAACGGGTCGAACAGCCGGGCGCGAATGTTGGCGGGAATGCCCGGCCCGTTGTCCATCACTTCGATCACCCCGGCCCGCACGCGGCGTTCGTCGGGATTGGTCGGCTCCAGCCAGCGGATGCCGGTTGAGACGCGGATCTTGCCGCCCTCCGGCAACGCATCGGCAGCGTTGTTGATCAGGTTGATGAGCACCTGAAGAATCTGTTGCTTGTTCGCTTTGACCACCGGGGTGTCGTGAAATTGCCGGGTCAATTCAATCCGCTTCGCTTTGAAGCGCGGCTGCGCCAGCAGGATGGCCTCTTCGACCAGGTCCACCACTGCGTGTGCCGCGACCGTGACCTGCGACGGCCGGGCGAACGCCAGCATGCTCTCAATGACCTTGGTGATCCGGTCCACATCTTTGAGCACGAGCTTGCTGAACTCGTTCTTGAACTCGGGATCATCCATCCGCTCCGGCATCAATTGCGCAAACGTGCGGATGGAGGCGAGCGGGTTGCGGATTTCGTGCGCCACCCCCGCCGCCAGCGTGCCCAGCTCGATCAGCTTGTTCTTGCGGAAGATTTCTTCCTCCATCTTTCGGTACTTGATCGCCAACGCAACTTCCGTCGCCAGTGTCTCC
Source organism: uncultured Verrucomicrobiota bacterium (assembly GCA_964533295.1). Taxonomy (GTDB): domain Bacteria; phylum Verrucomicrobiota; class Verrucomicrobiia; order Palsa-1439; family Palsa-1439; genus OMJI01. The sequence goes on from CAZHLM010000018.1 coordinate 27,534, forward strand.
AACACCCGCAGGTCGCTGACAAAGAACATGTCTCCGGTCGCCTTCGGTCCGAGCGCAATCAGGCCAACCACCCGGTCGTCCGCGATCATCGGCACACACACCGCCACCTTGTACAAATCCAACTCCCGCACAAGCACCTGCGCCACGGCTTCGGGTTCCCGGCGCGGCAACTCGTCGCGCACCAACGCGTCGCGGTTGCGGTTCAACCAATCCACCATCGCTGATTCCCCCGGCAAGTCCGGCGCGATCTCGGCCTCTTCCGGTGTCATCCCGCTCTGCGCCCGCAGTTGGACCCGACCGGACACCGGGTCCGCCAGCAAGATGATCGTCCGCGACACCTGCATTTGTTCATGGACGGTATCCACCACGGCGTTCAGGACTTCATCCACGTGGGAGAGGGTGCTCAACTGTTGCACCAGTCCCGCCAGCGCGTCCTGATACCCGTACCGCTTACCGAGAAACCGCTCCTGCATCATCCGCTCCGCCCGCGGCAACCAGCGCGGCAGCAGAAACGCCAGCCCCAACCCCACCCCGGTCACCAACATGACGGTGAACAGAATCTGCTGCTGGTTCATGAAGCCCGGCGCCACCAGCGTCATCGCACCGATGAACAGCAAGCTGACGCCGACCACGACCACCAACGTCACCGAGTGCAGCAACGTGCGCGCAATCACAACGTTGTAGTCCGCCAACCGCGCCTTCGCCATCACATACGCCAGGAACAGCAGATTCAGCGGCAGCACGAAAAACCCGAACGGCGGAATGTTCACATTGTATTCCAGCGGGATGATGATCGAGGTCGTGGTCAGGAAAATCACCGACCACGCCACGAGAAAATAACTCAGTTGCGACCGTTGATAACCCGCCTTCTGCCGCGCCGTCTGCCAGACCAGCCCCACGCCGAGGAATTGCCAGCTCAGCAGGTAACTCATCAACCACGGATACAACCCGCGATCGTAATGGACGTAGTGCTCCATGTACGCGCACTCCCGCAACCCGGCAACCAGGTTGCCCCTCCACAACAACACCAAAAACACTGCCGCGCAGGCGTACGAAACCCCGATCCACCATCGCATCGGCCGCTGCCGTTCGGCCAGCGCGCACAGCGTGTGGAACCACGCTGCGTGCGACAGAATCGAGCACGACAAGGTGAAGTAGGCCGCCCCCAACGCCGCCTGCGGCGCCAACGGATAGTAGTAAAACGCAAACCCAA
>CAZHLM010000018.1:28846-49028 GCA_964533295.1 uncultured Verrucomicrobiota bacterium
GCCGCCCCCAACGCCGCCTGCGGCGCCAACGGATAGTAGTAAAACGCAAACCCAAACAACCACGCGGCCACCAAGGTCAACGTCGTGGCAAACAACGGTCCCAGAATCGTGTGCCGGTTCCGCCACCAAACGGCCCCGGCGGCCGCGAAGGCCACCACGCCGTTGATCAACACCAGAAAAAAAATCACCCGCGTCATTGCTTCGCGGCGGCCAACCGGCGCAGCGGCAGAAACGCCCAGACTTGTCGCCGGTAATCCTCATACTGCCGGCCAAACTTGGCGATCATCTCGGCTTCCTCGCGGCGCCAGCGCGCCAGCAACAACGGCACATACAGCGCCAGCGGGATCAGCAACGTGTAAAACGCGTTGGCCACCAGCGGAATCGCCACCACCTCCAGCATGATGGCCGAATACGCCGGATGGCGCATCCACTGATAAATCCCCGCCGTCACCAGTTGGTGCCCGTCCCGGATCTCCAGATTCAAACTCCACATCCGTCCCAATGTCCGAATCGCCGCCAACCGCACCACCAGCGACACGACAAACAACGCCAGCCCAACCACCGCAATCCCCCAACTGAACTCCGCCCCGCGGCGTCCGTAGAAAAACTCCCATCCGCTCAACACGTAAATCAACGCGTGCAGGAGATGAAACGCCGTGTACGACCACCCCATCTTCACCGCGCCGCGCGATGCCTGACGGCTGAACCGCCGTTCGTACAATCGTTCCCCGATGGCCAACACCAGGAACGCCCCCACGAACCATCCTTGGATGTTCATGCGCCCACTATAATTACCGGCCCCACGCAACTCAAAACATAAAAATTCCGCCTTCACCCAAACACCAAACGCTCCGTGACCGTCAAATACCGGCTTGTGGCTCCGCTCCCTGTTCTTCATCATGCGACCGTGATTCGTCGCCCGATACTTCTGTGGCTGCCGCCCGCGTTGTGGGCCGTCTGTATTTTTCTGCTCTCCGCCGAGGAACGGCCGATCCTGCCGCCGGTGCCGGTACCCTTCCTCGACAAGTGGACGCATCTGGCCGCGTTCGGCTTGCTCGGATTCCTGATCACCCACGCCCTGCGCCGGGCGCACCACCTGGACGTGCGCCGCGCCGCGCCGCTGGCGATCCTGCTCGTCGCACTGTACGGCGCCAGCGACGAATGGCACCAATCCTATGTCCCCGGCCGCGTCGCCAGCGCGCTCGACTGGCTGGCGGATGTTACCGGCGGGACACTGGCTCAACTCATTCACTGGTATGACACGCGCCCAAGCCGAACAACGTCTCGCTAAACTCCGCGACGAGATCCGCCGTCACGACCGCCTCTATTACGTCGAGGCGCGGCCGGTCCTGTCCGATTACGAGTACGACCGGCTCTACCGCGAACTCCAGCAACTCGAAGCCGAATTCCCCGACCTCGTCACGCCCGACTCCCCCACCCAACGCGTCGGCGGGGAGCCACTGAAAGAATTTCCCAGCGTCCGTCACACCGTGCCGATGTTGTCGCTGGAAAAAGCCGACACGCTCGAAGCGTTGAGGAAGTTCGACGCCGACGTGCGCAAACAACTACCGGGCGAAGCGGTGGAGTACGTTCTCGAACCGAAGATTGACGGTGTGTCCATCTCCGTCCGGTACGACCGCGGCCAACTCGTGCGCGGCGCCACCCGCGGCGACGGCACTACGGGCGACGACATCACGGCCAACCTCAAAACCATCCGCGCCATTCCGTTGCGGCTGCCGCAGCCGGTCACCCTCGAAGTCCGCGGCGAAGCGTACATGCCGCTCAAAGAGTTCGAGCAGTTCAACGCCACGCAGGAAAAACCGTTCCCCAACCCCCGCAACGCCACCGCCGGCTCGCTCAAATTGCTCGACCCGCGCAAAGTCGCCCAACGCCCCCTCAGCGCGGTGTTCTACGCCGTCGTCGGCGGCGAGTTTCCGTCCCACGCCGAAGCGTTGACCGCCCTGAAGAAACTCGGGTTGCCCACGGTGCCGCACTGGATCTGCCGCGACATGGATGAAGTCCTCTCCCGATACGAGAACGACGTGGAGCGCGACGACCTGCGCGCGCGAGTCCCCTACGAACTCGACGGCATCGTCGTCAAAGTCAATTCCCTCGCCCAACAAGCCCGCATTCCCGCCAAGGCCCGAGCGCCCGGCTACGCCATCGTTTTCAAACCCGAACACTGGATCAAACCCGCTGAAACCAAACTCCACGCCATCACGGTCCAGGTTGGCCGCACCGGCGTGCTCACCCCGGTCGCCGAACTCGAACCCGTTTTCGTCCAAGGCAGCACCGTCAGCCGCGCCACGCTCCACAACGAAGAGGAAATCAAACGCAAAGACATCCGCATCGGCGACACCGTCATCATCCGCAAAGCCGGCATGGTCATCCCCGAAGTTGTCGAAGTGGTCAAAACCAAGCGTACCGGCCACGAACAGGTTTTCCACATGCCCCGCGAATGCCCGGCCTGCGGCGGCCCCGTCCAGCGCGACCCAGAATTCGTCGCGTGGCGCTGCGAAAACATTTCCTGCCCGGCCCAACTCAAACGCACCCTCCAACATTTCGCGATGCGCCACGCGATGGACATCGAGGGACTGGGCGAGGCGCTCGTCAACCAACTCGTGGATACCGGGCTGGTCAAGGACGTGGCTGATTTATACTCGCTGACCGCCGAACAGTTGGCCGGCTTGGAGCGGATGGCCGAGAAATCCGCTGCCAACGTAGTCGCCGCCATTGCCGCCAGCAAAGACCGGGACCTCTGGCGTCTGCTCCACGGCCTCGGCATCCTCCACGTCGGCGAGGAAGCCGCCCGCAAACTCGCCGCCCACTTCGGCAGCCTCGACGCGCTGGCTGCCGCGTCGGTGGAGGAATTGCAGCAGTGCGACGACGTCGGCCCGGTCATGGCGCAGAGTGTCCACGATTTCTTCCGCAACGAGCGCAACCTCGCGGTCATCCGAAAACTGAAGCAAGCCGGCCTAAACCCGAAATGTGCGAGCGCCCTTGCGGGCGCGACCGGCCCCTTCACGGGCAAAACGGTCGTCATTACCGGCACCCTCGCCACCATGACCCGCGACGAAGCTCAGGAAAAACTCCGCGCCGCCGGCGCCCGCGTCAGCGGCAGCGTCAGCAAGAAGACCGATTACCTCATCGTCGGCGCCGATGCCGGCAGCAAACTGGAAAAAGCCCGGCAACTCGGCGTCCGCACCCTCACCGAAGACGAATTCCGCACGCTGTTGTAGGGCTACCACCCCGCTGGCCGCGAGCCAGTCAGACCACGCGGCGGAACTTCTTTTCCAACTCGCCGTACGAAATCTGGATCATCGTCGGGCGACCGTGCGGACAGGTGTACGGCAATTCGCAGCGGTGCAGGTGCGCCAGCAACGCGGTCAACTCTTCGCCGCGCAACGGGTCGCGCGCTTTGACGGCGTGCCGGCACACCGTCGTGGCGATTTTGTCCTCGGCCAGTCGCCGGGCGTGGACTTCTTCGCCGGTTTGCCGGAGTTCGTCGACGATCCGGCGAAAGGTCTGAGCCAGGTTCTCCAACCGGAAATAGGGCGGGACGGCATCCACCAGAAATGTTTTGTCGCCAAACTCGCTGACTCCGATGCCGAGTTTGAGCAGCGTCTTCAAGTTGCTGCGCAAAAACTCCGCGTCGCGGGCGTCCAGCTCCAGCGTGACCGGCAACAACAGCTTCTGCGACGGCGCGGCGTCACCGGCCAGGTCGTGAAGCATCTTCTCGAACAGCACGCGCTCGTGCGCCGCGTGTTGATCGAGCAACACCAGCCCTTCCGGTGACTCCGCCAGCACGTACAACTGGCCAATCACGCCGAGGATCTTCCACCGCCCCTCGAGTTCCGTCTGGATTTCGGCGGCCGGCGCAAACTCCGACTGGAGCGCGAAGGAGCCGGTGGTGGGCGCGGCGGCGGGTTCGGGTTCCGGCGCGGAGGGCGCCGGAACGGCGGTCCGCAGCGGTTGCAGGACGCCTTTCGGGGCGAGCGCGGAGCGGACGGCGTCCACCACCGCTTGCCGGACTGCGAACTCATCCCGGAACCGGACCTCTCGTTTCGCGGGATGGATGTTCACATCCACCAGGGCCGGATCCACCGTGAGGAACAGGAAGGTCACCGGGAATTGACCGCGCATCAAGGCGGTATGGTAGCCCTCGCGCAGCGCGTAGTTGATGCCCTTGCTCTCGACCGGCCGGCCGTTGACAAACACCAACTGCTGGCTGCGATCCGACCGGCTGATGCCCGGTTTCCCGATGAAGCCGTCAATCATCTCCGCCGCGACCGGCACCAACTGCCCCAGCAACTCGAGGCCGTACAACTCCCGGATCCGGTCGGCGAGACTCCGCGCCGGCGCGAGATGAAACCGCTCGCGCTCGTCCACGACAAACCGAAACGCGACGCGCGGATGCGCCAGCGCGCAGAGCGTGACGATGTGCTCGATGTGCGCCGTCTCGGTGGACTCGCTGCGCAAAAACTTGCGTCGGGCCGGCAGGTTGAAGAACAGATTGCGCACCTCGACCACCGTGCCCTCGGCGGTCCCCTCCTCCGTCACACCGGTAATCCTGCCACCGGCGATCTCGATGCGCGTGCCGCTGAGTGTGCCGCGTTCGCGCGTGACCAGCGTGAAGCGGGAGACCGACGCGATGCTTGGCACGGCTTCCCCGCGAAACCCGAGCGAGGAGATTTTGGCGAGGTCCTCGGCGCTGGCGATTTTGCTGGTGGCGTGGCGTTCGAGCGCCAGCAACGCATCGTCGCGGCTCATTCCGAACCCATCATCGGTGACCCGGATGACCGAACGGCCGCCGCCTTTGATGGCGACCGTGATGCGTTGCGCCTCGGCATCGAGCGAGTTTTCGACGAGTTCTTTGACGACCGAGGCCGGACGCTCGACCACTTCACCGGCGGCGATTTGATTGGCGACGTGTTCGGGGAGCAACCGGACGCGGTTCACGGCGGGAGCATAGCTTGACCGACCCGGCAGGCAATGTTAATCTCCGCGCGCTCTTGGCGGATGGTGGCCGTAGCTCAGCCTGGTAGAGCTCCAGATTGTGGATCTGGCTGTCGCGGGTTCGAATCCCGTCGGTCACCCCATTCCCCTTCGCGGCACCCGGCATGAAAATCGGCATCATCGGCGGCAGTGGATTGTACGGCATGGACGGATTCACCGCGCAGCGCTGGGTGACGGTGACGACTCCCTTCGGCCGACCGTCGGATCAATACCTCACGGGCCGGCTGGCCGGCAAGCCGGTGGTCTTTCTGCCGCGTCACGGGCGCGGGCACCGGATTTTGCCGAGCGAGTTGAATCACCGGGCCAATATCTACGGGATGAAAAAGCTCGGCGTCACGCACCTCCTCAGCGTCAGCGCCGTCGGCAGCCTGAAAGCGAAATACAAGCCGACCGACATCGTGCTGGTGGACCAGTTTTTCGACCGCACGAAACGCGGCGCCGACTTCACGTTTTTCGGCGACGGCGTGGTGGCGCACGTGGCGTTTGCGGATCCCGTCTGTGAACGGGTGCGGCAGACGTTGCGGCGCTGCGCCCGGCAAGCCGGCGCGACGGTCCACGACGGCGGAACCTACGTGAACATGGAAGGGCCGGCCTTCTCGACGCGCGCGGAGTCGCACTTTCACCGCCGCCAGGGCTGGGACGTGATCGGGATGACCAATCTCGGCGAAGCCCGCTGCGCGCGGGAAGCAGAAATCTGTTACGCGACGATGGCGATGGTGACCGATTACGATTGCTGGCATCCCGGCCACGACGCGGTCACGGTGGAGATGGTCGTCCAGACGCTCCGGCAGAACGCGCGCATGGCGCAGGAAATCGTGCGGCGGGCGGTGGCGGCGCTGGACGCGGAGGCGGATTGCGCCTGCCGACACGCGCTGGCGACGGCGATCATGACCGACCGGCGCGCGATTCGACCGGCGCAGCGGAAGAAGTTGGGACTGTTGATCGGCCGGTATCTTCAGTGAAACATCGCCGCCACGGCCCGCCGCCGCACCCGCCGGCGCGCATCGCGGTAGCTCCATTTTCGGTCGGGTGACTTCCGCCGAAGCCGGCGCACTTCCCACTGGATGAAGATCAGCCGAATCAGCGGGTCGTACAAAAACAACACCGCCGTCAACAGAAGCGCTTCCGCCGGCCGGGCGGGATTCAACAGGAAGAAAAAGGCCGCCATCCACGCCGCCCACCCCGCCCAATCAATCGTGTGCAGCGCCTCGTTGGAGCGGGTAATCAGCGGGCGCCGTGGAATCGGCCGGTAGAGGTAGTAGCGGGCATACGTCTTGGCGACAAAATACAGCCCGCATAAGATGTAGCCGGCGTTTCGCACCCGTGCCCGGTTGTATAGCAAAAAACCGCACCGCCCGGCAAGCGCGTTGCAATGCGGTGTGCGCTCCGATAGGCTCGCGCGCATGATTGGGAGCACCTTTGCCGGGTTCACGGTGTTGGAACGAATCAATCACGGGGGGATGGCCGATATTTACCTCGTGGCCGATTCGCGCGATCAGCGGTTCATCCTGCGGGTGATGCTGCCGGAATTCCGCAACGACCGCAAACGGTTGCGCCAGTTCGCGTGGGGTTGCGAGGTGCTGGCCAAACTCGACCACCCGAACGTCGTGAAGTTCTTCGGTTCCGGCGAGTTCCTCGACACCGTGTTTGCCATCTTTGAGTTCGTGGACGGCTCGAATCTGCGGGAGCGGTTGCTGCGCGCCGATCCGCTGCTGAAAACCCACCGCCAGCGACTCCTGCTCGGCATGGCCGCCGGCCTGGCGCACATTCACAACCGGGGGTTTCTGCATCTGGATTTCAAGCCGGAGAACGTGCTGATTCCGCGGTCGTACGACCCCAAGATCGTGGATTTCGACCTCGCGCTGGAGCGGCCGGAGGAGCCGAAGCGGCACCTGATCACGGCGGGGACACCGGCCTACTGGTCGCCGGAACAGATCGCCCGGCAGCCGTTCGACGAGCGCGCGGACGTTTTCGCGTTTGGCATCACGGCGTACGAGCTGGTCACCGGCAAAAAGCCGGTCACCGGCAACAGCCGGGAGGAGTTGTTGGAGAAATACATGAAGTTTGACGAGCATCTCGTCCCGCCCCGGCAACGCGCGCCCGACTGTCCCCGCCCGCTGGAGCGGATCATCCTCAAATGTCTTGAAAAGGACATGCATCGCCGATACCCTTCGATGAGTTTGGTCGTTCGCGACTTGCAGACATGAACGTATTTTCGAGGGGGATCGCCGTACTGCTGTTCTGCTTGGCGGGTTGTGAGCGCATGCCAACCACGGCCACGCCACCCGCGGCGTCGGCCACGCCCCCGCCTGTTCCACCCGCCGCCGCGACACCGGCACCGGCACCGCCCGCCGACGCGGTGCCGGTCGGCGCCGAGGAACTGCAGCGAGCCCGCGACCTGCGCGCGGCGGGAAGATTGGCCGAGGCTCGCGACGTGCTCCAGCCGTTGGCCGACCTGCCCGAGGCGCCGGCAGACGTGCTCGATATGATTGGCCTGCTGAACACGCAGATACTGTTCACGCCGGCACCGGCCCCCGAGAAGGCGGATTATACCGTCGTGGCCGGTGACACGCTCGGCAAACTCGCGGCCAAATTCAACACCCCCGTCGCGCTCATCCGGCAGGCCAACCACCTTTCGTCCGACCTCATCCGCATCGGGACTCGGTTGCGGATTTATCAGGCGGAGTTTGCCCTCATCGCCAACAAGACCGCCAACACACTCACCGTCACGGATCGGGGCCGTTTTTTCAAACGCTACCGAATCGGCACAGGCGAGTTCAGCAAGACGCCGGTCGGCCAGTTCAAGATCGTCTCGCGGCAGGAGAAACCCACCTGGTATCGAGGCGACAAGGAAATCCCCTACGGCGACCCCGAAAACGTCCTGGGCACGCACTGGCTTGGCCTCGACATTGCCGGCTACGGGATTCACGGCACGTGGGATAACAGCGTGATTGGCAAGCAATCCACCGCGGGTTGTCTCCGTCTTACCAACGAGGACGTCGCCGAACTCTACACGATGCTCCCGATCGGCACGCCCGTCACCATTCGTGAATGAGGTGCTTCCATGAAATTGTACACCCTGGAGTTTGAGAAACCGATCGTCGAACTCGAAGAAACCCTGCGGGCGCTGCGCAAACAGGCCGACGAACAGAAAATTGATCTCTCCGCCCAAATCGCCCAGATCGAAACGAAACTGGAGGCGATGCGCAAAGAGACGTTCACCAACCTCACCGCTTGGCAACGCGTTCAACTGGCGCGGCATCCCCGGCGACCGTACCTGCTCGATTACCTGCAACGAATCGCCACGAACTACATCCCCCTCCACGGCGACCGCCGGTTCGCCGACGACCGCGCCATCCTCGGCGGTCTGGCCACCATTGGCGAACACCGCGTCATGGTCATCGGTCATCAAAAGGGGCGCGACACCAAGGAAAACCTGCTGCGCAACTTCGGCAGTGCCCACCCGGAAGGCTACCGCAAAGCCCTCCGCCTCATGCAACTGGCCGAAAAATTTCAACTGCCCATCGTCACCTTCATTGACACGCCCGGTGCCTACCCGGGCGTTGGCGCCGAAGAACGACACATCGCCGAGGCCATTGCCGTCAACCTCCGCGAAATGATGGTGCTCAAGACCCCCATCATCGCGATTGTCATCGGCGAAGGCGGCAGCGGCGGCGCCCTCGGCATCGGCGTCGCCGACCGGCTGCTGATCATGGAAAACGCCTATTACTCCGTCATCTCGCCCGAAGGTTGCGCCGCGATTCTCTGGAAGGACCGCGCCAACGCCGCGCAGGCCGCCGCCGCCCTCAAGCTCACCGCCAAAGACCTGCTCGAACTGGACATCGTCGACGAGGTCATCCCCGAACCGCTCGGCGGCGCCCACAAGGATTACGACGCCACCGCCGCGACGATGAAAAAAGCGATTCTCAAACACCTCGAACGGCTGGCTGAGCTGAAAATCCCGGAGCTTCTCGAAGCCCGCTACAAGAAATACCGGCGCATCGGCGAAGTCACCAAAGCCGAACCCAAACGCCGCCGCAACCGTCCCAAAGCCGAATCACCCGCGCCGGTGCCCGCCGCCTGAAAAGCCAGATTTTTCTTCCCAAAGAGGAAACCGCCATGTTAAACATCCGCCCACGCAATCAACTCACGTTGGGGAGAATCTCGATGAATAGACTACTTTGCGCGCTCGCGCTCATGCTCGCTTGCGGATGCACCAAAACCGTTTTCCGCCCGTACGTCGGCAGCCAACAGTCCTGGCCAACCGCCGAGGGCAGCATCGTCAACACCCGCTACAAACTCCCCATCTTCACCAACCTCCCGCCGTCACCCTATGAAGTGCTGGGCGAACTTCGCGTCGAGAGCTTGCTGTACGCCCAGCCCGAAGAACATCACATGCCCCTGGTCTGCAAACGCGCCGAAGAACTCGGCGCGGACGCGATTCTCTTCGTGCAGGGTCGCATCTATTTTTCCACCAACTACGGTCCGCGTCCCGGTGATGCCGCGCCCGTTGGCGGCGCCCCAACGCTGACGCAAGTCAACACCTTCAACCCGGAATCGTTCCGGGATGGAGTCAACATCCTCGCGATCAAATGGCTGGGTGAACCCCCGCCCGGCCTGCCGGTCAATGAGCGCCATCAAGCGGACGAAGCACCGGTCGAACCGGTTCCTATGCCCGTCGAACCGGCGCCCGCGCCCATCGAACCGTCTCCGGCGCCAGCCGAACCGCCTCCGGCACCTGTTGAACCGGCACCGGCTCCGGCACCCGCCGAACCGGTCCCGGCCCCTGTTGAACCGGCGCCCCTCGCTCCTTCCACGGAAGCGCCCCCGCCGCCGGCTGCGGAAGAAGCGGCGCCTGCGGCCGCCCCGATGCCGTAAGTCACGACTCCAGATTCAATTGAATGTGCAGGTCGCGGAGTTGTTTCGGCTCGACCTCGCTGGGCGAATCGGTCATCAGGTCGAACGCCTTGGCCGTCTTCGGAAACGCAATCACATCGCGAATGTTGTTGGTGCCGCACAACGTCGCCACCAGCCGGTCAAACCCGAACGCAATCCCGCCATGCGGCGGCGCGCCATAGCGGAACGCCTCGAGCATGTAACCAAACCGCGCTTTCGCCACCTCCGGCGGAATCTGCAAGACCTTTTCGAACATCTTCTTTTGCGCGTCGGGCCGGTGAATTCGGATCGAACCGCCCGCCAGTTCCTGGCCGTTCAAAACCAAATCGTACTGCGACCCGCGCACCTTCAACGGATCGGTCTCCAGCAGATGTTCGTCCTCCGGCAACGCCGCGGTGAACGGATGTTGCCGGGCGTAGTATTTCCCCTCTTCGGGCCGGTACTCCAGCAATGGAAAATCAATCACCCAGAGAAAGTTCCACTGATCGCTCGGGATGCTGAGCTTGCCGGTCCTGGTCAGAATATCCGCCACCACCAGCCGCAACCGGCCCAACACCTCCCAGACCGCTTCCCGCTGGTCCGCGCCGAATAGAATCAAATCTCCCTCGGCGATGTTCAACTTGCTGACCAACGCCGCCTTTTCCGCGTCGCTAAAGAACTTCACGATGGGCGATTTCCACTCGCCCCCTTCCACCTTGATGTAGGCCAGCCCCTTGGCGCCAAAACTTTTCGCCGTCTCGGTCAACTGCTCGATCTGGCCCTGCGTCGCGGCGGCGAGGCCCTTCGCATTAATCGCTTTCACCACGCCGCCGGCATCCACCGCCGACCGGAACACCTTGAACGCGCTCGCCTGGAAATCCTCCGTCACATCCACCAACTCCATCCCGAACCGCGTGTCCGGCTTGTCGGAGCCGAACCGTTCCATCGCCTCCCGGTAGGCCAGCCGCGGAAACGGCAGCGCCAGTTTTTCCCCGCGCGCCGCCTGCCACACATGCGCGACCAGCCCCTCCATCATCGTCAGCACGTCCTCCCGCGTGACGAACGACATCTCGACATCAATTTGCGTAAACTCCGGTTGCCGGTCGGCTCGCAAATCCTCGTCGCGAAAACATTTCGCAATCTGAAAATACCGTTCCACCCCGGCCACCATCAGCATCTGCTTGAACTGCTGCGGCGACTGCGGCAGCGCGTAGAACTTGCCGGGGTTGACGCGCGACGGAACGAGATACTCGCGCGCCCCTTCCGGCGTGCTCTTGAACAGAATCGGCGTCTCGACCTCCAGGAACCGGTGCCGGTCAAAATAATCGCGGACCGCCTTGGCGATTTTGTGGCGCAGGATCAGGTTCCGCGCCATCGGCGGGCGCCGCAAATCCAAGTACCGGTACTGCAACCGCAAGTCCTCGCCGGCCTGCCCTCCCGCGTCGTCCATCGGAAACGGAGGCGTGTCGCTTGCGTTCAACACCTCGAGCGTGTGCGCCAGCACCTCGATCTGGCCGGTCGGCAGTTTCGGGTTGTCCGTCCCCGCGGGCCGACGGCGGACCGCTCCTTCGACCGCGACGACGAACTCGCTGCGCAACCCCTGCGCCCTCTCCCACGAGGGCTGATTGTGTTGCGGATCGAACACGATCTGCGTCAGCCCCTCGCGGTCGCGCAAATCAATGAAGACAATCCCGCCGTGGTCGCGCCGCCCGTGCACCCAACCGGCCAGCGCCACCTTCTGCCCCACGTCCTCCGCGCGCAACTGACTGCAATGATGTGTCCGTTTCATGAAATCTTCTTCACCACGTCGGCCAGCGGCACGCGTTCCGCCGCGCCCGTGGCCATGTTTTTCAACGTCACCTCGCCCGCCGGCCATTCCGCGGCGCCCACCACCACCGCGAACCGGGCGCCAAGCGCGGCGGCGCGCTGGAACTGTTTGCCCACCTTCTCCGGCGCGAGCGCGTAGTCTAATGCAATCCCCGCCCCGCGCAATCCATGAATCCATTCCAGCGCCGGCCGGCGCAGTGATTCATCGGCGATCACCACAAAACAATCCAAACCCGCGTCCGCCGCCGGCAACAACCCCCGGTCCTTCAACAATTCCGTCAACACCACATCGCCCATCCCAAAGCCGAGGGCCGGCAAGTCCACGCCGCTGACGATCTTCAAGAGATTGTCGTAGCGCCCGCCGCCCGCGATGGCGCGCAACTCGCCTTTCCGATCATGAATCTCCCAGACGATCCCGGTGTAGTACGCCAGCCCGCGCACGATCTTGAAATCCACCGCGCAATACGTCGCCAGCGAACCGAGCCGCGCGAACAACTCCGCCAGTTCCTCCCGCGGTTCGGTCTGCCGGGCAAACTCCAGCACCGCGTCGGCAACCGGCCCCAATTTCTCGCGAGTCTTTTCCAGCGGCTCGCGCTCCAGCTTGTCCACGGCCTGAATGGCCGCGTATTGTTGTTCCTCAGCCAGCCCCAGCCCGGCCAGATGCCGCTGCCACGCGCGCCGGTCGGAGACGCGGACGACGAAATCCCGCTCGGTCAACCCCAGCGCCCGCAACGCATCCACCGCCAGCGCGATCAACTCCGCATCCGCCCCCACGTCCGTTTCGCCGATGATGTCCGCGTTGAACTGGAAATGCTCGCGCAAGCGGCCGCGCTGTTGCTTTTCGTAGCGGAACAACTGCGGAATCGCGAACCACTTGATCGGTTTCTTGTACTGCCGGTGCGCCGCGCCCGCCATCCGCGCCAGTGTCGGCGTCATCTCCGGCCGCAGCGCCACGGCCCGGTCGCCCTTGTCGGTGAAGTGATAGAGCTGCCGGACAATCTCCTCACCGGACTTCAGCGTGTACAACTCCAACGGTTCCAGCGGCGGACCGTCGTATTCGCGAAAGCCGTACCGCCGGGCCGTCGCGCGCCACGTCTCGAAGAGATGGCGGCGCACGGCGAACGTCTCGGGCAAAAAATCGCGGAAGCCAGGCAGCGGGTTCATAACAAGTCAGGGGCGAGAATGCCTCGCCCCTGTCGTGATGTCGAAAACAACCGGGTCAGGCCGACGGTGACGACGGATTGGCGGGCGGTTGATACGTCGCGGTCAAGCGCAAGACTTCCTCCCGCATTTCCTTGCCGGGCTTGAATTTGACAACGGCGCGCGCCGGGATTTGCACGTCCTTGCCGGGGTCGTTGGGATTGCGGCCGATGCGCGGTTTGCGCAGCTTGACCTCGAACACGCCGAAATTGCGCAACTCCACGGTCTCCCCTTTGACGAGCGCCTCGGTGATGTAGTCGAGCGTCTTCTGAACGACCATCAACACGTCCTGTTGGATCATGTTGGTTTCATTGCTGATGCGAATGACCAGGTCACGTTTTGTCATTTTTTGTCTCCCTCTTCGACAGCACGGATGATTTTGGGGATGATGTCGTCGGCGAGCCGGTACACACCGTACGCCGCCATCAACGCCACGAACAACAACACCAACGGATTCGCAAACACACCGCGAATGGCGACCGCAAACGAACTAATGCTCGCCAACTGCGCTTGCCGGCCCTTCAACCGCCCCAGCAACGCCTGCAACCCGATAAACGTGCTGTGCCACTCCGTCGAAAGCCGCTTGTCCATCCCTTCCGGCAAATCCTGAAACGCGCCCAAACTGGGCACATTGTTCAACAACCGCAACGCCTTGTCGTCCCGCTCAGCCTCGCCGCCCAAGGTCGTCAGCAACAACTCATGCTGCTGGGCAATCATGCTTTTGAGTTGGAGAAACTGTCCCTCCTCCTCACCCGTAAACGTCCCACCCCGCAGGCCGCGATCCAAGAATTGACTCAACTGCTTCCACAGCTCAATGAACTCTTCGACACGTTTGATATTCTGTTCCAGTCGGCGATCGCGCATCCCACCTCCCAGCACCGGCGCGGACTCTATCGGACAACCTCACATGGGTCAAGCCAAATGGCTTGCAGCGCAAGGACTTCAAGCAACCATGATTTCTTCCACCGCCGCCCGCACGAATTCATCGTCTCCCGCTCCCATCGCCACCACCCGCACGTGCTCGCCGACCGGCTTCCACAACGGCGATGAGTGCGGCCCGAAGACCGCCACGGTCGGCGCGCCGACGGCGGCCGCGAGGTGAGTGATTCCCGAATCGTTTCCCACATAGACGGCGCATCGCTGCAAGACCGCTGCCAACTCCGGCAACCTCAATCCCCGCACCCAATGAAACGACCGTCCGGCCAACAGCCTCTCCAACGCCGCCGCCGCCTCGGCATCGGCTTCGCCCGCGACCACCAGCAACGGCGCGGACCGCGAGTCCATCAACCACTTCGCCACCACCGCAAACTTCTCGGGCGGCCAATTCTTCCTCGGGCCGCCGCTCCCGGGGTGCACCGCAGCCAGGCGCGGGCCGACGATTCCCTCCAGAAACCTCTCGGCGGCGCGCCGGTCAGCGTCGTTGGGAAACACCCGCGGCCGGGGTTGCTCGACATAGATGGCCAGCGATTCCAGTGGCCGACAGTAGTGCGCCGCGGCCGGCCTCTCCGTCACCCGGGGCGTGCCCGCAATGTACTGGCGCACGCCACACCGCCGGACGTTGTTGGCGAACACCTCATCCGGGTCGAACAAATAGGAGATCACGAGATCGAAGCTGCGGAAATAGTCGCGCAACCCGGCGTCCAATTCTCCGTCTGGCACAAAATAACCCGCCATCGCGCGGGCCTCGATCGAACGCGTCGCGTCGGCATAATACCGGCCGTCCGCCAGTTCGAGGATATGGGCGTAGCCGAGCATCTCAATCCAGGCGGTCGGCCACCGTTGACGCAGCGCGCCGACTGCCGGCAACGTCATGATGAAATCGCCAATCGCCCCGCCGCGAATGACCAGAATCCGTGGAGGCTTCACCCCGCCAGTTTGCGGGAATTGCCCACCGGATGCAAACCGCGATCAGAACGCGGGACCGGTGGTGCGCAGCGTCCCGCGCAGCACCTTCGCTTCTCCGCCACCCATGCCGTTGACGGGGTCGTTGAACACGCCGAGCAACTGCGCGTTGACGCGGGTAATGGCCCTCGTCACGCGATCCAGGGTCAGCCGCGCGATCAATTGCATGTTGCCATCCGCGTCCGCCACGCCGTCATGGTCCCAATCCATGTCCACCATCTCGAGATTGGCCTGCAACTGCGGCGAGCGGCCGAGCAGCGCCGCCATGCGAAAGTTTTCCAGCAACCCCTGCGTGCCGGACAACACGGCGTCCCGGTCCACCTGCTGGGTCAGCGTCGCGTTCCATTCCTCAATGGCGACCACACCGGCTTCGAGATCAATTGCCAGCACCAGCCGGTTGCCGACCGCGCTGACCAGCGTCACGTCCGTCACCCGCACGCTGTTGGTGGCCGTCTGCACCGTCGCCGTGAGCGCGATGGGGAACCGGATTTTTTCGCCCTCGCTGCTGGCCATACCCGCCAGCCATACGCCCAGTGCCAGCGCCCACACCTTCCTGCCCAGCCCTTTCCCTGAATTGCCCATGTGCTGTGGGTTTGCTGAGCACCCTCGCTGCCAGCCACAGATTTACGGTCATTCCGGGCGACCGGCGTGTCGGCGGGGAAGGGTTTCGCAAGCGTGATAAGGCAAAGTTAAGATACCGCGCCAGAATGAACCCGCCCCTACTCCGAGAAACTGGTGCCAGGGGCGAGAGTCGAACTCGCGACCAAGGGCTTATGAGTCCCCTGCTCTACCACTGAGCTACCCTGGCGTTCCCGCGCAGCTTAGTAACGATTTCCGCGCAGCGCGGCAAGCAGATTCGCGGAGGTTGACGCTCCGCTGTCCGGTCGCGTACTAATCATGTCCCATGAAAATTGGCCCCGGCTCCAAACTGCTGTTTATCGGCGACTCGATCACCGACTGCAACCGCGCGAAGCCGGTCGGCGAGGGCTTGTTTAACGCCCTGGGCACCGGCTACGTGTCGCTGGTGGATGCGCATCTCGGCGCGTGCTGCCCCGAACGCCGGATTCGCGTCGTGAACATGGGCGTCAGCGGCAACACCGTCCGCAACCTGAAACACCGCTGGGCCACCGATGTGCTGGCGCTGCGGCCGGACTGGGTCAGCATCATGATTGGCGTCAACGATGTCTGGCGCCAGTTCGATACGCCGTTGCTGACCGAAAACCAGGTCTTGCCGGATGAATACGCCGCCACGCTCGAGGAACTCGTGGCCACCACGAAGTCACAAGTGACCGGCGTGGTGTTGCTGACGCCCTTTTACCTGGAACCCAACCGGCGCGACCGCATGCGCGCGCGCCTCGACGAGTATGGCCAGATCGTCAAACGGATCGCCACCAAACACAAAACGGTGTTCTGCGACACGCAGGCCGCGTTCGACAATGTCTTGGAGACGGTGTACCCCGCCACGCTCGGCTGGGACCGGGTTCACCCGAACCTGACCGGCCATCTGATCATCGCGCGAGCGTTCCTCGCCGCCATCGGTTTCAAGGCCTGAGCGGCAGCAGCCGCACGATCGGATTGTGACCCGGTAGTTGATTGGCCAGCACCGCCGCGCCGTACTCGCGCGGCGGAACGCCATACGTTTGGCGAAACGCCCGCGAGAAATGATACGGGCTGACGAAACCGCTGGCGTCGGCGACCTCCTTGACCGTCAGGTTGCTGCGGCTGAGCAACGTGGCGGCAAATTGCAAGCGCGCCAACCGCAACGCCTCCAGCGGACCGAGCGCCAGATGTCGCCGGAACAAACGACAAAGATGCTCCGGCGTCACGTGCGCCGCCGCCGCCAAATCGGCCAGCGTCACCTTGCCGGGTTTGGTCTGGTACACGATGTCGCGGATCGCTTGCAACGCCCGTTCGACCGGCGGTGGGTAAATCATGGGTGGTTCGGGCGCCGTCCCGACCTTGCCGGATATGAAACTGCGCAACAACAATTCCGCCGCCGGCGCGTTGTCGGGATGAACGCTCAGCACGTACCGGAACAGCGGCCGGATGATGTCACCCTCCGGCAGGCTCCGGGCCAATGGCCAGTCGGACGGCGGCGGCCAGCCGCGGGCGGACTCGAACTGAAAATGGAAAAACGCGTGGACGGTCCGGTGTTGAGTGTCCCAGTCGTACCGGTCCGTCATGCCGGCCCGCGATAAAATGACCGTTCCGGGCGGCGCCTCCACGCGCTGATCATCGAGATGCGCCACGGCATGCCCCTCAATGATCCAAACAAACTCGTAGTCGGTCAGCCGGCGCGGTCCGAACGTCGCCAGCGGCGGATACACCGCCACCCCGTGGGTGGTGACGTTCAACCCCTGCAGACTGGGCCAGCTTGCTGACATCAGGCGGCGGCATGTTTTGGCAAGCGCCAGTTATTGTCAAGCGGCCCGCACGTGATAGCATCCCCGCATGAGTTCACCCCGAATTGATGTCCCCAAACTGCTCACGCCAAAACAGGTTCAATTCTTTGTGGACGAGGGCTACCTGGTGGTGCCGGACCTCCTCCGCGAGGATGAGATTCAGGAGATGCGCGCCGACATTGTCGCCCTCGCTCGCGGCAAGTACGAATGCAAGTCTATCCAGCCGTTGCCCGCCGACATGAGCGATGAGGAAGCGATCCGAAACATCCTCTGCGTCCACCAACCCCACCACATCAGCCCGGTCATCGAGAAATACATCCAGCACCCGAAAGTCTGCGGCATCCTCAGCCAAATTACCGCCGCCCATCTGGCGCATTGGGATGGCAGCGTCAAATGCATGCAATCCATGTTCTTCGTCAAACCGCCCGGCTTTCAGGGCCAGGCGTGGCATCAGGACGAAATCTACATCCCGACCCGCGACCGGTCGTTGACCGGCGCGTGGATGGCGCTCGACGATGCCACCGTCGAGAACGGTTGCCTCTGGATCATTCCCGGCTCGCACCGCACCGGCTATCTCTACCCCCAACGCCCGCACAACAACCCGGACGAGTTCGACTTTGCGCCCGAAAGCTATGGCTTCGATGAATCCGTCGAAATCCCCGTCGAGGTCAAAACCGGCGCGGTCGTCTTCTTCAACGGCTACCTGCTCCATCGCTCCAAGAAAAACCGCAGCACCCAGTGCTACCGGCGCGTGCTGGTCAATCACTACATGAACGCCTGGTCGTTGCTGCCGTGGACGCTCAAGGAAGGCGAAACACCCGCCAACGGCGACCGCCGCGCCATCATCCCGGTCGCGGGGATTGACCCCTACGCGTGGAAAGGCTACGACCGCCCGCCCAAATCGGTCTGGCTGCGCACCTGCAAAGCCAACACCCCGGCGGCGTCCTAAACGAGTGTCTGAAAGCCGGCGCAGCCACGGCTCTACGAGCCGTGCCAGGAGCAACGTTACGCCGGCCACCATCGTCACAGCGTCACGATGACGACGGCGACCAGCAAAACCGCCGCGCCCGCCAGTCGTCGCAACATCGCGCCATGGCCGGGAGTGTCTTCGGTGCTCCCGAGCCAGCGACCCGCCAGCCAGACCAGCAACACGCTCCAAATCCCGCGCGCCCCGTACACCACGTTGACCGCCGTCGCCCGGCCATACTGGCTCAGCGCGTAAAAAATCAACCACGCCTGCGCCGACAACACGCCGCACCCAATCAACAGCGGCCGCCACAACGGACGCGGGATCGCCGTCAGCGGTTGCCGGAAAAACGGGATCAGCGCCAGCGAGAAGATGGCCGACACCAAAAACGTCAGCGGCAGGTAGCGATTGAACACCGCCGGCGTCGCCCATTTCTGCACCAGCACGTCGGCCAACGAGAACGTGACCGACGACCCGATCGCCAGCGCCACGGTCTGACTGTGGCGTTGCGCCGCCACCCCGCTACGGGCGGGACGCAACAAGGCAATCCCGCCCGCCGACATAAACGCCGCGATCCACCAGCGCAGCGGCACGCTCTCGTTCAACAGCCAGACCGTCAGCAACGCGACCAGAATCACCTTCGTCCCCATGATCGGCGTCGCGACCGACACATCGCCGCGGCTGAACGCCAGCAGCATCAGCAGATTGCCGGTAAACGAGAGCGCCCCCGAGATCAGCAGTTGCCACCACGGAATCAGGCGTACCGGCTCGGCGGGCAGCAGCCACAACGGACTGAAACAAATCGCCATCGCCCACGCGTTGACCACCATCAGCCGCCATGGCCCCAACCCGCCGTCCACCACCCGTTTCAGAAAGATGGCCGACAGGGCGAAGAGCAGCCCGGCCAGCAACGGCAGCGTGACATGTCCCGGTACGCTCACGCGCGCACACGGAACGTCTTCACCGCCGACGGATAGCCGGTGCGTTTGCGGTCAACTTGCAACTGGCCGTTCGCCCACGTGAAGTTCGTCAGCGAGTACTGGCCGGACTCGTAGGCAAAACTCTGGCCGTCGTCCTCGTAGAGATAGCCGGTGGTCTTGCGGCCGGGATAAACGTCGAGGATGATTTCGCTCACCGGCTTCTGGTCGGTGTACTCGAGCGGTTCGCACGTCGGCAGAATGCTGCCGGCGCGAACGAAGACCGGGATTTTCTCCAATGGCGCCGCGGCGGTGACGAACTGCCCGCCGGGATGCTTCGTTTGCGTCTGGTACTCGTACCAATCGGCCCCGGCAGGCAGATACACGGCGCGTTGGCGCTGGCCGCGTTTCAGGATCGGCGCCACCAGCAACGCCGGTCCGAGCAAAAACTGGTCGTCCACCGCGTAGCCATGCGGATCGTCCGGGAATTCCCAGAACAGCGGCCGGATGATCGGCGAACCGTCCGCGACGGCTTCGTGAAACAGATTGTAGAGGTACGGCATCAGCGCGTAGCGTCGGCGAATGGCTTCACGGCAGATGGCCGTAATTTCCGGTGTGAACGCATACGGTTCCTGCGCCCGCGAACCCCAGTGGGTGTGGTTGCGGAAGAACGGAAAGAACGCGCCGACCTGCGTCCAGCGGGCGAGCAATTCGCCGGTGGCGTCCCATGAAAACCCGCCGACGTCCGGTCCGCAAAACGCCACGCCGGACAGGCTCAGGTTCAGGCATTGCCGGATGCTGAGATCGAGTTGTTCCCACGCGCTGTGATTGTCGCCCGTCCAGACCATCGAGTATCGTTGCACGCCGGCGTAGGCCGAGCGCGTGATCACAAACGGTCGTTCGTTCGGTCGCAACTGGCGGAGACCTTCGTGACAGGCGCGCGCCATGTTAAAGCCGTACACGTTGTGGGCGCGTTTGTGCGTCTGCCAGTGCCCTTCAAATTCGTGCGGGATGTCCAGCGGCATCGTCCCGCCCGTGGCCGGGTTCCAGACGGCCGGCTCGTTCATGTCGTTCCA
>CAZHLM010000019.1:0-7078 GCA_964533295.1 uncultured Verrucomicrobiota bacterium
GACAACCAACCCCTGCCGGCGGCGCTGCAGCGCATCACGCATCTGGGCATCGGGGCGCATCAGGATGATTTGGAGTTCATGGCGTTTCACGGGATTCTGGCCTGTTATCAGGCGGCGGACAAATGGTTCGGCGGCGTGACCTGCACCAACGGCGGCGGCAGCGCGCGGGTCGGGCCGTATGCGAATTACACCGACGAGCAGATGATCGCCGCGCGCCGCGAAGAGCAACGCGCCGCCGCCGTCGTCGGCCGTTACGGCGCGATGATCCAGCTTGATTACCCCAGCCGCGCCGTCAAGGACCCGGCCAACCAGACGGTGCGCGCCGATTTGAAGGAGATCCTCGCCGCCACCCGGCCCGAGGTGGTGTACACCCACAACCCGGCCGACAAACACGACACCCACATCGGCGTGGTGATCGCGACGTTGGAGGCGCTGCGCGAGCTGCCGGCCGCGCAACGCCCCCGGCAGGTCATCGGCTGCGAGGTCTGGCGGGGCTTGGACTGGCTGGCGGACGCCGACAAAGTGGTGATGGACGTCAGCGCCCGTGAAAATCTGGCGATGGCGTTGAACGGGATTTTCGATTCGCAGATCGCCGGCGGCAAACGCTACGATCTTGCCACGCTTGGACGGCGGCGCGCCAACGCCACCTTTTTTGAATCGCACGCCACCGACCGGGCCGATCAGCTCTGGTTTGGCATGGACCTGACGCCGCTGGTGCGCGAGGAGCGGCGCGACATCGTCGAATACGTCACCGGCTTCATCCGCGCGTTTGAGGCGGATGTGCGCCAGAAACTTTCCCAACGACTCGGACGCTGATGGAAATCATCATCCAGCCCACTCCCGAAGCCGCCAGCGCCATCGCGGCGCGCATCGTGGCGCGGTTGTTGCGCGAGAAGCCCAACGCGGTGCTCGGGCTGGCCACCGGCAGCACGCCGTTGTTGCTGTACCGCGAACTGATTCGCGCCAAACTCGACTTTCGCCGGGTCACCACCTTCAACCTCGATGAATACGTCGGCCTGCCGCCCGACCACCCGCAGTCGTATCATCATTTCATGTGGGAGAATTTTTTCCGCCACATCAACATCCCGAAAAATCAGGTTCATATCCCGGATGGGATGGCGGCGGACATCCCGGCGTTTTGCCGGCACTACGAGGAACAAATCGCCGCCGCCGGTGGGATTGACCTGCAAGTGCTCGGCATTGGCCGCGACGGCCATATCGGATTCAACGAACCGAGTTCGTCGCTGGCGTCGCGCACGCGGATCAAGACGCTGACCCCGCGCACCCGGCAGGACAACGCGCGGTTTTTCGAGCGGGCCGACCAAGTGCCGCATCATTGCATCACGATGGGCATCGGCACGATCATGGAAGCCCGGCAGGTTCTGCTGCTGGCGTTTGGCAAGGCCAAAGCCCGCGCCATCGCCGAGGCCGTGGAGGGTCCGATCACTTCGATGAACCCGGCCAGCATCCTTCAAATGCACCCGGTCGCCAAAGTCTGTCTCGACGAAGCCGCCGCCAGCGAATTGGAGAAGGCCGCCTATTACCGCTGGGTCTACGAGAACAAGCCGGACTGGCAGCGGTTTTAGCGGCGGCGCTTGCCAATCAAACCCCGTTCGCTACAGTCCCCGCGCGGATCATGGGTGGCGGATTCATCGAAATCGTCGGGGCGCGGCAGAACAATCTGAAGGGCGTCAGCCTCCGGTTGCCTCTCGGCGAATGGATCGTCGTCACCGGCGTCAGCGGCGCCGGCAAATCGTCGCTCGCGTTCGACACGCTCTACGCCGAGGGCCAGCGCCGGTATGTCGAAACGTTCTCGCCGTATGCCCGGCAGTTCCTCGACCGGATGGACAAACCGCAAGTCGACCGGCTGGACGGGATCCCGCCGGCCATCGCGATTGACCAAACCAACCCGGTCAAGACCAGCCGCAGCACCGTCGGGACGATGACGGAACTGAACGACCACCTGAAACTGCTCTTCGCCCGCGCCGCGCAACTGTATTGCCGGCAATGCGGCCAACCCGTTCGGCGCGACACCCCCGGCTCCATCTACCCGCAGCTTCCCACGGGCGAACTGCGCATCACGTTCCCGGTCACCGTCCCGAAGAATTTTTCCGAAACGGAAGTGCGGGCCTTGCTCGAAAAGCAAGGCTACCGGCACATCACGCGGCAGGGCGACCGGCTCGAAGTCGTCCAGGACCGCGTCGAACACCGGCATCGCGCGCGGGTGATCGAGTCGCTCGAAGCCGCGCTCAAGGCCGGGCAAGGGCGCGTCGCCGTGAATGGCCGGAAGTTTTCGAGCGACCTGCACTGCGCCGAGTGCGACATCCATTACCGGGATGCCTCGCCGAACACCTTCTCGTTCAATTCGCCCATCGGCGCCTGCGAGACCTGCCGGGGGTTTGGGCGCATGATGGGCATTGATTACGAGCTTGTGATCCCGGACGACACACAGACCCTTGCCGGGGGCGCGGTCAAGCCGTGGCAGACGCCAAGCTACGCCGAATGTCAGCGCGACCTGCTTGCCTTCGCGCGCCGACGCGGCATCCCGACCGACATCCCCTGGCGCGACCTGACCGCCGATCAACGCCGCTGGGTCATCGAAGGCGAAGGCAGTTGGGAAGAGAGAAAATGGTACGGCGTCACCCGCTTCTTTCGCTGGCTCGAAACCAAGAGCTACAAAATGCACGTCCGCGTCCTGCTCAGCCGCTACCGCACCTACGTTCCCTGCCACGCCTGCGGCGGTTCGCGCCTGAAGCCGGACGCGTTGTTGTGGCGGCTTCCCAACGCTGTCACCCGGAGCGAAACGAAGGGTCTCGGTCGTTCCGGCCAAAGCACGGAGATTCTTCGCTCCGCTCAGAATGACAGGCTGAATGGGTTCAGCATTCACGACATCATGCTCAGGCCCTTGTCGGAATGTCACGCGTACTTCCGCGACTTGAAGTTGCCGGCCCCGCTCGACGAAGCCACCGACTTGCTCCTGACCGAAATCCGCTCCCGCCTCCGGTATCTCAACGATGTCGGCCTCGGCTACCTCACGCTCGACCGCCAGTCGCGCACCCTCAGCGGCGGGGAAGTCCAGCGCATCAACCTCACCACCGCCCTCGGCGCCTCGCTCGTCAACACCCTGTTCGTTCTCGACGAACCCAGCGTCGGTCTGCACCCGCGCGACATTCAGCGGCTGATCGGCATCCTCCGCCGCCTGCGAGATGCCGGCAACACACTGCTCGTTGTCGAACACGACCCCGACCTCATCCGCGCCGCCGACCGCGTCATCGAACTGGGACCCGGCCCCGGCGAACGCGGGGGCGAGGTGGTGTTTTTCGGGAGCTTGCCGGACTTGAAGCGGTGCCAGCGATCACGAACCGCGAAACACCTTTTTGGCAACTCCCTTCCGAGCGCGATTCGACCCCGTCGCGCCCGGCAGGGCGCTCCCACGCTGAGGATTGAGGCCGCCGCCGAACACAACCTCAAATCCATCCATGTTGAACTGCCCCTCAACCGGCTGGTCTGCGTCACCGGCGTCAGCGGTTCCGGCAAAAGCACGCTCATCGAAGATGTTCTCTATCGCGGTCTGCTGCGGCTCAAACACAAATCCACGGAGCTACCCGGCAAGCACGAACGCATTACCGGCCATGAGCACATCGCCGAGGTGGTGCTGGTGGATCAAGCGCCGATCGGCAAAACCACCCGCTCCAACCCGGCCAGCTACGTCGGCGCCTTCGACGAGATTCGAAAACTCTTCGCCCGGCAACCGCTCGCGAAGCAACGCAACTACACTCCGGGCACGTTCAGTTTCAATTCCGGCAAGGGACGGTGCCCCACGTGCAGCGGCAACGGCTTCGAGCACGTCGAAATGCAATTCCTCAGCGACGTCTATCTCCGCTGCCCCGACTGCCACGGCCGCCGGTATCGCGAGGTCGTGTTGGAGGTGACAATCCGCAAGGATTGTCATCCTGAGCGCAGCGAAGGATCTCAGTCGTCCCGCCCAAAGGCCGAGATTCCTCGCTTCGCTCAGAATGACAACCAAGGGAAAACGATCGCGGATGTCCTGGAAATGACCGTCAGCGAAGCTTGCGACTTCTTCACCCATCAGCCGACCATCCTGCGCACGCTCGAACCGCTCCGCGCCGTTGGCCTCGGCTACGTCAAACTCGGCCAGCCGGTGCCGACGCTGTCCGGCGGCGAGGCGCAACGACTGAAACTCGCCGGTCACCTCGCGCAAACCGCCGACCGCCCGACGCTGTTTTTATTCGACGAGCCGACCACCGGCTTGCACTTCGATGACGTGGCGACGTTGCTCGGCGCGTTCCGGCAACTCCTGGCGCGAGGCCACAGCCTCGTTGTCATCGAACACAACCTCGACGTGATCCGTGCCGCCGACTGGATCATTGACCTCGGCCCGGAGGGTGGCGATGCCGGCGGCGAAGTGGTCTGCGTCGGCCCACCGGCCGAGGTGGCGAAGTGTGAGCGCAGTCATACCGGCCGGGCGCTGCGGGTGAAAGCTCACCACCAAGTCACCACGAAACCACGGCGACTGACAACCGACGCGATCCGCATTCACCACGCGTGGGAACACAACCTGAAGTCGCTCGATGTCGCCATCCCGCGCGACAAATTCACCGTCATCACCGGCGTCAGCGGCTCGGGCAAGTCCACCCTCGCCTTCGACATTCTGTTTGCCGAGGGTCAACGCCGCTATCTCGAATCGCTCAACGCCTACGCCCGGCAATTCGTCCAGCCCTCGTCGCGGCCCGACGTGGACGCCGTTTTCGGCATCCCGCCGACGGTGGCCATCGAACAGCGCACCAGCCGCGGCGGTCGCAAGAGCACGGTGGCGACGGTGACGGAGATTTATCATTTCCTCCGCTTGCTCTTCGTCAAACTCGGCACGCAATACTGCCCCGATTGCAACCGGCCGATTCAACCGCAGTCCGTGGAAGCGATTGCCGCGAAGGTGGCCGGCAAGAAACTGTTCGCGCCGCTGGTGGTCGGACGCAAAGGTCTGTACAACGACCTGGCCGCATGGGCCGCCAAAAAAGGGTACCGGCATCTGCGCGTGGACGGCAAGCTGGTGCCGACGGAAAACTGGCCGCGGCTCGACCGCTACCGGGAGCATCACATCGAGTTGCCGGTGCCCACGCTCGAGGAAGCGCTCGCCTACGGCAACGGTGTCGTCATCGCCGGCCAGGAGATGTATTCGACCCGTCGCGCCTGTCCGCAATGCGGCCGCAGCTTCCCGGAACTCGATCCGCGACTGTTCTCCTACAATTCCAAACAAGGTTGGTGTCCGGGCTGTTTCGGCACCGGGCTGTTGTTGTACGGGTTCGACGCCGAGCAGACCGGCGAGGAAATCTGGTGGAACGAATGGTTCACCGGCCGCGAGCGGCCGTGTCCGGATTGCGGCGGTGCCCGGTTGCGTCCCGAAGCGCTTGCGGTGCGCGTTGCCGGACGCAACATCGCGGCGTGGACGGCGTTGTCGGTGGACGCGGCGGTGCGGGAGTTTGGAAAACTGCGCTGGCGCGGCCGCGCGGCGGCCATTGCGCGGGACGTGTTGCCGGAGATTCGGTCGCGGCTGGCGTTTCTGCAAACGGTCGGGCTGGGTTATCTGACGCTCGATCGCGCGGCGCCAACGCTGTCGGGTGGGGAAGCGCAACGGATCCGGTTGGCGGCGCAGCTTGGCTCCAACCTGCGCGGCGTCTGTTACATCCTCGACGAGCCGACCATCGGGTTGCACCCGCGCGACAACACGCGGCTGCTCGACACGCTTCAGACGCTGGCCGCGAAGGGCAACACGGTCGTCGTGGTGGAGCATGACGAAGACACGATTCGCCGCGCCGAACACATCATTGACCTCGGTCCCGGCGCGGGCGTCAACGGGGGCCGGTTGGTGGCGGCCGGTAGACTCACGGACATCCTGCGCTGCCGGGAATCGGTGACCGGCCAGTGCTTGCGGCAACCGCCACCCGCGCCTCCGCCGCCGAAACCGGTTCCCACGCAGTGGCTGCGGATCCGCGGCGCGACGTTGCACAATCTGAAGAACCTCCACGTCCGGATCCCGCGGGGCCGGTTGGTGTGCGTGACCGGGGTCAGCGGGTCGGGCAAGAGCACGCTGGTGCGGGAGGTGTTGTACCGCGAGGTCCGCGCCGGCAAGCACGGGAACCTGCGGGCGCTGGAAGTGGATCAGTCGCCGATCGGGAAAACGCCGCGATCGTGCCCGGCGACGTATGTCGGTTTTTGGGATGAGATCCGGCGCTTGTTCGCGGCTGTGCCGGACGCGAAGCTGCGCGGGTACTCGGCCAGCCGGTTCTCGTTCAACGTGCCGGGCGGGCGGTGTGACGAGTGCGAGGGACAGGGCGTGAAACGGGTCGAGATGAGTTTTCTGCCGGACGTGACGGTGGGGTGCGAGGTCTGCGGCGGGAAACGGTTCACGCGCGAAACGCAGGAGGTGCGTTTCAAGGAGCGCAACATCGGCGAGGTGCTGGCGATGAGCGTGGACGAGGCGGTGGAGTTCTTTTCGGCCCACCCGGCGATTCATCGCGGGCTGAAGCTGCTGCAGGAAGTCGGTCTCGGGTACCTCACGCTGGGCCAGGCCAGCCCGACGCTCTCCGGTGGGGAAGCGCAGCGAATCAAACTGGTGACGGAACTGGCCAAAGCCGGTCAGGCGGCGACGCTGTACCTGCTCGACGAACCGACGATGGGATTGCATCGGGCCGACGTGGCGAAGTTGGTGGCGGTGCTGCACCGGCTCGTGGCGGCCGGCCATTCGGTGGTTGTCATCGAACACAACCTCGACGTGATCGCCGCGGCCGACTGGGTGATTGACCTCGGCCCGGAAGGCGGCGCCGGTGGCGGGCGGGTCGTCGCGCAGGGAACACCGGTCACCGTGGCGCGCGCCGCCACCCATACCGGCCGCGCGTTGCGACAGTTTATGCGCGCTCGAGCAGTTCAACCTCGTAGCCGTCCGGGTCGGTGACAAACGCCATCTTGGAGGCGCCCGGTTGGGAAAACTTCTGTCGCCAGCCTTCCGGCCAGATGGCCACGCCCTGCGCTTCCAACTCGGCGCATTTCGCGATCAGGT
>CAZHLM010000019.1:7178-46203 GCA_964533295.1 uncultured Verrucomicrobiota bacterium
TCCGGCCAGATGGCCACGCCCTGCGCTTCCAACTCGGCGCATTTCGCGATCAGGTCCGGGTAGCCGACCGCGGTGTGCATCAGGTCTTCGGGCACGGCGAGTTTGTAATCGGGCGAGTAACAGAGTTCGAGAAAGTGCTCGTTGCCCGGTAACTCGAGGAACGCGAGTTGATTGCCGGCGGGTGATTTCTCGGTGCGGCGCGTGCAGCCGAAACCGAGCCGCTCGTAGAAGGCGATGGTGCGTTCGAGATTGCTGACGCGGATGCGGGTGTGTAAGAACTTGGCCATGATGATATCTCCTGTGGCGGGGAACGTAGAGAGGCGGACGCCTCCGGTCAACACCGCACCGCGTTGCCCCTGATGCGCCCGGCTCCCCAAGTCCAGCGCGGCCGGCCGTTCGGACGGTTGGAGCCGAAACGGGTTTATCCGCTGGCGCTGGAAAATATCCGGCCGGTCATTCGAATCGCGCATCGGGGGGCGGGCCGGCTGCGGCTGGCGGAGCGGATCATTTTCGACCATGAACTGGTGCTGATCCTGCGCGGCCGTGGCGCGCTCCACTACCGGACACAACGCGTGGATTTTGCCGCCCACGACCTGCTGTTCCTCCCGCCGTTCGTGCCCCACCGGTTCGACGGCGAGGCGGACGAGCATCTCGCCGTGCATTTCGATTTCGCGCCCGGCGTGCCGGCGGCCGGCAATGCCCTGGAACGCCGGCAACCCTACGAGGTGCGTTTCCCGGAACAACGGCAACTGCCGCGGCGCACCCCGCTGGTGCAACAGGACCGCATCGAACGCGACTTCGCCACGCTCGTGGATTGCTGGCAACACGGCGACGCGGTCGGCGCGCTGGAAGCGGTCGCGGCGTTGCTGCACATTCTCGCCACGTTGTTGCGGCGGACGCCGGCCGACCCGGCGGCGCAGGCGCGGGCGCGGTTGGCGCCGGCGCTGGCGCTGTTGGCCGAGCCGGCGAGCTGGGTGCCGGCGGCGGCGTTGGCCCGCGTCTGCGGGCTGAGCGTCAGCCATTTTCACCGCGAGTTCCGCGAGTGGACCGGCTACGCGCCGCTGGAATACCAACGCTGGCAGAAAGTGAGTCGCGCGCGCGAGTTGCTCGGCGCGGGCCGGTTGACGATCAAAGAGGTCGCCGCCGCGGTCGGGTTTGCCGATCCGTACCATTTCTCGCGCGTCTTCCGGCAGTTGGACGGCTTGTCGCCCTCGCAATACCGGGCGGCGGCGATGAGCGGCGCATCCATCAAATGATGCCGGCATCCATTGGCGCGGCCGCAGCCGCCCGCTAAACTGCCAGCATGCTTACCGAAGAACAGATCGCCACCTTTCAGCAACAGGGTTATCTCAAAGGCGGCCGGGTTTTGACCGACGCGCAAGTCGAGGAACTGCGGGCCGAAGTCGAGCGCGTGATTGCCGACCGCGACAAGCCGGTGCCCCAGCCGGTATCCATCACCAATCTGGCCCGCAACCGCGGTGAGGTCATCTGGCAAATCGTCAACATCTGCAACGCCAGCGCGCCGTTTGCCGCGCTCGTGCGCCACCCGCAAATTACCGAGGAGGTCGCCCAACTGACCGGCGCCCGTGAGTTGCGGCTCTGGCACGACCAGATTCAGTTCAAACCGGCCGCCACCGGCGGCGTCAACATGTGGCATCAGGACTGGCCGTACTGGGGCATTCTCGACGCGCCGCATCAGGTCACCGCGTGGGTCGCGCTCGACGACGTGGACCCCGACAACGGTTGCATGAGCATGGTGCCCGGCTCCCATCGCGGGGGCAACAACATCCAGTTCCTTCACCAGATACCGGCCTTCGACCAGATGCCGGCCGAGTTTGAAGGCCGGCCGCTGACGGTGAAACCCTGCCCCGTCCGCAACGGCGAAGTCCATTATCACCACGCCCTGACCTGGCACGGCTCACCGGCCAACAAGAGCGGCCGGCCGCGCCGCGCGATCGCGTTGCACTACATGACCGAACAGACCCGTTACAAAGCCAGCGGCCAGCACCTGATGAAGCGTTTCGTGACCGTCGCCGACGGCGCGCCGCTGACCGGTGACGCGTTCCCGCTGGTCTGGCCGCGCGCATGATTCGTCAACGCGGCCGCCGGGTGAACCCGGCGCATCAGGGCAGGTGGAAAACCTCGCGCAGCGGCAACGCGACCGGGCTGTGGTCGGGATTGGCCGGCATGATGTCGGCCATGTGGCGCCACCATTTCTGGCAGACCGGCGTTTGGGCGATGGCGTTCCAGCGGGCTTCGTCTTCGATCTCGGCGTAGGCGAAGAGTTGCCGGGTTTCCGGGTGCAGGAAGATCGAGTAGTTGTGAACGCCGTGCGCGTTGAGCACCGCCTCCAGCTCGGGCCAGATCGGCCGGTGGCGGCGTTCGTACTCCCCTTCTTGACCGGCGTGGACGGACATGACGAACGCTTTGCGAATCATGGGGTCACCTCGTAGTTGTGTTCGATGAGATCGGGCAGGAAAAAGTCGAACATGTGCGGGCCGGCATCCTGTTTCCAGCGACCGACCACCTCCGGCTTGACCGGGATTTTGGCCAGCGGAAAACCGAGGAATTGTTCCAACCGCGCCAGCGTGCGGTCCTGGTCGAGCACGAAATCCTCCAGCCGCACCGGCAACCAATACTTCGGTTTGGGCGTGGCTTTGACCAGCTCGACTTGGTATTCCCAACTGATGGCGCGGCGCCGGCGCACGTCATCGGTTGGGTCATACGGGATGCCAAACTTCGCCAAATCATCCGTGACATGGTGGCCGAGGATGCAGTCGCGCGGGTCGCGAATCCAAAAAATATACCGGATGTCCGGAAACAGCCGCACGATCCACGGAAAACACAGGGTCGTCTCCGGGATCTTCCAACCCTTGCGTTCCGCCGGGCTGTGCAAGACGGAGGCGAGGTAGGCTTCGATCAAGCGGGTGAACGCGGGGTCAATCGGCATCGTGTGCAGTTTGGAAAAATCCCAGCGATTGTTTCCGAGATAGACGACATGCCGGGCCATGACCCGGCAGGCTTCGTACATGTCCTCCGGCGGAATCAGATCACCGGACGCATTCAGTTGAGCGCCCATATACACGCCGCTGGCGCTGAGCGTGTGCGACATGGCCCGCGTACCGGAGTGGCCCCGGCCAATCACTGTGATCATCATCTCAGAGCACCTTCGAGCCGCGTTGGGTTTCGTGTTCCTTGCGGACTTCGCCCGCCTGCAACTTCTGCGCCGCCACCATCGAGCCGATGTATAGTGAGTCATACGCCTGTTGCGATGTCTGGAACGGGCCGCATTTCTTGCCGTGCCAGTCGAGGTTCGTGAACATCGGGTTCGGGCGCCCGGTCTCCTGCTCGCGCCTGGCGATCCACGCGTTCATCCGCGCGTCGAGCAGCTTCACGATTTCCGGCTCCTGCTCCGCGACGTTCCGGTTTTCCCGCGGGTCGCGGATCAGGTCGTAGAGTTCGATTTCGGGTTTGAAATGGAAGTCCGGCTCCAGCGCGCGGATGTATTTCCACTGCGGCGTGCGCCAACCATGTTTCCGCATCCACGTGCATTCCGTGATGTAAAACTCCGGCTCCACCTCGCGCGCCTCCCCGCGCGTGACCGGCACGAGACTGCGCCCGTCAAAGCGGATGTCGGTCGCGATGCCCAGCCAGTCGAGAATCGTCGGCGTGGTGTCTTTGGCCTGCGTGATGTCGGCGAAGCGTTTCCCCGCCGGCACCCGGCCCGGCCAGACAAACACCAGCGGGATCACCAGCGTCGGCTCGTACATCCCGTGATGATCAAAATAGCACTCGTGTTCATCGAGGGTTTCCCCGTGATCGGCGGTGATGACGACCAGCGTGTTCTCGGTCAGTCCGAGCGCCTCGATCTTCGCGAAGAGATTCGCGATCGCCGCGTCCATGTACGCCACCGCGCCGTCATACTGCGCGTTCACATACTCCGCATCCGTGCAACCGTCCGGCAGCCAGCTCGTGATGTAGTCGCGGAACGGCTTGAACGCTTTCATCTTGTCGAGCGAGTGATTCGCCGGATCGCACTCCTGGCCCTGGTAAAACATCCGCTCGAACGGCAACGGCGGCAGATACGGCGAGTGCGGGTCCATGTGACGCAGAAACAGGAAAAACGGCCGGTCGTCCCCGGCCAACCGCGCCAATTCCGGGATCGCCACCGCGTTCAAGTTCTCCGCCTTCGGACTGCGGCCGCCCTGCGTGCCCGGACCCCAACCCGGGAACTCCAGGTATTTCTGGAACCCGCGCGCCGCCGGGTTGCCGCCGAACCCGACGCACGTCGTCTGGTAGCCGGCCTCGCCGAGGATTTCGGCCAGCGTTTTGACATGCGATCCCAGCCCGCCCCGATGCCGCAACGCCACCACGTCCGTCCCGAAACAATCCATGCCGGTAAACAGCGAGCTGTAGCCCGGCGTGGTCGGGATGTGCGGACTGAAATGCTGCTCAAAGACCGTCCCCCGCGCCGCAAACTTGTCCATATGCGGCGTCGTCAGCCGGTGATACCCGTACAGGCTCATGTGGTCGCGGCGCAAACTGTCAATGCCGAACAAAATCAGATTGGGTTTCTTCATATCCTTCCTCGACTGGGTTGAACCGCCAAGACGCCACGAGCGCCAAGAACGGCATGGTTAACGTTCGTTCTTGGCGGCTTGGCGGTTGATCTCAATTCGCCTTCCTTGTTCCGACGATTCATAACACGCCAACACCAACCGCAACACATCCCGCCCCTCCGCCGCCGTCGCGATCGGCGGTCGCTGCCCCCGCAAACATTCGATAATCGGGCCGGCCAGCCCGCGAATCCGTTCACTGTGTTCCTTGATCTCCGGCACCTCGCTCGCCGTCCACTGGCCATCCCGATACCATTTCAACTGCGGCCCCGCCCCCGGCGGCCGCGGCACGTTGCAACTCGGCACGTCGCCGTAGTTCTGAATGATCACGCCGTGCTCGCAAATCACTTCGGTCACGTTCTCGCCAGCCAGCGCGCGAAAACTGCACGACACCTCCCCCAGTGCGCCGTCCGCGTACCGCAACACCACGATCCCCGTATCGTTGGCCAGCGCCATCGTGCTCAACTCGGCGCTGACGCTGACCGGCATCCCGCGCAGCCAATACAAAAAATCCAACGGATGCGCCGCGTCATCCGCAAAAATGTCCCGATTCCATTCCGGTTGCACATGCCATGACTTGTGGAAATCCGCGAACTTCTGCGTCGGCAACCCGTGCCGGCGGCGCACCATGTAAACCCGCCCCAACTCCGGCACGAGCGACTTCAGTTGGAGATTGTGCGGGTCCACCCGCATCTGCCACGCCAGCGTAAACGGCACACTCTTCGTCGCCGCCACAATCCGGTCCGCCTCGGCCAGCGTCAACGCCAGCGGTTTCTGCACCACGATGGCCTTGCCGGCCGCCGCCGCTTCCTCGACCAACTCCGCGTGCCGGGAAGTCTCGGCGGCGATGACGACCGCATCCACCTGCCGCAGCACATCGGCGACGGAGTGAGCCACGGGAATACCGGAACGCTGGGCGCGCGCCGCATCATGATCCCAACCGGCCACGAGCTGCACATCAGCGCGCTGGCGCCATTCGGCGATGTACATGCCAACGTGACTGTGCGCAAAACCCAGAATGCCGAGACGGAGAATCATAGAACCGCCAAGACGCCAAGAGCGCCAAGAACGTACAGATTTTGGGTCAGGACAATTCGTTGCAGGCCGTCCTTGAGAACGCGCACGTTGAAATTGATTAACAGCCCCAAACTGTGCCCGGTCGCCTTGAGATACGAAATTACTTGGGCGTGATGAATGGGAGCGAGCGCCTCAACCGCTTTGAGTTCGACAACCAAGTCTCTCCCCACCAAAAAATCCAGCCGACCTTCGCCGACCATTTTCCCTTTGTAGTTCACAGCCATCCCAACCTGTCGCGCAAACGCAATCCCCCGCAACTCCAACTCGACCGCCAGCGCCTCCTCATACACCGACTCCAAATACCCCGGCCCCAGCACCCGATGCACCTCAATCGCCGCACCGATCACTTGATGTGCAAGCTGGTCAACCTCGCTCCGTGGTTCATTCATTCCGGTCGTTCTTGGCGTCCTTGGCGGCTTGGCGGTTCATCTTACCTTGCCCCGCACGCCTGCAAACAGGCCTGCATGTGACCGCGCGCTTCCGCGGCAATCGCCACGCAGCGCGGAATGTCGTATTCCTTCGCGCCGATGACCTCCAAATCCACCGGCCCGGTATAGCCGCTCTGGTGCAGGACGCGGATGTAGCCGAGCAAATCAATGTCGCCCCGACCGTTGGCCTGCATCTCGGGCTTGCCGGGGTTTTGTTGCCGGCCTTTGCAGTCGCGAATGTGGACGTGCCGGATCCGCGACACGACCGCCGCCAGCGCCTCGACCGGATTCTCGCCGGCCCGGTGGATGTGGCTCGGATCCATGTCCAGCCCCAGATCCGGCAAGGCTTGCAAGGCGCGCAGCGTGGTGGGCGTGTTGTAAATCGCCGCGCCGACGTGCGCTTTCACGCACAGCGTCAGGCCGTAGTGTTTCGCGCGTTCGGTCAACCGGCCGAGCGACTCGATGGATTGCTGGAAGGAGGCCTCGTCGTTGCTCTTGCCGCCCGGGCCGCAGTTGATGATCGGACAACCCATCGCGACCGCGGCCTGCATCGCCGCTTCCATCATCGCCGGGTCCTGCGACGGTTGCTCCATCGCCAGAATCGGAACGTGAAACCGCGCCGACAAATCCTTGAGCTTGTCCGGCCCAATCATGTGATGGCTCATCCCCTGGATGGCGGAGATCTCCAGCCCGTCGTAGCCGCACAAGCTGGCGTATTGAAAGGCGGTCTCGACGGAGTGCCCGCCGAAGAGCACCGAGTTGAATCCTAATTTCATTGAGCCCTCGGGTCGCGTTTGAGGATGGGCAACGGATGCGGGCGGACCAGCGCCCCGCCCTCGTGATACGATTCAATGGCCGCGAACGTGTATTCCAACGTCGCCAGCGCGTCCCGGCCGCTGGAGCGCAGTTTGTCTTTCGGGACCTTGTTCGTCACATCTTCCAGGAAAGCGTGGATGCGCACCGGGAAGGTCGCGCTGAAATCCTTCACGCCGGTATCCGTGACGACCGGCGTGGGTTGCTGACCGAGTCCGAGTTTCTCGCCCTTCTGGGGCGCCGGGTAGTAGGTGAGCTTCTCCGTGCAATTCTCGATACAGAACGTGCCCTTCGTGCCGCCGAGTTCAAAGCTCCACCACCCGCCCAAGCCCATCGTCGCGTCGCCGCGCTGGCTGAAGAGATACCCCACTGCGCCGTTCTCGAACCGGCAATGGATACTGGCAATCGAGATCATCGGGTCCCCGGCCCGGCGCCGGTAACTCGGCTTGTCGAGGAACGCCTGCAGATGAGTGATGTCGCCGCAGAAATACCGCATCAAGCTGAACGGATGCGCCAGAAACGCCTTCAAGTGCGCGTGCGGAAAATCCAGGTTGCCGCCCGCGCTGTACCCGTACACGTCCTCGCCGCCGATGAATCCCATCCGGTGCAGGCAATACACCTGTTCGCCGATCTTGCCGGCGGTCATCAACTCGCGCGCCTGCCGGGCCGGTTCGGTGAAGTAATGATTCAGGTTGCAGCCCAGATACAAATCCTTCTCCTGCGCAAACCGCACCATCTCCCGCGCCTCGCCGAGGTCATTCGAGATCGGTTTCTCGACCAACACATGCTTGCCGGCCGCCAGCGCCTCCATCGTCGGCTCAAAATGCCACCCGCCGTTCTCCGGCCCGCCGGTCGTCACGTCCACCACATCCAGCGGTTCGTTCCGCAACATCTCGGCTACCGAATAATACGCCTTCACGCCAAACTTGCCCGCCGCCTTGTCGGCCCGCTCCTTGACCACGTCGCAGACCGCCACCAACCGCGCCAGCGGATCGCTCTGGTGCGCTTTCGCATGGGTTTCGCCAATCCCGCGCATCCCGACAACGCCAACATTCAGTGCCATCATGCTGCGAACCATACGGAATGACGGGCCGTGGTGTCCTTGACAATCCCACCAAAGTTCTGGACGATCCTGCCATGGCCGAGAAGCCGATCCGGCACCTGCGCGGCGCGACGCACTTCGCCGACCCGCAATTCCCGTTGCGCGTGATGCGCCTGCCGCAACACGGCGCCTCGCAGCAACAACACACCCACGATTTTTCCGAACTGGTGGTGATCCTCGCCGGTCATGGCCGCCACCAGGTCGGCCGCGAGGTGTACGACATCAGCACCGGCGACGTCTTCGTCCTGCTGGGCGACGTCAGCCACTGCTATCCGGAGACGAACAACCTCTCCCTGATCAATATCCTGTACGATCCCGTCACCCTGCGGCTGCCCCGCGCCGATCTCGGCGCCGTGCCCGGCTACCATGCGCTGTTCGAACTGGAACCGCGCCTGCGTCGCCGCGGCCATTTCCAGAACCGCTTGAAACTCGGCATGGCCGAACTCGGCGAACTGGCCCGGCTGATCGCCGAACTCGAAGCGGAGTTGCGCTCGCGGATGCCCGGCGCGCGCTTCCTCGCCATCGCGCATCTGATGCGGATTATCGGGTTTCTCACCCGCGCCTATAGCCAGATGCCGGTCGCCCAACGTCGGCCGGTCAGCCAACTGAGCGAACTGCTCGGTTACATGGAACAACATTACGCCGAGCCGTTGACGATCCGCGATTTGGCGCGGGTGGCCAGGATGTCGGAAACCTCGCTGTTTCGGCAATTCCGCCAGATCATGGAGCGCTCGCCGATGGACTATCTGATCCGCCTGCGCATCCACAAAGCCGCCCAGTTGTTGCGTCGCGACCAAATGCGGGTCAAAGAAGCCAGCGAAGCCGTCGGCTTCAGCGACAGCAATTACTTCTCCCGCCAATTCCGCCACGTCATGGGCGTCAGCCCGCGCGAGTACCAACGCCAAGCCGCCATCGGAGCACCCAGCGTTACGCTCCGACGGTGAAAGGCGCGGACTACCGCAGACGCACGACCGTGCCGGTTTCGAGCGATTCGATGGCGGCTTGGAGAACCTTCTGGGCGGCCAGACCGTCGGCGCCACTGCCGTCAATCTCGTCGGGCTTGGCCCCGGCGCTGACCTGTTCGAGGAATCTGTGGAGCCGGTCGCGGAAGGTGTCTTCGAAATCGCGGAACCCGCCGAAGACCGGGTTGGTATAAACGGTTTTTTCGAGGTTGCCGGCGGGGTAGAGCGTGACCTCGCGCCACATGTCTTCGAGCACGAACCGCCCGGCGGTGCCGGCGACTTCACAGCGTTCCATCGGATGACCGCGTTCGATGTCGTAGCTGCCGGTCAGTCCGCCGACGGCGCCGTTTTGGAACTGCAGGCTGAAATGGGCCGTGCTCCAGATGTTTCGGCCGGGCGCCTTGGTGGCGAAGCATTGCACCGCCACGATCTCCCCGCCGAAATGCCGCAGGATGTCCACCGTGTGCGGGTGCAGGGCCTTGATCTGAAAATACGGCGAGCTTTCGTTCGGGTTCTGGATCCACATCGCCATGTTGAGAAACAGCAGATGACCGAGCCGACCCTCGGTTTGCCATCGTTTTGCCAGCCGCGCTGCCGGCGTGAAGCGGTGATTGAAATTGATCCCGTAACAGCGGCCTTTCTCGCGGGCCTTGGCCACCATCTGCTCGGCCTGGGCGATGTCGTTGGAGATCGGTTTTTCGCCGAGTACATGGCAACCGGCCGCCAGCGCCTGCATCGTCGGCTCGAAATGATCGCTGCCGTATTCGCAGCCGCCGGTGGTGATGCTGACCACGTCCGGTTTCAATGCCGCCAACATCTTCTCGGCATCCAGAAAACCCGGTACGCCCAATCGCTTGGCGGCGGCGTCAGCCCGGTCGCGGAGCCGGTCGCAGACGCCGACCAACTCGGCCAGCGGATCCTCGCGGTAGATTTTGGCGTGACGATTCCCAATCGGCCCCATCCCAATCACGGCAACGCGTAACATGCGCGGCATCGTAGAGAGGCCGACCGGCCCGGTCAAGCGCGCCGCCGGTGGTCAGAAGCGGCGGACCTGGACGCGAACCCGCGGCGGATTGAGAAACCAGTTCAACAACAAACTGATGACGCTGACGACCAGCGCGGCGCCGACGGCCGTCCAAAACCCTTCCAGATGAAAGCCGGCAATCAACCTGCTGACCAGCTTCAGCAGGCCGGCGTTGATGACGAGGGTGAACAGGCCGAGCGTCAGGATGTTGACCGGCAACGTCAGCGCCAGCAGCAGCGGGCGCAGATAGGTGTTGACGAGCGCGAGCACAACGGCGGCGGCGATGGCGGCCGGCAGGTCCTCAAACCAAATGCGGGCGAACATCTGGTCCGCAACGACCAACGCCAGCGCATTGATCGCGAGCTTCGTCAGCAGGACGATGAATGGCCGGCCCACTACAATTTCCACTTGATGGTGCAGCCGATGGCGTGCGTGACCGGGTTCTCCACCGGCTGACCGGCCAGCACCGCGTCGAGCGCGCGGCGCAGGTCGCGCGAGCGGACTTTTTCAGGATGCTGCCAGTTGTCGTCAATCCGCCCCACGTAGCAAAGCTGACGCTCGGCGTTCAGCACAAACGCTTCCGGGGTGTACTCCGCGCCGTAGCTGCGGGCGATGCGTTGGGTCTCGTCGCGCAGATAGGGAAAGTTGAATTTCTTTTTGGCGGCGCGTTTGACCATGTTGTCGAAACCGTCCTCGGGATAACCGGCGGCGTCGTTGGCGTTGATGGCGACGAGTTGAACCCCGCGGCTGGCGTAGTCGGCCTGGATGGCGATCAAGCGGTCCTCATAAGCTTGGGCATAGGGACAATGATTGCAGGTGAACACAATCACCACCACCGGTTTGTCGGCAAATTGCGCCAGCGAATATTCTTTCCCGTCCACATTCGGCAGATGGAAGTCCGAACCCTTTTGACCAATCTGAAGTTTCTTCATGGTGCCCCTTTCGAACAACCAGGGAAGCGGGCTGCGCCCGACGCCGTCTAGAGTATGCATCGCCCCGCAAAGGTCAAGCCCCCCGCGCCGCCAAAAAGATTGAGCCGTTGCGGGCGATTTGCTACACAGCGCGCACTTCATGAGCACACCTTCCCTTCCCCGCCGGGCCGCGGCCGCGCTGGCCGCGCAAGCCGGGCCGCTTGCGCAACGGCGCGTCACGATCGGTCTCGATGGTTTTGTGGATGAGATCATTAGCGTGGTGGACAAGCGCGAGAGCGCCGACCGGTTCACCCGCGTGCCGTCGCTGGCCGCGATGGGCGCGCGCATCAGCGCCGCCGCCGGCAAAAGCACCAACATCGAACTGGTCGTCGAACGGGTCAAACTCGGCGGCAACGGCCCGATCATGGCCAACGCCCTTGCCGTGGCCGGTGCGCGCGTCACCTACATCGGCAACCTCGGGTACCCGCACCTGCATCCGGTGTTCGAAGAACTGGCCCAACGCGCCACCGTCCACAGCATCGCCGAACCGGGGCGCACGGATGCGTTGGAATTCGACGACGGCAAAATCATGCTCGGCAAACACGCCAGCCTGCGCGATGTGAACTGGCAAAACCTGGTGGACCGGGTCGGGGTCGCCAAACTCACCGCGGCGTTTGCCGAAGCCGACCTCGTGGGTCTGCAAAACTGGACAATGCTGCCGCACATGAGCGACATCTGGGAGCACGTGCTGACCGAGATTTGCCCGAAGCTCACGGCGCGGCACACGTTTTTCTTCGATCTGGCCGATCCCGAGAAACGCGATCCGAAAGACATCCGGCACGCGCTGGAGTTGATCGCGCAGTTCCAACGATATTTCGAAGTGTATCTCGGGCTGAACGAAAAGGAATCGTTCGAAATCGGCGAGGTGCTCGGCTACCGGGGCGAGCACCATGGCGAGGCGGCCGTGGCGGCGGTGGCGCAATTCATCTCCGAGAAACTGCCGCTGGCCGGCATTGTCGTTCATCCGCGCGCTTACGCGGTGGCGGCCAGCCGAGCCGGGCTGGCGCGGGTTCAGGGACCGTTTGTGGAGCGGCCGCTGATCAGCACCGGAGCCGGCGACCATTTCAATGCCGGCTTCTGTCTCGGGAAGCTGATCGGCGCCGACAACGAGGTGGCGCTTCAACTGGGCGTGGCCACCAGCGGCTACTATGTCCGCACCGCGAAAAGTCCGGCACCGGGCGATTTGGTGTCGTTCCTGGAAACTTTGTGAGCACATTCTCGGTCATTCTTTCATTGTTCGTAGCCACGGCCGCAGGCGCGGTCGAACTGGCCGGCATCTTCACCGACCACATGGTGTTGCAGTGCGACCGGCCGGTGCCGGTGTGGGGGCGCGGAGCGGCGGGCGCGACCGTGACGGTGGAGTTCGCGGGGCAAAAACAGACCGGCATCGTCGGCGCCGATGGGCGGTGGCAGGTAATCCTGCCACCATTGCGCGCGTCCGCCGAATCGCGCGTGCTCGTGGTCCAGTCGAACCAGGAAACCGTCCGGATTTCCGACGTGCTCGTGGGCGAAGTCTGGCTGGCGTCCGGCCAGTCCAACATGGAATGGCCGCTGGTCAAGACGCTCAACGCCAGCAACGTCATCGCCCAAGCGTCCGATGAGCAACTGCGGCTGTTCACCGTCCCGCGCCGCATCAGCGAGACGCCGGCAACGACCGTCACCGGCGTCTGGGCGGCCTGCACACCGGCTCGCGTCGCGGATTTTTCGGCGGTGGGCTATTATTTTGCTCGCGACCTGCGGGCCGCCCGCCGGGTGCCGGTCGGTATCATTTGCGCCGCCTGGGGCGGCACGCCGGTGCAAGCGTGGACGTCCCGCTCCGCCCTGGAACGCCACCCGTTGTTGAAGAAGCGGATCACCGACCACGATCAGGCGATTCAGAACTACGACCCGGTGGCCGCGGAAGCGAACTATCAGAAGGCGCTCGCCGAATATGAGGCCGCCCACTCCGCCGGTCAGCCGCATCTGTCGGCGCCGGCCAAACCGGAGCGCCCCGCCCCGAACCGGTTAAGTCCCGCGCGGCTCTACAACGGGATGATCGCGCCGCTGGTGCCGCTGGCGTTTCGCGGCGTGATCTGGTATCAGGGCGAGGCCGATGCGCGCCGCGCGCAGGAGTACCGGGTCCTGTTCCCCGCGCTGATTCGCGATTGGCGGGATCAGTTTGGCCACTCGTTCCCGTTTCTCTTCGTCCAGATCGCGCCGTTTCGCCAGCAACCCCCGGAGATCCGCGACGCGCAACTCCACGCGTGGCGCACGGTGCCGGGGACGATGATGGTGGTGACGACCGATTGCGGCGACGCCCATGACATTCATCCCCGCAACAAGGAGCCGGTCGGCGCGCGTTTGGCGTTGGCGGCCCGGGCGATGGCGTACGGGGAAAACGTCGCCGCCGCGAGTCCCGTTTTCGAAAAACTGGAGTGGGATGGTCCGCGGGCCAAGCTCACCTTCGCCCACGCGGCGGGCGGGCTGGTGGCCAGGGGCGAAACGCTGACCGGCTTCACCATCGCCGGCGCGGACCGGAAATTCGTGCCCGCGCAAGCCGTTATTGCCGGCCCCGACACCGTCATCGTCAGCAGCGCGGAGGTTCCGCAGCCGGTGGCCGTGCGGTTTGGCTGGGCGAACGTGCCGGTGGTCAATCTCTTCAACCAGGCCGGTCTGCCTGCGTCGCCGTTTCGGACGGACGATTGGTGATCAGCGGCGCGTGACGTCCAGGCTCGCCAGCAAGGCCGGGACATCGGTCGCTTCATCCACCGCGCGCCGGTACCGCGCGACGTCGGGTTCCTCGAAGACGTTCAGCAGCGAAACGACCGCTTCCCCGCCGGGCTGTTCGAAGGCGAGTTCGTCCCATTGGACGCTGGTCATTTGCCGGGCGAATTTCTCGACGCAGCGGCCGCGGAAATAGGCGCGGGTGTCGCGCGGCGGGTGATGGATGGCGTGGCGGATGTCGTCGTCGCGGACGAATCGTTGCAGCGCGCCGGTGCGGACCAGTTCGGCGGCCAGCCCTTCCTCGCGGCAGACGTTGTGATATTCCAAATCGAGCGACTGCATCCACGGGTCGTCCCACGTCACGCCTTCGGCCTCGGCAAACGTGGTCAGCAACCACCATTTCGCCACCCAATCCAGCCGGTCGCGGCAGCGCCAGAGGTCGCGCTCCAGGTCATCGAGCACCGCGCGCCACGTCGTCAGCACCCAATCGGTGTCGGCGTCGGCGCCGCGCAACCGTTTTTCGGCGGCGGCGAGGTATTCGCGTTGCAGGTCAATCGCCGGGATGGTGCGCCCGCCGGCCAGCGTCAACGGCGTGCGCAGGTGCGGGTCGCGGGAGAGTTGTTTCAGGGCGGCGATCGGGTCGGCCAGTTCGAGGTTCATCGGGCAGGCGTCCTGTTCAAGCAGGTCCAGCACGAGCGCGGTGGTGCCGAGTTTGAGGGCGCCGGCCACTTCGCTCATGTTGGCGTCGCCGATGATGACGTGCATGCGCCGGTATTTCTCGCAGTTGGCGTGCGGTTCGTCGCGGGTGTTGATGATCGGGCGGCGGTTCATCGTGTCAATCGAGACCAGCACGCTGAAAAAATCCGCCCGCTGCGAAATTTGAAACGCGCCCGGCCCCGGTCCGTCCTCGGCTTCGACGCCGAGTTTGCCGGCGCCGGCGACGAGCTGGCGGGTCACCAGAAACGGCGTCAGGCCGCGGATGACCGCCTCGAACGGGACGCGGCGCTGCATCAGATAATTGTCGTGCGTGCCGTAGCTGTGACCGATGAAGTCGGTGTTGTTCTTGAAGACTTTGACGACGGCGCCGCCGCTCAGTTGGCGGTTGCGACGGCGGACGCATTCCTCGACGATCCGCTCGCCGGCCTTGTCCTGAGCAATGAGGTCGCGGAGTTGTTTGCATTCCGGGGTGGAGTATTCCGGGTGGGCGTGATCGTTGTAGAAGCGCGCGCCGTTGGAGAGGACGAGGTCGCTTTTGATTTCCTGAAAGCTGAGTTTGCGGTGGAGGTCCTGGACGAAATACTTCGCTTCGTCGAAATCCTGCATCAGTTCCTCGACGCGGAACCCGCGGGCGTCGAGGTGGGGATCCTCCAGATCGTAATCCCATTTCAACTCGGTATCCTTGGTCGGGGGCGCGACCTCGACAAAACTGCGCACCAACGCGATGGATTCGGCCACGACATCCACCGACTCGACACCGTCCACCGTGATGCCGTATTCCGTTTCGATGCCGAGGGTGCGATCCATGAACCGCCGCCACCCTAGCACACCGGCCGCCCGGAGGAAACGCGGCGTGACGACGTCGCGAGAAACTCCATCGGCGCGGGCGCCTGGCTTAGACCACCGGGCTGATGCCTTTGGCGCGGGCGGGCGCGCGGGATTGAATGGGGGAGACTTTGACGACGTTTTCCGGATCGTAATCCAGCAGCTTCAGCCAGTCTTCCGTGATGTCGGTGGGCGGGAAAATGTCGTTCTCGTGATACTCCAGCTCGATGGACTGGAGCAGGTCGGTTTCGTTGATGCCCTCATCGCGTTGGGATTCGATGCTGCGCTTGATGGCGAGTTCCTTGGCGCGCTCGACGATGCTGGCGATGATCGCCCCGCTAATGAGGTCGCCGCGGTAGAGAATGTGGCTGCGGCCGCTGCGGAGTTGGACTTCGAGGAACCGGTTTTCGTCCCGGTGGGTGAACAACTGGCCGATGACGCTGTCGAGCATCGCGTCGAGCTTGCCGGCCAGCGGCAGATCCTGACCGAGATAAATGCCGAAGATTTCGCGGGCGCCTTCCTTGTCGGGCCGGTGGACCTTGATTTTGCGGTCAATCCGCCCGGGCCGCAAAATGGCCGGGTCAATCAAATCCGCCCGGTTCGAGGCGAGGATGATCACGACATCGTGCAGCGACTCGATGCCGT
This sequence comes from uncultured Verrucomicrobiota bacterium, assembly GCA_964533295.1. Taxonomy (GTDB): domain Bacteria; phylum Verrucomicrobiota; class Verrucomicrobiia; order Palsa-1439; family Palsa-1439; genus OMJI01. Next base: position 23,062 of record CAZHLM010000019.1, read on the forward strand.
CCATCTCGGAGCAGAACATCGGCACGAGCGTCGAGAGGATGTTGGCGTACCGGCCCGCGCGGCGCGTGCCGAGGATGCTCTCGGCCTCGTCAATGAACACGAACGGCATGAAGCCTTGTTTGCGTTTCTCGCGCGCCAGGGTGAAGATTTCGCGCACCATCCGTTCCGATTCGCCGACCCACATGTTCAGAATCTCCGGCCCCTTGATGTGCATGAAACATTCCTTCATGTCGCGGCCGGTCTGCTCGCGCAGTTTGCGGGTCAGATTGTAGGCGGTGGCTTTGCCGATCAGCGTCTTGCCGCAACCCGGCGGGCCGTGCAACAGGAACCCCTTCGGCTGGGCGTAATGGAACCGGCGGAACAACTCCGGGTGCAACATTGGCAACTCGATCGCGTCCTTGATCCCTTGAATCGCGCTGTGCTGACCGCCGACGCGGTTCCACGGCAATTCCGGCACCTCCTCCAAATAATATTCGCGCTGACCGGGCGTCGCGAGCAACTCGACCGCGACGCGAAACGCCGGGTCAATCCGCACTTCATCGCCCGTCTTCACCGCCGCGTCGCGCAGGTCGGTGCTGCGCTGCAAAATCATGGATTGCAACCCGTGTTCCTGTCCGATCCGCAGCCGGCCGTCTTTCAGCACGTCCACCACTTTGCCGACCGGCCCGGAATTGTCGTAGCCGAGATCGCCGACGACGACGTAGGCTTCGTTGACGAGGACGCGCGTGCCGATTTTCAGGGCGCCGAGATCGAGCCGCGGATCCACGTTGGAATAATAGTCGTGCCCGCCAACGGCGATGTGGGCGACTTCCTTTTTCGGCACGCCGAGGAACGTGCCGATGCGGTTGGCCGGCGCGGTGACCTTTTTGATCACCTCGTCCATCTTTTCGATGGCGGCACGCGCTTCCGTCAGCGTGATCTCATGCTCCTGAATCTGCTGCCGCAGCCGGAACAAATCCACCCGGACCGGATCGCCTTCACCCGTGGCGGCGATCAACTTATCCACCAACCCCATCGGCGTTTCCTCCGTTGCGGGTCCCCACGGATCCGGCAGGCTGGCCGGGGTGGGGTTGGGTCGTGGTCGCTTGAATGGTTGATCGCTCATCGTCCGTGGCGCCCCTTTCGTCGCCCGATTATATCGCGACATTTTCCGGACTGCAAACGCAGGGTAGACACGGGAACCGCCCGAATTTTCCTCGCGAGCATTCGGGTCGCAGGGACGGTTTGATCTTTGGCGCGCCGGCGGACATTACACATTGGCCGAAGTCCCCCCAAATGCTCCCCAACCAAACGCGTTTCGTCGCATGATCTCAACACGTTTGTCGCCAATAACCTGCAAACGCCGTGCCCGTGGCAGTCCGCAGGTGTGGATTGATCGGTACCCATGAAACACACGGTCATGAAATTCATGTTGGCGTGCATGGTCATGATCGCATTGACGAGTGGCTCGGCTGTCGGCGCTGACCAAGATGCGACTGGCAATTTGCTTGTCCCCACCGGCTGGGAATTCGTGACGGCGAAGTATAACGGCTCGAATGGCGGCGGGGTGGTGTACGATCTCGGCGGCGCTTCCATCACGCTGGCGGCCACCAGCGCCGGCTTGTGGGAAAACGTAGCCGGTCAGGGATATGAGTTGTCGCATTTTACCGTGTTCAATCGAGTTTTCGTTCCCGAAGGCGGCTCGCTGGTGGCGCTGGCGCACAGTCGGCGTTTCTGGCTTCGTCGGTCTTGCAATCGCGGAGAGATTCCCGCAGGTTTACCGGCAAGGAGGTTTAGCATTGAGAATCCGGTGGGTGGCTGGCCTGAGCATGTTGCTCGCCGCAACAGGGTGGGCGCAGCCGGAGTCGTTGCGGTCGTCCAAGTTGGGCGGGCGGGATTACGTTCGCGTCCGCGACATCGTGCGGTACTACGGTGTGGCGAGTGATCGGCTTGTCGCGGTGGCCCAGCGCCGGGAGATCACGCTCGATGGAGTGGCGCACTGGTTGATTTACCCGACGACCGAAGCCGGTGGGCAGGTGTGGATCGCGAAGACCGATGTGCTCAAGACGATTGACCCGGTCTGGCGGCGCTCTCAATTCCGCAGGGGGCCCGCCGTGAAGGTCATCGTGATCGATCCGGGCCACGGCGGAACGGATCATGGCACCCGCAGCGCGACCAAACGCAGCGAGAAGGAGTTCACCCTCGATGTTGCCAAACGGGTGGAGCAACGCCTGGCCGGTAGGGGCGCGAACGTGTATCTGACGCGCCGCAGCGACGCGACCGTGTCACTGGCCGCCCGCAATCGTTACGCGGCGGACCGGGGCGCCGACCTGTTCGTCAGCATTCATTTCAACGCCGCTGTCAGCTCGGCGCGCGGGATTGAGACATTTTGCCTGCCGCCGGTTGGGGCCAGTTCCACCGCCAGTGACCGGGTTCGGTCGAGCGACCGGCAACCGCAGACCGCCAACCGGTTCGACGCCGAGAATGTCTGGCTGGCGCATCTGATCCAGAAATCGTTGCGGCAAGCGACCGGGGCCGCGGACCGGGGCGTGCGGCGGGCGCGGTTTCAAGTGTTGCGCGACGCGACTTGTCCGGCCGCGCTCGTGGAATGTGGATTTCTGTCGAACAGCTCGGAGGCGAAACGCATTTACACGACGACCTACCGCGACACGTTGGCCAAAGGGATTGCCGAGGCGATCCTGGAGTACAAGAAAAGCACGGAGTGACCATGTTTCAGAATCGGCAGGACGCGGGCCGACAACTGGGAGCGGCACTGGCGAAACGGCGGTTGACGCGGCCGGTGGTGCTGGGTTTGCCGCGCGGCGGCGTGGTGGTGGCGGCGGAGGTGGCGCGCGCGTTGGGCGGCGACCTCGACGTGGTGCTCGTGAAAAAGTTGCGGGCACCCGGTAACCCGGAGTTGGCCGTGGGCGCGGTCGCGGAAGATGGCCGGTATGTGTTGAACCAGATACCGGTTGCCGAGGAGTATCTCGCGGCGGAACGCGCGGCGCGCCTGGCCGAGATGGAGCAGCAACGCCAGCGTTACCGGGCCGTCAAACCGCGCCTGCCGGTGACGGGTCGCCACGTGGTGCTGGTGGATGACGGGCTGGCGACCGGGGCGACCATGTCGGCGGCGGTGCAAACGACGGCGTTGCTGCGGCCGACGCGGTTGCTGGTGGCCGCCCCGGTCGGGCCGCTGGAAACGGTGGAGCAATTCCTGGAACTCGACGCAGTGACGGATGTGGTCTGTCTGATGACGCCGGTCGAGTTCGAGGGCGTCGGACAGTTCTATTTGGATTTCCGTCAGGTCAGCGACGCCGAAGTGGTCGCGTTGTTGCGGGAGGGGTCATGACGGCGGTGGTCACAGGAGCCAGTCGGGGCATCGGCGCGGCGGTGGCGGCGGCGTTGCGGGCCAGCGGCGCCGAGGTCATCACGGCCTCGCGCAGCGAAGGCTGCGACGTGAGCCGCGAGGCGGATGTTGAGCGGTTGTTTGCCGGGCTGCGGCGGCTGGATGTGCTCGTCAACAACGCGGCGGTCCTGACCCCGCGCAAACCGATCGTCGAGGTCACGACGGCGGAGTGGGACGAGACGATGGCGGTGAATCTGCGCGGGGTGTTTCTCTGCGCGCGCGCGGCGTTGCGGATCATGATCCCGCAACGAAGCGGCCTGATCATCAACCTTTCCTCGGGCGTCGGCCTGCGCGCCGCGCCGACGTGGGGACCGTACGCGGTCAGCAAATGGGGCGTGGAAGGATTGACGAAGACGGTGGCCGAGGAGGTTCGCGCCGCGGGCATCACGGTCATTGCCGTCAACCCCGGTGGCACGCGCACGGCGATGCGGGCCGCGGCGTACCCGGCGGAGGATCCGCGGCGGTTGAAGACGCCCGACCGCGTCGCGGCCTTCTTGTTGGAGATTGTGACCGGTCGCCGTCCGGTGACGAGCGGCGCAACGGTGGAGTACGGGGAGTCGCGTTGACTCGCCCGCGGCGAGCGTGGTAGCGTCTCCGCCACTTTTCCGGCATGGATTACAAGAACACGCTGAATTTGCCGCAGACGGATTTCCCGATGAAGGCCAGTTTGCCGCAGCGGGAACCGGCGCAGTTGGCGCGGTGGACGCAGGAAAAGATCTACGAGCGGATTCTGGCCGCGCGCCGCGACGCGCCGCTGTTTGTGCTGCACGACGGGCCGCCGTTCGCCAATGGCGATGTCCACATCGGCACCGCGCTGAACAAAATCCTCAAGGACGTGATCGTCAAATACAAGACGATGCGCGGGTACCGGGCGCCGTACGTGCCGGGGTGGGATTGTCACGGGCAGCCGATCGAGTTCAAGGTCAAGAAGGAACTCGGCGCCGCGGCGCGGACGATGTCGCAGGCGGAGTTGCGGCGACATTGCCGGGCGTATGCGGAGAAGTACATCGCGATTCAACGCCGGCAGTTTCAGCGGCTCGGCGTGTTCGGCGAGTGGGACCATCCGTATCTGACGATGTCGCCGCAGTACGAGGCGGAAATCATCGGGGCGCTGGCCGACATGGTGGGCGACGGGTTTGTGTACCGGGGCAGGAAGCCGGTGCATTGGTGCCCGACGTGCCGCACGGCGTTGGCCGAGGCGGAGGTGGAATACGCCGACCACACGTCGCATTCGATTTATGTGAAATTTCCGGTTCCGGGCCGCGAGCGGGAGTTTGCGGTGATTTGGACGACGACGCCGTGGACGTTGCCGGCCAATCTGGCGATTGCCGTGAAACCCGAGTTTCTTTACGTCCGCGCCCGCACACCAAGCGGCGAGGTTTGGATTGTGGCGGAGGGCCGGTTGGCGGCGGTGGCGGAGGCGACCGGCCAGTCGTTCGAAGTGCTCGAAAAACTGACCGGGGCGCGGTTGCAGGGCGTGGTGGCGCGGCATCCGTTTGCGGAGCGCGACTCGCCGTTGATCTTCTCGCCGTACGTCACGCTCGACCAGGGTACCGGCCTGGTGCACACGGCGCCCGGGCATGGCGCGGAGGATTTTGAAATTGGGCAGCAGGTCGGGCTGGACGTGTTGGCGCCGGTGGACGACGGCGGGGTGTTCACGAAGGAGGCCGGGCCGTTTGCCGGGCAGTTTGTGTTTCAGGCGAACAAGGTCATCACGGAGCAGTTGCGGGCGACCGGGGCGCTGGCGGCGGAGGGGACGGTGACACATTCGTACCCGCATTGCTGGCGGTGCAAACAGCCGGTGATCTTCCGCGCGGTCGAGCAATGGTTCATCGCGCTGGACCATGCCGGGCTGCGGCAGCGGGCGCTGGCGGAGATCCCGAAGGTGCAGTGGGTGCCGCCGTGGGGACAGAACCGGATCAGCGGCACACTGGCGCAGCGGCCCGACTGGTGCATTTCCCGGCAACGGGCGTGGGGCGTGCCGTTGCCATTCTTGTTGTGCCGCGATTGCGGGAAGCCGCTGCTCGACAAGGCGCTGATCCTGAAGTTCCGCGAGCGCGTGGTCGCGGAGGGCGTGGATGTTTGGTTTGAGCGGAGCGTGCCGGAGTTGTTCGGCGAGGTGAACTGTCCGGCCTGCGGTTCGGCCAACCTGGAGAAGTGCCCGGACATTGTGGACGTGTGGTTCGAATCGGGCGTGAGCCACCGGGCGGTGCTGCGGACGCGCGCGGCCTTAAAGTTTCCGGCAGACGTGTATCTCGAAGGCAGCGACCAGCATCGCGGCTGGTTCCAGTCGTCGTTGATGACGGCGATGGCGACGGCGAAACAGGCGCCGTTTCAGACGGTGGTCACGCACGGGTTCCTGCTCGATGTGGACAGGCGCAAGATTTCGAAGTCGTCCAGCAAACCGGCCAACGCGGAGGATTACGTCAACAACCTCGGCGCGGACATTTTGCGGCTGTGGATCACGTCGGAAAATTATCAGGGCGACATTCCGGTCTCCGACGAGATTTTTGAGCGGGTCGGCGAGACGTATCGGAAGATTCGCAACACGTTCCGCATCCTGCTGGCAAACCTGCACGATTACGATGGCGGCCCGGTGGCGGCGCCGGCGGAGATTGACCGCTGGATCTTGTCGCGGTTGGAGGGGTTGGTGGCGGAGGTGACGGCGGCGTATGAGGCGTTCGAGTTTCACCGGGTGTACCGGCTGGTGAATGATTTTTGCGCGGTGGAAGTTTCGTCCTTTTACGTTGACGTGACCAAAGACCTGCTGTACACGTTTGCGCCCAATTCGCCGGCGCGGCGCTCGGCGCAGGCGGCGATGCGGGAGTTGGCGGCGACGCTGGCGAAGTTGCTGGCGCCGATCCTGCCGTTCACGGCGGAGGAAGTGTGGCAGCACTTGCCGGGGCGCGAGGCCGATTCGGTTCATCTGGCTGCGTTCCCGGTGGCCGACGCGGCGCGGCGGGATGAAGGGTTGGAAGCGCGGTGGCGCGAGTTGTTGGCGGTGCGGACGTTGGTGGCGGCGGAGTTGGAGAAGGCGCGGCAGGCCGGGTGGATCGGCAAGTCGTTGGAAGCGCAGGTGACGGTGGCGCCCGACACCGCGGCGAGCCGGGAGTTGCTGGCGCGGGCGGGGCCGGAGTTGTTGGAGATGATTTGGATTGTGTCGCAGGTCACGATTGGACCGGCGACGGGGAATGGTTGGCAGATCAGTGTCAGCAAGGCGGCGGGCGCCAAGTGCCCGCGCTGTTGGCGGTGGCAAGCCGACGTCGGGTCGCACGCGACACACCCCGACTTGTGCGGTCGGTGCGCGCGCGTGGTGACGGAACGAGCAGCAGGAGGCGCTGGGAACCCATGAAGAAAGCAAAAAAAGTGGTCAAGAAGTCAAAGACACCCGCCAAGGCAGTCGCCAAGAAAACGAAGACCGCCCCGAAACTCAAACCCGCCCGGCCCGTCAAACCCTCGCCGGTGGTGGCCGCGGACAGCGAGGACGCGCGGCCGCCGCGGACGTTGAAGTTGAGCAAGGAAGACGCGGTGAAATTCAAGAAGCTGCTGCTCGATTTGCGCGATCATCTGATTGATGGCGTGAACTTCCTGGCGAGCGACAATCTGAAGCGTTCCAACAAGGAGGCCTCTGGCGAGTTGAGCGGGTACAGCCTGCACATGGCCGATGCCGGCACGGACAATTTCGACCGGGAGTTTGCGTTGAGCCTGGTCTCGAACGAGCAGGAAGGTCTCTACGAAATCGAAGAGGCGCTCAAACGTCTCGAAGCCGGCACCTACGGCGTGTGCGAGATGTGCGAGAAGTTGATCATGAAAGAGCGCCTGGAGGCGGTGCCGTTTGCGCGCCGTTGCATCCAGTGCCAGTCCGCGTTCGAGAAAGACCGCCGGTATGTGCCACGTCAGGGGCCGATGTTCACCGAATCCGCCGAAGACGGCGACGGGGACGAAGCCGACTCCGAGGATTGAGCGGTGCGCCGGGTCGTCTGGATCGCCGCCGCGATCACCGCGCTCGATCAACTGACCAAGCTGCTCGTCGTCCGCTATCTCGGCGAAGCCGAGGTGCGCGTGGTGATTCCGGATTTTTTCCACCTCGTCCACTGGCGCAACAGCGGCGCGGCGTGGGGGATGTTGCAGGGCTGGAATTGGGTGCTGGCCGTCATCTCTGTCATCACGGTCATCGCGCTGTATCTCTGGCGACACACGCTCCAACTGGAGAAACCGGCGACGCGAATCGCGCTGGGTCTGATTACCGGCGGCATCATCGGCAACTTCATTGACCGGGTGCGCGTGGGGTCGGTGATTGATTTCCTGGACTTTCAGATCGCCGGCCGCCACTGGCCGGCCTTCAACGTGGCCGACAGCGCGATCTGTTGCGGCGTGGCACTCTACATCCTCGTGACGTGGCGCTCCGAGGCGAAAGCCAGCCTGTAGGCTGACTGTGCGAGTCGGCGCCACTCGACTCATCAAGTCGGCATCGAGCAAACCAAGTCATCCGATCCGAAGTAAACCGTTATCTCCACCGTTGGCGGAGCGGTAGCCCTGGATCTGGCTGATTGCGATGATTTGGCGCGCCCGTCTATAAGAGGCGCGCGAGATGAAAACCCGCTGGCAGTTGATGGCGGTAAGCGGCGGGACGCTCTTGATGGCGTCACTTTTCCTCCAAGCCGAGGAGCTTACTTTGGATGGCGTGACCTACCACGAAGTCCGGTGGGGCGCGCTGACGCCGGCCTCTGTTTCGATCATCCATGCGCGCGGCATCGAGACGGTGCCGCTGGAGAAACTCCCGCCTGAGTTGCAACGCCGGTTCCACTACGACCCCGTGCGCGCCGCGCAGTACCGGACACGGGAAGAAGCGCGGGAGATCGCCCGGCTGCCAGCACTGGATCGCGCAGCCGTGGTGGGAGCGGTGTCCCCGCCGCGACCGGGAACCAGCGCGCCGCCGATGAATTCCGGTCGCGCCCAGCAGGGCGCTCCCACAAGACCTCCCGATCTGGAATTGACCGGCTTCTTGGTGAAGACCGGCGAGCCGTTTCTGGAGAACGGCCACCGGCAGGAAGGCGCGCTGCTGGAACTGGCCAAACCGCGCGGAACGCTCCCGGCCAACCCGCTCTACCACTTGCGGATCGGACTTTGGGAGCGCACCGGGGAGTTTGTGTTTCTCAAGGGCTTCACGACCGACACCGAGCCGGGCCTGCTGGTGCGGCTGCGCGCCGTCCCCGCCGGTGAAGTGCGCGGTCTGCGGGCGTTCACGGTCACAGCACCAAAGGCAGAACAGGAGCCAACGGAGGAAACGGGAGGAGCGAATGCGATGGTGCGGTAGGATTGGATTGGCGATGGTTCTGGTCGTTGGCTTCGCACCGGTGGCGGGGGCGCAACTGAGTGCGGGCGAATACAAACGCGCGGATGCGTTGTTCGCCACGGGCAAGTACGCGGAAGCGGCCAAACTCTATGAGCAGTTGGCGCTCGTCCACAACAGCCAGCGGCCGTTCGCGGCGTACTGTCTGTTCCAGGCCGGGCTGTGCCGTCAACGGGACCAGCGGGACGCGGAAGCAGTGCGGCTGTGGCAACGGCTGCGGCAGTTGTATCCGCAGACAGTCTATGCGCCGCGCTCGCTGCTGTTGGAAGCGCAAGCGGTCTCGTCAGCATCCCGGTCCGCGATGTTGCGGGACGAGTTGCTGGCGAAATACCCCACCGCGCCGGAAGCGGCGACCATTTTGATAGCGCGGGGCGAGGCCGCGTTCGCGGGGCGCGAGTATGGCAAGGCGGCGGCGACGTGGCAGGCGTTCCTGCGGCAGTTCCCCGCCCACCCGCGCCGCGCGGAGATTCAGCAGAAGTGTGAAGTCGCGCAACTGTCCGCGGCCGGCAAGACGATGGCGGCCACGCAACTGGGAATTGCGGTGTTGGTCAAACAAGCGGATACGCTGTACGATCGGGCGGAGTTCCGCGAAGCAACCCGACTGTACCGGCGCGTCGTGGAGGACTACCCGACCCATGACGCGGTGGCACATTGCGCGGGCCGGTGGGCTGAATCATTACTGATGCAGGACCAGCCGAACGACGCCGTGGAGGTGTTGCAACGCGCCGCCGCGAAATCTCCGCAAGACGCACCGCGATTGCTGGCGCGGATTGTCGTGGCCTGCGCCGGTAAGCGTAGCGCGGACGACGTGCGCGACCAGACCACGCGACTGCTGCTGCAACGATACCCGAACACGTTCGAGGCGGAACAGGCGTTGTTCATCAGCGGCGCGGTGGCCAACACCCGCAAGTTGCGTGACGAAGCGCGTCGGCAGTGGGCGGAACTTCTGAAACGGTACCCGAAAACCATTTTCCGCACCGCCGTGGAACGCGAACTCAAGCTCGCCTCGGCGCCGCCTCCGGTGAAGGTCCCCAAGCCCCAGAACCCAACCCGCGACGAGATCGAAGCCCGGCAACTCGCTCAACGCCGGCAGTGGGAACGCGAAGCGTGGGATTGGGAAGTCGCCTACCGCAAACCCGGCGCACCGGAAGCCGACCGCGCCCGCGCCGCGTACGAACTCGGTCAACGCCAATTCGCCCTGGGTCAGCACGCCAAGGCGGTCGCCTCGTATCGGGTGGTTTGGCAACAATTCCCGGAAACACCCCACGCCGACCTCGCCGCCTTCACCGCCGCACAGGCGTGGTACGCCGCCGACGAACCGGCAAAGGGCGACGACCAACTCCAGTTCGTGATCAGCCAGTTCCCGAACTCTGATTGGCGGCCGGTGGCGTTGTCCTGCCTTGGCAACCGCCGCATCCTTTATGAAGGCGACCTGAAACGCGCGTGGTACTACTACGACGCGCTCCTGCGCGAGTACCCCCAGCACGCGCTGACGGACCGGACCCGGAAATTCTGGGCCGCCGTGAAGAAACTCCCGCCCACCAAACTCCGCGAGCAAGTCGCCGCCTTCGCCAAGCAGGAGAAAAAGAACCGCACATGAAACCCGCATTCCTCCCCGGTGTCATTCTGAACAAAGTGAAGAAACTTTGCCTGTTCGGCCTCTTGCACGCGCCGGCTTCCCTCTTCGCCGCCGACGCCAACGTGGTGATCCCGTGGCAGAACGGCGCGACCTTCTCCACCAACATCAGCCTCTACACCACCATGCCGGGTGAGACGAAGACCCTGAGCGTCACGCCGCAAGGCTGCTATCGGTTCACCGCGCCGCCGAGTTACTCCGGCAGCGGCGTGACGATTGTGCAGACGAGCTACTCCGCCACGGGCGCTGGCTACGACATCACAATCATCGGTCCCGGCAAGGAAGGCACCGCCACGGTAGCCGGCTCCATCGAACCCGACCCCGCCTGCGCCTCCGGCAGCGGCGGCACCGGCACCACGCCCACCCAACCCTTCGACATCTCGGTGCTCCAACGGCAGGCGTGGATCTACTTCACCAATCCCGCCAACGGCACGAACTTGACGACCTGCGCCGGTTGCACCAATGATGTGGCCGTGAAAGTCGTCCTCGGCAACAGCACTGCACCAAGTTCCGGTACGGCCAGCTTTTCCGCTTCGCCGACGGCTCTCGGAACATTCACGCCAACTAGCGTCGCGTTGGATTCAGCCGGTGCCGGTGCGGTGTCATTCACTTCGACGACGAACGGTGGGCTCGGTACCATCACGGCAAACGGCATCTACTTGGCAGACGCCAGTGGAACTATTGTGCCAGATGTTTCCAAGGAGATGGTGGCTAACGTAATCAAGGTTACTCAGATAGACGTCTTCAAGACCAACACGACAACATGGGCAGCGACTGACAAGCTGCCGTGGACGAGTGTGATTCTTCGTAACACCGACTTCCGGTTTACCCTCACCCTCAACAATCAGATCGGAGCAATGACCGACTTCCCTTGCACGATCCAAGCACGGACGTATTCGGCAGCGGCTGACCCTGAGGATTGGAAGACGATCCCGCTGGATTCCAATGATGTCCTGCACACGAATGGAATAGAAATACGCGTGATTTTAACGGGTGCTGAAGTTATTTCTCTTGGACTTTTGGCGGCAACCGCCGGGGATGCCTTAGATGAGTTTACGTCGGCGGACCGGGTGGCCAATGCTGCCCAGAGCAACCACAATGATGGCGACATGTTTGACAATGATTTTGCGGGGGCGGGCAAGAAACAACGCGGCAAGGCGCGAGACGACGGTGATGTAGCGGCTAACCCACCAGAGAGCGCGGTCAATAAGGAATTCATGACCGCTGGAGGTGTCAGGTTCATAGAAATACGCGCGGGAGGCGCCAAGAGCCAGATACGACAGATACACGATCAGGCGGACTGGCTTTACTACTCTGGGCATGGCGACCACTCATCGGGAAGGCTCAGCGGCGCTGATTTCTTACCTGCAGATGCACAAGGAAAATGGAACCAAGATTTGAAAACGGTTGTCTTCGCAGGGTGTTCTGTCCTCGACATCAAAGACTACAACAACCGATACGGTGGTGCTGACCATACCGCTTCCCCGGGCGAAAAGTGGATAGGTACGGGACCGACTCGGTTCTTTGGTTATTGCTTTACTGCCCCGATTGACACCCAAGGAGGCGATCCGAATGCTACCGCTACAATTGTTCATGATTGGTTTACTACCGGACGAACAGCAGCGAATTGGATAGATGCGAATAACAAAGAGATTGGCTACAACGCCTGTGCAATCGATCTCACAACCAATCCATGGGAATATCGCTATTTTCACCGCAAGCTTCAGCTGTTTCCGCCCGGCTTTACTTATGTGAAGAGCACAGTTCAGTATGACACCGTCAACAATAAGTGGCCTGATACGGATCCGAACTTTTGAGGTGTAAACCCCCACTCACGCAGAGGTTTGACATGAAAACCCAAACGATACTCCGATGTATGTTACTCCTGTCATTTGTAGGGATCCAAAATGGCGGCGCCATGGACTTCGTGCCAGTTAGCCCTGACACGTTGGTCATAGAGAAATCGATGTCCAGTTCCGAAGACGCGGCAAGAGAGTTGGAGAACCTTGCAATGAGGTTGTCCCTTGATATGCGACAGGATGTCGAATATGACCAGAAGCATGTGCAAGAACTGGTCGACTTTGTTGAGAGGAATCGGCGCGATGTTGCAGGACTTACGGGAAAAGTCTACTTGGCTTTCTACCTGACGATTGTCCGGCAGGATGGTCGTCTTCAGCACGAACATAGGCGTGAGCTAGAGGAGAAAGCATTAGCAATCTTTGCGAGCGTTGCCACCCAATTCCCCAACACTTGGCAGGGCAAACTATCATCAATCTACGACGCGGAAGTTCTCGCTCTGAAACCTGATGACGACAAACAAAGGCACATTGATCGCGCCCGTCGTGCATTGCCTATAGCTGCCATGGTCGACGAAGATTCCAGTTTTAGGAGTTTTCAAAAGGCCCTTGGGATTGATGATCCACTCGAATTATCATTAAGATCTCAAATTATTAGCGGTTTGTTGGACATTGGTGATCCTGCTGCGGCCCGCAAAGAGCTTGGTGTCATCAAACAGAAATTCCCACAATTCAAAACTACTGTTCGATTGGAGAAGAGACTGGCGAGCTTTAACAAATAATCGCAGTAAAACAGTCCTTGACGCAATACCCCCCCCGTTGCATATCCTCGCGGTGTGACGGGGTAAGGTGGGTTTGGGTGCCGTAAATCGTGAGGGAGAAAAAGGGAGATGTGTGATGAAAACGAAGAAGTTGGAGAAGCAATTTCAGGGTGTGACGCCGGGCAGTAAGCCGAGTGGCGCGACCGGACCGGTTGTGCAACCGGCGAGGACGAATAAGCTGCCCGCCGGAGCAGGAATGCACACGCGAGACGCTTGTTCCACAGCGGCAAACAAGCAGGATGCTTGTGCCACTTCAGCAAAGCCGCGCAAGCGGCGGGTGTTGGTGGTGGATGATTTTGATTCCGTTCGGCGCGGCATTTATTGGGAGTTGAAACAGACGGCGGACTTGGAGTGTTGCGGCGAGGCGGGGTCGGTGGACGAGGCGCTCGCGCTCTTGCCCACGTTGCAACCGGACATCGTGGTGCTCGATCTGGTGTTCAAGAACGGCAAGCACGGGCTGAGTTTGCTGCGCGAGTTGCGGCTCCAGAAATCCACGCTGCCGGTGTTGGTCTTTACCGGGTTTGGCGATCTCGCCTATTACGCGCTGGTGCGGTGTGCCGGGGCGCGCGGGGTGGTGTGCAAGGAACAGGACCAAGGCATCCGGGCCTTGATCCCGGCCCTTCGCGCGGTGTTGGCCGGGCAGATCGTCATGCCGGCGGTGTGGCTGAACTGGATGTTGCACCGGCCGCCGAGCCGGGAGCCGCTCCCGCTCCTCAGCCCGGCGGAGGTGTTGACGGCGCGGGAGATGGAAGTGTTCGAGATGGTCGGCGCGGGCCTCGACGTGAAAGAGATCGCCCTGCTCTGTGACTTCGACGTGAAGACCGCCGAACAGCACCTGCGGAGCGTACGGTGCAAACTACACCAGCCAAACCACGCCGCGCTCGTCCGCGCCGCGCTGCGTTGGGTAGAGCACTCGACGAGCCTGACACCGTCGAAGACGGACAGTGGGCTGCCACGTTGGCTCGGGGAATCCAAATCGGTGCCGAGCTTGGCCGGCGTGTAGATCTCGCTCGAGATTCCAGACGACGGTTGTGGAGTGAAGGCACGGCGCGCTACAGTGAGTAGCTGATCCGGTGCCGGCCTTCAAACCGGACGAGCGACCGGCAGCCGAAGCGTTTCAACTGTCCTTCCACTTCGGCGAATTGCGTGCAGAGGTGCGTGGGGGCGTGGGCGTCGGAGTTGACCATCAGCGGGATGTTCAACGCCACCGCTTGCTGGATGATGTCGTAACTCGGATAGGGCTCGCGCGTGCGCAGGTCGGAATGCCGGTAGCCGGACGTGTTGATTTCCATGGCGAGGCCGGCGCGGGCGATTTCTTCCAGCGTCGCCGTGATGGCCGCGCGTTCCGCTTCGCCGGGCGGCGTGCCGCAGCGTTTTGCGACGTCGAAGTGCGCGACAATGTCCACCAGTCCGCTGCGGGCCATCTTGCGGATTTGCGTGAAGTATTTGTCATAGAGCGCGTGGACGTCGCCGGTGTAGTTTCGCGGCCACGACGGGAAACAGCAGTCGGGATCGAGGTAGTGGACGGAACCGATGACGTAGTCCCACGGATGGTCGGCGAGGAGTTTTTCGTTGAACGGTTCGACGCCCTCGACGAAATCGAGTTCGATGCCGAGTCGGACGGCCAGTTCACCCCGGTAGTGGTCGCGGACGCGGTGAACGTCGGCGACGTACGCGCCGAGTTCGCCGGGATCCATGCGGACGTTGGAACCCATTCCGTTCGGGAGCGGGCTGTGGTCGGAGAATCCGATCTCCTGCAATCCGAGGTGCAGCGCCTGCTCGGCATACGCTTCGAGCGGGCCGTCCGCGTGTTTGCACCGCGGGGTGTGCATGTGATAGTCGCCGAGGATGGGCATGGGGCGGGACGATAGCGAAGCGATTGCGGATTGCAAAGCGGCAAAGTTGCCCTACTATCGCGCGGCATGTTTGAGACCCCGGTGACGTTTGCCTGTCGCGGCCAGCAGATTGTCGGGATGTTGCACCTGCCGCCCGGTCGGGGCCGGGTGCCGGCGGTGCTGTTGTTGCACGGGTTTACCGGCACGAAAGTGGAAGCGCACCGGATGTTTGTGAAGCTGTCGCGCACGCTGGCGCACAAGGGGATTGCGAGTCTGCGGTTTGATTTTCGCGGGTCGGGCGACAGCGCCGGTAACTTTGAAGACCTCACCATCCGGTCGGAGGTCGCCGACGCGCTGGAGGCGATCCGGTTTCTGGCGCGCCACAAACGGATCAACTCCCGCCGGCTCGGGCTGGTGGGGTTGAGTCTCGGCGGCGCGGTGGCCTCGTATGTGGCGGGGCGCGAGCGGACGCGATTTGCGGCGCTGGTGTTGTGGGCGCCGGTGGCGGAAGGCCCCGGTATTCTCGACAATCTGTCCACGCCCGAGGCGGTGGTTTCATTGGCGCAAACCGGGTTGACGGACCATGAAGGCAATCTGGTCAGCATGGCGTTCGTGCGGCAGTTTGCCGAGATGAAACCCCTGCGCGAGGCCGCCAAAAGCAAGTGTCCGGTCTTGTTGATTCACGGTTCCCAGGATCAAACGGTACCGGCCACGCACAGCGACATGTATGAGCGGGCGTTGAGCAGCCCGAAGCGGGCGGTGAAAAAGATCATCATCCCCGGCGCCGACCACACCTTCAACAGGACGATTTGGGAACGACGCCTTCTGGAAGAAACCGTCGCCTGGCTGACCGCCACGCTCTGAGTCCACGATGCCGTTGAGCCACAGCGGCGCCGTTGCTGTCGCGGGAGGTCGCTTCCCCTTGAACAGTCGGGGGGCGTCTGCTATCTAACCGCGCGATGAAAGGGCATGCCTTGCGATGCTGACTCCAGGAATGACATTTGTTTTGATTATCTTCGCCACGGTGGTGGCGGTGGTGGCGCAGGTGCGCGTCAGTTCGGCGTTCAACAAGTATTCCCGGGTCCGCACCCGGCGGGCAATGACGGGCGCGGAGGTCGCGGCGCATTTGTTGGAGGATGCCGGCATTGACGATGTGCAGATTGCGCGCACGGACTCGTACCTTGGCGACCACTATGACCCGGTTCGCAAGCGGCTGTGTCTGTCGCCCGGCGTGTACGACAGCGAATCGGTCGCCGCGGCCGGCATTGCCGCCCACGAATGCGGCCACGCCATTCAGCACGCCGTCGGCTACGCGCCGTTGAAGGCGCGGATGGCGGTGGTGCCGCTGACCATGGTGGCGTCGCAACTGTTGCCGTTTATTGTGCTCGGCGGGTTTTTCTTCGGGTACGTCAAGCCGCTCCTCGATCTCGGGATCGCGATCTATGCGATTCTGACGGTGTTTCAACTGATCACGTTGCCGGTCGAGTTCGACGCGAGCCGGCGGGCGAAACTGGTCCTGACGCAGCACGGGATTGTGACCCGCGACGAGGCCGGCGGGGTCAACAGCGTGTTGAACGCGGCGGCGTTGACCTATGTGGCGGCGTTTCTCTCCTCGTTGTTTCACCTGTTGCACCTGCTGGCGTTGCGGAACCGCGACTGAAGTTCGTCACACATTCGTAACGTGCCGGCGATATACTGCGCCATCAGATGAAAGTTGCGCTGCGCAATGTCACCAAGCGGTTTGGTGATCTGCTCGTCGTCAACGATGTCACCCTCGAAATCGCGGACGGCGAGCTTTTCTTTTTGCTCGGCCCCAGCGGGTGCGGCAAGACGACGTTGCTGCGGTGTGTGGCCGGCTTTTACATCCCGGAAAGCGGCCAGATCTGGATTGGCGACACCGACGCGACGCGGTTGCCGCCGCACCAGCGGGATACCGGCATGGTGTTCCAAAGCTACGCTTTGTGGCCGCATCTGACGGTGCGCGAGAACGTCGCGTTCGGCCTCGAGCTGCGCGGCCTTTCCAAACCGGAAATCCAGCAGCGCGTCAACGAGGCGCTGGCGATGGTGCGGATGACCGAGCGGGCCGACTACCGGCCCCCGCAACTGTCCGGCGGCCAGCAACAACGCGTCGCGCTGGCCCGCGCGCTGGTGATCCGGCCGAAATGTCTGTTGCTCGACGAGCCGCTGTCGAATCTCGACGCCAAGCTGCGGCTGGAGATGCGGACGGAGATTCGCCGGATTTGCAAGGAGGCCGGGCTGACCGGAATCTACGTGACCCACGACCAGAAGGAGGCGCTTTCGATTGCCGACCGGCTCGCGATCCTGGACGGCGGCCGCATCCAGCAATGCGGCGCGCCGCGCGAGGTGTACGAGCGACCCGTCAGCAAGTTCGTGGCGAACTTCATCGGCGAAACGAATTTCCTCGAAGGGCCGGTGGTGACGCTGGCGGATGGGCGGATCACCGTGCAGGCCGACCACGGCACCATCACGAGCACGGTGCCGCCCGCCGAGCCGGTGCGGGTCGGACAGCGCGTCACGCTGTCGGTGCGGCCCGAGGTGATTCACTTGGGCGAGCCGCCGCCGAGCGGAATCAATGTGCTGCGCGGCGAGTTGCGCGACAGCATTTACCTCGGCGAGATGGCGCAACATCAAGTGGCCGTGGCCGGTGCGACGGTGAAAGTGTTTGATTTGCATCCGAAGGTGTTGACCCGCGAAGGCCACGCCAAGCCGGTCACCGTGTGGTGCCGGCCCGAGAATGTGGTGGTATTGACGCGATAGCCATGGTCGCCGCCAGCCGGCTGGCGGCGACAAGATGATGAAGAACCTCACCATCCTGTTGGCGGCGACGGTGCTGGTGGCGTTGCCGTTTCTGTTGCGCGACGACCGCGGCGCAGCCGACCGCTGGCGGCCCGGTGATCCCGTGCTGGTGATTGTCACGCCCCACAACGAAGCGATCCGCTACGAGTTTGGCCGGGCGTTTTCGGAATGGCACGCGGCGCGGTACGGCGCGCCGGTGCGCATCGAGTGGCTCAACGTCGGCGGCACGACGGAGATCAGCCGGTATCTGGTGAGCGAATTTGTCGCCGCGTTTCGCGCGTGGTGGCGGGCGCAGGGTTCTCCGTGGCCGGCAGGCGCAAGTGAGGAGGTCGTCGCGCGCCGACCGGACAAGTTCCCGGAGATTCATCAGCGCTTCCGCGAGGTGGATGATGCCCGGCAATTCACGACTCGGATTGATTTGTTTTTTGGCGGCGGCGAGTACGATCACACCCGCGCGTTTCAGCAGGGATTGACCGTGCCGCCGTGGCCGACCGGCCAGGAGCCGGTCGAGTTGCTGGCGCAGATACCGGAGAAAATCAGCGGCGAAACGTGGCGGACGCCGTACCTGATTGGCACCTGCCTGAGCACGTTCGGGATTTGTTACAACCGCGACCGGCTGCGCGATCTCGGCGTGACCGAACCGCCGCGGCGATGGGTGGATTTGACCGACCCGGTTTACTTCGGCACGGTCGGCGTGGCCGACCCGACCAAGTCCGGCAGCATCGCCAAGGCGTTTGAGATGATCCTTCAGCAGCAGATGCGCGAGGCGCCGACGCCGGCGGAGGGTTGGGCGCGCGGGATGCGGGTGGTGCAGTTGATCGGCGCGAATGCCCGGTATTTCACCGACTCGGCCAGCAAGGTGCCGATTGACGTGGCGGCGGGCGACGCGGCGGTCGGGCTGGCGATTGATTTTTATGCGCGGTTTCAAGCGCGCGTGGCCGGGCGCGGTCAGATGGAATACGTGACGCCGCTCGGCGGGTCGAGCGTCAGTTGCGATCCGATCAGCCTGTTGCGCGGCGCGCCGAACCGCACGGTCGCGGTGCGGTTTATCGAGTTCGTCATCCGCCGTGAAGGCCAGCAGTTGTGGGCGGCGTCGCCCGGCTCGCCCGGCGGGCCGGTCAAGTACGAGTTGTGTCGCACGCCGATCCGCCGCGACGTGGCCGAGCGGCTGCCGGAGAACCCGTATGAGTTGGCGAAGTCGTTTGTGTACCGGCCCGAATGGACGGCCGGCCATTTCAATGTCCAGCGCGATCTGGTGCGCGCGATGTGCCTCGATTCGGGAGATGAACTGCGCGCGGCGTGGCGGGCCATGATCGCAAACGGCGGCCCCACCGCGCAGCCAGCCGCGATGGAAGTGCTGCAGCGGTTGCCGGTGACGTGGGAGACGGCCCGGGAGGTCACGCGCCAGAAGGACCGGCTGACGTATCTGCGGGAGTGGACCGCGTTTTTCCGGGCGAATTACCGGGAAGCAAAGAGGATCGCCGAGGGCCGGGCGCGACCGGTGGCGAGGGCTGAGTCATGAAACGTTCCACGGCATGGCTGATGGCCGTCCTGCTGTTCGCCGGATTCGGCGCGGGGTTCTTGTTGCCGCTTGGGACGGTCATCCGCGGCGGATTTTTCGTGGGCGGCCAGTTCACGCTGAAATATCTCGTTGGGGTGTTTCAGAACCCGGTGTATGCGGAGGGGTTGCTCAACAGCGTCAAGATCGCGGTGGGCACGACGTTGCTGGTGACGGTGATTGCGTTGCCGCTGGCGTGGCTGGGGAATCGGTTCGAGTTTCCCGGGAAAAAGTGGTTCAGCGGGCTGGTGCTGGTGCCGATGGTGTTGCCGCCGTTTGTGGGAGCGATCGGATTCCAGCAAATTCTGGGCGTGTATGGCGCGTTGAATTCGTGGTTGGGGACGCAGGTGGATTGGTTGGGTAAGGGCCGGTATTTCGGGGTGATCATCCTGCAAGCGTTAGCGCTGTATCCGATCATGTATTTGAATGTGGCGGCGGCGCTGGCGAACATTGACCCGGCAATGGAGGAAGCGGCGGAGAATCTGGGGTGCGCGGGTTGGCGCAAGTTTTGGCGGATCACGCTGCCGTTGATGATGCCGGGGTTGTTTGCCGGCGGGACGATTGTGTTCATCTGGAGTTTCACGGAACTGGGCACGCCGTTGATCATGAATTACACGCGCTGCGCGCCGGTGCAGGTGTTCGATGCGCTCAAAGAGATCGGGTCAAATCCGTTTCCGTTCGCGCTGGTGGTGGTGATGTTGGGCGTGAGCACCGGGCTATACGCGCTGAGCAAGTTTTTGTTTGGCGGCAGTGGCTACGCGATGCAGAGCAAAGCGGCCACCGTGTCCGCTGTCGAAACGGTGCGCGGGTTGCGCGGCGCGGTGGTGGCATTGCCGTTTGTGGTGGTGACCGGGGTGGCGTTGCTGCCGCATCTCGGCGTGATTCTGACCAGCTTCAGCGCGCCGGGAAGCTGGTATCAAACCGTCTTCCCGCAGGCCTTCTCGCTGGAGAACTACCGGGAAGCGCTCGGCCACGGCATCACCGTCAGCAGCATTCGCAACAGTCTGCTGTACTCGTCGCTGGCCGTCGGCGTAAACATCGTGCTGGGCGTGACCATTGCCCTGATCGTGGTGCGCTCCGACCTGCCGGTGCGCGGCGCGTTGGACGCGCTGGCGATGTTGCCACTGGCGGTGCCGGGGCTGGTGATGGCGTTTGGCTACCTCGCCGTCAGCTCGCATCTCGGCAATCAGGATTGGGTCAAAGAAAGCCGGTTCTGGCAGAACCTCTTCGACGTGCGAACGAATCCGACGCTCTTTCTCGTCATCGCCTACGCCGTGCGCCGCTTGCCGTACATGGTCCGCTCGGCGGTGGCCGGTCTGCAACAGACCTCCGTCACGCTCGAAGAAGCCGCCGCCAACCTCGGCGCGTCGCCGCTGACGACCCTGCGCCGCGTCACGTTGCCGTTGATCATGGCGAATCTGATCGCCGGGGTGCTGCTGGCGTTCTCGTTCAGCATGTTGGAGGTCAGCGACAGCCTGATGCTGGCCCAGCGCGCCGATTTCTTTCCGATCACCAAAACCATTTACGAGCTGTTCCAACTCATCGGCACCGGCAAATACATCGCCGCCGCGTTGGGCGTCTGGGCGATGCTCTTTTTGGCCGTCACCATCCTCGGCGCCAGCCTGATCCTCGGCAAAAAAATGGGCCAACTGTTCCGCGTCTGATTCAACCGCCAACTCCCGCGCTTCCGCCGGTCTTTTTCGGCGGCGGCAGCGTCAACCCCGCCGGCGGCGCTGTTGCCCATCGCCCTGATGCAACTGACCCTTAGCCGGAACGATGCAGTTGGTCCGCCCCTCATCCTGACCTTCTGCCCATCGGATGGGCAGAAGGGACACTCTCGGCCGCCACCTCCCCGCGCACCGTTTGGTACGTGCCGGGCACGGTTGCGATTCCCTCTCCCCGCCAGCGGGGAGAGGGTCAGGGCGAGGGGCCGCCGCGTTTCAACCGAATCGTTCCGGCTTAGCGACGACGCCGAGCGGCAAAAAGCACCCCAGCCCGCAAAAGACTCCACGGGTAAAGTGACCATCGCGCTCCATCAGACGCGGTGTCTGATGCCTGGGCCAAAGCCGTAGAAGCATTGGAAGCCCATGGTAAAAAATACGCCGCGGCAGAAGAATGTCTCAAGCAGGCGGAAGCAGCACTGCGCAAAGGCGATGCTGATACCGCCCGCAGGAAAATGGAGGAGGGCCTGACTTCGATAACGGATCACCCCGGTCTTGTTGTGCTGCGCGCCAGGCTGCACGCCCTCAGCGCCAACACGGTCGAAGCCGAAAAGGATTTGAATACGGTCCTCCAGAAGGCACCAGGATACACCGATGCCCACGGTGTGCGCGCCTTGCTGCGATTGGCGCAGCGCGATTGGGAAGGGGCACGACAGAGCGCGGATGCCGCCTTGAAATTGAACGACACACAACCCCAGGCGCTCCTCGCGTTGGCGCAGTTGGACGCATCCGAACGCAAGATCGCGGAGGCCCTCGCCAAGTTCGAGCGCAACGCCGCCGCCCCTTGTCGCAGACCGCGCGTTGTTCGGGTTGCCGGTGCGTTTCGGGCCGCTGGATTGTTGGATTTGGGCGGGAATGGCCAACGGCACCGGGAAGTTGGCCGCTTGCAGGCCGGCCCTCAGCCGGTGTCAGTGGAACGTGGAGTGTGTGGCAGATCGTGGGTGGATCGTTGGCGGAGTGGGTCGAGCGGTTTGTGTTGCGGTTGCGGGACTCAATCGTGGTTGCTGGAAAAATGGCTTGATGACCATCGTGCCGAGTGGTCAAATTCAACTGGTTCGGAGGCGACCGGCAATGCCCGCGAAGAACCACGGTTGGATGCTTTTCTGGATCACCTGCTGGGTGGCGATTTCACCGGTCCGTGCGGTTGTTGTATCCGACATCGTCAACCAGGTCAGTCGGCCAACTACACGTGGTTGCTGACCAACACCGTACCCGCCACCTGTCTGCAAACCCACGGCGGCGACAACCGCAACAACGGCACCGCCGACCACGCGGCGGCCATGCTGACCATTACCGGCTATTTCACCAGTTACGGTCTGGCGACCAGTTATCACACGTTCGGCAGCGGCGGCTACGGGACGAATGTCGTCGCCACCCTGCCCGGCATCGGTCCGAATGCCAGCCGGATTTATCTGATCGGCGCGCACTATGACTCGGTCAACTGTCCGGGCGCCGACGACAACGCCAGCGGCGTGGCGGCGGTGTTGGAGGCGGCGCGGATTCTGTCCCAGTACCGCTTCCGCGCCACCCTTCAGTTCATCGCCTTTGACCAGGAGGAAGACGGGTTGTTTGGCAGCACGGCCTACTCGACGCTGGCTGTCGGTCGCGGCGATGACATCCGCGGCATGTTGTCGTTGGATATGATTGCCTTCAACCCGGCGGGGGCGAATCAGAACAAGTTGCGACTCTACTCGCGCGACAACTCCCTGCGCACCGACGTCACGCAGGCCGTGACCACCTACAGCGGCGGGTTGACCCCGGTTTGGTCGGGCTGGATGGGGTATAGCGATCATGCGCCGTTTGACAGCCGCGGCTATCCGGCCGGTCTGCTAATCGAGCACAGTTGGAACAGCAACCCCAACTACCACAAGGTCACCGACAGCGTGGACTCGCCCGGCTATCTGGATTACCAGTTCGCCACGCGCGCCACCCGCTCCGTGGTGGGCTGGCTGGCGACGATGGCCGAGTTGCAGGCCGTGCCGGAGCCGGCGCTGTTCTGGCTCTGGGCCGTTGGATTGGGCCTGATTGGCTTGCGTCACCGGCCACAACGCGACTCACATTGGTAGGCCGGCAGCGGTGTTCACTTCTTTGAGACGATCGTCTCATGGAAGTGAACAGGGGTGGCGGATGGGGCGGCGTCGAGTTAGAGCGCCCTTCCGGGCGGCCCGGTGGCGCGAGCGTCCCCGCGAGCGGAGTGTCACGCCCCGCCTCGCGCGGACG
>CAZHLM010000020.1:0-1309 GCA_964533295.1 uncultured Verrucomicrobiota bacterium
ACCGGCCCGTCGCCCCGCGAGGTGTACCTCACGCTGGCTGCCAACATCCGCCAAGTCATGCAGGGGCAGGCCGGGCCGACGCGGCAGGTGTTGGCGGCGTTGGTCAGCGGGGGGCACGTGTTGCTGGAGGATTTTCCGGGCACGGGCAAGACCACGCTCGCGAAGGTGCTCGCGCGCTCGTTGAATGTGGAATTCAAACGCATCCAGTTCACCCCGGATTTGTTGCCGTCGGACATTGTCGGGGTTTCGATGTTTGATCAGCGCGACCGGCAATTTCATTTTCAGGAAGGTCCGATCTTCACGAACATCCTGCTGGCGGACGAAATCAACCGCGCCTCGCCCCGCACGCAATCCGCCCTGCTCGAAGCGATGGCCGAGGGGCAGGTGAGTGTGGACGGAGTGCGGCGGCCGCTGGCGGATTTGTTTTTTGTCATCGCCACGCAAAATCCCGTGGAGTTTCGCGGGACGTATCCGTTGCCGGAAGCGCAGATGGACCGGTTCGCGATGCAGCTCGAACTCGGTTACGTCTCCGCCGACGACGAGGTGGCGATCCTGACGGCGCAAGCGCAGAATCATCCGCTCGATCACGTCACGCCCTGCGCGAGCGCGGCGGAGGTGTTGCGGTTGCGGGACGCGGCGTTGCACGTGCGGATCAGCGAGGAATTGAAACGCTACATCGTGGACGTCGTGGCGGCCACGCGGGGCGCGCCCGGCGTCCAGCTTGGCGCCAGTCCGCGTGCGTCGCTGGCGTTGATGAAGACGGCGCAGGCGCTGGCGGTGTTTGACGGCAGCGAGTTCGTCACGCCGGAACAAATCCGGGAAGTCGCGGTGCCGGTGATTGCCCACCGGCTCGTGCTCGATCCGCAAGCGAAGTTTGCCGGGCAGACCGCGCGCGGGGTGGCGGAGGAGATTGTTCGCCGCGTGCCGGTGCCGGCGTAAAGATCAGGGTTGTAGCGGAAGCTCGGTTGCGAGACGAATTATGATCCGCCGGTTGTTTTATCGGACGTACCACCGGGCGTGGGGGATCGCGGATTGGGCGGGACGCCGCCTGACGCCGGCCGGCAAGCTGGCGTTGGCGGGGTTGTTGGTTGCCGGCGCGTGGGGCGCCGACACCACGCAATCCACGGCATATCAAGCGTGGGCGTTTCTGCTGTCGGTCTTTTTCGTCGGGGCGCTGTCGCTGGGATTTGGCCGGCGGCGCGCCCGGTTTACCGTGACGCGCCGGTTGCCACGCTTCGGAACCGTGGACCAGCCGCTGACGTATTCCGTGACGGTACAGGTGCCCCCTCACCCTGACCCTCTCCCCGCA
>CAZHLM010000020.1:1409-23417 GCA_964533295.1 uncultured Verrucomicrobiota bacterium
GCGGGGAGAGAGGATCCCATGAGAAATCCCCTCTCCCCATCCGATGGGGAGAGGGGCAGGGTGAGGGGAAAGCGCGTCCTCGGCGCGGACTGGTGGTGTTGGAGGATTTGGCGGATCCGCGACCGGCGTGGGCGGAGTTTGCGCCGCGCCGCGCGCCGCGCGCTGCGGGAGTGGGGTGGCTGGACGATGTCATCGGTTTCACCTGCTGGATGAATCTGATCGCGCGCCGGCGGCCGGCAGTCATTGCGGAAGCGTCGTTGTCCGACACCGGCGAGGCGCGGTTGACGCTGACGCCGCGGCGGCGCGGGCGGGTGGAGTTTCGCGGGGTGACGCTGGCGCGGACGGATGTGTTTGGGTTGGTGCGGCGGTTTGATTCGGCGGCGGCGGTGCAGTCGCTGGTGATCTTGCCGAAACGCTACCGCCTGCCGCCGTTGTCGCTGCCGGGCGTGCGGGAATATCAGCCGCTCGGTGTGGCGCTGGCGTCGTCGGTCGGACAATCGGATGAGTTTGTGGCGTTGCGGGATTACCGGCCGGGCGATGCGGTGCGGCACATTCACTGGCGCAGCGTGGCGAAGCTCGACCGGCTGGTGGTGCGCGAGCATGAGGACGAGTTTTTTGTCCGGCACGCGCTGGTGTTGGACACGTTTGCCGTCACGGACGACGATGCGGCGTTTGAAGAAGCCGTGTCCGTCGCCGCCTCGTTTGTCTGCACGCTCCCGACACAGGAGTCGTTGCTGGATTTGTTGTTTGTGGGGCCGCAAGCGTATTGCTTCACGGCGGGCCGCGGGGTGGGACATGTTGAGCAGATGCTCGAAGTGCTGGCCGGCGTGCAACCGTGCGCGAGCCGGGGATTCGACGCGCTGGCCACGCTCGTGATCCGGCACGCCGCGCGGATCAGCGGGTGCGTGTGCGTGTGGCTGGCGTGGGATGAACCGCGGCGGCAGTTGGTGCGCCAGCTTCGCGCGTTGGGAATCGCCGTGCGCGTGTGCGTGGTGACGCGCGGCGAGACCGCGCCGGAACCGGAGGTGACATTCCTGCCGGTGGGCAAGGTGCAGGAGGCGTTGAGCCGGTTATGAAACGGCGGCCCCTCACCCTGGCCCTCTGCCCAGCGGATGGGGAGAGGGGGTTTGTCCAAGAATCCCCTCGCCCCGTGCAACGGGGAGAGGATCAGGGTGAGGGGTCGCTGTTTCCGCCGCTCTTGCTCGGGGCTACCGTTTTGTTTTGGGGTTGGCTGACGGAGTTGTGGGCGGTGGCGGCGGTCGGGGCGGCGGTGTTGGAGTGGCCGCGGTTCACGCGGTGGCGCTGGGAGTTCACCGCGCCGGATTTGAATCGGTTGTGGGATTTGTGCGCGTGGCTGTTCGTGGGGGTGGCGGTGGTGTTGTTTGCGGCGACGGACATCACGACAGGGCCGGCGCGGTTTGCGCCGTGGTTGCCGGTGATCTTTTTTCCGTTTGTGGCGGCAACGGGCTTCGCGGCCACCGACGTGGTGCGGTGGAACACGTATTTCTGGTTGCTGCGCCGCAAAGCGCCGCGACCGCTGCGGGGTCGGCACGTGCCGTGGTGGTATTTCGCGGTGTGTTTGTTTTCGGCGAGCGCGGCGAATGTGCAGGACTACCGGTTTGTGGCCGGGCTGGCGGTGCTCGGCGGGTGGGCGTTGTGGGGCTGCCGGAGCCGGCGCGTGCCGGCGGTGGGCTGGGCGTTGTGTTTGGCGGCGGCGGCGGCCATCGCGCTGGCGGGGCAATTCGGCCTGACCCGGTTGCAGGCGTTGACGATGCAGTCGCTGGGGTTGTTGATCGGCGAGATGACGCCGCTGGATGTGGATGTGACGCAGACGCGGACGGCGTTGGGAATGGTGGGCCGGTTGAAGTTGTCGAATCGCGTGATGTTGCGCGTGACGCCGGGCGAAGGCCAGCCGCCGCCGGCGTTGCTGCGCAAGGCCAGTTTTGACGCGTATGAGCCGGTCGGGAATCGGTCGCCGCGGTGGACGACGAGCGAGGCGGATTTTGCGAATGTGGCCGCAGGGGCGGACGTCGGGACGTGGCCGTTGTTGACCGGAGCGGAGACGGGGTGGGTGGCGGAGGTGTCGTTGTTTCTGCCGGTGGGGACGGGGATTTTGCCGGTGCCACACGGGGCGGCGGTGATGGAAGATTTGTTGGCGGCGGCAGTGGAGACGAATCGGTACGGCACCGTGCGGGCGCGCGAGGGCCAGCCGTTGGTCCGGTACGCCGTGCGCTATGGCGGCGCGGCAAGCGTGGATGCGCCGCCAACGGCGCGCGACCTGACGGTCCCGGATTTGGAACGGCCGGCGCTGGCGCAGATTGCCGGGCAGTTGGGGCTGGCGGGGGAGCCGCCGGCCGTGGTGCTGGAGCGGGTTGCGCGGTTCTTCCACGGCCAGTTCACTTACCGGCAATACTTGCGCGGGGTGCGGTACGACCCGACCGGGAACAACACGCCCGTGCGGCAATTCTTGCTGCGCGACCGGGCCGGTCACTGCGAGTTTTTTGCGACAGCAACGACGTTGTTGTTACGGATGGCCGGCTTGCCGGCCCGGTACGCCGTGGGGTACTCGGTGCCGGATGACGGCCGGGGCGGGACGCAACTGGTCCGCGCCCGGCACGCGCACGCGTGGGTCTTGGTGTATGTGAACGGAGCGTGGCGGGATTTCGACACGACACCGGCCAGTTGGCAGGCGATCGAAGAGGCGGCGCGCCCGCCGTTGCAAGGGTTGTCCGACGCGTTCGGGTGGGTGCGGTACGCATTGGCCCGCTGGCGCTATTACACCGATCAGGGGCTGTTGGCGCGAATCGTCCTCTGGCTCGCGCCGGTGGCGGTGGGTTGGGTGGCGTGGCGCATCTTCGCGCGGCGGCGGCGGGCGACGCCCAGGCCGGAGTCCGCTGGCGCCGCAGCGGCCCGGCCGGCGCGCGGGACGGACTCGGAGTTTTACCGGATCGAAGACTACCTGACGCGCGCGGGCCGGGGACGACGGCCAACGGAGACGGTGGGCGATTGGCTGCGGCGCGAGCAGTTGACCGACTCGTTGCAGGCGGTGGTGGCACTGCACTACGCCTACCGGTTCGATCCGCGCGGAGTGACGCCCGAGCAGCGTCGCGACCTGCAAGCGCAGGTGGCGGCGTGGTTGGCGGCACGTCCGGCATCTGGTAGGATGCCGGCGGGATGAGTTTGCGGTGGCGAGAAATTTTGCGCGGCAGTGTCTTGGCGCTCGGCGTGGCGGGCCTCGTGGCGGCGGGATTTTATTTCGGCGCGCCGTTTGCCTGGGGGGTCACGAGCCGCTGGCAACTGTCGCTGGAGATTCTCGGCGTGGCCGTGGCGTTGCAGGTGTCGGCGTTTGCGCTGACGCAATTCTGGCTGGAGCGGCAACGGTTGTCGCTGTACGTCGGTCTGGCGTTTCTGGCGGCGACCATCGCGGATTTGATGGCGGCGCTGGTGTCGCAGGATTCGTACTACGCGCCGCGCGTGGAACGCTACCGGGCGTTGGTGGGGATTTGGACGGTGGGCCGGCTGCTGATGGGTGGTTTGTTGCTGGCCGGGTTGTGGGCGCACGGGCGCGCGGCGATTTCGCGGGCGGTCGGCCGGGAGTTGACGGTCGGTGCTGTGGCGGCGGCGGCCGGCACGCTGTTGTTGGTGCAGGTGCCGTTGTGGGTGGCGATGCCGGGGTTGATGGTGGCGGGGCTGGAAGTGCGGCGACCGTGGGACCTGGCCGGGGGGATTCTGTTTGCGACGGCGTTGCCGGCGTACGGGTGGACGTACCGGCAACGGCGGGGGGTGTTGTTGGGCGCGGTGTTGATTTCGTTGCTGATCGGGTTGCTGGCGCAGGTCGCCGCCACCCAATCGGCCGAGCCGTCCGACGGACTGGCGATGCTGGCGATGGTGTTGAAGGTGGCCAGTTACCTGCCGCCGTTGGTCGGGTTGTTTGTGGCCAGCGTGGTGTTGTACCGCGAACAACAACGGCTGACGGTGCAGGTGCAGACCGCGCAGGAAGAGCTGGCGAAGTATTCCAAACACCTTGAGCAAACCATCGCCGAGCGGACCCAGGAGGTGGAGGCGCGGGCGCGCGATTTGGAGGTGTTCGCCTTCACGGTGTCGCACGACCTGAAAGCGCCGTTGCGCGGCATCCATGCCTACTCCGAGTTGCTGCTCGACACCTGCGGCGCGCAACTTGGCGAACAGGGGGCGCGGTTTGCGCAGGCGATTCGGCGAATGTCGCAGACGATGCGCAAGCTGATTGATGATTTGTTGGAGTATTCCCGGCTCCAGCGCCGCGACGCCGTGATGAGCAAGGTCAACCTGCGCGAGTTGACGCAGTCGGTGGTTCACGACCGCCAGCCGCAAATCGAACAAGCCGGCGCGGAGGTGACGCTGGAGTTTGCCGACATGACCTGCGAGGGCGACCGGATGATGTTTTATCAGGTGCTCGGCAATCTGCTGGACAATGCGTTGAAATACAGCCGCGGCGCGAAACCGCCGCGCATCACCATCAGCGGCTGGGTGGATCACGACCGCTGTTGCGTCGCCGTTGCCGACAACGGGATCGGGTTCGACATGGAACACGCCGAGCGGATTTTCAGTTTGTTCGAGCGGCTCCATCCGTCGGAAAAATACGAAGGGTCCGGCATCGGTCTGAGCATCGTCAAACGCATCATCGAAAAACACGGCGGCCAGGTCTGGGCCGAAGGCAAACCCGGCCAGGGCGCCACCTTCACGTTTGTGGTGCCGCAAAAACAGCCTGCAGTTCCTCCCGCGACGTGATCGGCGGCCGGCAGGCAAAATTCTCGCAGACATAAACCGTCGGCTGTCCGCCCACCGGCGGGCGGGGCGTCGGCCCGTCCTCGGCCATCAGCAACACCCGGCGCGGCCGGTAGGTCCGCTGAATCACCGGCAGGAACGGCGCCGGGTCGCCGGCGAAGACGATTTGTTGCGGGGGATGCAGCCACCCATCCAGCGCGCAAAGCAATTGCGGCACGGCGTGCGGGGCGCGGTTCATGAACTCGGCGCTGGTCCGCAACGATTTCTCCGCGACGGCCCGGTAGTCCTCGCGATCGAGCAGCGCGGCCAGCCGCAACAGCAGCAGCGTCGCCAGCGAATGGCCGCTCGGTTCCGCGCCGTCGTACTGTTCTTTGGGGCGGACAATGACGCTGGCGTCCCGGCCATCGGTCAGGAAAAAGCCACCGGTTTTCTCGTCGGCGAACAACCGGATCATCATGTCGGCCAGTTCCGCGGCGCGGTGAAGGTACCGGCTTTGGAAGGTGGTCTCGTACAGGTCGGCAAAGGCGGTGGCCACGGCGGCATAATCGTCGAGCACGGCCGGCAGGCCGTGGGCGGTGCGGCTTAACTCGCCGCTGAGATAGCGGGCGGCGGCGCGTTCGGCGGCCGGCAACGCCGCCGGCAGGCCGGTCACGGTGCCGGCGCGGCAGAGCGCGGAGATCATCAACCCGTTCCAGGCGGTGATGATTTTTTCGTCGCGATGCGGGCGAACGCGGCGCGAGCGGATGGCGAGCAGTTTCTGGCGCCATTCTTCCAGGTGCGGCGGCGGAGGATGACCGGCCACGTGGAGGATGTTCAGGCCGTCTTCCCAGTTACCGGCTTCGGTGACGCCGTAGTAGCGGCAAATCGCCTCATCAGCAATTTCGTCCTTGCGCCAGACGTAAAACTTGCCCTCGACGCCCTCGCTGTCGGCATCCTCCGCGGCATAGAATCCGCCGTCGGGCGCCGTCAGATCGCGCAGGACGTACTGGCAGGTGCGGCGCGCGATGTCGGCGTAGAACGGGTCGCCGGTGATTTGAAACGCGTCGCAGTAGCTGCTGACCAGTTGCGCCTGGTCATAGAGCATTTTCTCAAAATGCGGCACCAGCCAGCGTTCGTCCACGCTGTAGCGGTGAAATCCGCCGCCGAGCTGGTCGCAGAGACCGCCTTCACCCATTTTGCGCAGCGTCTGCAGCGCCATCTGGTGGGCCGGGTTCCCCTCACCCTGAGCCTCTCCCCGCACGCGGGGAGAGGGGACATCTCGTGTGACCGCTTCGCCCCGTTCGACGGGGAGAGGGGCCGACGCGCCATATTGAAACAGAAAGTTGAACACGACCGGCCGCGGAAATTTCGGCGCGCCGCCGAACCCGCCATGCTCGGCGTCGAAACTTGCCTGGAACTGTCGCAAGCCGGTGGCCAGCGGGCTGGCATCGAGCGTGCCGGCGGTTGGCGAAGCGCCGCTGCCGGCGTGCTGGTCGAGCAGGGCGGTGATTTCGCGGGCTTGGGCGACGACCCCGGTGCGGTTGGTGGTCCAGACGTGGTGGATGCGTTCGAGCAACTCGCGAAAGCCCGGCCGGCCGTAGCGGGGTTCGGGCGGGAAGTAGGTGCCGCAGTAGAACGGTTTCAGGTCCGGCGTCAGCCATACGCTCATCGGCCAGCCGCCGTTGCCCGTGGTCGCTTGCACGGCGGTCATGTAAATATGGTCAATGTCCGGCCGTTCTTCGCGGTCCACTTTGATGGCGACGAAATGCTGATTGAGCACGGCGGCGATGGCGGGGTTCTCAAACGACTCGCGTTCCATCACGTGGCACCAGTGACAGGTCGAGTAGCCGATGGATAGAAAGATCGGTTTGTCTTCCGCCCGCGCGCGGGCGAATGCCTCCTCGCCCCACGGATACCAATCCACCGGGTTGTGGGCGTGCTGCAACAGGTAGGGGCTTTTCTCGCGGGCCAGCCGGTTTGCCATGCGCGGAGCATAGCACACCTGGCTACAAACCGTCGCGTGTTCGTGGTATGGATACGCCATGCGGAACTGGTTATGGCTGGCGCTGGTGCTGCCGCTCGCCACCGCGCGGGCCGACGACAGCGTGACGCGGGCGATTGAACAGCTCGGCGCGGCGAAACATGCCGACCGCGAGCGGGCGCAGCAAGTTCTCTGGCAGGCCGGTGAGGCGGCCAGGCCGGCGTTGGAACAGGCGGCGCGCAGTCCGGACCCGGAAGTCAGCCAACGCGCCCGCGCCATCCTCGCCGACCTCAAACAGGGGATTCGCCCGGACATGCCGCCGGAAATTCGGCGGCTGGTCCGGCAGTTTCACGAGGCGGAGGAGGATGAAGGCCGGCAAGCCGCCGTGGCCGGGCTTGTGGCGCTGGGCGAACCGGCCGAGCCGGCGCTGATGGCGCTGGCGCAGGCGGTCCCGTCGCTCGAACGACGGATGACGATTTTTCTGCCGGCGTTGGAGCAGGTCGCCGAGGCCGCGGAACGACTCATGCAACACGAGCCGCTGGCGGAGGCGGATCTGCCGAAGGTGACCACCGTGCTGCGCTGGCACGCGATTCTGATGCCCGAGGACATCACGCTGCCCGTGTTGGTGATCCCGCAACTCGACCGGCTGGGCAAAACGAAAGAGGCTGATACGATTTTCGCGCAGTCGCTGGCGACGTTGAAACCGATGCTGGCGCAAAACCCGCGGAGCGCCGACGCCCACAACAACCTTGCCTGGCTTTGTGCCGTCGCCCGCCGCAACCTCGACGAGGCGCTGGCGTGGGCGCAGAAAGCCAACGAACTGTCCCAGAACAATCCGGCCTATCTCGACACACTGGCGGAGATTTATTTCCAGAAAGGTAACCGCGACAAGGCGCTGGAGTTGAACGCGCGGTGTCTCGCGCTCGACGAGACGACGGAGTATTTCCAGCTACAGCGCGCCCGGTTTCAGGACGGCAAGCCAACCGACCCGCTGCCCGACATGGATTTGTCGGCTCATTGAACCGCCGCCGGCGGCGAAAGCGAACGAGTGCGGCGGCAATCTCGCTTCGTTCGGTGTCGGTCCTCTGCTAGGGTGGGTGGCGATGTTTGTGGATCGAGTCCAGATTCGGGTGCGGGCCGGCGATGGCGGGAACGGCGCGGTGTCGTTTCGCCGCGAGAAATTCGAGGAGATGGGCGGGCCGGATGGCGGCGACGGGGGCAACGGCGGCAGCGTGATCCTTGTCGCCAGCAAAGATGTCAGCGATCTGTCCGACCTGTATTACAAACCGCACCTGACCGCCCAGCGCGGCGAGCATGGACGCGGCAAGAAATGCACCGGCAAATGCGCGGCGGATATCGTCGTCAAGGTGCCGGTCGGCACGCAGGTGTTTCGGATCGGGCCGGTGGTTCGCGCGGCGGCGCCGAGCCGGTATCACCCGGCGCAGGCGACGGAGGTGTTCGATGCGACGGCGCGGGTGGGGTTGCCCTTCGGCAGCAAGAGCCGGCGTGGCGCTGCGGAAACCGCGGTGCCGGTCGCGCCCGATGCGCGGGAGTTGATCGCGGATTTGGTGGAGGACGGGCAGGAGTTTGTGTTGGCGCGGGGTGGCCGGGGCGGGCGCGGAAACGAGGCGTTCAAAAGTTCGGTGCATCGCGCGCCGCGGGAGTTTGAGTACGGCCAGCCCGGTGAGCAGTTGCAGGCCGAACTGGTGTTGAAGACGATCGCCGATGTCGGGCTGGTGGGGTTTCCCAACGCCGGCAAGTCCACGCTGATTTCGCAGATCACCGACGCGCATCCGAAAATTGCGCCGTACCCGTTCACGACACTCGCGCCGAACGTCGGCGTGTTGATCTACGATGATTTCACCCGGATTCGGATCGCGGACATTCCCGGGCTGATTGCCGGGGCGCATGCGGGGCGGGGGCTGGGACACGATTTTTTGCGGCACATCGAGCGGTGCCGGTTGTTGCTGGTGTTGCTCGACATGGCGGGCACGGACAATCGGAAACCCGCCGATGATTACCGGCAGTTGCTGGCGGAGCTGGAGTTGTACAATCCGGTGATTCTGAAAAAACCGCGGCTTGTCGTGGCCAACAAGCTCGACGTGGCGGTCGCGAAAAAGAATCTTGCCGCGTTCCAGCGCCAGCATCGCGTCCGCGTGATCGAGATTTCCGCGCTGACCGGGTTGGGGCTGGATCGGTTGAAAGCGGCGCTGCGCAAGGCGGCGGGCGCCCGCGTTGACTTGGCGCGGGGCGCGCCGTAAGCTGGCGGCATCATGCGGATTCGCACCGAGACGCTGACGGGTTTTTGGCAGCGGGCGCAGCAATTTCTGTTTGAGATACCGGCCGAAGTGCTCACGGGCCGGTCGGCCATCCATCGGTTGCGCAAGGCGTGTGTGTTTGTCTGGATGGTGGTGCGCGGGTTTGCGGAGAATCGTTGTCCGATGCGGGCGGCGGCGTTGACGTACACGACGTTGCTGGCGCTGGTGCCGTTGCTGGTGGTGGCGTTGAGCGTGTCGAAGAATCTGCTGAAGGAAACCAGCGCGGAGATCGTGCCGGCGCTGCTCGACCGCGCGGTCGGGATGGTCATCCCGCAGTTGGAGTTTGTGCCGCTGCCCGACAAC
This sequence comes from uncultured Verrucomicrobiota bacterium, assembly GCA_964533295.1. Lineage (GTDB taxonomy): Bacteria > Verrucomicrobiota > Verrucomicrobiia > Palsa-1439 > Palsa-1439 > OMJI01. Next base: position 10,755 of record CAZHLM010000020.1, read on the forward strand.
GTGGACGGACCGCCCGCGCCCGGCCAGGCCGTGATGTCGGCCCAGGCGCGGCGCGAGGTGGTGGCGAAAATTCAGTCGTGGATTGACGGGATTGATGCCGGCAAGCTGGGCGCGGTGGGATCGTTCTTTCTCGTGGTGGTGGCGCTGCGGTTGATGACGACGATCGAGGGGACGTTCAACGACATCTGGGGCGTGGCGCGCGGCCGGTCCATCTGGCGGAAGATTGTTTATTACTGGACGACGATCACGCTGGGGCCGCTGTTGTTGATCGCAGCGATTGCGCTGACGGGTCGGCTCGAATACCTGCGCAGTTACGGTGAGTGGGCGTTGAACCCGGCGTTCACGCGATTTCTCTTCAACCTCGCGCCCTTTGCCGTGCTCTGGGTGGCGTTCTCCTTCATGTATGCGCTGATGCCCAACACGCGGGTGCGGCCGTGGGCGGCGTTGGCGGGCGGCGTGGTCGGCGGCACGTTGTGGCAACTGAACAGCCTGCTCAGCACGCTCTATGTGTCGCGGGTGGTGACCTACAGCGCGATTTACGGCAGCCTCGGCATCATTCCGGTCTTTCTGCTCGGCGTGTATTTCTCCTGGCTGATTGTCCTGTTTGGCGCGCAGGTCTCCTTCGCCGCCCAGAACGTGCACATTTATCTGCAACGCCGCGTGACCGAAAAACTCGATCAGCGACAACGCGAACTGTACGCCTGCCGGCTCGTCACGCTGGCCAGCCAGCGGTTTCTCGCCGGCGCAAAACCGCCCACCATCGAAGACGCCTCCCGGCTGCTCAATGTTCCCACCCAACTGCTCAACCAGCTCGTTCACCGCCTCGCCAAAGCCGGCGTCCTCTGCGACCTCGCCGCCGACGGCAGCGGGTTGCAGCCGGCGCGTCCGCCCGAGAACATGACCGTCGCCGAGGTGCTGCAGGTGCTCCGCACCAACGACGCGGATGTCGGGGCCCCCGGCGCGCCGGTCCCGGATGAGCCGGTCGCGCGCGCGCTGGCGGAGTTGCAGGCCGCCGAGCAGACGGCCCCCGGCAATGTCACGTTCCGCGAGTTGGCGGAGCGCGCCGGGCAAAAATCGGATTGAATCCCCGCCGGCAAATCGCCACACTCCGCGCCTTATGAACAGTTACCACGTGGCCGTGATCGGCGGCGACGGCACCGGGCCGGAAGTCACCCGCGAAGCCCTGAAAGTCCTCGACGTCGCCCAGCAGAAGTTTGGTTTCAAGCTCCAGTACACCCATTACGATTTCGGCGGCGCCCGCTATCTGAAAACCGGCGAAACCCTCCCGGACTCTGCGATTGAGGAGTTCCGTCGGCAGCACGCCATCTTCCTCGGCGCCATCGGCCATCCCGACGTAAAACCCGGCATCCTCGAAGTCGGCATTCTGCTCAAAGCCCGGTTTGCGCTCGATCAATACATCAACCTGCGGCCGGTCAAACTCTATCGCACGGAGGATTGTCCGCTGAAGGACAAGACGCCGCGAGACGTGGATTTCGTCGTCGTTCGCGAAAACACCGGTGGCATCTACACCGGCGTTGGCGGCGTGGTCCAAAAAGGCACCCCGATGGAAATCGCCACGCAAGTGATGATCTACGGTCGCCCGGTGGTGGATCGTTGTATGCGATTCGCCTACGAATACACCCGCCGTCGCAACCGCAAAAAAATGCTCACCCTCGTCCACAAATGCAACGTCCTGACCCATGCCGGTGATCTCTGGGTCCGCGCCCACAAGGAAATGGGCGACCGCGACTACCCGGACATCAAGCAGGACTACAACCACGTGGACGCCGCGACGATGTGGTTCGTCAAACAACCGGAGTGGTACGACGTCATCGTCACCGAAAACCTCTTCGGCGACATCATCACCGACCTGGCCGCGATCATCCAGGGCGGTCTTGGCGTCGCCGCCGGCGGCAACATCAATCCCGAAGGCGTCTCGATGTTCGAACCGATGGGCGGCAGCGCGCCGAAGTACACCGGCCAGAACGTCATCAATCCCATCGCCGCGATCAACGCCGCCGGCATGATGCTCGACACCCTCGGCGAACGCGCCGCCGCCGCCGCCATCGAACAAGCCGTGACCACCGTCCTGAACAGCGGCCGCATCAAATCGCTGGCCGCCGGCCGCATGGGCCTCGGCACCACCCAGGTCGGCGACCTCATCGCCGCCACTGTCGCCTAGCGCGCAGCGGGAACGCGCGCCGCGGCGCCTGTTACCGGGCGGCGTCGCGCGCCAGAAATTCCCGGAGCGGCGTGTCCTTGATGTAGAGATCCTCGATCACGCCGCGGCCGCCTTTGACGCGAACTACCACGTACGTTGCCGCGTTCGTCTCACCGAGCCGGTTGCCGTGCCGCCAGTAGGCGACCTCGGCCCGAGGCGCTTTTTTCTCTTCCATGAAAAACCGGTCGAAGGGTAGTTGGAAATGCGCGGTGGTTCCCGAGTGGTAGGAACACGTCACGCGCAGATAATCGCCCCGCGCCGGTGGCCGCGCGGAAAGTTCCGTGTACTCGACAAACCCGTCCGCGCCCGCGCGCAATCCCACATACGCCCTCTGCCGGTGCTCCAGCGTCTCGCCCGCGCGCACGGGCGCCTCGGTGTCGGCAAAACCGAGGGCGACGTACCGGCCCCGAAACGCGTCGTACGGATCAACCGGCGCGGTGCGGAACTTGTACGGCGTGCCGGTGCGCAATATATTTTCGTGCTTCCAAATCTGGCTGATCGGCACCGCCAACTGCACGATCGCCACCGCCACAAACATCCCGAAGATCCGTTTCGGTTTCATGACCGCGCCGCCTCTTTCTGTCGCCACAACACCCAGTTCGTTCCCAAAAATCCCGCCCCGACGATGATGAACGCAATCCCCTTCAGCAGAAATCCAAGATCGCTATCGAAGAACCGACACAAAATCACCGCCGCCAGCACCACCATGCCGGCATTGACCACGCCCAACCGCCGCTGGCGCAACCCGATCACCAGCGTCCCGATGCCGAGCGTGAACAGATACAGATTGAACAGCGCCGCCCCGATGAAGGTTGCGTCGGACACCGCGCTCACCCAGCCGATCACGGCCAACGCCGGCACGGCGCCGATCATCACTTCGCTCCACGCCCGGCGCGTCCAACTCCGCACCCACAACGCAATCGCCGCCACCGGAAAAATCGCGCCGACGGCCAACTCCCAGACCACCCCGCGCATCGCCGACGGCCCCCAGTAATATCCCCACGACGGCTTGGACCACGCATCGCCGAAACTCAACACCAACGTCAACCCCACTGCCCCCAACGCGCCCACGTTCTGCAGCGGCCGTTGCCACGAGGCGGACGCCTCACCCCACCATCGCGCGCCGACGAGGAACAACAACGCAAACAGTCCGCCAAACAACATCGGCCACGCCTCCAACTGACCGCACACCCGGCTCGCAGCCAATCCCGTCCCGATGCACACCGTGACCGCCAACCCCCACGCGAACCACACCGGCCGCGGATGATACCGGTTCGCCCGGCTCGTCAGCCACAGATACGGCAACGCCAATCCCAACAACGGAAAATACACCAGCCGCTCGGCTTCATAAAACGCGGCCGCGCCCGTCCACACCGTGATGCCCACCAAGTACAACAACGCCGGCACCGTCGCCCCCAACAGATACGCGACCGGCAAGGCCAGCAGCGACCACGTCAGCATGAACTCATCAAACCGGCCGCCGAGATGATACGTCTGCGCGATCAACGCGATGGCCACGCCAATCGCCAGCGTCTGAAACGTCCCCACCCCCTCGCGCCACGCCGTGCCCGGTCGTTGCGTCCACAACAACCCCGCCCCCGCCCCCGCCGCCAACGCCAACGGCGTCACGGAAATCACCGCGCGCATCGGTCGCGTCAACTCCTCCCAGTTGTGCGCCAGCAACAAAATGATCCCGCCGCCGATCAACCCCGCGCCGAGGATGCTGAACAGGATCATCGCCCACCGTTTCGCCGTCCCGCCCGGCGCCGCCGGGTCGCCATAGTGCTTGCGGATGCGTTCCGCCACCTCGGCCGGTACGACGCCCTGGCTCACCAGCTCCGGCAACTGCGCGCACAGCCAACCCACGTGCTTCTTGTCGCTCATACCGGCATCCTTTCCGTGCGCATCGCCGAGAAGAAACCGCGGCGACGCTGCGTTGTGCACTCGGCATCATACAACCGTTCGGTCAGCCAATACATCCCGGTCTTCAACTCCTGTGGCGTCATGCCGCGCGGCCGGTGGTTCACATCGAACAGCGTGCACAAGTCCCACCGGCCCGGTTCGAGGATGCGACCTTCGCGGAGCAACCGCGCGTACAGCGGCGTGCCGGGGAAGGCGGTCAGCACGGTGATCTGCACGTCGTACAGCGACGCCTGCCGGGCGAAGTCGAGCACCTGCTCGAAAATACCGGTGTCGTGACCATCGAGACCGAGAATAAAACAGCCGTTCACCGTGATGCCGTGCGACTGGATGCGGGCGATGGCGTCGGCATACCGGGCGTACCAGCGCGCTTTGAAGTCCGCGCGTTGCTCCAGTCCGGCCAGCGGACCGGCCTTCGGGCTTTCGAGTCCGATCAAAACCTGCCGGCAACCGGCCGCGTGCATCAGGTCGAGCAACTCCTCGTCCTCGGCCACGGAAATGTCCGTCTCGGTGAACCATTTCAACCGCAACGGCGCCAGCGCCCGGCACAACCGTTGGCCCCACGCCTTGTCCACAAACGTATTGTCGTCGGCAAACTCGATGAACGGATGCTCGCGCACCTGCCGGATCGCTTCGATGTCGCGCAGCACGTCCGCGACGGGGCGTTTCCGGTAGGGCTGACCGAGCATCACGTTCGACGCGCAGAACTCGCACCGCCACGGACAGCCGCGCGTGGTCTGGACGGTGAATCGGTTGTACGGCCGGTCGCCGAGCAAATCGTAGCGCGGCACCGGCAACTGCCGCACATCCACGGCCGGCCCGGCGAACGTGCCCGGCTCCAGCGTGTTGACGATGGTCGGCCAGATGTTTTCCCCTTCGCCGGTAATGACGAAGTCCGCGTGCCGCGCCGCCTCCGCCGGCAACGCGGTGACGTGCAGCCCGCCCAGCGCGACTTTCACCCCGGCCAATCGCAGTCGGTCGGCAATCGCATACGCTTCGAAGACCTGCGCCGAAAACGTGCTGATGGCGACGAGATCACAGTCATACACCGCGACCGGCTCCTGGCCGTCGGCCTCGGCCTCGTAGTAGGCCAGCTCGTGGCCGGGCGGCGTGACGGCGGCGAGGTACAGCAACCCGAGGCTCGGCAGCGCCGCGATTTGTTTGCTGCGCTCCACAAACCCCGGCAACGTCAACCCGAGCCGGAGAAGTTCGGGGTCGTGCGCGCGAATGCCGCTCATGGCGAGAAAGCCGATTTTCATGGAATCATCTCCCGGATGACGGCCGCCAGCAGACAGGCGACCGGGATCACGAACAGGTGGCGGAACGGTTTGCGCCAGGCGGCCAGGAAACAAACCACCGGCATCGCCACGCCGCCGGCCAGCAACCAGGGGGAAGCGTGGCCGGCCACCGCGACCATCAGGTTCAACATGCCCAGCGCGCAACAGGCGATATGCCCGAGCCGCAACATCCGCCGCGGAAACGAGTCGTACCCGCCGAGGAAATCGGCGCGGTGAAATCCCAGGCCGAGGATCGCTCCACTGAGAAAGCCGGCCAGCAGCAAACCCCATCCAAAATTCCAGTTCATGCAACGCGCAGAGGGCTGGCCGCGTGCCGGGCGGGCCCTGGTGAATTCGCTCGGAAATCCGGCCGATGCGATTATCGGGTTGTGCATTTTCTGATGATACGGTAGTCATTTTTTGTATGAGAGACTGGAAACCAACTCCGGGACAGCGGGAGTTTTTTTCGCTGGTGACGCGGGCGGCGGCGTGCAACCCGTTCAGCGACGAGTTTGCCGCGTTGCAGGCGCGGATTGCCGGCGCGGGCGGCGCGGCGGAGCGGTGGCAGCGGGAGTTGGCGGCGTTGCAGGCGGCCGGGGTCACGAATTACCGGCAGGCCAGCGGCGAGGATCGGGAGTTGTTGCGGTATGTGTGCCTGTACGAGATCTATCACCGGTACCTGCCGGCGTTTGACGGGTTGATCGCGGCGCAGTTGGCGGCCGGCGACAAGTCGGTGCCGGTGGGCTTTTACGGGAAGGCGCGGGCGTTGTTCGAGCGGCGCGGGTTCAGCGCGGAGGAAGCGCGCCGGTACTTCGCGATCTTTTACCAGATTCGGCGCGCGTATCATTTCATCGAGACCGGCCTGGTGGGCGCCAGCGCGAGCATGCGGGAACTGCGGCGGCATCTGTGGAACCACGTCTTCACCCACGACATCCGCTGGTACGAACAACATCTCTGGAATCGGATGGAGGAGTTTTCCACGATGTTGCTCGGGCCGACCGGCAGCGGGAAGGGGACGGCGGCGGCGGCGATCGGCCGGTCGGGGTTCATTCCGTTCGACGAGAAGGCCGGGCGGTTTGAGGAGAGTTTCACGCGGACGTTTCGGGCGATCAATCTCTCGCAGTTCCCGGAGACGTTGATCGAGTCGGAGTTGTTCGGTCACAAGAAAGGCGCGTTTACCGGGGCGATTGCCGACCACGAAGGCGTGCTGGCGCGGGGTCGTCCGCACGGGGCGATTTTTCTCGATGAAATCGGCGACCTGAGCATCCCGGTGCAGATCAAGCTGCTGCAGGTGTTGCAGGAGCGGACGTTCACGCCGGTCGGCAGCCATGAGCCCGTCCCGTTTCGCGGGCGGGTGATCGCCGCCACGAATCAGCCGCTCGATCAACTCCGCGCCGCCGGCCGGTTCCGTGATGATTTCTATTACCGGCTCTGCTCGGACATCATCACCGTGCCGACGTTGCGCCAACGAATCGCGGAGGACGCCACGGAATTGGACGCGCTGGTGCGGCACGTGGCCGGTCGGCTGGGTGTACCGGCGCTGGCGGACGCGATCCGCGCGCGGCTGGACCGGTCGTATCCGTGGCCCGGGAATGTGCGCGAGCTGGAGCAGGCGATCCGGCGGATTTTGCTGACGAACCGCTACGACGGCGACCGGGGCGCGGTCGCGCCCGACGCGACATCGCGATGGCTGGCGGGCGTGTCGGCCGGTCGCCTGGATGCGGATGAATTGCTGGCCGGCTACTGTCGGTTGCTGCACGAGCGGCACGGGACAATCGAGGCTGTCGCGCGCCAAACCAACCTCGACCGGCGGACGGTGAAGGCGTATCTCGCAAAACGTGTGGGGCCGGCGTAGTTTCGGTTTGACTGGGGCGGGCGGGCGCGGCATTCTCGCGCGTGTGACGGTTCAACCAAGGAGGAACCGTGGTCACGTTTCAGTGTCAGGCCTGTTCGCAGCGCATTACAGTCATTGACGGTACGTCGAATTCGGCAGTTACCTGCCCGCGCTGTCGGCGTCGGCTGGTCGTCCCCGCCCGCACGCCGGTGGAACTGGCGGCGCACGCTTTGCCCATCGTTCGCGCCGCCGCCGCGCAGGCGCGGTCGCGGTCGCGCGATTGGGAGGAGTGGTTGTATGCCGACGTGACGCCCGACTTGGCGCGGCGGATGATGAAACGGCTGGTGGAGGGGTTGCTGGGGCAGCGCCGGCAGTTGCTGGCGACGCAGGAGGCCGGCACGGAGAAGTTGACGGCGCTCGAAGCGCGGATGGCGCAGTTGCAACAGCGGCACCGGGAACGGGTGGCGGAGTTGACGCTGGCGCTGGCGGCGCGGGATGCGGAGATTGCGCGGTTGCGGCGGCAGAAGGCGGCGTTGCTGCGGGAACTGGAAACGCGGGTGGCGCTGGAGGCGCTGCCGCGCGTGGAACTACGCGACGCCGGACTTCTCCTTCGCGCGTAACGCTTTCTCGTAGCACTCGAGCGCCTCGCTGTAACGTTCGAGCCGGTTGAACACGCCTCCTTTGCAGAGATAGGCCAGCGTCATGTTCTGGTCGGCTTCAATCGCGCGGTCGTAATACTGAATGGCGTCGTCGAGCTTGCCGATTTTCTCCAGCGCAGTGCCCTTCTTGACGAGCGCCTCGGCGTATTTGGGGTCAAGCGCGAGCACTTCATCGAAACAAACAATCGCGTCATCGAGCTTGTCCATGTTCAGGAACGTCTGCCCCTTGCCGAGCAGGGCGGTGATCTGCGCGGTTTTCTGGTCGAGAACCGTGGTGTCCTCCGCCGGCGCTTCCGCTGCCGGCAACGGCGTCGCCAGATCTTTTTCCATACCGGCCACGCGCTGCTCCAGCCGTTCGAGGGCGGAGACAAATCGGGCGCTGGACTGCGCGGCCGGATCGGCCGTGGCCAGGTCGGTCGCGCCGCTGCCGAGTTGACCGGCGGCGGGCGCCGCTTGGGCGATGACCGCCCCGGCAAAGGGCGCGAGCACGGTTTCCATCCGGCGATTCATGGTCCGCAACAGCAGCAACGCCAGCACCAGCATGCAAAGCAGGCCGACCGCTGCCACGCCACCGACGATCATCAACGTGCTGCGCTGGGATTCCTGCAGACCCTCGATTTCGCGCTGGCGTTGGAGACTGAGCGCCTGCTCGATCTTCAGGAGCCGGGCTTCGATCTGGGCGGCGTTCTTGTCGGCCGACTGCGCGGCGCGCGCGGCGTCTTGCCGGGTTTGTTCGAGGACCGAGGCCGTGGCGCGTTGCTGGCGCTGGTAATCTTCGTAGGCTTGGACGACGTGGCGCGCCCAGTTGATGTCATCGGCAGCCGGGGTGGCGGCGGCATTGGTTTCGGTGGGCGCGGCCCGCCCGACCACGGCGAGCAGCAACGAAAACGCACAGACAACGACGTTCAAGTTCATCGAGGTTCCCCGCCGCAGAGATAGGCAAACCGGCGGCCAAACGCAATTCAAAAAACGGCTCGCGCCCGGTGGGACAGGCTCTATACTCGCGCGCCATGACGCGGACTTTTCGGCGGTTGTCCATCCTGATCCCGGTCTTTAACGAGGCGAAAACACTGGCGGAGTTGGTGCGCCGCGTCCAGGCCGCCGACGCGGCCGGGTTGGAGAAGGAGATCATCGTGGTGGACGATTGTTCGACGGACGGGACGCGGGAGATTGTCGAGAAGCTGGCCGGCCAGCGGGGCGTGAAAGTGGCGTTGCATCCCCACAACCGCGGCAAGGGCGCCGCCATCCGCACGGCGTTGGAACAGGCGACCGGGGAAATCTGCCTGATTCAGGATGCGGACCTCGAGTACGACCCGAACGATTACCCGAAGTTGCTCCAGCCGATCCTCGACGGCCGGGCGGATGTGGTGTACGGCTCGCGGTTCACGGGCGGGACCCACCGGGTGTTGCTGTTCTGGCACTACCTGGCCAACCGGTTCCTGACGCTGCTGTCGAATATGCTCTGCAATCTGAACCTCACCGACATGGAGACCTGCTACAAAGTCTTCCGCCGCGAGTGCCTGCGCGACGTGACGTTGACCTCCGACCGGTTCGGCATCGAACCCGAACTGACCGCCAAGCTGGCCCGTCGCCGGTACCGGTTCTACGAGACCGACATCAACTACAACGGCCGCGATTACAGCGAAGGCAAGAAAATCAACTGGAAAGACGGCGTCGCCGCGCTCTGGTTTATTTTCCGTTACCGGTTTTTCAACTGAACGCCCGCAACCGCTGCACCACCCGCTGCACCGCCGCCAGTATCTCCTCCACGTCGGCTTCGGTGTTGCTCTGGCCGAGACTGAACCGGACCGCGGCGCGGGCCAGTGGGCGCGGCACGCCCATCGCCAGCAAGACGTGGGAAGGTTCGAGCGAGCCGACCGCGCAGGCGCTGCCGCTGCTGACGGCGATGCCCTCCAAGTCGAGGCCGAGGAGCAGTCCCTCGAACGTGCATCCGTCAAAGCTGAAATTGACCGTGTTCGGCACGCGCAGCCGGGGATGGCCGTTGCGGTGGGCGCCGGGAATGGACTGCGCGATGGCGGTGGCCAGCCGCTCGGTGAGTTGAAACAGCCGGGCGCTTTCGGCCTCCATCTTCGCCACGGCCAGCTCGGCGGCTTTGGCGAGGCCGACGATGCCGGGCACGTTCTCGGTGCCGGCGCGGCGTTCGTTCTCGTGGCTGCCGCCGTGGAGCAGCGGCGTCAGTTTCACGCCGCGCCGAAGGAACAGCGCGCCGACGCCTTTCGGGCCGTAGAATTTGTGCGCCGCGATGCTGAGCAGATCCACGCCCCACAGATTCACGTCCACCGGCACCTTGCCGAAGGATTGGACCGCGTCGGTGTGAAACAACACGCCGCGTTCCCGGCAGATACCGGCCAGTTCGCGGATCGGTTGGACGACGCCGGTCTCGTTGTTGGCGGACATGATGGACACGAGCACGGTGTCGGGGCGAATGGCGCGCCGCAGGTCGTCCGGGTCCACCAGCCCGGCGGAGTCGACCGGCAAAACCGTCACATCGGGCCGCCGCCGGCAGGCGTGCAGGACGGCGTGATGTTCGCTGGCGCTGGTGATGAGATGGCCGGGCGGCGCGCCGAAGATCGCCGTGTTGTCGGATTCCGTGCCGCCGCCGGTGAAGATGATTTCGCTCTCCTGCGCGCCGAGCAACCCGGCCAGTTTCACGCGCGCCGCGTCCACCGCCGCGCGCGCCTCCCGGCCTTCGAGGTGCACGCTGCTGGCGTTGCCGTAGTGATTGGCAAAATACGGCAGCATCGCCGCCAGCGCGTCCGGGTCCAACGGCGTGGTGGCGTTGTGATCGGCGTAGATGCGGCGCATGGAACGTCAGATGCCGGAGCCGTCGGCGTGGCCGATGAATCGGTCGCGGTCTCGGGCGGCGGTTTTCATTTTCGTCTGGCCGCCTTCCTGATAGACGACGGTGCCGGGCGGGACGTTTTCCAGCAGCCAGACGTTGCCGCCGATGATCGAGCCGCGCCCGATGGTGACCGGGCCGAGGATGGTGGCGCCGGCGTAAATCGTCACGTCGTCCTCGATGTTCGGATGGCGTTTGATGCCCTTGACGATGCGGCCGTGCTCGTCCTTGAGAAAACTTTTCGCGCCAAGCGTGACGCCCTGATAAATCTTCACCCGGTCGCCAATCCGCGTCGTCTCCCCGATCACGACACCGGTGCCGTGATCAATGAAGAAGTGCGACCCGATGACCGCGCCTGGATGGATGTCAATGCCGGTCTTGTTGTGCGCCCACTCCGTCATGATCCGCGGGATCAACGGCACGTGGCGCTGGTAGAGCCGGTGGGCCATCCGTTGCACCGCCACCGCTTCGATGCCGGGATAGGCGAGGATGATCTCTTCGTTGCTGCTGGCGGCCGGATCGCCCTCGTAGGCGGCGACGACGTCGGTTTGCAGCGTCGCGCGAATCGCCGGCAACTGCGCCAGAAACTCCCGCGCCACCCGGCCGGCGTCGGCCACCTGCGCTTTGGCCAGCTCCCGTTCCAGCCCGCGCGCCACCGCCGCCACCAGCGCCGTGGTGTGTCCGGCAATTTCGCTGGAGTGAATCGGCTCGCGGTCGTAGAAGCCCGGGAAGAGCAGCCGCAACAAATCGCGGGTGATTTCCACCACCGCCTCCCGCGACGGCAGGTTCACGCCGTCGAGATGATTGATGCCGCCGTGTTGCTCGAACGAGGCGAGCAAGCGGCCGGTAATCTCCGTCAGGGTTGGGTCCATCACGCCGGCAATCTAGCGGGGAACCGAGGTGAATTCACGTGAAATATCGGCGCGGGGCCGGTATCCTGCGCGCGTGAAGACCCTGGCCATCGTGGTGTTCGGGCTGCTGGTCGGCACCCGCGCGCCGGCCGACCCGGCCACCCGTCGCGCCGCCGAGCGCGCGCAACGGCTGAACCAACTGCTGCGGGACCTCGACGCGGTCGGTGCGCTGGTGATTTCCAACGACTGTCAGGCGGCGCAAAACCGGCTGGATGACATCGCCGCCGCGTTTGACGAGTGTGCCGAGTTGGCGGCGGCGCCGCGGATTTGCGAGCAGATCGGACCGTTGTTGGTCGGCGGTCACCGCGAAGAAGTGTTGCAGGTGCTTGATTTCAACCGCATCGCCGTCACCAACAGTCTTGTGCTCAGCGTGCTGGTTTCCCGGCTGCAAACTCAAATCTGCGGCGCCGTGGTGGCCGGCCTCGAAACCGCGCGCATGGAGCGGTACCGGGTTTATCAAAGCGCGTTGCAACGCCTGACCGCCGCGCGCGAGGAACGCGACCAGGCGCGGTCGCGCCAGAACAAGCTCGAAAAAGCGTTGCAAGCCAGCCTGGAGAAGAACGCCAAAGACCCCATGCTGGAACTTCAGATCAAGCAGGCCAAGCACGATTACGAGCAGGCGCTGGCCAGGGTGGCCGCCGCGGAAGCGGTGTTCCAACGCGTGATGCGCGCCCACGCTCGCGCCTTCGCGCAACTCGGTCTCGGCAACAGCCTGCTGGCGGAGTATCAGGAAATGGTCGTCAACGCCGAGTTCAGCGTCGCCGAAGGACCGCGCATCCGCCACACCGCGCCGCGGTTGGATCAACTGCCGCGCGTGGTTGCCACGGAAACCGCGGCGCCCCCCGCGACCGTGGCCGCGGCGGCGACAGCCCGCGACGGCAAAGCGTTCTGGCGCGAATATCGGCCGTGGATTCTCGGCGGGGGCGGCGCGTTGGTGCTGATCGCGTTGCTGTTTGTCGTTCGGCGAAAATCGCCCCCGGT
>CAZHLM010000020.1:23517-26660 GCA_964533295.1 uncultured Verrucomicrobiota bacterium
GCGGCGCTCAGACAAATTCCGCGGCGATTTCGTCGGCAAACAGGATACCGCGACGGGTGGGTTGGAGACGACCATCGCGCCACTGAACCAGGTCGGCGGCAAGCAGCGCGGCGATTTGTTTGTCCCACCGGCCCTGCACCCACGTGGCGGGTACGCCGGCGGTCATTCGCATCCCAAACGCGGCGCGTTCGGCGGCGCGCAATTCGGGGGTGAGCCTTTCCTCCGCGGCGCGGCGCCAGCCGGTCAGGTCGGCGGTGTTCTGCCAGCGACGGTCGCCGATGGTGCTGCAGGCGCTGGGGCCGAGGCCGAGATAATCCCGGCCTTCCCAGTAGGCGATGTTGTGGCGGCACTGGCGGCCGGGTTGGGCGAAGTTGCTGACCTCGTATTGCCGGTAGCCGGCGGTGGCCAGCATGTCGAGGGCGGTCTCGTACATCGCTCGTTCCTGTTCGTCGTTGGGTTTGAGATGCCCTTGCTGAAACAATCGCCAGAACTCGGTATCCTCCTCGAGGGTCAGGCAGTAGGTGGAGATGTGATCCGGCTCCAGTTCGATGGCGCGGCGCAAGGTCTCAGCCCAGTGCGCCGGTGTCTGTCCCGGTAAGCCGAACATCAGATCGAGGTTGATGTTCTCAACACCGGCCGCGCGCAAGCGCCGGTAGGATTCCACCGCCTGCCGGCAGGAGTGGATGCGGCCGATGACCGCCAGCATCGCGTCGTCGAGCGCCTGCACGCCGAGCGAAATCCGGTTCACCCCCACCTCCCGCATCCGCCGCGCCTTCTCGTCCGACACGGTGGCCGGGTTGCATTCCACCGTCCATTCCTCGACAGCGTCGGAACGAATGCCTTCCAGCAAGCGCTGCAGATGCGGCAGCGGCAACAGCGACGGTGTCCCGCCGCCGACGAAGATCGTGCGCGGCCGAACCGCTGGCGACCGGGCCAGTTCGTCGAGCACGCCGGTCACGTAGTCGCCCATCCGCGCGGCGTCACCGGCCTCGGAGTAGAACGCGCAGTACTTGCATTTCAGCGCGCAGAACGGGACGTGGACGTACAGGTGTTCGACCGGGACCGTCATGGGGGCATCCTAGCCGCGCGGTGGCGCTGCCGGCAAGGGGCGGGTGAATCTGCGGTGGCCGGCTGAGCATTGGGCGCGGGTGGCCGGTATTTTCTTGTTGAGCCGGCAGAGATTTCGGCCAGAGTGTCGCCGCGCTATGACTTGGAAGGAAAAACTCGCCGGTCAGATCCCGCCTGCGTGGGCGGAGGAAATTGATATTTATGAGACGCAACTGGAGTTGCGCAAACTCGGCAAAATTGACGAGAAGCTTTTCGCCGAGACGCGGCTGCGGCGCGGCGCGTACGGCCAGCGTTATGACAACGGGCAGCGGTTTGATGGCTTCCGCACGCAACAGTTGCGCTATCCGAAGGCCGGTCTGACCAAGGGGCCGGACACCGAATGGGACGCGCCCGGTATGCAGCGGATCAAGATCCCGTTCGGCGGCCTGAACCCGACGCAGCTCGAAACACTCGCCGATGTCGCCGAGGAGTATTCCGACGGCATTCTGCACATCACGACCCGGCAGGATTTCCAACTGCATTTCGTCCACATCGAAGACACCCCGACCATCATGCGCCGCCTGGCCGCCGTCGGCATCACCACCCGCGAGGCCTGCGGCAACTCGGTCCGCAACGTCACCGCCTGCCCGTTGTCGGGTGTCTGCCGCACCGAGGCGTTTGATGTGACGCCGTACGCGAAGGCGCTGACGTTCTTTTTGCTCGGCCACCCGGACACGCAGGATTTCGGACGGAAATTCAAGCCGGCTTTCTCCGGCTGCGAGGACGAAGCCTGCGGGCTGGTGCACATGCACGACTTCGGCGCCGTCGCCAAAATCCATGACGGCCGACGCGGGTTCAAAGTGTTTGTCGGCGGCGGTCTCGGCGCGGTGCCGTATCAGGCAAAAGTGCTGGCGGAGTTTTTGCCGGTGGAGGAACTGTTGCCCACCGCGCAGGCGATCGCCCGCGTCTTTGCCCGGCTTGGCGAGAAACAGAATCGCGCCCGTGCCCGCATCAAGTTCCTCGTGGACAAGCTGGGCATCGAGGGATTCAAACGCCTCGTGTTCGCCGAACGCCAGACACTGCCCCCCGACCCGCGCTGGACGCAGTTCCCGACGATCGAGGAAAAACCGATCCAGCCGCCCGGCTCGCTGCCGGCCGAACAACCGCCCGGCTTCCCGGCATGGCTGGCCACGAACGTGTACCGTCAGCGGCAGAGCGGTTACGCCACCGTCACTGTCGCCTGTCCGCTCGGCGACATCACCGCCACGCAAGCCCGGCAACTGGCCGATCTCGTCCGCCGGTTCAGCGGCGACAACGTGCGCACCAGCGTCGAGCAAAACCTTCTCATCCGCTGGGTCAGCGAACAAGACCTGCCGGCCCTGTACGCGGAATTGCAGCGGATCGGGTTGGGCGAACACGGAGCCGGTACGATTCTCGACATGACCGCCTGCCCGGGCACGGACACCTGCAAACTCGGCATCGCTTCGTCGCGCGGTCTGGCGCGGGAACTGCGCGCGCGGCTGGCCGGTCAGTTCTTCACGCTCGATGAAGCAGTGAAAGGATTGAAAATCAAGATGAGCGGTTGTTTCAACTCCTGCGGCCAGCATCATCTGGCCGACATCGGCTTCTACGGCAACAGCCGCACCATCGGCAACCACAAGGTGCCGCATTTTCAGGTCCTGTTCGGCGGTCAGTGGACGCACAACGCCGGCCGCTACGGGCTGGCCATCGGCAGCGTGCCGGCCAAAAACATCCCGGCGGTGGTCGAGCGCGTCACCGGCCGGTACGTCAACGAGCGGCAGCCCGGGGAAACGTTTCCGGCATTTATCAACCGGCTCGGCAAAGCGGAGGCGCGCCGGATGATCGAGGACCTGATGCAGGTGCCGCCCTACGAACAAGACCCGACCTTCTACAGCGATTGGGGCGACCCGCGCGAATTCAGCATGGGCGACATCGGCACCGGCGAATGCGCCGGCGAAGTCGTCTCCGCATTGCAATTCGAGTTGAGCGCGGCCGAGCGGCTGAATTTCGAAGCGCAACTGGCCCACGAAGCCGGTCAGTTCGCCAAAGCCGATGAACTGGCCTACGGCGCGATG
>CAZHLM010000020.1:26760-46036 GCA_964533295.1 uncultured Verrucomicrobiota bacterium
AAAGCCGCCGCCCGCGCCGCGATTTTGAAGAAATGATCACCCACAAGATCGGCATCAAGTTTTTCTTCAGCGGCCCGGCCGCCAAACCGCTGGCGGAGTACATTCCGGTGTTTCACGGCTGGATCCAACAACAAGCCCTGCCCGGACATCTGTTGATTGACGTGCACGACTACAGCCACGTCCATCACGGCCCCGGTATCCTGCTGGTCGCTCACGAAGCCAACCTCAGCGTGGACGAGGCCGAGGGCCGACGCGGCCTGGTGTATCTGCGCAAACAACCGGCCCGCCCACCGGAAATTCTCGCCGCCGCCCGCCAGGCCGTTACCCTCCTCGGCGAACCGGTGGAACCAATGTTTGAAGTCTTCGTCAATGACCGGCTCGCTCCCGTCACCGCCGCCGATCTCGGCACCGCGCTCGGCGCCTCCCTCACCCCCAAGCCGGTCGACCCCCGCGCCCGCCCCACCTTCCTCGCCACCGTTTCCCGATAACAAGAACTTAGAGCGCCTAACAAAACTGAAGCTTCTGTCGTGAGCGCGCGCGGTGGCGCGAGCGTCCCCGCCAGCGGAGTGTCACGCCCCGCCTCGCGCGGACGCTCGGCCCACCAGCGTTTCCAAGAACGTCGCGGGCCGAAACCCGCCCCCACAGGGAGTTTTGTCAGGCGCTATTATCCGGAAACCCTTTCCGCGTGTCACCCTGAGCGAAGCGAAGGGTCTCTGTCGTTCCGACATTCGCCGAAAACAACCGAGATTCTTCGCTTCGCTCAGAATGACATCATTCAGAAGCGAAGTCTCCGCATGGGTTCAAACCACCCCGCCCGTATCAGAGCCGATCGGCGTGCATGGGTGGCAATTTCTTCTCGCTGCCGGCCTCGGCGGCTTCTTCTTGTTGCTCGGTGATGACGCGGGCGATGGCGACCAGTATGTCGCCTTCGTTCAAGGTCAGCAGTTTCACGCCTTGCGTGTTGCGGCCGGCAATGCGGATGTCGTTGCAGCCGGTGCGCACCGTCTGGCCTTGGGCGGTGCTCAGCATCACTTCGTAGCCGGACGTCACCCAACGCGGCGTATCGGGCGGCGGCATACGCACGAACTTTAGCGTCCACCGGCTCGGTGGTAATAAAGCTGTAATTCGGAATGCCACCGTCCTTTGCAATCCTCTCAATCGCGACGGCGGAAGATGCCGCCGGGTGGATCGGCGAGAAAAAGCCGGTCGGCCGCGAATACGTCGTGCCGTCGGAATGCAGCGAGAATTGAGCAGCGCAGGAATCGCGGTTGCGGGGCAGACCTCTGGTCTGCCAGTTGCCGGGGACTCTGTCCCCGTGGCGGAGTCGGTCGGAGTCGGAGACCTGCCCCACAGTGGAAGCCGTGCCAAGATGCGCCCTGTGAGGTTGTCGGACAGCAAAACGCTGTCATTGTTCAGCAGGTTCATTATAATGCAGGCAAACGACCGAGACTTCGCGCTATGAAGATCACCGAACACGTTCGCCAACGCGCCGCCGAGTAAGGCGTCGCCGAAGAAGAAGCGTTGAAGAAGGGCACGGAGGTTTACGCGAAGGCTTAAGTCTGACACCAGAAACGCATGCCAACTGTCGGCTGGATTATTGAAGGTGCAGTCGAACGAATCGAGGAAAGCCGCGATTCACTCGAAGGGAATCGTCATCCAATCATAGCTTGCCCGTATCCCGGCTGCCAGCGGCAGTTCGAAAACTCAGACGAACTTTCACAGCATCTCGGTTTGGAACATCCTCTCAACATTCCAATCCTCCAAATTCGGTCCCATTCGATGCCGTCGGAGTTTACTGTTCGGTCATCGTTCAATCCCAGCGATGTTACCCTGCTGAATTGCACCGCTTGCGAGGTCCGCTTCGATGTGGGTGAAGTTCAGAGTGTCACCCCAACCCGCGTGCCTGCACTGCTGGCCGCACAGCGTACGTCCACTTGCGAGCTGCGCCTCATCAATCAGCGGGCAATCGACCAAAATCAGGCAAATGCAAAATTCGTGGCGACATTTCGGATTCCCAACGAGCGGGCGCTGCAGGCGATTGACAAAGAGTTCGTGCGACGACTTGCGATTGAGCATCCCCGAATTGCAGACGTTGAGGCGTTCAGGACCGCTTGCCCGGACGACGCGGCAGCACAGGTTTATGCGGCAGCACTCGGTGATTACGTCATTGGTTTGGCCATTAAGGAACGGCATCCCGACGCCCACGTCTATTCGGACTTTGAAAACTACAGGGAGAAGTTCTCCGCAGCGATTGCCGTCCTGAAAGAGTTTCCACGTGCGGTCGCATTGGCAGTCACAGCAGCTATCAGGTTCAACATGAACAATTTTTCCGTTGCCCCCTCCGCGCATTTGCCCGTGTTGAATTCGGCATTTTTGTTCTTTGGCGCAATCGCTGCAGGAAAAGCCCCCCACACCCACCCGGCAGCGCCTAGCGATCAAAGCGCACCCATCTGTCCAGTGGATATTGCAACGCATCGAATTCTGGAAGCGACGCAACGAGCTACGACGGACCGCGTACCGCACCCGATGGTCGCAGATGACTTGGATTCCCTCTCTCGCCGCAAGCCGCTTAGCGAATACGACGCTGCGAAAATCCAGGTGCTCCGCGCGTATGTGCTGGCTCGCCTTGGCAGGTTGGAGGAAGCCGAGGCTCAGTTGCGGCGGCTGCAATTTACTACGCCCTTCGAGTCATGGGCGAAATCTCAACTTGAATCTCCTATGCCATATGGAAACCCCGCCACTAAATAGTCCGGCTGCTGCCGCATCTCCGCCAAAGCCTTTGTCGAAGGCAAAGCCACCGCTGCCGAAAAGTCTGGCGGAGTTTTTTGGCGCAGCACGCGCGAACAATCCGCGGTCGTTTCTTCGCAAGCTTTCAAAAGGTGCGTTCTCGATTCCATCGCCCGATGAGAGTCGAGTGATTGCACGGACCATCTCCGCGCGCGAGGATGGCACGCTTCGATTGCTCGTGCTGCTCCAGGCACTCAGCGCGGCAGGCGGCTCGATTCGAGAATCGGTTCTGGTGCTGGCTGAAGACTTTCTCCGGGAACGAGGCGCTTTCCCCGCGCAGTCGCTGCCGCTTCCAGCGAACGAATGGCGAACAGCAATTGCAAATCTTGTTCCCCGCTCAGCACCTAAGAGTACGAAGCCGAACCTGAACGCCTTCGGCATTTTCTTGTTACTGGCTTTCCATCGGAACTGGCTCGCCGAAGACGACATCATTGCCCTGCTTCAAACTGCCTTCCCCGTTGCCAAGGCCAACTGTTCTCGGCCCGGCAAGCCCCAAACACTTGAACCCTCGCCGACGGAAGTAATTCTAGGCGTTCCGTTCAAAAAGCCAAACGTCGCGCCGCTTCTCACGTTGAATCGGGCGTGGAGAAAGCGCACAGATGATCAAGCGACGGAAATCGCCAAACTCCAAGAGCGCGTTCGGCAGTTGGAAAATGAAAACACCAGCATCGCGGGTGCACTTGAACGGTCGCGAACGCAAATCGCCGGATTGGAGTCACAACTTCGCGACCAGCGAACGCGAATTGAAAATCTCGAACGCGATGTGACTGATACGCGAACAGCCGCACAACACAGATACGACGCGCTGAAAGGCCGCATACGCGGATTTCTCGAGGGTGAATTGTCACGGTGGCTGCAAAACGCAAGCGAAGCGGCGAGTATTGAGCCACCTCGGGTGCGCGTAGTCCAAGAGCGGCTGCAATCCGCGTTGAACGGAATACAAAAGGAAGCCCAATGCCTTCAATCTTTGGACTAGATTTCGGCACAACGAACAGTGTTGCCACTATAATCGGGCGACCCGCCGCTGGCGGCGAAGAGAGGCCACTCGTTTTGGCCAACCGGGAAGACAATCGTCCCCATCCTTCCGTCGTCTGGTATCGGGGCGCTGACACGGTTGTCGGCAGAAGGGCAAAGGCGCAACTGAGCCAACTTGGGCTTGGTGTGTTTGGAGACATCGTCCGCTCTCCCAAGATTTATCTCGGCTTGCCAGTCGGGTTGAGTGTCGGCGGAGTGAATCGTCCCGCGATGGACGTTGTGGCCGACGTTCTCAAATTCCTACGCGCAGATGCACTGTCTCGCGGTTATCCGGGGCAATCCTTTGAACGGGCTGTGTTGACCATTCCAGTTTCGATGGAGGGGCCGGCTAGGCGGGAACTGCGGCAGGCCGCGCTCATGGCGGGAATTCGTGTTCAGCAATTTGTGCATGAACCGCTCGCTGCGCTCTACGGGCATATCCGTGCCCGCGCCGACTATCAGCAGCATCTTGCACAGATGGAACGTCGGTTGGCTCTGGTTTTTGATTGGGGCGGTGGCACACTTGATCTCACGCTCTGTAAGTTCAGCCACGGGGCATTGATTCAAGTTCTGAACCTTGGCGACCCGGAAGTCGGCGGCGACAAATTCGATTTGCGTCTAGTGAACCTCGTTAAATCGCGTCACGAAAAACAGCATCCGCGTGTCGACTGGTCGCTGCTTTCCGAAACTGCAAACGCGCGAATCATCAATGCGTGTGAGGGAGCAAAGATCGACCTTTCCGAGAACGAGACTCACACGGTGTTCGTTCCTGACATCCTTGCCACGAGCGGTCCGGAGAAACATCTTGAAGTCGAATTGTCACGCCGCGACTTGGAGCAAGCGGTCGAAGACATTGTGCGTCGTGGGTTGGGTCGGATACGAGATCTCCTCGGCTCGGCTGAAATTCCTTCATCTGCGGTGGAGTTTTGCCTCGCGACGGGAGGAATGGTTGCAGTACCGGCAATTCGTCACGGCCTTTTGGAGATTTTCGGCATGGCTCGACTTCGGTTAGTGGAGAATGCCGCCACGATAATTTCCGAGGGAGCAGCGTGGATTGGACACGATGGGCTGAAGCTCAAACTCGCCAAACCTCTCGAATTATTGCACGCGCACCATGCCTATACGCCGATTGTTCACAGCCGGACGGTTCTTCCGATTGATGGCGAGCAAATCCGCAGTGTCTTCTCCATGTATTGCGTTGATCCTCGTGACGGGTTCGCGAAGTTTCAGTTCGCACGGCCAAAGTGGCCGGACCGCGAATCATCGCAAGATGCCCGCGTGCCATACACTCACCTTACGGTTGAGGTGAATCCTCATGCAAATCCGCTCGAGGAACGCTTGGAGGTCGAAGTGCGAATCGACCATGACTTGATCGCAACCGTATCTGCCGAATCGAAGTTGGTGCAGAGCAAACGGGTCAAGGAAATCCACGATTTGGAATTCGGTTTGGGGCTTGATGGACAGATCGCGGCGGCAACTGCTGAGGCAAACAAAGCAGTGAGTGACTTGGCAGACAATGGCACACCACTGTTGGGGCAAGGCCAAGGTCATCTGCCGGGCGCAGTCCGCGTGCGAAGTAATGTCACCCGCGGCCTTCACGATTGGGATTTAGTTCCTGGCGAGATTATTCAGAAGTACCAGCCAACTGCTGACCAGTTTTTGACGCCGCTCCAACGCGCAGAGAAAATGTATTACGTGCCGTGCTCGGAGTGCGGACGAACCATCTACGAAATTGAGCGCGATGGTTGCGACCCGTGCGCTGCGAAGGGCCGCGCCCTTTCGACGGCAGACGCAAGAGCGCGGCGGGAGGCAAGGCGGACAACAGCCGCATGAACCCCCTCGACCGCCAAAGGCTGGATGTCGGCGCTTAGCATGAACGAGCCAGAGAAACACCGCGCGCCGCGCAATCGGACGCTCACGCTTTCGGAGCAGGAGCAGGCCGTGTTGTCCAAACGGCTGTTGCGCCCGCCGTTGCCGGCGAGCGTGCGGGAGTTGTCCGACAAGGTGGTTTGCGGCGATTCGCTCGCGCTGCTGCCGCAGTTGCCCAAGTCGTTCGTGGACCTGCTCATCCTTGACCCGCCTTACAACCTCAACAAGCAGTTCGGTTCGGAAAGCTTTCGGGAGATGTCGCTGGCCGAATATGAGTCATGGTTTGAGGGCTGGTTCGTCCGGCTGCTGCCGTTGCTCAAGCCAACGGCGAGTCTGTATGTTTGCGGCGATTGGAAATCTTCCGCCGCCGTTCATCGCGTGCTGGACCGGCACGTCATCGTTCGCAACCGCATCACTTGGGAACGGGAGAAGGGGCGGGGAGCGAAGTCGAACTGGAAGAACGCGAGCGAGGACATCTGGTTTGCCACGGTTTCGAACCACTACTTCTTTGATGTGGAAGCGGTGAAGCTCAAACGTCGGGTGATCGCCCCGTATCGCGAGAACGGTCAGCCGAAGGATTGGGAGGACGGGCCGGATGGGCAGTTCCGCCTGACGCATCCCTCCAATCTTTGGACCGACTTGACGATTCCTTTTTGGTCCATGCCGGAAAACACCGACCATCCCACGCAGAAGCCGGAGAAGTTGCTGGCCAAGCTGCTTCTCGCCAGCAGCCGCGAAGGTGATTTTGTGTTTGATCCGTTCCTCGGTTCGGGGACGACGGCGGCGGTGGCGCGCAAGCTGGGGCGGCGCTTTCTTGGTATCGAGCTGGACGAGACCTACGCCTGTCTCGCCTTGAAGCGAGTCGAAATGGCCAACGACGATCCCTCGGTGCAGGGCTACGCTGGCGGCGTGTTCTGGGAACGAAACACCCTGAATGCCCAACCCAAGGTGAGTGCGCCGGTGGCCGACGCGCATCCCATACTGCTCGAATCCCCGGTTGCCTACCGGGTCGCGAAATCAAAGACCAAATGAAATCACCGCTCTTTGAACCCCAGACGCGCGAAGCCATTGAGCGCAAAGTCCGGGACGTGCTGAATGAACAGGCTGATTTCTTATCGGCAGACACCGCCGAAAGCACGCGCGCCGCCGGCGATGCCATCCAGTCCATCATCGAAGACAATTTTGCCACGATTCTCGGTGACCTCGTCGGCGAGTATTCCGCCAGTTTCGCGCGCCGGGCGATGGCGGATTTGGCGTTCAAGGACAAGGCCAACAACTACTGTGTCGTGGATGTGAAAACGCACCGTGAGGGCACGGCATTCAACATGCCGAACCTGACTTCGGTTGACCGACTGGCCCGGTTCTACGAAGACGACAGTAACTACTTCGTGATGTTGATGGTGAAGTATGCGGTCAGAGGGACGAAGGTCACAGTCCGACAGGTTCACTTTGTTCCGATTGAGCATTTGAAGTGGAATTGCCTGACTCTCGGCGCACTCGGGACGGGACAGATTCAGATTGCCGACTCCAAGCGGATTGAAATTGACCCACACCAGAAACGGCGCGCTTGGATGTTGGAGTTTTGCGACACTGTGCTCGCGTTCTATCCGCGCGAGATCGCCAAGATTACCAGGCGCATCGGCAAGTTTGATCGGGTGAAAGAATTCTGGCTGGCGCATCCCGAGGTTTGAAGTCAGCCGATGAACCTCCGCCGCACCTCCATCGTTGCCGCGCTGGCGGTGTTGGTGCTTTACGGCGGCTTGATCCTGTCACTGGGTTGGTTTCTCGACGGGGCGGCGGTGCGCGGGGCGGTGCAGTCGGAACGGACGCTGTTTTCGGTGCGGCTCTCGTTGATGGCGGCGACGCTGGCGGCGGGGCTGGCGATGTTGGTGGCGGTGCCGGCGGCGTATGCGTTGTCGCGGTACCGGTTTCGCGGATGCAAACTGGTGGACACAATTTTGGAGTTTCCCATCATCGTCTCGCCGGCGGCGCTGGGGGCGATGTTGCTGATTTTTTTCAACAACCCGCTCGGCGAATGGATTCAGAATCATCTCGTGCGGTTCGTGTTCGCTTTTGCCGGGATTGTGCTGGCGCAGTTCGTCACCATCCTCGACGTGGCGGTGCGGTTGTTGAAAACGTCGTTTGATGAGGTGACGGCGGAGTTGGAGACGGTGGCGCGGACGCTGGGGGCGACGCCGCGTCATGCGTTTTTCACCGTCACGCTGCCGCTGGCGCGGCGCGGGGTGATTGCGGCGTTCATTCTGGCGTGGGCGAAGGCGCTGGGCGAGTTCGGCGCGACGATCATGGTGGCCGGCACGATGGCGATGCGGACGGAGACGTTGCCGGTGGCGATTTATCTGCGGTTGGCGTCGGCGGACATCGAGGGGACGGTGGCATTGGTGTTGGTGTGTATCGGGCTGGCGGCGCTCTACGTCACGCGCCGGTTGCTGGGGAGGGCGGCGAATGCTTGAACTGGATTCGCTGACCGTGTCGGCGGGCGCGTTTCGGCTGCGCGAGGTGAATCTCGCGGTGGCAAAGGGCGCGTGTCACGCGGTGCTTGGGCCGTCGGGTGCCGGCAAGAGCACGTTGCTGCACGCGGTGCTCGGGGTGTTGCCGGCCACGAATGGCTGCATCCGCCTCGACGGCGCGGATATCACGCGCGCGCCGATTGAACGACGCGGGTTGGGATACGTGCCGCAGCAGCTCGGGTTGTTTCCACATTTGACGGTGCGCGAGAATCTCACCTACAGCGCCCGGGCGCGCGGCGTGCCGGCCACGGAGTACCGGCCGTTGGTGGATAAACTGGTCGAGGCGACCGGCATCGGAGCGTTGCTGGAGCGGTTGCCGGGGACGCTTTCGGGCGGGGAACGCCAACGGGTGGGGATCGTGCGCGCGTTGGCGAGCCAGCCGCGGTTGGTGTTGCTCGACGAACCATTCACGGCGCTCAACGACAGCCTTCGCCGCGAGTTGTGGTGGTTGATGCGCGAGTTGCAACAGCAACGCGGGTTGACTGTCTTGCTCGTCACGCATGATCTGACCGAGGCGTATTTTCTGGCGGATCAGGTCAGCGTGTTATTGGACGGCCGGATTGTTCAGCAAGGCGACAAAGCGACGGTCTATGGCAAACCGGCGGCGCCGGAGGTGGCGCGGTTTCTCGGCGTGGAAACGTTGCAGCCCGGTCGGGTGATCGGCGTCGAGTCGGATTTGGCAACGGTGGAGGTGGGCGGTGTCCGGTTGCTGGCACTGGCCGCGCCCGGCATGACCGGCAATGTGCTGGTGAGCATTCGCGGCGAGGATGTGATTTTGCAGCGCGATGGCGGCGCGCCCGGCAGCAGCGTCCGCAACCGGCTGGCGGCGCGGGTGGTTTCGGTGCGCCCCGGCAGTCCGTTGCACTGCGTGGAATTGGATGCCGGTTTCCCGTTGGTGGCGCTGGTGACGCGTCCGGCGTGCGAGGAACTGGCGCTGGCTGCCGGTGTGCAAGTGGCCGCGTTGATCAAAGCCCCGGCCGTGCATTTGATTGGTCAGACAACCGCCTGATCCGGCTTTAGCGCGAAAGACGGCAGATCAGCACTATGATCTTCCGTGGAAGCCCGTCTTGTCCTCCGTCCCAACGCGCCCAAATCCCGGCGTGGAACAGGAGGGGATTGTCGGGATGGAGCTGGTCGCGGTCTTTGCAAAATACCGGCGCTGGAAATAGAGCGAGACGTTGACGAGGCCAATCAGGGCCGGGACTTCCACCAACGGACCGACCACGGCGGCAAACGCCACGCCGGACTGGATGCCGAACACGGCAATTGCCACGGCAATCGCCAGCTCGAAATTGTTGCCGGCCGCCGTGAACGCCAGCGTGGCCGACCGACTGTAGTCGGCGCCGAGTTTCTTCGCCATGAAAAAACTGACGAGAAACATGACGGCAAAATAAACCACCAACGGCAACGCAATGCGCCCGACATCGAGCGGGATTCTGACGATCGTCTCGCCCTTGAAACTGAACATCGCCACAATGGTGAACAGCAGCGCGATCAGCGTCACCGGCGCGATCCGCGGAATGAACTTCTTCTCGTACCAATCCCGCCCTTTCATTGGCAGGAGCACGGCGCGCGTCAACATCCCGCCGAAAAACGGGATGCCGAGATACACCATCACGCTCTTGAAGATCTGGCCGATGGTCACTTCCACCACGCTACCGGCCAGGCCGAATACCGGCGGCAATACCGTGATGAACACCCACGCATACAACCCGAAGAACAAAATCTGAAAGACACTGTTGAGTGCCACCAAGCCGGCGGCGTATTCGCTGTTGCCTTTGGCCAGTTCGTTCCAGACCAGCACCATCGCAATGCAACGCGCGATGCCGACCAGGATCAGTCCGGTCATGTATTCGGGGTGGTTGTGCAGAAAAACGATGGCCAGGACAAACATCAGCACCGGCCCGATCACCCAGTTTTGCAGGAGCGACAGGCCGAGGATTTTCCAGTTGGAAAACACCCTGCCCATCTCCTCGTACTTCACCTTCGCCAGCGGCGGGTACATCATCAGAATCAACCCGATGGCGATCGGAATGTTGGTCGTGCCGACATCGAACCGGCTGATGAACTGCGGCGTGCCCGGCACAAAATGCCCCAACGCCACGCCCGCGCCCATCGCCAGAAAGATCCACAGCGTCAGATACCGGTCGAGGAAGGAAAGTTTTTTGGAAATGTGCTCGCTCATATGGTTTCGGTAGGGCGCGACCGCCGGGCGCGCCGTTGTGTTTAATTGTTTAAATCGGATTCGGCGCGCCCGGCGGTCGCGCCCTACCGGCTAACAACAAATTATGGGTTTCTGTTTCTTGTCGCGCTCCGAATCGCGCTTCAGAAAGTCAATCTCCTGAAAGCAACCACGCACGCATTTCAGCAGCGTGGCGTGAAGCGCATTCGTCGGCTCGGCGAGCGAATACATGATCAACTTGCCGTGCCGCTCCTCCACGACCAATCCGCTGCGGCGCAGATACGCGAGATGCCGGGAAATCTTCGGCTGCGGCTCGCGCAAGATGCCCTGAAACTCGCACACACAATGCGGGCGCTGCGCCAGCAGATTCAGCAATCGCAACCGTGTCTCGTCGGCGAAGGCCTTGAACAGTTGGTCGGGTTTATCCACAGCATTTCTTCTCAGTGGCCGGCTTGCGCGCCCGCACGTCGAGGCTGGTGATGTAATCCGTCGCCTGCGCGCCCGCCGGCACGTGGGCGAGAATCTCGCGGTACAGCGGATCATTCCAATCGGTCATCGCGGCCACGTAATCGGACTTGGGCGTCAACACGATGTCGGCCAGGCCGGCCTCGCGCGCCATCCGTTCCACCTCCGACACCAACACCGCACCGGCCACGCACCCGATCAGCGCCTCGATCATGCCGACGACCTTTTCCGGCAGCGGCTGCAACAGCGCCAGATCCGACACCGCCACGCGCCCGCCCGGCTTGAGCACGCGCGCGATCTCGCGCCAGACCTGCGGTTTGTCCGGCGAAAGATTGATCACGCAGTTGGAAATGACGACATCCACGCTGGCGTCGGCCACCGGCAAGTGCTCAATCTCGCCGAGCCGAAACTCCACATTGTCCCAGCCGGTATTCTCGCGATAGACCGCCGCGTTGCGCCGTGCCTTGGCGAGCATCTCCGCCGTCATGTCCACCCCGATCGCGCGCCCGGTCGGGCCGACTTTGCGCCCGGCAATGAACACGTCGAAGCCACCACCGGCCCCGAGATCCAACACCACCTCGCCCGGTTTCAATCCCGCGATGGCCGTCGGATTCCCGCAAGACAACCCCATGTTCGCGCCCTCCGGCAACACGGCCAAGTCATCGGTCGAATAGCCGATGTGCCGCACCAGCTCTTCCGCCGCCGCCGGTGACGAACCGCAACAGGACACGCCACTGCCGCAGCACGAGGATTGATCGGTCACCGCGATTTTGCCGTAGCCTTCGCGGACCTTCTGCCGCACGGCTTCATGTTCGAGATCGTTTGGGGTCGTTGTCATAGATTTATTCCTGGTTGTAGGGCTCGAAACCCTGTCGTATCGGGTTCGCGCCGAGGTTGTGAATCGCACGCGGCGGTCAGCCTGGACGACAGGCGTGCCCGCCCCACAATCGAATGCGTTCGATTCATCATTGTGGTTGTCCTGACGTTCTCACAAATTCCTCTACCCACGCGCGAATCTCGTCGCGGACCCGGCGAAATACCGCGAGTTTTTCCTCGTCCGAGCCGGTCGCATGCGCCGGATCATCGAAACTGTGATGAATCGTCCGCTTCGCGCCGGCAAAGAAGGGACACGACTCGCGGGCGTTGTCGCAGACGGTCACGAGCACGTCGAGTGACTGTCCGTCAAACTCCCGGATGTCCTTCGAGCGGTGGCCGGCAATGTCCACGCCGGCCTCGGCCATGACCTTGATCGCCAGCGGATGCACATAGCCGGACGGCTTCGCACCGGCGCTGAGCGCCTCAAACCGGTCGCCGCCGAGTTGCCGCAGCCACCCCTCGCCCATGTGACTGCGGCAGGAGTTCCCGGTGCAGAGGAAGAGAACACGCTGTTTCACGGCGCCCATCATATTCGTTTAAGCGAATATGTCAAGCGCCCTTCTGCATCCTCATCGCTCCCGCTTTCGCCAATTCCGTTGCCGTCAATTTGTCGGGCTGGCTGGGGCGAACTGACAGAATGTCTGACAGAGTCCGTGATGGGGCTTCGTCCTTGAACAATTGGAAGTTCTTCGCGGACGGGAGCTAAGGGTGGCGTTTTGTGCGCTGGCACGTTGACTGCAAACTGAAGTCACAAAGGGTGACGACGATGGCGACGACGCGAATCCACCGGGATGTTGTTTGGCAAATGTTTGTTGTCGCGGGAGACCATTTCTAAAATCGAGGAGGACGAACATGACGACCCCCACCAGCACACCGGCTTCTGAGTCCGAAGTTAATCGTCGTGATTTCCTGCGGGGTGGCGTGCTCGCCGCGCTCGGTGTTGCGGTGTCGGTCGGATCGGTGTCGGTTGCCCGCCGCGAAAAAGCGCCGCGCGATCCGGTGGGGGCGGAGACGGCGCGGGAGTTGCCGGCGCCGCAGAGCATACCGGAAGATGACGGCGCTGATCCGTTGGTGCGGATGCAGGCGGAATTGCGCAAGGCGATGGCCAAGCCGGTCGAGCAACGTCGCTGGGCGATGGTGATTGACACCCGCAAGTGCGTCGGCTGCCACGCGTGCACCGTCGCCTGCATCGCGGAGAACAAGCTGCCGCCGGGCGTGGTGTACCGGCCCGTCGTGCAGGAGGAAATCGGAAAGTTCCCGAATGTCCAACTCCGGTTCTTCCCGCGTCCGTGCATGCAATGCGACGAACCGCCCTGCGTGCCGGTCTGTCCGGTCAACGCCACGTGGAAACGACCGGACGCGATCGTGACGATTGACTACGACAAGTGCATCGGTTGCCGGTATTGCGTGGCGGCGTGTCCGTACGGCGCGCGCACAAGCGATTTTGGGCATCATTACACCGACGACACCCCGGCCTTGCAGCCATACGAGACGCAGCCGAATCACGAGTATGGCAAGTCGTGGAGCCGGGAGAACCACGGTTCGCCGATGGGCAACGCGCGCAAATGCCAGTTCTGTCTGCACCGGCTCGAACAGGGCGAGTTGCCGCAATGCGTGACCACCTGCATCGGGCGCGCGAATTATTTCGGCGACGCGAACGACGCCGACAGTTTGATCGCGGCGAAACTGCGGGCGGCGAATCAGGTCAAGCTGCTCGAAGAAAAACACACGCTGCCGCGCGTAACATATCTGGTATGAGAACCCGCAATTGTCATTCTGAGCGCAGCGAAGAATCTCGGCTGTTACCGGCAGAACGACAGAGACCCTTCGCTGCGCTCAGGGTGACAGAGACAAGGATGCCATGAACAAGAAAGCCACCTTGAAATTGATGTTGGTGCTGGCGGCGCTGGCGGTGATCGTCGGCGGCATCGGCGTGTTCCAAAAATTCGCGACGGGCGAACGACTGGCCGGGTATGGCAGCTATGTGCCGTGGGGGTTGTGGGTCGCGCTGTATTTTCACGGAGTCGGCATCGGCGGCGGGGCGTTTGCCATCGGGGTCATCGGATACCTGCTTGGCATACCGGGGTTTCGCGAGCATCTGCGGGTGACGATTTGGGTGTCAGGCGTGGCGGTGGCGATGGGGTTGTTCTCGATCTGGATGGACCTCGGTCAGCAATGGCGGATGTACCGGATTTTCATCGAGCCGAGTTTCACTTCGATGATGGCGTTCAACGCGTGGATGTACATGTTTTTCATGGCGCTGATGGCGGTCTGCTTCATCCTGAGCTTGCGGAAAAAGTCGCCCGGCGATCTGCATGACCGGTCGGGCTGGCTCGTGCCGTTGTTGATGGTCGGCGGATTGATCGGGATCGCGTTCCCGAGCCAGAGCGGCGCGTTCTTCGGCGTGGTGGACGCGAAACCGTACTGGCACACGGCGATGTTGCCGATCATGTTCCTGACCTCGGCCATCGCGGCGGGGGCGGCGGTGTTGTTGTTGGTGTTCACGTTTCTGCTGCCGGAAGACACCCCGGCAACCGCGCAGCCGCTGACCTTGTTGCGCCGCGTCACGATGGGCGCGGTGTTGTTTTATCTCGGCGCGGAGTTTGCCGAGTTGAGCATCGCCTACTGGTCGCCGGTGTCGGCGCATCGCGACGCCTTCAATCTGGTGTTGTTCGGGCCGTTCTGGTGGGTGTTCTGGATCGTGCATCTGGGCGGGGCGCTGGTGTCGCTGTTGTTGCTGCGGCGCTGGCAATCGTTGCCGGTCGTCGGCACGGGCGCGTTTCTGGTGGCGGTGACGTTTGTCTCGACGCGCCTGAACATCCTCATCCCCGGTCAGGCGGTGGAACAACTCAAAGGCTTGCGCGAAGCGTTCACGCATCCGCGGCTCAATCATTATTACGAAGCCACGCCCAACGAATATCTCGTGGCCATCTTCATCGGCGGCGCGAGCGTGTTGCTCGTGGCCATCGGGGTGAAACTGATCCAGCAACTGTTCGATTCCCGCGAGGTGAAAGCATGAAATCGTCCTCCTTCGATCCGACTCGCCGGCAATTCCTCGCCAAGGGCGCGCTGCTCGGCGGCGCGGCGGCGGCGGGCGCTGTGCCCGTGCTCGGCGCGGCGGCAGAGAACGCCGTGCTGAACAGCCGGCGCCCCGACGCGCCGTATGACCTCGATGACCCCGAGAACATCCTGTATTCGACCTGTCTCCAGTGCAATACCGGCTGCGGCATCAAATGCAAAATCCAAAACGGCGTGCTGACCAAGATTGACGGCAATCCGTACAACCCGTGGACGATGTACCCGCACCTGCCGATGAGCGCGTCGCCGTTTGAGGTGGCGAAAGTGGACGGCGGTCTCTGCCCGAAAGGCCAGTCCGGGTTGCAGACGGCCTACGATCCCTACCGGATCCGCAAGGTGCTCAAGCGCGCCGGCAAGCGCGGCGAGAACAAATGGGTCACGATTTCGTTCGAGCAGGCGATCAAGGAAATCGTCGAGGGCGGCAAACTGTTCGCCCACGTGCCCGGCGAGGAAAACCGGCACGTCGAAGGACTGCGCGCCTTGATGGCGTTGACCGACGACAAGGTCGCCAAGGAAATGGCGGCCGACGTGAAGAAGATTTGGGACAAGAAAATGACCGTCGCGGAATTCAAAGAAAAACACGCGGCGCATCTGGACAAATTGATTGATCCTGACCACCCCGATCTCGGCCCGAAGAACAACCAGTTCGTCATGATGTGGGGCCGGATGAAAGGCGGGCGCGGCGATTTCATGAAACGGTTCGGCGCGGCATTCGGCACGACGAATCTGCACGGCCACACCACCGTCTGCCAAGGGTCGCTCTATTTCACCAGCAAGGCGATGAGCGAACAGTACGAAACCGGCACGTTCACCGGCGGCAAAAAGTTTTACTGGCAGACCAGCCTGGAAAAAGCGCGGTTCGTTCTGTTTGTCGGCGCGAATCTGTTCGAGGCCAACTACGGCCCGACCAATCGCACCGTGCGGCTCACGGAAAACCTGGCGACCGGCTACACGAAGATCGCCGTCGTTGATCCGCGGTTCAGCAAGCTGGCCAGCAAAGCGTGGAAATGGTTGCCGATCAAACCCGGCGCCGACGGCGCGCTGGCGATGGCGGTCATCCGTTGGATGATCGAGCACGACCGGTTCGACAAGCCATTCCTCGCCATTGCCAACAAAGCCGCCGCCGCGGCCGCCGGCGAGAAGAGTTACACCAACGCCACCTGGCTCGTGAAACTCGATCCGAAAACCGGCGAACCCGGCCCGTTCGTCCGCGCCGCCGATGTCGGTCTCGCCCAGGCCGAGAAACGCACCGTACCGGACCCGAAAGACAAAACGAAAACGGTCGAGTACGAAGAAAAATTCATGCTCGTGATGAAAGACGGCCAGCCGGTCGCGTTCGACCCGAACGATGCGAAGACCGCCGTGACCGGCGATCTGTTCGTGGACGCGACGTTGCCGGACGGAACGAAGGTCAAGAGCGCCTTCCAACTCATCAAGGAAGCTGCGTTCGAAAAAACCCACGCCGAGTGGTGCGCCATATGCGAACTGAAACCGGCCGATGTGGCCGCCGTCGCGCGCGAGTTGACCAGCTACGGCAAGCAGGCTTCCGTGGACATCCATCGCGGCGTCAGCCAGCACACGAACGGTTTCTACAACGTCCTCGGTTGGTACACCGTCAACGCCATGCTCGGCAACTTCGACTGGCAGGGCGGCATGAGCATCGCCAGCAGCTACGGTTACGACGGCAGCAAAGGCGAGCCGTTCAACGTGAGCAAGATCCCCGGCAAGATCACCACCTTCGGCATCTCCAGCATCCGCCACGATGTGGAATACGCCAAGACTACCATCTTCGAGGGTTACCCCGCTAAACGTAACTGGTATCCCATCGCCAGCGACGTGTACGAGGAAATCATCCCCTCCATCGGCGACGCCTATCCGTATCCGGTCAAGGCGCTGTTCAGCTACATGGGTTCGCCCGTCTATGCGTTGCCCGCCGGCCACACCAACATCGAAGTCCTCGCCGACGTGAACAAACTGCCGCTCTACTTCGCCAGCGACATCCTCGTCGGCACAACCAGCATCTTTGCCGACTACATCTTCCCCGACCTCACCTTCCTCGAACGCTGGGAGTTCCAAGGTTCCCACCCGAACATGAACCTCAAGGTCCAGCCCATCCGCCAACCTGTCATCCCGCCGGTGCCCGAGACCTGCCGCGTGTTCGGCCAGGAAATGCCCATCAGCTTCGAGTCGCTCCTCATGGCGCTCGGCGAGAAACTCGGCCTGAAAGCCTTCGGCAAAAACGCCCTCGGCGACGGCCAAGACCTCAACCGGCCCGAAGACTACTACATCCGCGCCGTCGCCAACATCGCCGCCGGCAGCAAACCCGGTGACGCCGTGCCCGACGCCAGCCCCGAAGAAATCGCCCTCTTCGAGAAAGCCCGCCGGCATCTCCCGAAAACCGTCTTCGACGCCGCGTATTGGAAACAACTCGTCGGCGACGCCCTCTGGCCGAAGGTTGTCTATGTCCTCAACCGCGGCGGCCGGTTCCAGGATCATTCCAAGATCGCCACCGGCAATCAACTGCCCAACCCCTACGGCAAACTCCTCTGCCTCTATCAGGAAAAGACCGCCAAAAACAAATACGCCGGCAACGGCCAACATTACCGGGGCCACGCCCATTACCGGCCCCAAGCCGACTTCACCGGCCAGTCGCTCGACAAACTCGCCACCGGCCACGATCTGCATCTCATCACCAACCGCACCATCCTCCAATGCAAGAGCCGCACCGTCACCAACTACTGGCTCTTGCCGATGATGCCCGAAAACCACGTCTCGATGAACCCCGCCGACGCCGACCGGCTCGGTCTGCGCGACGGTCAACAAGTCAAAGTCGTCAGCGCCACCAACCCGACCGGCGAATGGGATTTGACCAACGGCACAAAGAAACCGATGACCGGCAAACTCAAACTCACCGAGACCCTCCGCCCCGGCGTCGTCACCTTCGAACTCGGCTTTGGCCACTGGGCTACCGGCGCCGTGGACGCCGTCATTGACGGCCAACTCATCAAAGGCGACCCGCGCCGCGCCACCGGCCTCAACGCCAACGCCGCGATGTGGACCGACCCCGCGCTGCGCGGCAACACCTGTCTCGTTGACCCCGTCGGCGGCAGCGTCAGCTTCTACGACACCAAGGTCAAACTCCTCCCCGCCTAATGGCCGACGCCATCCTCCGCCTCTGCCTGCCGCGCGACAACGAAGTGGATTTGCGAAAGCCGTTGCGAGCCGGTTGGAGTCGTGACCGTCTCAAAACCTTCATCAGCGACGCCGTCCACCAAAAACCGTGGGGGCATGGCCTCGCCGAACACCAAATCGCCACCACCCGCGCCATGTCCGAGTTCGGCGGGTAGCCACAGATTCACACGAATGCGCACGAATTGCCGCGAAGAGATGTACAAATCGTTGTTGGGAGAGCGCAACCGCGATGAGGTCGTGAAGCATTCACCACGAATGCCGGGTCCGACAAGACGCAGTCACCCCCCTTCTTCCATGATATATCGCCAGACGATATATCATGGGTTGCCGGGCGCGACTTCTCACTGGAACTGTTGCGGGACGGCGGCGGCGAGGTCGGCGGGGACGCTGGAATGAGGCGAAGCTGGGGCTGTCAGGGTTCAGCCTTCTGCTTTCCGTATTCGTCATCCTGAACGAAGTGAACGGATCTCTGACGACTAATCGCTGATGGCTGCCTTCCCGGCCGCGTCCGCGGGTGTCCTTTCTCCGCCGCCCTAAAACTCCACGACGACATCCTTGCCGATGGTCAGCCCGGCAACTTCGGCGGCGAGCTTGATGATCGTCTTTTTCAAGATGTTGTTGAGGTTGGTGGCGACGAGCCAGCCGCCCGGCAGGGCTTCGCACATTTCCCGGAGGTCTTCACGGTCGGGGTAAAGTTCTTCGGGGGTGCGGGCGATGTACCGGCGTTTGCGGCCTTGCGCGTCGGGGTGCTGGGAGCAGCGTTCGAGGAACGTGGGGTCGCCTTTGGCGAGTTCGCGGAGGACAATGACCATGGCGTCCTTCGCGTTGTGGTACGGGTACGCTTTACCACGGAGGACGAGCTTGCCGGCACGGGCGGAGGCGGAGGGTGCCGGGGGCGCGGTCACGGCGGAGTGTCGTGGGCCTCCAGTGCGCGCACTCAGTTCGAAGGATGGTTTGGATGACGCGGTTTCGACGATGATGGGTTTACCCAAGGCGGCGAGGAATTCAGCGACGTCGTCAGCATCGGGACGAACGCCGGCTTTGGATTCGACGGCACTGGCGAGGAGTTCCACGAGTTGTTCGTCGCCCTTTTGGACGAGTTCGCGCCACGCTTCGGGGATGGCGGCGCGGGCTTGGGAACGGCGGTTGCGGCTGCGGTACTCTCTGCGGGCGGTTTCGAGGGCTTCGCCGGATTCGACGCGGGTCCGGGCGAGATAGCGGGTGAGCGTTTCGGCGGCCTCGGCCGGTGGGCGTTCGAAGAGGTCGAGCTTGTAGACGCGGCGGT
>CAZHLM010000021.1:0-43823 GCA_964533295.1 uncultured Verrucomicrobiota bacterium
GCGAGCGTCCCCGCGAGCGGAGTGTCACGCCCCGCCTCGCGCGGACGCTCGGCCCGCCAGCGTTTCCAAGAACGTCGCGGGCCGAAACCCGCTCCCACAGGGAGTTTTGTTCGGCGCTATTATTTGGGGATGACCAGTTTCTGGCCGACTTGGATGGCGTGGGGGTTGTTGAGGTTGTTGGCGCGGACGAGGGCGTCGGCGGTGGTGTTGTGTTTGGCGGCGATGGCGGAGAGGGTCTCGCCTTTTTGGACGATGTGTTCGCCGGCGGCGGCCGTCGGCCCGGTGGCGCGCGCGGCGGTCAGGGCGGCGAGTTCTTTGGCGAGGGTGTCGAGGATGATTTGTTTGTCGCGTTCGCGGGCGGCGTCCACGGCTTTGATTTTGGTTTCGAGGCCGGTGAGGTCGAGTTCATTACCGGCTTTGCGGAGGTGGTTGATTTGGGCTTGGAGGTCGTCGAGTTGTTCCTGCATTTTGCGGCTGCGGAACTGGAGGTCTTCGACCTCGGCGCGGATTTTGTCCAGCTTCTCATCGATGATAGCGAGGCGTTGTTCGGTTTGGGCCGGGGCGGTTGTCGTGGTGAACCAAACGGCCAGGATCCAGCAGGCAAGGTGTTTCATGGAGGAAGCTTAGGAAAGGGTTCGCGGGCTTGCAAGTACCGGCTCGTGCTGGCGCAAAGGCTGCTAAAGGTTGTCGCATGATTGTGGCGTCCAGCTCCATGCCGAGTGTGGTCACGGCACTTGATCGGGTGCAGGAGGAAGCAGCGGACGAACTGGCGCCGCGGCCGGAGAATCTTTTTGTTCCGCCGTTTCCGCGGAAGATGTCCGATTTGGGATTGCATCTGCATTTTCTGGCGGATCTGGCATTGAAGGCGGTTTCGCTCGAGGCGGATGCGACCACGGCGCGGGTGGCGGAACGGTTGCATCTTGGCATTTTGATCACGGATCAGATTTTGGAGCAACTGTGTCGGGATCATCTGGTGGAGAAGCGCGGGGTGGTTGGTCCGCACAATCACCGGTTCCACATGCTGGATCGCGGTTGGGAGACGGTGACGCGTTTGTTGAAGGCGAACAGCTATTGCGGCCCGACCCCGGTGCCGTTGCAGGCGTACGCGGACATGGTCAGCCAGCAGGTGCGCAGTCGGCCGACGGTGACCCAGCACGCGCTGGAGGGGGCGATGGGCAAGTTGGTGCTTTCGTCGGCCGCCAAGCAGGTGCTCGGGCTGGTGGCCAGTTCGGGGCGAAGTTTGTTCCTGAGCGGCCCGCCCGGCAACGGCAAGACGGAGATGGCCCGGGCATTGGTGAATGCGTTGCCAGGCGGCTTTTGGATTCCGTATGCCATCGAGATTGACGGCCAGATCATTCAGGTTTTTGACGAACACAACCATCACGTGACACCGGTGGATGCGGCCGACTACGACCGGCGCTGGGTGAAGATTCGTCCGCCGTTGATCGTGGCCGGGGGAGAGTTGCAGGTGGAGAACCTGGATTTGTGCGCCTCGGACACGCTCGGTTTTTACGAGGCGCCGTTTCAGATGAAGGCCAACGGCGGTGTGCTGGTGATTGATGATTTGGGCCGGCAGCGTTGCTCGCCGGCCGAGTTGCTGAACCGCTGGATCATTCCGCTGGAGCATCGGTTTGACTACCTGACGTTGAATACCGGCAAGAAGGTTCGCGTGCCGTTTGAGCAGATTGTCGTCTTTTCCACCAACCTCACCGTCGAGGACGTGGCGGATGAAGCGTTTCTGCGGCGGATGGGGTACCGGCTCTACATCATGCCGCCAGCGCCGGATACCTACGCGGAGATCTTTCTCCGGTACGCCCGCTCGCGGGGGTTGGCGGCGGAACCGGGGCTGTTGACGCACATCGAGCAACGGTACGGCCGGGAACGTCGCACGCCGAAAGCCTGCGAGCCGCGCGACCTGATTGAGCGCGCGATCGAAGTCTGCAAATACAACCGCGAGCAGATTCGCCTGACGCAAGAGACGATTGATCAGGCGTGGGCGAGTTACTTCGGGGCCACGGCCACCGGCTAGGTTCGTCTCACGGCGCCAGGGACGGGTTCCACTGATCGCGGTTGATGGCCGGGTCGTAGGTTTCCGCCAGCCGGCGCCATTCCACGTGACCATCCGCGAAGGCGTACGCGGCGCGGCCGAAATGCCGCGTGGCGGCGACATCGGTGGCGTCGGCGAGGCTGGTCCAGAAGTGCGCCATCACATGGTCCACGCTGCCGGGCACCTCGGCCAGCAACACGCTGCTCACCGGATGGGGCACGGCGCCGCGGCGATGCCAGACTGCGGGGCTGCCGGTGTAATCGTCCAGAGCCGGTGTCAGTTCGTAGTACACATTCAGGCCGTAGCTCCAGGTGCCGGTGGTTTTTTTGGCGGCGCAGCGGTACACGCCGTTCAGCAGGTTCGTCCAGCCGGTCGGGCTGCTGCCCAGATGACCGGCAATGGCGCGGCCCCACGGCAACTGGCCGACCACGAACGCGGAGTGGGAGCTGCGCGGGAAGAAATCGTTCGCCTCGTCGCTGTAGCTGTGGACGGCGAGGGCAATTTGGCGGAGGTGGCTGAGGCACGGCACGGCGCGCGCCGTGTTACGGGCGCGCGCCAGTGCCGGCAGCAGAGTGGCGGCCAGCAAGCCGATGACGGCGAGACTGGCCAGCAACTCGAGGAGGGTGAACCCCCGGTGACGCATCGGGTTATCCGTGGCGGCGGCGCAGCCAACCGGCGCCGAGCAGACCGAACGCCGTCAGCAACGCCGTGGTGGGCTCCGGCACGACCGCCCAGTGCAGGTGGAACGTCTCGCTCCCGCCGGTGCGTTCGCCGTTTTCGTTCACGATGTAGGCTTCGTATTCCGCGCTGTGCATCCCGGTCGCCGCGGGGGCGGTGTAGGCGGGATGGAACATGCCGAGGTTCCACTCCAGCGTGTCGCTCGATCCATCGGTGCCGAACATCGGCTCCCATGTGGCCGGGGTGGCGCGGTAGCGGAACGCTTCCAAGCCGGTCGTGGCGCTGATCTGGCGGATGCGGATGCCGAAGCCGGTCGGCAACGGTTCGCTGTCGCCGTCGAGGACGAAGCCGTATTGCCGGTTGAACGCGCGGCCGTCCTGGCTTGGATCGAGGTCGCTGTACCACGGAGCCAGCGGGTCGAACTGGTCGCCGGGGTGGCTGATGCTGAGCGGTGTCAGCGTTGGCAGCGTGCTGGAACCGCCGTGGCCGTGATCGTCACCGTCCACGTGGACGTGGAGGTGGGGGCCGGCGCCGTGGTCGGCGTATTTGATGTTGACGTGCACCATCGGGCCTTGCATCGGGACCGAGGTGAGGGTGTCGGCGCGAACGGAGATGGCCGCGGCCAAAGCGACCGCGGGTACGACGTAGTGAGACAGTTTCATGGATGTACGATTTCCCTTTTCTGCCGGCGGGCCTTCCCGCCGGGTTGGTTTTTTGTTGGGGTTAGCAGACAGCATCCACTCCCGTGAGTGGACGCGAAGAAACGAGCCGGTTGAGTTGGATGCCGGTCAGGCGCGCGGCGGGGGGACGGGGGGGGAGCGGAAACGTCGCTCCGCCGTTTCGTCGGTGTGCAACCAGGAATTCTGGTCGGGAGAAAAATCGGCGAGGATGACCGGGGGCAGGACGGCCTGCCAGGCGGCTTCGAAGGAGATGGTGCGGGGCTGGCCGTCGCGGTCGGTTTGGGATTCGGAGACGGCCTTGGAAATGGATTTGCAGAGCGAGCAGGGGTGTTGGCCGTCGAAGGTTTTGGTGATGCCGCCGATCAGGCCATCGGTTTTCGAGTACTTCACCAGCATCCCGGCCCACGCCACGGTTTGCAGGGCCAGCCACGGACCACCGGACAACGCCAGCACCAGCACCCCGCAGAGGACGAGGCGCAAGCGGTAAACGGCGCAGGGACCCGAGCGCATGGCGGGGAAGCTATAGCGGATGGGAATTAGCCCGGCAAGTCCTTTCCGGTGGTGGTGATGGTGAGTTTGCCGTGTTTGACGCCTTTGGCGGCGATCAGCGTGTCGGCAACGCGTTTGATGCGGTCGGCGCGGCCGCGGACGGCGAGGACTTCGAGGCAGTTGTGGTGGTCGAGGTGGACGTGGAGGGTGGCGATGATCAGGTCGCCGTGGTCGTGCTGGATGTCGGTGAGCAGTTCCATCAGGTGCGGTTTGTGATGGTCATAGACCAGCGTGATGGTGCCGGCAATTTCACCCTGACCCTGTTGGTGGCGGTGCTCGATTAACTGGGCGCGCACCATGTCGGCCAGCGCCTGGGAACGGTTGCGGTAGCCTTTTTCGCGGGTCATCTGGTCGAGGTCGCGGGCGAGGGACTTGTCGAGCGAGACGCTGAATCGGGTGACCTTTTCCATGCCGGTGAGAGTGAAATCCGGTGGGATGCTTGTCAAGCGTGGTGGTGGTTGTTAGCATCCGCGCCGCATGTCGGAACTGGGAACGACCCAGCGGCCGCGCAACGTGGACTGGAAGCGCGCGGCCGCGTTGCTGTATGGCGACTGGGGCACGAGCAAGGCCTACGTCATCGGGATTGCGTTTTCCCTGGGGATGTACGGGTCGTTCTGGTTCGTGCTGGCCGTCAGCGTGCTGACGGCGATTGTCGGCATCAATTACATCTGGGTCTGCAAATACTTTCCGGAAGGTGGCGGCGTGTATTCGGCGGCGCGGGCGCATTCGCGGCATCTGGCGTTGATTGGCGGGTTTTTGCTGGTGGCGAATTATCTGGTGACGGCGGCGCTGAGTTGTTTTGAGGCGTTTGTCTATTTTGGGTTCACGTTTGAGGACGCGAAGCGGTGGGCGATTTTGACGATCTTCATTATTGGCGTGGTGAACTTTTTCGGGCCGCGCCATTCCGGCAGTCTGGCGGTGGGGTTGGCGGTGGCGACGGTGGGGGTGGTGGGGTTGCTGGCGCTGGCGTCGCTGCCGCACATTGCGGCGGCGGTGGCGGCCTTGGAAAGTCCGCGACGCCCCCCGTGGGAATGGTGGGTGTCGTTTACCGGGGTGATTCTGGCGTTGTCGGGCGTGGAATCCATCGCGAACATGACCGGGGTGATGCAGTTGGATCCTGGCGCGACGCCCGGCAAGCCGCGCGTGGTGGAGACGGCGCGCAAGGCGATTTGGCCGGTGTTGCTGGAGGTGTGTGTGTTCACGGCGTTGTTTGGGTTGGTGATGCACGCGATACCGGGCATGGGGCGGCACGATCACGAAGGCGACATGTTGCGGTTTCTCGGCCAGTCGTTCGTGGACGAGCCGGTGGCCGCGGCAACGGGATGGGGCTGGTGGGACGCGACGAAACCGTTTGGGTGGGTGGTGTCGCTGGTGATGGGCGGGTTGTTGTTGAGCGCGACGAACACGGCCATTGTGGCGATGGTCAGCGTGTTGTACTTGATGGCGAAAGACCGGGAGATGCCGGAGCCGTTTGCGATGCTGAACCGGTTCGGCGTGCCGTGGATTTTGATGTTGATCGCCATCCTCGGCCCGATTCTGGTGCTCGACATTCAGAGTGGCGAGAAAGCGTTGCACGGCTTGGCGACGTTGTACGCGGTCGGTGTGGTGGGCGCGATTGCGGTCAATCTTGGGTCGTGCGTCTTCAATTTCCGATTGCCGATGATCTGGCACGAGCGGTTGCTGATGGGCCTGACGTTTCTGGTGGTGGCGGCCATTGAGGTGACGATCGCGGTCACGAAACCGATGGCGGCGTTGTTTGCGCTGATCGTGATCGGGTTGGGGTTCCTGGTGCGGGCGATGCACAAGGGGTTTGCGGTGCCGTTGCCGGAGCCGGCGGGTCGGCTGGCGCGGTTGTTCGTGCCCGAGCTGGTGGCCAACCGGCGCGCGCGCGAAGCGGCGGCGGACCCGAGCCAGGCGTACGCGAGACAACTGGGGCCGGATCGGCCGGTGACCGCGATCATGGTGGCCGCGCGCGGCGTGACGCCGACGTTGCGGTTTGCGGTGGATCAGGCGCGGCGGTACGGGGCGCAGTTGTTTGTGTTGTTTGGCCGGGAAGTCTTCACCACCATCCCGGTGGCGCAGCGGGAGGAGGACGACAAGGAGGCGCAGGCGGTGTTTCAAGCAGTCAAGTCCATCGCCGGCGATCTGGAAGTGACCACGATTTACGCCGTCACCGACGACCCGGCCTGGACGATTCTGGATAATGCCGCGATTGCCGGGGTGGACATGTTGATTTTGGGGCACTCGCGACGGTCGGCGCTGACGCGGGCGTTGCGGGGCGACATGCTCAGCCAGATCGGGCAACACCTGCCGGAGGAGATCCGTCTGGTGATCGTCGGCTAGCGGCTGAGGGCGCGGCCAACGGTAGCCAGCAGTTCCGTTTTGTCGAGCGGTTTGGGCAGGTAGGCGAAGGCGCCGGCGCGGAGAGCGTCCATGTACTGGTCCCAGTCGCCAAACGCCGTGATGAGAATGACCGGCAGGTGCGGCCAGTCGCGCGCGACGGTGGTGAGCAGTTCGGTGCCCTTCAAGCCCGGCAACGAGACATCGGTGATGATCAGATCCGGTTGGGTGGGCGCCTGTCGCACGTACTCCAGCGCGGATTCCGCGTCGGCTTTGGCGGTGATGGTATAGCCCTCTTTTTCGAGCGTCTTGGTCAGCGCCAGCAACAACTCCGCGTTGTCATCCACCACTAGAATCTTGTGGGCCATCGAGACCGCGTTTTAGCACTGGCGGTGCCAAGGGAGGGACGGCGCTTCTAATCCGTTGCGCGGGCGCGGGTTGGTGGGGGACGTTGCTGCGCGGCCGGCTGGTCACAATGTCAGCGACCCGCCATTTTGTCCGCTTACTTCGCTGATCGCCGGTACAACGTGCGCGAGGAGATGCCGAGCAGTTCGGCGGCCTTTTCTTTGTCGCCGCCGCAGTAGGCGAGCGTTTCGGCGATGAGTTGGTTTTCGACCTCCTCCAGCTTGGTGCCGATGGCGACG
Source organism: uncultured Verrucomicrobiota bacterium (assembly GCA_964533295.1). Classification (GTDB taxonomy): domain Bacteria; phylum Verrucomicrobiota; class Verrucomicrobiia; order Palsa-1439; family Palsa-1439; genus OMJI01. The sequence goes on from CAZHLM010000021.1 coordinate 6,939, forward strand.
GTGAGGGAAGGGCCGAGCACCGCCCCGCCGGCGCCGCTGCCGGGGCGGGGCGGGGTGAGCTGGAAGCGGGTGATGGTGTTCGCGGTGGTGATTGCGAGGGCGCGTTGGATGGTGTTTTCCAATTCGCGGACATTGCCGGGCCAGGGATGGGACAGGAGCTGGTCGAGGGCCTCGGGGAGGATGCCGGTGATGTTTTTTTGCATCCGCGCGGCGTATTTTTTCAGGAAATGATCGGCCAGCAGCGGCACGTCTTCGCGGCGTTCGCGCAGGGGCGGTAGATACAGTTGCACGACATTAAGCCGGTAGAACAGATCTTCGCGAAACTTGTGTTCCGAGATCGCGTGCTGGATGTCCACGTGCGTGGCGCTGATGACCCGCACATCCGCCTGGATGTCCTTGGTGCTGCCGAGGCGCTGGACGCGGCCGTCCTGGAGCACGCGCAGCAGTTTGGCCTGCAACGGCGGACTCATCTCGGCGATTTCGTCGAGGAACAACGTCCCGCCATGCGCCAGCTCGAACTTGCCGGGCTTGGCGGTGTGGGCGCCGGTGAACGCGCCGCGCTCGTAGCCGAACAATTCGCTTTCGAGCAACGTCTCGGGGATGGCCGCGCAACTGATTTTCACGATCGGTTTGTCGCGCCGCTGGCTCAACGCATGAATCACATCGGCCACCACCTCCTTGCCGGTGCCGCTTTCGCCCTGAATCAACACGCTGACATCGGTGGGCGCGATCTGGCGGATGAGTTTTTTCACCGCGTCCATCGCCGGCGAGGCGCCGACCAGCGCCGCCTCGGTCTGTTGCTGGTGCAGTTGCGCGCGCAGTTGCTGGTTTTCGCGGGAGAGCCGTTGTTTCTCGACTCCCTTGGCAACGGCAATCAGCAGGCGGTTGCGATCAATCGGTTTCTCGATGAAGTCGTAGGCGCCGAGCCGCGACGCCTCGAAGGCGTCCTGGACGGTGCCGTGGCCGGTAATCAGAATCACCTCGACGTGCGGGCGCAGTTCCTTGGCGCGTTTCAACACCTCGATGCCGTCGGTATCCGGCAGCTTCAAATCGGTGATCAGCAAATCCGGCTCCTGCGCCGCGAACGCCGCCAGTCCCTCGGCGCCAGTTGCGAACGTGGTGACCCGGTAGCCTTCCTTGGCGAGGATCTTTTCCGCGGCGACCCGCAGCGCCTCCTCGTCATCAATCAAAAAAACATCCGCGCGTTTGGCCATTTAACTCTCCAGGTGAATGATGAACGTGGTGCCTTTGCCGGGGGTGGATTCGCAGGCAATGGCGCCGTCGTGTTCGGTGATGATTTGCTGGGTCAACGGCAGGCCCAGTCCGGTGCCGCCGACTTTGGTGCTGAAAAACGGATGAAACAATTTCTGCTGTTCCGCCACCGTCATCCCCTTGCCGGTGTCCGCAATCGTCAGCTCGATCCGCCCGTCGGCGGCGCGGGCGGTGCGGATGGTGAGCACGCCGCCGCCCGGCATCGCCTCGATCGCGTTGCGGATCAGGTTCAGAATCGCCTGCCACAACTGATTCTCGTCGGCCAGAATCGGCGGCAGCGCCGGCGCCAGATCGGTCCGCAACTCCACCCCGGTCGCATCGAACAGCGATTGCAGAAACGACAACCCCTGCGACAGCACTTCGTTCAGCGCCACCGGCTCGCGCCGCGCTTTCGGCAGCCGCGCGAATTGCAAATAGTCTTCCGTCACGCGCTGGACACGGCGCACCTCGGACTCGACGGCCTGCAACAACGTGCGCGCCTCGGTCGCCGCCGCCTCGCGGCCCTGCGCCAGTGTTTTCAGTTCGTCGTGGATCAGGTCGAGATTGAGGATGATCGAGCTGAGCGGATTGCGGATTTCATGGGCCAGCTTGGCCGACATCGCGCCGATGGTGGCCAGCCGCTCGGCCTGCAGCTTGGCCTCTTCGAGACGTTTGCGTTCGCCGATGTCGCGCAGAATCGCCGAGCGACCGATCGGTTGGCCTTGCGGGTCGCGCAACAGGGAAACGGTCAGCTCCACCGGCACCTCGCGGCCATCCTTGGCGAGCCGACGGGTCTCGGCGTGATACTGCCCGTGCTGGCGCAACGTCTCCTCAATGCGCACCAGCTCGCCGCCCCGCACCAGGTCGGGCGGGATGATGGCGGTGATGGGCTTGCCGATGATCTCCGCCGCCGGCCAGCCGAGCACGCGTTCGGCCGCGCGGTTCCAGGTGCGGATGCGCTGGTGTTCGTCGAGCGCGAAAATCACATCGGCCGAATCGTTGACGATGCTTTCGAGTTGCTGGAGATGCCGGTAGCGGTCGCTGGCGATGTAGGCTTCCATCGCCAGCGAGGCGTCGAGCATGAACACCTTTTCCAGTGCCACCAGCGCGGCTTCGGCTTTCGCGCGGTCGGCGGCGAAATGCCGGTGAATCAGCGGGGCGAGCAGGACGAAGTACCGGTTGTAGGCGCAGAGATACCACTTCGGCGAGAGACCGACGCGTTCGTGGGTTTTGCCGATGCGCAGCCGGTCCTCGAAGTACGCCTCGTCAAACACACCCTCGGTGATCCGCCGCAAGTAGGCGCGTTGGAGTCGTTTCAGCCGCTCCACCGTGGTGTGGTCGGCCAGCAGTTGCGCGGTCTCGGGGAACGCCAGCAAGTGCTCGTAAAACGCATCCTCAATCGCCAGCGAGTGCGTTTCGACCACCGGCCGCAACTCGCGCAACAACGCCGCATCGGCCTCCGTCAGACTCAGAAATTTCAACCGCTGCCCGCGTTCCTCCGCCGTCATGCCGGGCCAGACTAGGGACGCGCTGACAGCTTGTCAACCGCGCGCGCCGCGCACAAATTTGTCCGCCGACCCATGGCCTTGCGGGTGCTACCGGGAGGGGCGATGGAGAAACGGTTTGATCCGTGGACGATTGATGAGACGGCGTTCCCGCACGGCGCGCCGCCGGCGGAAGTCTTTCGGTTTCTGCTGCAATACGCCGTGTTGGCGCCCTCCAGTCACAACACGCAACCGTGGCGGTTTCGTCTCGGCGGCGACCGGTTGGAGTTGCACGCCGATCCGACGCGCGCGTTGCCGGTGGCCGACCCGCAGCGGCGGGAACTGGTGATCAGTTGTGGCGCGGCGTTGTTCCACCTGCGGCTGGCGCTGCGGCATTTTCACTACGCGGGCGACGTGGAATGTTTGCCCGACCCGTACCAGCCCGGGCTGCTGGCGCGCATCGGGCTGGGCCGCCGCGAAGCGGGGCCGGCGGATGATCGGTTGTTCCGCGCGATTCAACACCGCCACACCCACCGGGGCGCGTTCGACTCGGAGATCGTGTTTGAATCCGTCACCGACACCATCCAGTCCGCCGCGCGGCAGGAGGGCGCGTGGTTTCAGCCGATCACGACTCCGGAAGCGCGGCATGCCGTTGCCCATCTCGTGGCGGAAGCGGATCTGATTCTGCTCGGCAACAAACAGTACCGGGCCGAACTGGCAAACTGGATCCGGCCAAACTTGAGCGCCGAGGCGGACGGCATTCCTGGCTACGCACTCGGTTTGAACGACATCACCGCCAGTCTCGCGCCGTTGTGGTTGCGGTTCCACGACACCAGTGTCCCGACCAGCCACCGCGACGCGGAACTGGTCCGGCAGGCGCCGCTGCTGGGAGTGCTCGGCACGCCCAACGACACGCTGGCCGACTGGCTGGCGGCCGGTCAGGCATTGGCCCACGTGCTGTTGCAGGCGCGCGTGCATGGCGTCCACGCCGGTTTCCACAACCAGCCCGTCGAAGTGCCCGCGTTTCGGACACGACTGGCCGGTGTGCTGCATCGGCCCGGTCTGCCGCAGGTTCTGCTGCGGTTCGGCCACGCCCCCGAAGGCCGACCGACGCCGCGCCGGGCAGTGTCGGACGTGCTGGAAGTTTCCCGCTCGTAGCCGGGGGTCGGGGAACTTTTGGCTTTCGTCGTTGTCGCATTCGGTGTCATGGTTTCCACAAGGAGCGCGACGATGAGAATCTGGCTGGTGGCGGGACTGATGGCCGGAGTCTGTTGGGCAGACGACCGGGGTGTGGCGGAGAAACATCTGCAGGCCGGCAACTGGCAGGAGGCGTACGCGATCTACGAGCGCGTGTTGTTCCAGCCGGACGTCGTGCCCGACGATCTCCACCGCGCGGTGCAATGTCTCCAGCGCCTCGGTCGCGACGCCGAGAGCGACGCGCTGCGGGAGAAGTTTGTCGCCACCCACGCCGGCAACTGGCGCGCGTTGCAAGCGGCGGCGCAAAGCTACCGGGAGGCGAACCATTTTGGCTTTCTGATCGGCGGCCGGTTCGAGCGGGGCCATCACCGCGGCGGCGGAAGGCCGGTCAACTCGTTTGCCCGCGATCGGGTGCGCGCGCTGCAACTGTTCGCGCAGGCCGGCGGGCTGGCCGGGAAGGAGGCCGGTTTGTACGAGGATTTTGCGCAGACGATTTTCTCGGACCAATTCGGCGGCGGGGCCTGGCGGTTGCAGGCGTTGACGGACCTGACGACGCTGCCGGACTATGAGGACGGTCACGGCTACCACGGGCCCGGTGATTTCAAGGGCGCGCCGGTCGAGGCGGATGGGCAGCCGGTGTACTACCGGCTGCCGGCGTCGTTAGCCGAGGCGCGCAACGACGGCGAACGCTGGCGGTGGTTGTTGTGGCAGGCGATGGAGTGCGAGCCGGCCCGGCGCCATTCCGTGTTGCGGCAGTGGGCGGGTTTTCTCCACAGCCAGTTCGGGGTGCAGACGATGGTCGAGCACGGGTTCTGGTGGGGGCGCGGGCGCAGCGAGGATGACCAGCAGCAGACCGCCGGCCGGTTCGCGTTGCACACGCTGGCCGACAACGAGACGGTCTGCCGCACCGCCGCCGGCATCCAACGATTCAAACTGCCGGAGGAGTTCGATTTCATCCGGCTCTACCGGCAATTGGGTGACTGGGAAACGCTGGCGCGGATTTACACGGATCGCCGGCAATATCCGCGCGCGGCGCAGTGGTGGCGGGAGATGATCCGTCGCCACGGCCCGGGCCACGACCAGTACCGGCAGAAGGCGCTCGACCAGATCATCGGTCACTGGGGACAGTTCGAGCCCGTGGCGGCGCAGGCCGCCGGGACGGGCGCGACGGTGGATTACCGGTTCCGCAACGCGCGGCAGGTCAGTTTCCGCGCGCAGCGGATTCGCGTGCCGGAGTTGTTGCGGGATGTGAAGGAGTATTTGCGGTCGAACCCCGAGCAACTCGACCACGAGCGGATGGACGTTGGCGAGTTGGGGTACCGGATCGTGCACCAGAACCAGACCCGGTACGTCGGCGAAGAAGTCGCGACCTGGTCGCTGAAGTTGAATCCGTCGCCGGATCATTTCGACCGGCGGGTGACGGTCCAGACCCCGTTGCGCGAGCCGGGCGCGTACTTCGTCACGGCCACGCTGGCCGACGGCAACACGAGCCACATCGTGCTCTGGGTTCACGACACGGTGCTGGTGAAAAAGCCGCTGACCGAGACCGGTTATTTGTTCGTGGCCGATGCGCGCACCGGCCGGCCGATTCCGAACGCGACGGTGGATTTCTTCGGGTACCGGACCGAGTGGCGCGACAACAAGCCCGGGCGCGGCCGGCACATCGTGCACACCACCCAGTTCGCCGAGACCAGCGACCGGGACGGGCAGGTCATCCCGCGCGCGCCGGATGCGCTGCAACCATGGCAATGGCTCATCACGGCGACGACCGACGACGGGCGGTTGGCGTACCTCGGGTTTACCGGCTTCTGGCACGGCCGGTATTACGACCACGAGTACAACGAAACGAAAGCCTACGCCATCACCGACCGGCCCGTGTACCGGCCCGGTCAGCCGGTGAAGTTCAGCGTCTGGATCCGCCAGGCAAAATATGACGTGGAAACGGAACCCGCCCGGCCGACGGCGCCCGTCGTCATCCAGAATCCGAAAGGCGAGCCGGCGTACAGCGCGACGTTGAAGGCCAACGCGGACGGCAGCTTCAGCGGCGAGTATCGGTTGCCGAACGACGCGCCGCTCGGCGTGTATCACCTGCACGTGCCCGGCCTCGGCGGCGTGAACTTCCGCGTGGAGGAATACAAAAAGCCGGAGTTTGAAGTCACCGTCACCGCGCCGACCGAGCCGGTGAAGCTGGGCGAGGTCATTCCCGCGACGATCACCGCCCGGTACTATTTCGGCGCGCCGGTGGTCAAGGCGACGGTGCGCTACCAGGTCACGCGCACGAAACAGGATGTGACCTGGTTTGCGCCCGCGCCGTGGGATTGGTTTTACGGGCCGGGATATTGGTGGTTCGGGTGCGATTACGAATGGTATCCGGGCTGGCGGCAGTGGGGTTGTTTCCGGCCGCGCCCGTGGTGGATTCCGTGGCAGCCGGACCCGCCGGAAATCGTGATGCAGGGCGAAATGCCCATCGGCGCGGACGGCACGGTGAAGCTGGCGATTGACTCGGCATTCGCCAAGGAAGTCCACGGCGATTCCGACCATCGCTATCAAATCACCGCCGAGGTGACGGATGAATCGCGCCGCGTGATCGTCGGCCAGGGCGCGGTGATGGCGGCGCGCGAGCCGTTCAAGGTGTATGCGTGGGTGGATGCCGGGCATTTCCGCGTCGGGGACACGATGCGCGCCCGGTTTGCGACGCGCACGCCGGATGGCCAGCCGGTCGCGGCGCGGGGAACCGCCACGCTGTGGCGCGTCCGCTACGGCAAGAACGGCCAGCCGGTCGAGAACGCCGTGCGCACCTGGCCGGTCACGATCAACGACCGGGGCGAGGCGGAGTTGCCAATCGCCGCGTCGCAAGCCGGTCAGTACCGGCTGGCGTGCCGGGTGACGGACGCGACCGGTCACACGCAGGAGGGGGCGTATGTGTTGGTGGTGCGCGGCGCCGGGTTCGATGGCCGGGACTACCGGTTCAACGATCTCGAACTGGTGCCTGACCAGCCCGACTACCGGCCGGGCGAGACGGTGAGGTTGATGATCAACACGGCGCAAGCCGACAGCACGGTGTGGTTGTTCGTCCGCCCGGCCAACGGGATTTATCTGCCGCCGCAAATCCACCGGCTGAACGGCAAGAGCGTCGTCGTGCCCGTCGCGGTCGTCAAACGCGACATGCCGAATTTCTTCATCGAAGCGGTCACGGTCAGCGGCGGGCGCGTCCACACCGAAGTCCGCGAGATCGTCGTCCCGCCCGAGCAGCGGGTGTTGCAGGTGGACGTGGCGCCATCGGCCACCGAGTACAAGCCGGGCGCGCCCGCGAAGGTGAAGATTCGGCTGACGGATTTTTCCGGTGAGCCGTTCCAGGGTTCGACCGTCGTGTCCGTCTATGACAAGGCGGTTGAGTACATCAGCGGCGGGCCGAACGTGCCGGACATCAAAGAGTTCTTCTGGAAATGGCGGCGCGAACACCATTCCCAAACGGAACACAGCCTCGCGCGTGTGGCCGGCAATCTCGTCCCGAAAGGCGCCGTCGGCATGGGACCGCTCGGCGTGTTTGGCGAGCAGGTCGCGGATGACGGGAGCGAATTTCAGGGGCGTGTGAAAAAGGATCGGCGCTTCGCATCGCGGAGAATGGTTGGGGCGGTTCCCGCGGTGATGGCGGCGGCCGAAATGGATGCCGCCGGCGGTGCGTCCGTGCCGACGGAGAGGGAATCCGAGACGGCGCCGGTGGTCGTGCGTTCGCAGTTTGCCGACACGGCGTTCTGGACGGCGGCGTTGCAGACGGATGCCAGCGGGATGACCGAAGTGGAGTTTCCCATGCCGGAGAACCTGACCGGCTGGAAAATCCGCACGTGGGCGATGGGCGCGGGGACGCGCGTCGGGGAAGGAACGGCGGACGTGGTGACGACCAAGAAGTTGTTGCTGCGCCTGCAAGCGCCGCGGTTCTTCGTCGAGAAGGACGAAGTTGTGTTGTCGGCCAACATCCACAATTACCTCACGACCGACCAGCCGGTGACGGCGGTGCTGGAGCTGGACGGCGACAACCTCGCCCTGACGACCGGCGCGGAACAACGGCTGACGATCAAGGCCGGTGGGGAGCAGCGGGTGGACTGGCGCGTGAACGCCGTCCGCGAAGGGACGGCGGTGGTGCGGGTCAAGGCGTTGGGGCGCGATGAATCGGACGCGATGCAGATGTCGTTCCCGGTGTACGTGCACGGGATGTTGAAGACGGAATCGTTCAGTCTCGCGTTGCGGCCGGAGCAGGGGAGCGGCACGATCACGTTCACCGTGCCGGCCGAGCGGCGGCCGGAACAATCGCGGCTGGAGGTGCGGTTTTCGCCGACGCTGGCGGGGGCGCTGGTGGATGCGTTGCCGTATCTGGCGGAGTACCCCTACGGTTGCACCGAACAAACCCTGAACCGATTCGTGCCGACGGTGGTGACGTGGAACGTGTTGCAACATCTCGGCGTGGATTTGGCCGCCGTGAAAGCGAAACGAACCAACCTCAACGCGCAGGAACGGGGCGACCCGCCACAACGCGCCGCGCAGTGGCAACGCTGGCAGCGCGAGCCGGTCTGGGACGAGGCGGTGGTCCGCGACATGGTGCGCGAAGGCTTGAAACGGCTCGCCGAGATGCAGTGCCGCGACGGCGGTTGGGGCTGGTTCTCCGGTTGGGGCGAGCAAAGCTGGCCGCACACGACGGCGACGGTTGTCCACGGTCTGCTGACCGCGCGCGCCAGCGGGATCGCCGTGTCGCCGGATGTCTTGCAGGCCGGTGTGGATTGGCTGGCGCGGTATTTGGCCGACCGGGTGCGGGAGATTCAAAAGCACGACGGGAAAGCGGGCGACCTGGACGCGCTCGTGTTCACCGTGCTGGTGGAAGCCGGCAGGGAGAACGAGGAGATGGGCAACTTCCTCTACCGGGATCGCAATGATTTGTCCGTGTACTGCAAAGCGATGCTCGGCGTGGCGTTCCACGAATTGAACCAGACCGACCGGCGCGACATGCTGCGGCGAAACGTCGAGCAGTTCCTCGTCAGCGACGACGAGAACCAGACGTGCTGGCTCAATCTCGGCAACGGCGGTTACTGGTGGTGCTGGTACGGCGACGAGATCGAAGCGCACGCGTGGTACTTGAAACTGCTCAATCGCGTGGATCCGAAAGGCCCGCGAGCGTCCCGGCTCGTGAAATATCTCCTGAACAACCGCAAACACGCGACCTACTGGAACAGCACGCGCGACACCGCGCTCGCCATCGAAGCGCTGGCGGAGTTCATCAAAGCCAGTGGCGAGGACAAGCCCGACATGACCGTCCAGATCAAACTCGATGGCCAGGTGGTGAAAGACGTTCGCCTCACCGCCGAGGACCTGTTTGTGTTCGACAATGTGCTGGTGCTGGAAGGCGCCGCGCTTCGTGACGGCGCGCACACGGTGGAAATCGGCCGCGAAGGCAACGGCCCCATCTATGCCAATGCCTACCTCGAAAACTTCACCCTCGAAGACCCGATCACCCGCGCCGGTCTGGAAATCAAGGTGAACCGCCGGTTGTTCCGACTCGTGCCGGCCGAAAAGAAGGCGCTGGTTCAGGGCGAGCGCGGACAGGCCGTTCAACAGCAGGTCGAGAAATACAATCGCATCCCGATCACGGAGGACACCCCGCTGACCAGCGGCGATTTGGTCGAGGTGGAGTTGCTGCTCGAAAGCAAGAATGACTACGAGTACCTCGTGTTCGAGGATTTCAAGCCCGCCGGATGTGAGCCGGTCGAGGTGCGGAGCGGCTATACCGGCAATGAGATCGGCGCGTACGTGGAGTTCCGCGACGAGCGCACCGCGTTCTTCGTCCGCGCCCTTGCCCGCGGTCAACACAGCGTCAGCTACCGGCTGCGCGCGGAGATTCCCGGCCGGTTCAGCGCTCTGCCGGCCCGCGGCAGCGCGATGTACGCCCCCGAATTGCGCGCCAATTCCGACGAACAGAAAATCGGCATCACCGATCGGTGACGGGGCGAAAGATGGTCGAGATGCGGGCGTGGACCTCGTGCGCGAGTTGTTTGCGGTCGGCGCCGCGCACGGGAGTTTCGCCAAAGGTCAGGCTGGCCTCGAACCAGCCGAGCTGGAGCAGCCGGAAGAGATGATCGGGAAACGTCATGTCGCCCCACCAGCAGATGCGGTGGCGGGCGTCCGGCGCCCGGTAGGTGATGGCCGCGTAATGGACCGGTAGCTGGCGTTGGACGGCCACCTCAAACAACGAGGGTAGCAGCGGCCGAACATCATCGCCGGCGCTGCTGGTGCCTTCGGCAAAGATGACCACGCCGTCGCCCCGGTCGAGCGCCGCGCCGATCTGTTCGCTGACGCGGACGAGGTCGCGGCGCTGCGCGCGGTGGATGAAGATGGTGTCCATCCGCGCGCAGATCGCGCCGATGACCGGCCAGTGACGCACGTCGTGTTTGGCGACGAAGACGGTGTCCACGTGCGCCGCCAGCAGCGCGATGTCGAAGTAACTGAGGTGATTCGCGATCAACAGGAACGGCGGCTGCGGCACCGGCCCGCGAATCGTCACCCGGGCGCGGGTGAGGCGCAACATCCACCGGCCCCACCAGCGAAACAGCCGGGCGCGATCGCCGCCGGCCAGCCGTCCCAAGCCGGTCGCGATCGTGAACGTCAGGAACGCGGCGAACCGCAGTGCCGCGTCAAGCATCGGCATGGGGACCGCCCGCGTTTAGCGGTGGTGGTACACGCCCCAGCCGAGGTATTTGCCGAGCGCCTCCGCGATGGCGTCGGCGGTCTGGCTGAGGTTGGCGGCGACGTGATGCTCGAAACCGTTCTCGCAGATGTAGGCCAGGAGCTGCTGGAAGTTCGGCACTTCAATCACGCCGTAGCCGCCGAATGTGTTGAGCTTGTCATCGGTGAAGCGCCCCTCGCCGCAGTACGCGACGATTCGCCCGTTCAGGTCGTCGGTGGAAACGCGGCAGTAGGTGAACGGGCCGGGTTTGATGCGGCCGACGATGGTGCCGTAGGTATTGTCCTTGCCGACGGTGCCGGCGATGATTTCCTGATAATCCATCTTCTGACTGCTGAACACGTCCTTCGGCAGATTCGAGCAGTGGAACACGACGCCCTTGTTCGGGTCGGTGCCGTAGTTGTTGTTCCAGTCGAGCAACGCGGCGGGCTGGCCGGAAGCCGCGTCAAGGATGTACATGCCGAGCAACCCGGCAATGTCGGTCTCGCACGCGCTGGGCATCAGCTTGTTCGACATCATGCTCATCAACGTGCAGGGCACGATGCCGTAAAACTCTTCCAACGCCGTCCAGCACTGGATCGCCGTGGCGACGAGTTGATTGTCGGTCATCCATTTGTCAATCGCTGCGCCCATCTTGGCCATCTTCAACAGGCTCTTCTCGGGGATCCCGGCTGTTTGCGTGTAACCGCGAATCGCATCGAGCTTCGCCTTCACCGGCGCATCCGTGTCGGTCATCTGGTGGATCCAGCCGATCAACTCGCTCAGGTCGAGCGTCTCGACGCTGATGCCGGACTGCTCGAACAATTTTTCGCTGTAGCGGACCGTGTTGAACGCCGTCGGCCGCGCGCCGATCATGCCCACCCGCGCGCCGCGCAACGCCTTCACAATCCGGCACACCGCCGCGAACCGGCGCAGGTCGGCGTGAAACGCCGCGTGTTCCGGATCCACCGTGTGCAGGCCGGTCAGCGAATACTTCAGGTTGTACTGCCGCAGATTGTTGCAGACCGACATCTTGCCGCAGAACGAATCGCGCCGGCCGCCCATCAGCATGTGGTTCGGATCATCGTTGAACGCATGGACGAGCACCGGCACGTTCAGCCCGGCAAAGCGGATCGTGTTGGCCACCGCGCGTTCATCGCCGAAGTTCGGCAGCGTGACGAGAATGCCGTCTATCTCGTCGCGGTGTTTCTGGAACAACGCCGCGCACTGGCGCGCTTCCGCCAGGGACTCGATCGCGCCGACGCGCGTGGCGTCGAGCGGCACGATCACGCTCTCCAGACCTTCCTCCTGCAACGCCTTCAGGACGCGCTCGCGGCCTTTGATGCAAAGCTCGCCCGGGAAGAAGCCGCGATTGCCGATGATGACGCCCAGTTTGATCGGTTTCATGAAAATCTCCTCCGTTGAAAGTTGTCGGGATGTTTAGCGTAAAGCCACCGGCTCGCGCAACTGCCAAAATCCATCCCGCGACGGTCAGAGACCGCCGCGACCGGCGGGTTGGTTGGGGCGGTGGGGCTGACCGATGGGCGTCAGCGGAGGTAATCGAGCAGCGAGAGGTTCAGGAGGCGGGCGCCGCTTTGGAGGGCGGCCTGGTAGGCGGTTTGGGTTTGGTTGAGGCGAGTGATGACCTCGGCCAGATCGGCGTCGGCCTGGGCGGAGATCAGTTGGTCGAGAGAGTCGGCCCGGCGGGTGGCGAGGCCGGCGGCGGTTTCCATGTGGCGAAACAGCGCGCCGAGGGTGGCGACCTGGCCGGTGATGTGTTCTTCGTCGGTGTTCAGGGCCGGGAGGCTGTTGGATTGGATGGCGGCAACATCGCCGGCGTCGAGTCGGTTTTGCAATTCGATCAGGTGGGTGAACAGGTCGGCGCCGGTCACGGTGTCGGTGGTGCCGTTGGCGGGCAGGAGTTGGACGGTGACGCCTTCGGCGATTTCGTGGGCGGGGACGGTGGTGTTGCCCTGGTAGGTGACGCTGGTGATGCGGCCGTTGGCATCCTCGGTGAGCACGAACGGTGGTTGGTCGGTGCGGGTGCCGCCGAACAGGTAGTCGCCCTGGGATTGGGCGTTGAGGGTTTGGGCGGCCTGGCGGATGAGTTGGGAGACCTCGGCGGCGTAGATGCGCAGTTCGGCCGGCGAACGACCGCCGCCCGCGAGGGTGGCGATTTCACCGGCGCGGGCGAGGATTTTTTGGACGGATTGAAATGCGTTGTAGCCGGCCGTGGCGCGTTCTTTCAGGCGCGCGATGTTGGTCTGGTATTGCGCGACGGTGCGGGCTTCGGCCTGGAGTTGGAGGATGCGGCGCATGGCGGCCGGATCGTCAGCGGGGTTTTCGACGCGCAGGCCGGTGACGGCCTGGCGTTGCAGTTCGAGCTGGCGCTGGTTGAGGCGGGCGAACTGGTTGACCAGCGTGTCCGGGAACATGTTGGAGGTGACACGTTGCATGGTTGCGGTCTCCTACCGGATGTTGATCAACGATTCGAGCATCTCGTCCACCACGGTCATCAAGCGGGCGGAGGCTTGGTAGGCGCGCTGGAAGGTGGTGAGGCTGACCATTTCCTCGTCGAGCGAGACGCCGCTGACGGCGGCGCGTTGTTGGCGGAGCAGTTCGCCAATGACGGTCTGGTCCGCGACGCGGCTGTTGGCAGTGGCGAGGGACTGGCCGAGGGCGGCGACGGTCTGGCTGAAGCGTTCGGCGAAGGTCTGGTCGCCGAGGGCGGCGCGGCGTTGCTGGGCCAACTGGGCCAGTTGGAGGCCCACCGCATTGTTGCCGGGTTCGCCGCTGGCGTTGCTGGCTTGGAGCAGGGCGGGGTTGGCGAGCAGGGCGGCGTTGACGGCGATGTCGGTGGCGTCGCTGCCGGTGAAGAAGCTGGCGCCGGTGGTGCCGGTCAGGCTGAAGCCGGTGGCGTGAATCGCGTTGACGGCGGTGATCAACTCGGCCGCCAGCGCGTCAAGCTCGGCGCGGGTTTGGGCCAGCGGACCGTCGCGGACGGCGATGACGCCGGCCAGTCGGCCGCCGGTCAGGGTCAGGGTCGTGCCGGCGGTGGCGGCGCGGACGAGCCATTGACTGCCACCGGCGTCGTAGGCTTCGAGCGTGTCGCGGACGAAGCGGTCCTCGACCATCAACACACCGTCAATGGTGATGTTGACGGCGCCGTTGGATTGGGGTGCGGCGGTGAGGTTGACGAGTTGGGCGAGGCTTTCGATTTTTTGCTGGCGCAGGTCGCGGAGGTCATTGGCGACGGCGCCGGAATTGATTTCGCTGATGACGATTTGGTCGTTGAGATCGGCGATGTCGGCGAGCAGCGCGTTGGCGGCGGTGACATCGGTGCGCAACGTCTCGTCCTGCATCGCGGCGGCGGTGGCCAGGCGGGCGGCGGCCTGGTTGAATTGCGTGGCCAGCGTGCCGGCTTTGAGCAGCAGGACCTGGCGTTCGGCCAGCGAGGTCGGTTGGAGCGACAGGCTTTGGAAGGCGTTGAACAGTTCGGCGAGACCCTCGGCGATGCCTTGTTGTGTGCCGGCTTCGCCGCTGGCGGCGAGGCGGTTGATTTGCTGGCCGAGACCGGCCTGGGCGAATTCCAGGGCGAGCTGGTGGGCTTCCCAGTAGGCGGTGACGCTGCCTTCGTCGGTGATTTGCCGGTCCACGAGGGCGTGGCGGATTTGCTGGATGGCGACGGCTTGGGCGCCGGTGCCGAGCGGGCCGATTGGTGAGCTGACCGGGTCGGTGGTGGCGATGTTCAGGCGTTGCCGGGCGTAGGCCGGGTTGTTGACGTTGGCGAGGTTGTGGCCGGCGACCTGGATACCGGCCTGTTGCAGTTGCAACGACCGGGCGGCCATGCCCAACGTGCCGAACAGACCGACGCTCATGCGGTCACCTCACAGAGGCCGCGGCCCGGTGTGGCGGGCGCGGCAAGCTGGCCGTTGGCCTGGTAGGTGGGCGCGGCCGGTGCCGGGAACAGCGCGGCGATGAATCGTTGCAGCAAATCCACGGAGCGACTCAGGAGCAGATGATTTTGTCGGGCGGCGGTTTGGGCGCGACGCAGGCAGGCATTGATTTCGTCGAGCAGCGCCTGCAGCAACAGGCCGACATCCCCGGGCAGGCAGCGGCCCAATTCGGTCAGCGTGGTCGTGGCCGGCAGGTGCAGGGCGGCGGCGAGCTGGCGCTGGCGGGTTTCGCGGTCGCGGCGGGCGACTTCGACGACGGCGGTTTGGGCGTTGAGCGCGGCCAGATTGGCCAGCAACGCGTCGGGCGCGCGGTGGATGACGAGGTCGCGTTGTTGTTCGAGCAGGGCAAGCAGCGCGCCGTACTGTTCGAGTTCGCCGCGCAGCGCGTGGATGAGGGCTTGGACGTGTTCGTTCATGGCGCGGAGGCCGGGCGGTTCAGTTGGGCGGTGAGCGTCCGGGCCAGACCGAACGAACCGTGGCGACTGAGGGCGTCGGCGAGATGTTGAACGGTCAGGTCGCGGTACACGCCGGCGGCGAAGGAGTCGTCGGTGAATTTGGATTTGAACTGGGTTTTTTGGGCTTCGGTGAGGATCTGGCGCAGTAAGACGGCTTCGAACTGGCGGCTGGCCTCGGCGATTTTCTCCGGTTCGGACAAGCCCGGCTGAGTCGCGAGCCGTTCGAGTGGTGTGGCGGGTTGGGTGGGGGAGATGTTCATGGTCAGCGGATGATCAATTCGGCCTGAAGAGCGCCGGCTTGTTTGAGGGCCTGGAAGATGGCCATCATGTCGCGCGGCGTAACGCCGAGGGCGTTGAGGGCGGCGGCGACTTTCTCGACGGTGGGCAGCTCCGGCAGGGTGACGAGCGAGCCTTTGTTTTCGGTGACGGTGGTGTCGGTGCGCGGGGTGACGACGGTGGTGCCGGATTCGTTGAAGGGGTTGGGCTGGGAGACATCGAGAGTGGAGGCGATGTTGATGGTCAGGTTGCCGTGGGAGACGGCGCAACTGGAGATTTGGATGCGCGAGGTGGCGACGATGGTGCCGGTCCGTTCGTTGATGATGATGCGGGCGGGCGTGTCCGGGACGACTTCCACGGCCTGGAGATGGGCGATGAACTCGACCGGCGGCGCGCCGGGCGGCAGTTCGACGCGGACGCTGGTGGAGTCCACGGCGGTGGCGCTGGCGGGGAATTTCTCGTTGATGGCGGCGGCCAGCCGGGCGGCCGAGGTGAAATCGGGCTCGCGCAGCAGCAGCTCGACGTAATTGTGGCGGACGATGGTGGCGGGGATTTCGCGTTCGACGAGCGCGCCGCCGATGATCTGGCCGGTGGTGGGATGGTTTTTCTGCACCGTGGCGCCGCCGCCGCCTTCCACCCCGGCCGCAAATCCGCCAATCGAGATCGGGCCTTGCGCGACGGCGTACACCCTGCCGTCGGCGCCGACCAGGGGCGTTTGCAACAGCACGCCGCCCTGCAGCGATTTGGCGTCGCCGAGCGAGGAGACGGTGACATCGAGCCGCGCGCCGGATTTGAGGAAGGCCGGGATGTCGGCGGTGACGATGACGACGGCGACGTTTTTGGCGGCGAGGGTGGCGGGCGGGACGTTGATGCCGAAACGTTGGAGGAGATTGGCGATGCTCTGGACGGTGTAGACGGGATTTTTGTCGCCGTCGCCGGCCAGGCCGGTCACGATGCCGTAGCCGACGAGTTGGTTGTCGCGGGCGCCGGCGACGAGGGTGAGATCCTTGACGCGCACGCCGGCGGCGAACGCGGCCGGCAGGCCGACCAGACCGAGCAACAGCGACATGGCGATGGCGGTGCGGGAACGCATGATCAGAAGGGGGTGACGACTTCCCAGAGCCGAGTCAGCCAGCCTTTGCGCTGGCTGTCGGTGACGGTGCCTTTGTTGACGATTTGGATGGTGGCATCGGCGACGTGGTAGCTGAAGACGGTGTTGTTGGCGGCGATGTCTTCGGGGCGGACGACGCCGCGGAGGATGATGTCCTGTTTCTCGCCGCCGAACGAGGTGTGGCGGGTGCCTTCGACGACGAGGTGGCGGTTGGGCAACACGTCCACGACGCGGACGGGGATTTTGGCGACGATTTGTTCCGTGTTTTCGATGGTGCCGCCGCCGTCGAAGTCTTGTGAGCCGCTGAACTTCATGGCCGGCAACTGACCGTTGTGGGTGAACAGCCCGCTGGCGGTCGGGCTGAACAGGATGGTCTCCAGCGAGGCGTCCACCCCGGTTTTTTTGCCGGTCTTGGTGCTGTTGTCCTTGCTGGCGGTGCTGGATTCCTGCACCAGGACGGTGAGGATGTCGCCGATGGCGACGGCCTTGCGGTCGGCCACCAGCGAGCCGGGCGAATCGAGTTGCCAGAGCGAGTCGGCGGCCGCGCCGCCGGCCAGCGCGAGGCTACAGAGCCACGGTAACAGTCGCTTCATTTTCCACCTTGCCGCGAAATTCGCGTTTGGTCTGGAGGTTGCGGACGCGGACCTGTTGACCGGCCGCGCCATCTTCGAGCGCTTCGACCTTGAGGGAGACGACGAGCGCGCCGCTGCGGGCGACAGCTTCGATGATCTGGCCGCGGCGGACCAGCGTGCGGGGTTTGACATGGCGCTGGAGCAACGGCGCGCCGGCCGGCACGCTTTCGGCCAGTTCGCAGAGCGGCTCATCGGCGGTGCCGCCCGACCACGTGTCGCGGATGGTCAACACGTCGCGACGTTCGCGGACGCGGTCGGTTTCGCTGAGCAGTTGACCGCGGCGCAGCGGGCTGCGAGCGATCCAGACGTCGCGCCAGACGCGGGCGGTGACGGGCATTTGCCAGGCGCCGAGCGATTGGCTGCCGGCATGGAGGGCGAAACGGACGATGAAATTGGCGGTGACGCCAAGGGTGGGCAGTTCGAGGATTTGCAGGCTGACCGGCTCGGTGTTGGTGACGGTCAGCGTGGCCCAGCGACGGGTCAGGGTCAGTTCCAGTTCGCCGAGGTCGCGGACGTGGTCGCGCTGGAGAACGGCGGTGAGCGCTTGGTGGAGATCGGTCTCGGTAAAGGTGGTCGCGGCGGGTTCTTCGGCGCGGAGGAGGACGCCGCCGCCGCGACCGAGGAAGATCGCAGCCAGCACCAGGGTGATGCGCAGGTGGTTCATGGGTTAGCGACGGAGGTTGTTGCTTTGTTGCATCATTTCGTCGGAGGCCTGGACGGCTTTGGCGTTCACCTCGTAGGCGCGTTGGGCGACGATGAGGTTGACCATTTCCTCGACGATTTTGACGTTGGACAGTTCGAGGTAGCCCTGGGCGAGCGAGCCGAAACCGTTTTCGGAGGGATTGCCGAGTTCGGCGGTGCCGGAGGCCGGGGTTTCGCGGAACAGGTTGCGGCCCATGGCTTCGAGGCCGGCGGGGTTGGTGAAGCGGACGAGTTGGATGCGGAAGCTGGCGTTACCGCCGGCGCCGCGGTACTGGACATCGCCGTTGGCGGCGATGGTGATGTTGGCGGTGCCGGTCGGGACGGGTTGGAAACCCTGGACCGGCAAGCCGTCGCTGGTGACCACGCGGCCGCTGGCGTCGGTCTTGAAGGCGCCGTCGCGGGTGTAGGCTTTCGAGCCGTCGGGCAGTTGAACTTCGAAGAAGCCGTCGCCCTGGATGGCGACGTCGAGGCGTTCGGCGGTGCGGCTCAGTTCGCCGTTGGAGAAGATGCGGGAGGTGGCAACGATTTGGGAGCCGTGACCGATTTGAATGCCGGTCGGCAGGAGATTGCCGGCGCCCTGGTCGGAGCCGGCGGCGCGCTCCTGTTCGTAGAGCAGGTCCTGGAATTCGATTTTGCTTTTCTTGAAGCCGGTGGTGTTGACGTTGGCGAGGTTGTTGGCGATGACGTCGAGATTGGACTGCTGGGCGTGCATGCCGGCGGCGGCGGAGTAGAGGGCGCGTAACATGGCGGGTCAGTCTCCTAGGCGGGGTTGCCGAGTTCGCTGATGGCTTTGCCGAGGCGGTCGTCGTGGGCTTGCACGACGCGCTGGGTGGCTTCGAATTGGCGCATCGCGGCGATCAGGTGCGCCATCTCGGTGACGGGCGAGGCGTTGCCGGACTCGAGGTAGCCCTGGCGGAAGGCGGTCGTCGCCGCCAGCGGCACCAGGCCGGGCGCGGTGGCCAGGAACTGGCCCTGACCGATCGGTTGCAGCAGCGTCGGGTCTTGGAACGCGACGGTTTTGAGTTTGCCTTTCACCTCGGCGCCCTGACTGACCGTGCCGTCGGCGCCGATGGACAGCGGAGCGGGGTTGTTCAAGTCGAGCTGGATGGGACCGCCATCACCCATGACCGGGTAGCCTTGTTTCGTGACGAGCTGACCTTGCGGGTCGAGGCGGAACTCACCGTCGCGGGTGTAGGCGGTTTGACCGTCGGGTCGTTGGACCTCGAAAAAGCCCGGACCATCGAGCGCAACATCGGTCGGCGAGCCGGTGGGGCGGATTTGACCTTGGGAAAAGTTGGTGACGACGCGCGCGGTGCTCAGGGCGACGTGGGGCAGGTGCGCGGGCGCGAGGGTGGCGAAGGCGACTTCCTGGCGTTTGAAGCCCGGCACGGTGCCGGCCGCGAGGTTTTGCGAGATCATTTCCTGCCAGCGCGCGGCGGCGGTCATCGCGGCAGCAGCTTGCGTGAGACTGACATTCATGGCGCCCGGTTGCTTTGCAATGACTGTGCCACGGGGATCAACGCGGCCGGGGGCGGGCGCGGTGCGCGGCGGCGGGGGCGCGAGCGGCAGTTGCTGCCGAGCCGGGAGGCAGGATTTGCCGGGCCGGTCACGTGGCGTGTTCGCAGGCCAGTTCAATCTGTTCCCCGCAGGCGCAGTGGACGATGACATGCGTGATGCGGTCGCCGGCCTGGCGGACGGTCAGCCGGGGTTGGTGGGCGGACGCCGGCGCGTTGGGCCCGGTGGGCGCGGCGGCGGCGGCGGGGGCGAAAGCGGGTGCCGGGGTGGACGGAGTCGGGGCGGCGGGCAGCAACGGGATGAAGTCGTCGTTCATGGCGAGCGGTCGGCGCGGAGGTCGGAGGGCGGCGGCGTGGTCAGCAGGATCGTGACGCGGCTGTTCATTTCGTCGGTGGGCCGGTACTGCGGCAACGGTTGTGTGTCGCCGTAGCCGGCCACCTTGGCGATGCGTTCGGCGGCGACGCCGCTGGCGACGATGAGCCGGCGGGCGACGTTGGCGCGACTGGCGGTCAGGTCCCATTTGTCGGCGACGCCTTCCTCGGACGTGACGGCGGTGGGGCAGTGACCTTCCAGTTCGACCGTGAACTGTTTGTAGCGGGCGATTTCCCAGGCCAGCGTTTGGAAGACCCAGCGACCGTATTCGGTAAACCGCGCGGTGCCCGGCTCGAAGATCGGTTTCTGGGAACGGTTCAGGACGCTGATGTTCAGGCCGCGCTCGGTGAATTCGAGCAGGACCGATTGGTTGCGGGCGTGATCGGGATTGGTGGCGAGGATTTTGACGATGTCATCGTTGAGCCGCTGGAGCATGGTGACTTCGATGACGGAGGGTTGTTCGTACTGCCCGGCCAGCGAGCGGCCGCGGACGCTTTCGATGGTGTTGGGGATGATGCCGGAGGATTGGCGCGGACCTTTCAGGAACGGATGTTTGAAGGTCAGCTCAATGGCCTCCTTGATTTTTTTGTCCTGGGAGGTGATCCAGAGCACGAGAAACAACGCCATCATCGCGGTGACGAAATCCGCGTAGGCCACTTTCCAGGAACCACCGCCGCCGGCTGCCATCGCTTAGGCTCCTTTCGCCTGGCTGAGCGCCTTCAACATGGTTTCCAACTCCTCGGCGCTGGGTCGCACGTCGCTGCTCAACCCGCGTCGCGCCACGTCCACCGCCACAATCGGCGCCAGCCCCTTCGCGAAGGCGACGATCGACGTGGACATGCAGCGCAGATAGGCCAGTTCCGCCGCGCCGATAAATTCCATGTTGGAGGCCAGCGGATGGGCAAACCCATACGACAGCAAAATGCCGAGAAAGGTCCCGACGAGCGCCGCGCCGACTTTGTGGCCGATTTCTTCCGGCGGGCCGGCAATGGCGCCCATCGTGATGATGATGCCGAGCACCGCCGCGACAATGCCGAAGCCGGGCAGCGCGTCGGCGGTCTTGGCCAGCACCCCGATCGGCGCGTGATGTTCCACTTCGCGGGCTTTCAATTCCGTCTCCAGCAGCAACTCCAACTGGTCCGGTTTGACGCGGCCGTCCACGATCGGGCGCAGCGCGTTGCAGAGGAACTCCACGGCGTGATGGTTTTTCTGGATCGAGGGATACTTCGACAGGATTGCGCTGGTGGCCGGGGTGTTGACGTGTTCTTCCAGCGCGATCATGCCTTCGCGACGCCCGAGCATGAACATCTCGTACAGCGCCTTGATCAACTCCTCATACGCCTTGCGGTCGTAGGGCGCGCCCTTCAACGTCTGGAGCAGTCCCTTGACGATGTCGAGGATGACTTTCTTCGGCGACATCACGATCAGCGCGCCCAACGCCGCGCCGCCGATCACGATGAACTCCGAAATATGCAGCAACGCGCCGACGTGCCCGCCGGCCATCGAAAAGCCGCCGAGCACCGCGCCCAACACCACAATGAAACCCACAATCACAATCATGACAGTCCGTGCTCCTGTTGCTGAATGAAACTGCGGATCGCCAGAATCGCCTGCGCGTGAATCTGGCAAATCCGCGACTCGGTCACTCCGAAAGCCGCCGCGATCTCCCGCAGCCGCAGGTCCTCAAAATAATAAAGCGCCAGCACTTTCCGCTGCACCTCCGGCAGTTGCTGGATCCGCGCCGCGATCAACCGCGCCAATTCCCGCCGCGCCGCGCCCTCCTCCGGATTGTCCTGACCGGGATCGGCGATGCATTCCGCCGGCGCCACCCCGTCCTCCCCGGCCTCGCGCTGGGTCGCCGCGTCCAAACACACAAACGTCACCGGCCGAATCTCGTCCAACAACTCCGCATACGCGGCCGGCGACAACCGCAACGCCGCCGCCATCTCCGCCTCCGTCGGCGGCCGGCTGTGCCGCTGTTCCAACTCCGCCCAGACCGCCTGCACCTGCCGCGCCTTGTCACGGACGCCGCGGCTGACGCAATCCATTCGCCGCAATTCGTCGAGCACCGCGCCCTGAATCCGAATCCGCGCGTAGGTCGCGAAACTGGCGCCGTTGCTGGCATCGAAATTCCGCAGCGCGTTCAACAACCCGACCGTGCCCGCGCTCAACAAATCCTCCTGATCCACATGCGCCGGCAACGTCAGCGCCAGCCGGCCCACCACCGTCCGCACCAACGGCAAATACTCCCGCACCAGTTCGCCCTCCGCCGCGCTGCCCGGCGGAGCGCGGTAACAGGCGGGCGCTTTGGCGCCGACGGTCGTGGCAACGGGGGTTTCAACCACGGCGGGCATCTCCTTGCGACTCGCGCAGCGCCGCTTCCCACTTCCGCCCCCACCACCGCATCAACCGCGCGCCCACATACAGCGCCACGCACGCCTGCAACAACGACATCGCCAGCGATTTGTGGTGGATCATTCCAAATCCCAACCCAATCGCGAAGCCCATCACCGCGCCGATCAGTAACAGCCATTTCATGCGTGTCCGACTGTTAAGCACTCGGTTTGCCACGGGTTACTCCGACGGAAACAGCCGCGCCAGCACGCGCGTCGCCGTCGCCTCCACGAAATCGCTGGGAATATTTTGCCCGGTCGCCAGATACCGGATCGGGCAACCGCTGCCCAACACCACGTTCCACAATTTCCCCCACCGCGGCTCCTCATCCAAATGCGTCACGATGATGTCGTGGACACCGCGAAACTGTCGCGCCTGTTGCACCAACACCGCCGACTCATACGCCCCGTTCAACACCAAATGCACCTGCGCCCCCGGCAGCTCCGGCACAAACCGACCGGGCACATCCACCAACCCCACCGCTTCTTCCCACGGCGCGCCCGACCACGTCCGCTCCAGCGGCACACCCAGCAACTCCGCCTGGGCGGACAACGCCTCCGCCGTGTTCGCCGTCGTCCCGTCCAACCGCCACACCCGCGCCGACCGTCCCCGCCCCAGCACCTCCCGCGTCAGCCACTGACACAACACCGTCGTCTTGCCCGCGCCGGCCGGCCCGACAAACAGATGCAACCGGCTCTGGTCCGCCGCGGCACACGCCCGCCACGTCGCCGCCAACGCCGCACGCAGTTCCCGCACATCGCCGTCGGCGCCGCCGCGCTCCGCGATCTGCTCGCTCAATTGCGCCGCAAACACCGGCAACAACCCCAGCGATTCCAACAACACGGCCGACGACGTCCGCCGCGGCGCCGCCTCGACCGGCAAACAGGCGGCGGGAGCGGCAGGAGCGACCGGCGCGGCGACCGCGGCCGGCCGGTCGGGCGCGCGCGCCAACACCTCCAACCGCCGTTTGCCAAACCACCGGCCCGGCACCGACCGGATCTGAACCACCACGGCGTCGGGACCCAGCCGCGCGCGGATCTGACGCGCGGCGTCCTCGGCGGTCTCGGCGATGAAATGTTCCAGCGACATCGGTTACTCCGGACACGGGATCATCGCGGCGCTTTCGATCGCCGCGCGCGGCGGAATTTCGGCGTAGGACAACACGGCCAGATCGCCAAATGTGCTTTCGAAAAATCGCCGGAAACCGAGCCGGATTTGCGGCGCGCACAACACCACCGGCGGCTGGCCCGCCGCGATCATCGGCTGGACCACCTTCGCCAACGCGTCCATCACATGCCGCGCCAGCCGCGGTTCCAGCACCAGCCCGATCTCGGTGGGCGACTGCCGCAAACCCTTCGCGATTTCCTGTTCCAGTTTCGGATCGAGCGTGATCGCCCGCAGCGTCCCGGTCGGCTGCTGGAACGGACGGGCGATTTGCGCGGCCAGCGCGCGCCGGGCGTGTTCGCTCAACTCGTCCGGATTCTTCGTCACCGCCGTGTAATCGCTGACCCGTTCCAGCACCAGCGCGAGGTTGCGGATCGAGACGCCCTCGGCCAGCAGGTTTTGCAGAATCCGCTGCACCTGGCCGACGGTCAGTTGGGCGGGGACCAGCTCGTTGACCACGGTCGGGTGCGTTTGTTTCAGATGATCCAACAACGCCTGCACGTCCTGCCGCGACAGGATCGTGTGGGCGTTGCGTTTGATCGTCTCGGACAGATGCGTCACCAGCACCGCCGCCGCGTCCACCACCGTGAAGCCGGCCAACTCGGCGTCGCGGCGCGTCGCCTCCGTAATCCACAGGGCCGGTAATTGAAAGACCGGCTCGACGGTCGGCTCGCCGGGCACGGAGACGGCGCTGTTCGTCGCGTTCATCGCCAGCCAGTGGCCGGGCCGCAGTTCGCCGCGCGCCACGGCTTCGCCTTTGATCAGGAACCGGTACTCCTGCGCGCCCAACTGCAAGTTGTCCCGCAACCGGATCGGCGGGATGATCACCCCCATCTCGCTGGCGAATTGCCGCCGCACGCTGGTCACCCGCTCCAACAGGTCGCCGCCCTTGCGCGCGTCCGCCAACCCCACCAGGCCGTAGCCCAATTCAATCTGCAGCGCGTCCACACTCAGCAACGATTCCAGCTTGTCGGCGCCGGCGGCGGGGGCGGCCTCCTTCGCGACGGGTTTCGCCTCGTCCCTGCCCGGCTCGGCCGCGGGCGGCACGCCGCCGTGCTTGCGCAACCCGTAGGCCAGCAGCCCGGTGCCGCTGGCCAGCGCCAGAAACGGAAACATCGGCAGGCCGGGCACCAACGCCAGCAACGCCAGCATCCCGGCCAGCATCGTCACGGCGCGCGGGAAAAAGAACAGTTGGCGGGTCAGGTCCTGCCCCAGACTGCTGCGCGACGCCGCGCGGGTCACGAGGATACCGGCCGCGGTGGAGGTGATCAGCGCCGGGATTTGCGAGACCAACCCGTCGCCCACCGACAACAGCGTGAACCGTTGCAGCGACTCGGTCACGGTCATGCCTTTTTGCAGAATGCCGACCGCGAACCCGCCGAGGATGTTGATCAACGTGATCAAAATCGCGGCAATCGCGTCGCCGCGCACGAACTTGCTGGCGCCGTCCATCGCGCCGTAAAAATCCGATTCCTGCTCGAGCTGGCGACGGCGCGCCCGCGCCTCCTCCTCCTTGATCAGCCCGGCGTTCAACTCCGCGTCAATCGCCATCTGCTTGCCGGGCAGGGCGTCGAGGGTGAACCGCGCGGCCACTTCCGCGATGCGGCCGGCGCCCTTGGTGATCACGATGAAATTGATCAGCACCAGAATCACAAACACGACCAGCCCGACGACGTAGTTGCCGCGGACGACGAACTGGCCGAACGCCTCGATGATGTGGCCGGCATAGCCGTCGAGCAGAATCAGGCGGGTGCTGGCGACGTTCAGGGCCAGCCGAAACAGCGTGATGAACAACAGCAACGAGGGAAACCCGGTGAAATCCGCCGGATCCCGCACGTACAAAATCACCAGCATCGTCAACAACGCCAGCGCCACGCTCAGCGCCAGCAGCATGTCCAACAACACCGTCGGCACCGGCAAAATCAACAACAGCACCGTCCCCAACAACCCGGCCACCAACCAGAGATCGCCGAGGTGGAAGAACCGATTCAGCTTGGATGTCGCCGCGCTCATGGCCGGTCGTTCCCGCCCGACCACCCGCAGCCGGTCGGCGCGCGCGCCGGCCTCGGCCGGCCCGCGGGTTGTGCTCTGCGAAACTTTCTCTTGCGATTCATCCGTGGTGCGTCAGTTGTTCCTGGTAATAGCGGTACCGATTTGTCCGGTACACCCACGCCAACACTTCGGCGACGGCGGCGTACAGGGAGGCGGGAATTTCCGCTCCCACCCGCCCGTAGCGATACATGAGCCGTGCCAGCGGCTTGTTTTCCAGAATCGGCACCTGATGCTGCGCCGCGATCTCGCGGATTCGCCGCGCGTTGTGCCGCGCGCCTTTGGCCACAATCCGCGGCGCCCGCATCGTCTTGCGGTCGTAGCGCAACGCAACCGCCAGATGCGTCGGGTTGGTGACAACCACATCGGCCTGCGGGACTTCGAGCAGTTGGCGCCGCAGGGTGAACGCCGTGCGGCGGCGCCGTTGCTGCGCTTTGACGAGCGGATTGCCTTCCGCGTTTTTCAGTTCTTCCTTCAACTCGTCGCGCGTCATCATCAAATCGCGCTGGTTCTGCCAGAACTGGTACGCATAGTCCGCCATGGCAATGAAGATCATCGCCAGCCCGACACGCAGCACAATTTTCCCGGCCGTCTCCGCCAGGAACTGGGCAATCCTTGCCGCGGGCACCGCCGAATAAAAAATCGGGTCGGTCAACACGTCGCGCACCACCGAGTACGTCAGCCCCACCACGATCGCCAGCTTCACCGCCGCCATCGCCGTCGGCGCCGCCGAGCGCAGCGAAAACATCCGCTGCAAACCTTCCCACGGATTCAGCCGCTCCCACTTCGGCGCCAGCGCTTCCGACGCCGTGCTGAACCGGCTTTGAATCGCCCCGGCCAGCAACGCGCCGCCCAACACCGCCGCCAACACCGGCCCCACACACTGCGCCAGCAACCAGACACCGGCCAGGGCGTAATGGGGCAGTTGGCCTTCCGTCAGCGGAACCCGGTGCAGATGACCCAGCACATGCTGGGTCGCCGCCGCCAGCGTCTCCCAAACGTGGCGGCCGGAAAACGTCAACGCCGCCAACCCGGCCAGCAACACAAAGACGGTCTGCACCTCGGCGCTGCGCGGAATCTGACCGCGTTTCTGGGCCTCTTCCTGCCGGCGTGGCGTGGCTTGCTCGGTTCTCTCGGCGTGATCGAAAAGCGCCATCCCCTGCCGGCGTGGCAAAGACCGTGCCGCGTCGCGCCCGCACGGCCGGACTACTTCAGATTATAGACGTGCTTGACCTTCTTGAGCTTCTCGATGGTCTCGTTCATGTAGTGCGGCAGTTTGTCGGACGAGACGTTCAGCAGCTTCAGCGCTTCGTCGCGCGCTTTCAGATCCAGCGCGTGCTGACCGTAGCCGTGCCCCATGAAATAGGAGACGAAATTGCCGAGATAGACGCACGCGGCGATCTTGCTGTGGCCGTTGGCGCCATGCGGCGTGTGATGGAACCGCACGGCCTCGGCCAGATTCTCCGGCAATTTCCATTTCTCCAGCAGCCGCCCGCCGACTTCCGCGTGGTTGACGCCGAGCAGTTTGATTTCCAGTTCGATCGGCGACAGACCGTTGCGGCCGGCCTCTTTCTGAACCTGCTCGCGCATGTCCTCCAACGCCACCGACAGCACGATCTTGCCGATGTCGTGCAAAATCGCCGCCGTGAACACAACCTGTTGATCCTGCTGCGCGTCCTGGGCGATCAGTTGCGCCGCCAACGCCGTGGTGACGGAGTGATCCCACAGTTCATTGGCTTCCACACCGTAGCCCTTCTGCGGCCGGGCCAGCGTCACGGAGGAGATGATCGAAACGACAATGTCGTAGAGCTGCCGAAACCCAATCCGCGTCACGGCGTGCTGGATGTTGTCAATCGTCGTCCCGCGGCTGTAGTAGGCGCTGTTGCAGATCCGCAGGACGTTGCCGGTCAGCGACTGGTTGTACGAGATCAAGTCCACCACCTTGCTCGTGTCAATGTCCGGCTGGTTCAGCAACGGCAGCAGTTGCGGCAACACTTGCGGCGCCGGCACCAAATGGTGCGCGCGATTGATGTA
The DNA here is from genome assembly GCA_964533295.1 of uncultured Verrucomicrobiota bacterium. Lineage (GTDB taxonomy): Bacteria > Verrucomicrobiota > Verrucomicrobiia > Palsa-1439 > Palsa-1439 > OMJI01. The sequence goes on from CAZHLM010000021.1 coordinate 34,240, forward strand.
CTCGTCGAGGGTCGGCATGGGGCGGTTCCTTTGTTGTTTGGCTCAATTCGGTATCGGCAGAATTCGTGCCGGCTTGAATCCTTCTTTGGCGCGACGCCGCCCCGGCAATTCTCGCCCCCCGGCCTCGGCACCTTTTGCCGACCGACACCGTTGCCGCCCACTTTTTCCCGTGTCACCGCGCTTGGCACAGCCGTTGCCTCGCAGCCGACCATCATGAGTGGATTACCCATCTGCGACGGCGCGGCGGTGTTTTTCCCGCTGGGCCTGCTCGGTTTCGAAGACCGCAAACATTATCAATTAATCGGACACCCGGACGAAGCGCCCTTTCTCTGGCTGCGCGACGCCACGGACCCAGCGCAAGCATTTCTCGTCCTGCCCCCGGCCGCCGCGGGGCTGGACTACCGGCCCGTCCTCGCCCCGGCCGATGTCGAGTTTCTCCAACTGCGCGCCCCCACCGAGGCCGAGGTCCTGAACATCGTCACCCTCCGTCGCGATGGCCGCGCCACGATCAACCTCAAAGGCCCCGTCGTCATCAACACCCGCACCAGCATCGGCAAACAGGTCGTGCCCGAAAACGCCGCCGAGTTCAGCACCCAACACCCCCTGCCCACCACCGCGTGACCCATGCTTGTTCTCTCCCGCGACATCGGCGAAAGCATCGTCATTGACGGACGCATCACCGTCCGCGTCATCCGCGTCGAGGGCAACACCGTCAAACTCGGCCTCGCCGCCCCTCCCTCCGTCGCCATCCATCGCCAGGAAATCTACGACGAAATCCAGCAAACCAACCGCCAGGCGCTGACCCGCCAGCCCTCCGCCCTTCCCAAACTTGTCCGCCCCGCCCCCGCGCCATGAACGATTTTCTCCAGCACTTCGCCACCGCCAGTCACCCGCAATTCCTCATCGCTGCCTACCGGCACGTCTTCGGACGCGGCTTTGACGAAACCGGCTACAACCTCTATCTCACCCAGCTCTATCAGGGCCGCTCCCGCGCCGACCTGCTCGCCGAATTTCTCCAGTCCGACGAATTCCGCCGCGCCGGCCGCACGCTGCCGGCCCTGCCACCCGCGCCGCCCCCTCCCGCGCCGCGCCCGCCGCGCGCCTCGCTGGAACAATATCAGGACATCTGGGTCAAAGGCCGCGTCGTCCGACCCGGCATCCGCCGCTGCGCCGAGCGATACGAATTGATCGCGCAGTTCTGCCGGCAATACCGCCGCCCCTTCACCGTCCTCGATCTCGGCGCCAACCTCGCCTACTTCTCGTTGCGGCTGACCGAGCAGTTCGATTGCACCGCGGTGGCCGCCGAGGGCATCTACTCCGACTGGACCCGGGAAGTGCTCGAGCAAAACGACAATCCCCGCGTCCTCCTTCTCGCCCACGTCTTTCGCCTCGCCGACCTGCGGGCGCTTGCCGCCGTCGAACACTTCGACGTCGTGCTCGCGCTCAGCGTCATTCATCATCTCGACGGCTCGTTCGCCGAATCGCTCGCCGTGCTGCGTTCCCTCGGCGACCATCTGATCCTTGAACTGCCCAACGAAGCCAACGCCTGCGGCCAGGCGATCGTCCGCGAAGCCGTCACCGCCACGCTCCCGCCCGACGCGCAGTTGCTCGGCTACGGCCCGAGCCATCTCGACGGCGGTCAGCGCCCGATCTACCGGTTGTCCCAGCCGAAAACCGCCATCACCGAATCCTACCTCGGCACGCCGCGCACCGGCATGCGCCTGACCATCACCAGCGACGTTCACCAGAAACGCGTCCAGTTCCACAACAAACCCGAATCCCGCGACTGGCTGCCGGGCATCAACCTCCACACCTGGATGTGGTTCCATGGCGCCTACCCGCGCCCCCGCTGGATCGCCGATCAACTCCGCCAAAACGCCCCGACCGCCCACCGCGACGTCCAGCCCTGGAACGTCATCCTCGGCGGCGGCACCGCGCGGTTCATTGACGCCGATGACCCGACCCACGCCTTCGCCTACTCCGACACCGAGTACCTCGACCGGCTGACCTGTCTGCTCTCCGCGATGGAACCGCGCGCCGTCCGCTGGCCGGTCCGCTGGTGCGGCCCGGTCTTCAACCCCAGCGGCTACGCCAGCGAAGCGATCAACTTCCTCCTCCCGCTGGCCGACCGGCTCCAGCTCGGTCTCGAACACCACAACAATCTCTGCTCCGAATCCTTCGTCGCCGGCCTGCCGGCCACCGAACGCCACACGCTCTTCGCGTTGCGCAACCGCTTTCCCCATCTGCGCGGCGGATTCCTCATCGCCCACAACCCAGCCACCGGCTTCCGCGAATTGCCCGACGCCGACTACCGGATCGGTCGCACGATGTTCGAGACCGATCGCCTGCCGGCCGCATGGGTGCCGGCCTGCAACCGCATGGACGAAATCTGGGTGCCCAGCCGCTTCAACGTCGAAACCTTTGCTGCTGCCGGCGTCGAACGCGACAAACTCGTCGTCATCCCCGAAGCCGTGGACCACCACGAATTCGATCCCGCCCGGCATCAGCCGTGGCCGCTGCCGAACCGTGCCGGCTTCAACTTCCTCGCCGTCTTCGAATGGTCCAGCCGCAAAGCGTGGGACGTGTTGCTGGCCGCCTACCTCCGCGAGTTCAGTGCCGATGACGATGTGTGCCTGTACCTGCGCACCTACTTGTTCGGCGAGCCGGATGGCAACCCGCGCGACACGATCTGGCAGATGATCCGCGACCACGCCGCCACGCTCGGTCTCGGCGACAAACGCTGGCCGCGCATCGAAATCCTCGCCGACCAAATCCCGCTGGCCGACCTGCCGCGCCTGTACCGCGCCGCCGATTGTCTCGTCGCCCCGAGCCGCGGCGAAGGTTGGGGCCGACCGCATCACGAAGCGATGTTGATGGAGCTGCCGGTCATCGCCACCGGCTGGAGCGGCAACACCGAGTTCATGAATAACGACGTGGCCTACCTGCTCGATTACGAACTGCAGGAGATCACGCTCGTCGAGCCGCAACTCTGGCACTACCGGGGGCATCGCTGGGCCAATCCCTCCGAAACCCATCTGCGCCACATCCTGCGCCACATCCTGCAACACCCCGACGAGGCCCGCGCCAAAGGCCGCGCCGCCCGCGCCCACATGATCGCCCATTACAGCCGCGAACGCGTCGCCGACCTCGTCGTCGAACGGCTCGCCCAGATCGAACAACGCCTCGCCACCGCTCAACGTCCGCCGGCCAACGGCCGCGTCATCTCGCTCCCGCCGGCAAAGAAAACCGTCCGCATCGCCTGGGAAGGCGCCAGCGGCACCGGCAGCCTCGCGCTGGTCAATCGCCAGTTCACCCGCCACCTCGCCAAACAAATCAAACCCGACCGGCCCGATGTCACCGTCCGCCACTGCTGGCCGCCGCTCTGGACCAAACCGGCCCGCGGTCTCTGGGTCGTCATGCAACCGTGGGAGTACGGCCACGTCCCGATCGAATGGGTCGCCCACAGCCACGCCGTGGACGAATTCTGGACTCCCTCCGAAACCAGCCGTCGCGCCTTCGTCGAGTCCGGTATCCCGCCCGACAAAATCAAAATCGTCCCCAACGGCATTGACCCGCGCCGCTTCCGACCCGACGCCCCGCCGCGTCCGTTGCCAACCACCAAATCGTTCAAGTTCCTCTTCGTCGGCGGCACCATCCATCGCAAAGGCGCCGACCTGCTGCTGCGCGCCTACCGGCAACATTTCACGGCGGCCGACGACGTGTGTCTGGTGATCAAAGATTTTGGCGGCGACAGTTTCTACGCCGGCCAAACCCTCGCCGACCACATCCGTCGCCTCACCGACGGCCCGGAAATTCTCTACCTCGACGAAACTTGGCCGGCCGATGAACTGCCCGGCCTGTACACCGCCTGCGATTGCCTCGTCCATCCCTACCGGGGCGAGGGCTTTGGCCTGCCGGTGTTGGAAGCAATGGCCTGCGGCCGGCCAGTCATCGTCACCGCCGGCGGCGCCACCGACGATTTCGCCACCGACGAACTGGCCTGCCGCCTGCCCGCCCGCCGCGTCCCGCTCGGCGGCCGCGTCGGCAACATCCCCCTGCGCGGCCCCGGTTGGCTGCTCGAACCCGACGAAGTCGCCCTCGCCGCCCAACTTCACTGGGTCTTCACCCACCGCGACGAAGCCGCCGCCAAAGGCCGCGCCGCCAGCGACCACGTCCGCCAACACTGGACCTGGGAACGCGCCTCAGAGATCGCCGCCGCCCGCGCCGCCGACTTGGTTGAACGCCGCGCCGCCGAAGCCGCCGCCCTCCGCGCCCGACGCGCCCGACGCGCTCCGCCGATCGAGCTACCGGCTTGCGCCCGGTTGCCCCGCCCGTTCCCACCGGCACCGGCCGAGCCGAAACTGACCGTCTGCCTGATCACCAAAAATGAAGAACGATTCCTGCCCGGTTGCCTCCAGTCCGTCCGCGACCTTGCCGACCAAATCGTCGTGGTGGATACCGGCTCGACCGACCGCACCCCAACCATCGCCGCCGACTTCGGCGCCGAGGTTCACGAGTTTGCGTGGCGCGATGATTTCGCCGCCGCCCGCAACGCCGCCCTCGAACATGCCCGGGGCGACTGGATTCTCATGCTCGACGCCGATGAGGAAGTGACGCCCGAAGGCCGGGAAATCCTTCGCGCCGAAATCCGCGACCGCAAGGTTCTGGCCTACCGGCTGCCCATCGTGGATGTCGGCCGCGAGGAGGAAGGTTGCAGCTACGTCCCGCGTCTGTTCCGCAACGCGCCCGGCGTGTTCTACGTCGGCCGCATTCACGAACAGGTCTTCAGCAGCCTCGAAGTGCTCCGCCAACAATGGAACCTCGACCTGCGCCTCAGCCGCGCCACGCTCCGCCACCACGGCTACACCGCCGCCATCAGCCGCGCCCGACGCAAAAACACCCGCAACCTGCTGTTGCTCCAACGCGCTGTCGAAGAGCTACCGAACGACCCGAACCTCCTGATGAATCTTGGCCTCGAACTGGTCCGCTCCGGCCAGACCGAGGCCGGGTTGGAACAATACTTTGAAGCCTTCGCACTGCTCGACGCGCTACCCGAACGCGCCGTCGTGCCGGAACTGCGCGAAACGTTGCTGACCCAACTGGCCGGCCAGCTTCTCGCCACCGACCATTTCGCCCAAGTGGTCGAAGTGCTCACCAGCCCGCTGGCGCGCCGACACGGACTGACCGCCTCCCTGCATTTCATTCTCGGCCTGGCCGAACTGAACCTCGCTCACTGGCGCGAAGCCGCCGAGCAGTTCCGGCAGTGCCTCGCCAAACGCGACCGCCCGGCCCTGTGCCCGATCCACAAAGACATCCACCGCGCCGGCCCGCATCACTGTCTGGCGCTCTGCCTGACCAGGCTCAACGACTTCGCCGGCGCCGGCGCCGCGTTTCAAGCCGCCGTGGCGGCCGAACCATCGGCCCGGCAACCGCGGCTCGATTATGTCCAATTCCTCGTCGCGCGCGGCTTGCCGGTGGAGGCGCTGCAACAACTGCACGCGCTGGTCAGCGCCAACGCGGCCGATGCCCTGGCGTGGCAACACGGCGGCCAGATCGCGCTGCGCCATCCCGAGCTGTGGGAATTTGCCGGCGAGTGGACCGGCGAAGCGGTGCGTGCCCTGCCGACCGAGCCGGTCTTGCGCCAACAACGCGCGCAAGCCCTGCTGTTGACCGGCCGCGTCCTCGAATCACTCCCCTTGTGGGGCGACAACGAGCCGGAAGCGAGCCGGCAATTCCTCCAAACCTACCGGCGACTCTTGCAAACCGGTGCCGAGCCGGTCGTGACCGCCATTCACGAACACCTCGATCAAATCACCGCCCGCCTCCCAACCGCCGCCCGCGCCCTGCGCGCCGCCCTCGCCGAAGCCACCACCTGATTCCCTCTTTCTTTCAGGCCCTCGCGCCCTCGCGCTTGTTCGCCCCCACAAACAGGCCACGCCATCCTCCCCACCTAGTTGCACGACTTTGTAACAATTGTTACATAGATGTGCAAAGGGGGTGGTGGGTGGGTTTTGAGGGTGTTGGTTTGGTCGAGAGCCGATCCGAGAACTCTTTCCCGAAGGATGTCTTTCGGAGCGCGACGAAGAATCGCGCCTGTTTCAGCGCGTCCCTGAACGGCGGCGACTCTTCACTCCGCTCCGGGTGAACATCGGGGGGGCGATTAGCCGGCGCGCGCGGCGGGGGTGGTGGATTCCTCGGTTTCGGCCCGGCCGTAGCCGTATTCCTTGAGTTTGTTGCGGAGGGTGCGAACGCTGATGTCGAGGAGTTTGGCGGCGTGGGTGCGGTTGTCCTCGCATCGTTTGAGCGCTTCGAGAATGTGTTGGCGTTCCACTTCGTCCAGGGTCGGGAATTGGCTCGCGCTCGGCGTCGCCTGGGCCAGTGGCGACGGTGGTCGGGCCGGGGTCGTTTCCACGGTGATCGGCTTGGTCAGGCCGAGGTGGGTGGGTTCGAGGATGCCGTTGGCGCCGCAGAGAATGACGGCGCGTTCGATGACGTTTTGCAGTTCGCGGACGTTACCGGGCCAGCGATGGTCCTGCAGCGCCGCCAGCGCGGCCGGCGACAGTTCGCGGGCCGGGCTGCCGTGCTGGCGGGCGAAGCGTTGCAGAAAGTTTTTGGCCAGCAGCGGGATGTCCTCGCGCCGCTCACGCAACGGCGGGACGTGAATCGGGACAACGTTGAGCCGATAGAACAGGTCCTGGCGGAATTCACCGCGCGCGACGCTGTCTTCGAGATGGCGGTTGGTGCTGGCAATGACGCGCACATCCACCTGAATGGTCTTGGTGCCGCCGATGCGCTCGAACTCCCGTTCCTGCAGAACGCGGAGGAGTTTGGCCTGGAGGTTGAGCGGGATTTCGCTGACTTCATCGAGCAGCAGGGTGCCGGAGTGCGCCAGCTCGAAGCGGCCTTCGCGGCGGTTGAGCGCACCGGTGAACGCGCCTTTTTCGTGGCCGAAGAATTCGCTTTCGACGAGGTTTTCCGGGACGGCGGCGCAGTTGACGCGGATGAACGGCGCGCCGTTGCGCGGGCTGTCGCGGTAGATGGCGCGGGCGATCAGTTCCTTGCCGGTGCCGCTTTCGCCCTGGATCAGAACGGTGGCATCGGTGCGGGCGATGCGGCGGATCAGTTCGCGCAATTGTTGCATCGCCGGGCTGTCGCCGAGCAATTCACGCCCGTCATCGGCGAGCGGCTCGCGGCTGAGGAAGCGGTTGACCTTGACCAACTGAGAAAAATTCTCCGCTTTCTCGATGGCCACTTCCAATTGGTCGAGCGAGAAGGGTTTGACGATGTACTCGAAGGCGCCGCGGCGCATACACTCCACGGCGGTTTCGATGGCGGTGCTGCCGGTAATGACGATGACAACAGGGCGGTCGGGCCGGGCGGTCAGTTCGGCGATCCACTCGGTGGCGGTGCCGTCGGGCAACCCGTGGTCGGTCACCACCAGATCATAGTTGTCGGCGGCCAGACACTCGCGGGCTTCGGCGAGGGTGGCGGCGGGGCGGACGGAATAACGTTTGTTGCGCAGGGCGTCTTCGAGGTAGCGCCGAAGCGCTTTATCGTCTTCCACCAGGAGAATCCGATCAATAGCCACGGGGGTCCTTTCAACGTGGGTTGCGTTGGCGATAGAGGTCGGCAACGAAATGCGGGCGCTGACGTTGGGCGGGCGGCATCTGGTGCGGCGGGACCAGACCGCGCCGCAGCCATGCTTGTTCGTTTTCGCGGTCCAACACAACCAGTTTCATAATCAGTTGCTGGTTCTGGCGAATCAACGCCGCAATGTCCGCATGCCGCTGCCGTTCGGCGGCGTGAAGTTGTTGCCAGAACCACCCGACCTCCTGCAGCGCTTTGTTAGATTCGTCGAGACGCGAAAGCAAGGTTTTTCTTGCGCGAATCGTGGTGGAGCCGTCGTAGCCGCCGGGTTGTTGGAGCGCGCGATGTTCCTGCTCGGCCAGCGTCAGCAGTTCGCGACAAATTTCCAAATGCTGCCGCAGCGCCGCGGCGGCTTCGGAGGCGGTCAGGGTGCTGGCGGGGCGGTCTGGGATTGCCATGCCAGATGATTTTTCCGCCACGCCGCCAAGTCAAGCACCGACTGGAGACTCGGGGCAACCGGCGGCGACAGACGCTTGGCGTATTCCGCAACCGCGGTGTAAGCGGCGGCAGCATCGGCCGGTTGGTGGAGCCGTTCACAAGTCAGGCCGAGTTGGTACAAGACCGGCACGCGCCATTGCGGCGCGGGGTCGACTTCCGCCAACGCTTCGTACACGGCGCGGGCGTTGAGGAAGTCACCGGCCTGGTAGAGGTGGTTGGCCAGTTCGTTGCCGGCCCGCCGGCCCCACGCGCCTGCGTCCTCCCGGCCCAGCAATCGCAAGGCGGCTTCCACGGCGGGGCGGGGCGCGCCGGTATGCGCCAAAGCGCGGATGTGCCAGAACTCCACCTCGGGATCGGAGTGGCCGGCGCGGTGAAACTCGTCGGCGCGCGCGCGCACGTCGGCCCACCGGCCGGCGGCGGCCAGCGAGCGGATGAGGCGGACGTGAATCTCCTCGCGTTTCAACTCGGGTGCGTCGAGTTTGAGCAATCGTTCAAAGAACTCGATGGCCTGCGCGTGGTCGCCCTGCCGGTAATGGGTCTCGGCGATTTCCGTTTGAGCCTGCAACACGAGTCGCTGGTAGTAGCCGGTGGAATCGAGTTTGCGGTTCAGGGTGGTGGTCATGACGCCGTAGAACTTGGCCAGCGCCATGCCGGTGGCGCCCAGCTCGCGGTACAGCAACCCCTGGCGCAGCAAGATTTCCGGGACGGCCGGGTCTTCGGGGAACCGTTCCTGATACTGGGCCAGCACCTGAATCGCCCGCGCGAGCTGCCCGGCCTCCTGCGCGGTCGCGGCCAGTTCCAGCAACGTCAGCCGCACGCGGGATTCTTCGAGCGGCTCATTCAACATGGCCACCAGTGTCTGGGTGGCTTGGGCGAAGTTCTGGGCGCTGCGTTGCCGGCGTGCCAGCTCCAGATTGATCTGCCACGGATCGTCGGGCGGCGCGACCAACGGCGTCGCCACCGCGGTTGTCACCAGCCACCAGCCGGTTAGCCAGAGCCGTTTCATCGCACCTCGTACAACGCGCTGCTACCGGGGCGCGGGCCGGGCGCGGGCGGGAAGAACCCAAACGGTACCACCACATTCGTCCGCGGCGTCTCCGAGTCCGACCGTTCGGGGCGATGGGACCGCAACAGTTCGCCGATCATCGCCGGCGTCAGCAACGGTTCGGGTGTGGCGCTGGCGGCGCGGGTGACGACCTGCCGCGGTTCGACCGGTGGCGGCAGCGGGACGGCCGGCGGCGGCTCCGCGGCCGGCAAGGGCGGCAGCGAGACGGGGGCGACCGGGGCGCGGGCAAACCGCAAGGGTACCGGCCCGCAGACCGGCAGGTAGGCCGCAGCGGCGGTGGTGATGGCCAGACCGCCGCTCAGAATGACAATGCGCAGAATCATCCAATCCATCATCGGCGGAAATTGGCGGAGCTTGAGGGCGGGCGGCGCCGCGGCTTGCGGGAAGGGGCCGGTGCGGGGCGCCCCTTGAGCCGCGCCGGGCGGGGGCCGGC
>CAZHLM010000022.1:0-22963 GCA_964533295.1 uncultured Verrucomicrobiota bacterium
TACGATGACTGGCCGATTGCCCGGCAGGTGACGTGGTCGGCGGTGGTGGTGGCCGGGCTGGTGGTGGCGGGGGCGTGGGCGGCGTGGCGAAAACCGCGGCCGGGTTTTTTGGCGGCTTGGTTTTTTTTGATACTGGCGCCGACGTCGAGCGTGTTGCCGATTGCCAGCGAATTGGCGGCGGAGCGGCGGATGTATTTGCCGTTGCTGGCGGTGGTGGTGCCGCTGGCGTGGGTGGTGCGACGCCGGTGGTGGTGGACGGGGTTGGCGTTGGTGCTGGCGGGCGCGACCTGGGTGCGGAATCTGGATTACCGGACCGAGCTTTCCATCATGACCGATACGGTGGCGAAGCGTCCGCGGAACACGCGGGCGCTGACGAATCTCGGCGTGGCGTTGGTGCGGGCGGGGCGGATGGAGGAGGCGGTGCCGCGGTTGGAGGAGGCGATTCGATTGAATCCCCGGCAGGCCGACGCGCATTTCAACCTGGCGATGATCCGCGCCGAACAGCAGCGCTGGGCGGAAGCCGAACCGCATTTGCGCCGCGTCGTGGAACTCGAACCCGGCAACGAACGCGCCCGGGCGGCGTGGGAAACGGTGCGGCGCCTGCCGCGATGAGCGGCGTGATTTTCGGCTGATTTTCCGTCGCGGCGGTCGTAAAGTGCCGCGGATGATTGCGATTCTGGTGGCGGTCAAACAGGAGTTGAATCCGATTCTGCGTCGGGCGCAGGCGAACGACGTGGTGCGGCAGGCGCACCTCGACTTTCATGAGGGGCGACTGGGCGGGCAGCCGGTGGCGTTGTTGGCGCTGGGCGTCGGCAAGGAATGCGCGCGGATTGCGGCGGAGATGACGATCAAGTGTTACCGGCCCGATCTGGTGATCACCGCCGGATTCGGAGGCGCCTGTGTCCGCGATGTGGCGGATCGCGACATCGTCATCGGCACCGAGATTCTCGAGTTGGAGGAAGACCGCGGCAGCGACGTGCGCTGGCGGGTGGTGGGGCAGCCGACCTCGTTGCATGGGCTGGAGCAGTTTCGCGGCAACTTCCGGGTTCACTACGGTCGGATCATTACCGCCGAGGAGATGGTGTTGAAGGCGGCGAACAAGAATCGGATCGGCCAGGCGTCGGGCGCGTTGTCGGTGGACATGGAGACCAGCGCGGTGGCGGCGGTGTGTGCGGCGCGGCGGACGGATTTTCTGGCCGTGCGCTGCATCACCGACCGGGTTCACGAAGACCTGCCGGAACAGTTCAACGACTTTTTCGTGGTCGGCCAGCTTCAACCCGGTCGGGTGGCGGCAGCGGTGCTGCGCGATCCGCGTTTGTTTCTGGATCTGGCGCGGCTCGGCTGTCGCGCGGCGCAAGCGGGTCAGACGCTGGCGCGGTTTCTCGAGGCCGCCGTGCAACAGGTCAGCCTGCCGGCGATGGCGCAGCGGCGCGCGGCGTGACGGGGGCAGTGCCGGCGTGTAATGAGGCGGAAGTTTGGTAAGGTGGGGACATGGTCTGGCATGATACCGACAACGATGAGACGATGGTCGCGCGCAAGCGACCGGCTGGGGAGATTTTTCGGCGCGTCTTTGGCTACGTGGGCCGCTACCCGGCGTTTGCGGCGGGGACGATGTTGTGCGCGGTGCTGACGACGGTGGCGGGGTTGGCGTTTCCGAAGTTGACGCAGGTGTTGGTGGATCAGTTGATTGCCGGCACGACGGGCGAGCGGATTTTGTGGATGGCCGGGGCGTTGTTGGGGGCGTGTTTTCTGCGGGACTTTTTCAACTTTTTGCGGATCCAGTTGAACAACCGCTTCGAGCAGCGGGTGATTTTCGACATGCGCCGCGATTTGTACGACAAGCTGCAGCGGTTGAGCGTGCGGTATTACGACCAGCGGGCGACCGGGGATTTGATGACGCGGGTGATTGATGACGTCAACGCTGTCGAGCGGGTGTTGATTGACGGGATTGAGCAGGGAACGGTGTCGGTGCTGGCGATCGCGGGTGTGGGGTACATGATGTTCACGTTCAGTCCGCAACTGACCGGCTGGGCGTTGGTGCCGATTCCGTTGTTGGTCGGCGGGGCGCTGGTGTACACGTTGACGGCGCACAACCGCTACCGGCGGGTGCGGGAAGCAACTTCGGAGATGAACGCGTTGCTCAACGACAATCTGCAGGGCATCCGGCAGATCAAAGGTTACGGGCGCGAGCCGCACGAGCTGGCGCGGTTTGCGGAGAAGGCCGGCAAGCTGCGGGCGGCGACGTTGGTGGTGATGAGCGCCTGGTCGGTGTACGGGCCGGCGATGGAGTTTGCGGCGTGGCTTGGCTACGTCGTGGTCTTCGGCGTGGGCGGCCGGATGGTCTGGCAGGGGACGTTGACGGTGGGCGAGTTGGTGGGGTTTCTCGGGTATCTCGGAATGTTCTACGGGCCGGTGCGGTCCTTGCACGGGCTGAATCAACTGTTTCAAGCGGGGCGGGCGGCAGGCGAGCGGGTCTTTGACATCCTGGATGCGCCGGTCGAGGTCGGGGAAAAGCCGGGCGCGCACGTGTTGACGAAGACGCGCGGCGAGGTGGTGTTTGAGAATGTGCGGTTTGAGTACCGGCCCGGCCTGCCGGTGCTGCACGACATCTCCATTCAGGCGCGGCCCGGCGAGACGATCGCGCTGGTCGGGCCGACCGGGTCGGGCAAGACGACGGTGGTGAATTTGCTGGCGCGGTTTTACGATGTGACCGGTGGGCGGATTTTGTTGGACGGTCACGATCTGCGGGACGTGACGCTGGCGTCATTGCGGCAGCAAATCGGGATTGTGTCGCAGGAGGCGTTTCTGTTCAACGGGACGATCCGCGAAAACATTTTGTACGGCCGGTTGGACGCGAGCGAGGCGGAGATGATCGCGGCGGCGCAGGCGGCGAATTGTCACGAATTCATCCAGCGGCTGCCGCAAGGGTATGATTCGAAGGTTGGCGAGCGTGGCGTCAAGCTCAGCGTTGGCGAGAAGCAACGGGTCAGCATCGCGCGGGCGTTGCTGAAAGATCCGCCGATTTTGATTTTGGACGAGGCGACGGCGAGTGTGGACACGGCGACGGAGAAATTGATTCAGGAGGCGCTGGAGCGGCTGATGGCGCATCGGACCAGTTTTGTGATTGCCCACCGGCTTTCGACGGTGCGCCATGCGGATCAGATTCTGGTCTTGAAGGCCGGCCGGATCATCGAACGTGGCACGCACGAGGAGTTGATGGAGCGGGGCGGGTTGTACGCGCATCTGTGCCGGGTGCAAAGCACCGCGTTGACGATCGAGGAGCAAATCGAGGCCGAAGCCGCCGCGCGCTGACGACGGGTGGCTATTCGTTTGACAGGGGTGCCGGGGTTTGCCTATATCCCGCCCAACTTTATGACAACACCGGTTCGAGCGGTTTTGGCGGGATGTGGGGGGATGGCGAGCGCGTGGTTGAATGCGGCGAAGCAAGCCGGCGTGGAACTGGTCGGGTTCGTGGACTTGCGCGAGGAAGCGGCGCGGAAACGGGCGGCCGAGTCCGGTGCGGTCCATCCGTTCATCGGCACCGATCTGGCGACGGTGCTCCAGCAGGCCAAACCGGATGCGGTTTTCGATTGCACCGTGCCGGAGGCACACGTGACGGTGACGTTAACGGCGCTGGCGCACGGGTGCCACGTGCTGGGCGAGAAGCCGTTGGCGGATTCGATGGAGAACGCGCGGCGGATGGTCGCGGCGGCGCAACAGGCCGGTAAGATTTATGCCGTCATCCAGAATCGCCGCTACATCCCTTCGATCCGACGGGTGCGGCGGGTGATCGAGTCCGGGGCGCTGGGCGAGTTGACCACGGTGAATTGCGATTTTTATCTCGGCCCGCATTTTGGCGGGTTCCGCGAACAGATGAAACACGTGTTGCTGCTGGACATGGCGATTCACACGTTCGATGCGGCGCGGTTTCTGACCGGGGCGGACGCGGTGGCGGTGTACGCGAAGTCGTGGAATCCGAAAGGCTCGTGGTACGCGCACGGCGCGTCGGCGATGGCGATTTTCGAGATGAGCAACGGCGTGGTGTACAACTACCGGGGCAGTTGGTGCGCGACGGGATTGTCCACCAGTTGGGAGTGTGACTGGCGGTTTCTCGGCAGCAACGGCTCGGCGTTGTGGGATGGCGGGGAAAATTTTCGGGCCGTGCGGGCGGTCGGCGAAGTGCAGGGGACCGACAAGATGCGCGAGGTCGCATGGGAAGTTCGCCCCGACGACAAGGCAGACGGCCATGTCGGGTTGATGAAGGAATTTGTGGAAGCCATTCGCACCGGCCGGCAACCGGAAACGATTTGCACCGATAACATCAAGAGCCTCGCGATGGTCTTCGCGGCGATCGAAAGCGCGGAGACCGGGCGGCGCGTCGAAGTCAAACTCTAACTCAACAACCCTGACTCAAAACCCCATGGAAAATCCCCTGCTTCAAATTCGCATTGGCACGTTGGTGAGCGCCAACAAAAACACCGGCAACTATATCCGCCAAATCAAGCAACATGGTTTCGAGAGTTTCTCGCTGACCATTTGGCAGCAGCTCGGCGACCTGACGATGAACGAGTTGGCCGAGGACGTGAAAGCGGCCATCGGCGACGACGACATCAAAATCAACTGCATCGGCGTGTTCGGCAACCCGCTCGAATCGCGGCCGGTAGACGAGGCGACGCGCGCGGCGTGGGAGTCGGCGATTGATCACGCGCACTTGTTCGGCGCGACAGTGGTCGCGGGATTTGCGGGGCGGTTGATTGACAAGCCGGTGCCCGAATCGCTGAAGCAGTACAAGAAGGTGTTCGGGCCGCTGGCCAAACGCGCGGCGGACAAGGGTGTGCGAATTGCCTTCGAGAACTGCGACATGGGCGGCGACTGGCAGCGGGGCGACTGGAATATCGCGCACGCGCCGACGGCGTGGGAGATGATGTTTCATGAGTTGCCGGACGAGAATATCGGTTTGGAGTGGGAACCGTGTCACCAGATGGTCAGCTTGATTGATCCGCTGCCGCAACTGAAGAAATGGGTGCACAGGATTTTTCACATCCACGGCAAGGACGCGACGGTGATGTGGGATGTGGTGCGCACCGTCGGGATTCGCGGCGGCCAGCCGTATGTGTTCCATCGCACGCCCGGCTTCGGTGACACCAACTGGACCGATGTGATCAGCATCCTGCGGATGAACAACTGGCAGGGCAGCATTGATATTGAAGGCTGGCACGATCCGGTTTACCGCGGCGAGCTGGAAATGACCGGCCAAGTGCATGCGCTGAATTATCTGAAGCGTTGCCGGGGCGGCTCCGAGTTCGCGCCCAACCCGAAATAGCCACAGTTCACGCGGCGACCGAGCGCCTCGTGAACGGGCGACGGACGTAATCGGGTGGGCCGAGTCGCGAAATTGTTACGTGAAATCTGACGTGACGTAGTGGTGTTGTCACGACTGGCCGGTAGGGTGGGGGCCGCTTTGGCGGAAGCTGCGCGCGGGGCTGAAGGGCTAACAGTTCGCCGCCGAGCGACGGAGGGCGGTTCATACCCGCTGCCCTCCGTTTTTTTTGTCGGCTGCAACGATTCAGTTGAAGCGGGACGGCGGTCCCACGGCGTCCTGCCGGCTTGAGATGCGGCACGTCAGGGGTTGGTCACCTGGACGCTGGCCCGGGAGCGTAGCTGGGCGAGATAGGTTTCCTGCTCGGTTTGATAGGAGCGGAGATTGGCGCGGGTCAGTTCCTGCCGGATCTGGTTGCGGATGCGCTGCCAGGCGGCGTCGCGTTCCGCGGGAGATTGCGGCAGGGCACCGAACTGCTGTTGGTGCGCCTGGTAATGGGCCAAGACCTGCGCTTCGGTTACGTGCGGCGGTGGCACGCCGTTGGCGGCGAGCAACTCGGTCAGCAGCAGGCGGCCCGTGGCGTCGCGGACGGCGAAGTGGATTTGGTTTTCCAGCGAACTGGTTTCATTGGGTCGAGCCAGGACGTTGTCCGGAGCCACGCCGTCCCGGCCATAACAGGCTTGCTCAATGTGGGCGAGTTGGTCGTGGTGTTGCGGGGTCAGTGTGATGCCCTGGGCGCGGGCTTGTTGGGTGACCAGTTCGCGTGCGATGGCGCGCTCGAGGAGGTAATGGTAGCCGGCGGTGGTGAATGTGTATTGGGTGGGCGCGTTGGTTTCGCTCAGGGGGATCAGGTCGCGCAGCGTGATGGCCACGCCATTGACGGTGGCCAGGGGCCGGTCGGACCGGATGACAACGGGAGGGCCGACGGCTGGCTCGACGACCGGGGATTCGGGCAGGTCGTTGATGGGCGGTAAGTCGGCCTCGGTCGGGGAAGGCGCCGGAGCGTCGGGCTGCGGCGGGGCCTGCCAAACGGACGGGCGGCGTTGGAGCAGACCCAACGCCGCCAGTCCAATCACCACCGCGCCCGCGAGGACGTACGACCGTTTCATTCCACGGTCATTTAGTGGCCGCGGCTTTCGAGCGTGGCGTCTTCGCGCCCGACGACCACATCGGGGTGGGTGTTGTAATAGACCTTCACGTCGGAGCGGAAGAAGCGGTCGTTATGAACGGTTCCGGCTTCGTAGCCGCGGGTGCGCAGCAGGTAGAAGTACATGCCATCCACCGGGTACATCAGGGTGCCCTGATCGCCGGTGTCACAGGGGTTTTCATCAATCTCCATGTACAACGTGGAGTCGGTGTAGGAACCCTGGCGTTCGGTGACATCGAGGGTGACGGTGACCAAGCCGCGCAACTGGCAGGTCACATCGGCGCCGGTGCAGATGTCGTGCAGCGTAACCTTGTGCGGGATCACGCAGCCCGGGGTGAACCGGTTGCGGACATCCGCGTCGGTTTCGACATTGTCAGCGCGGTTGTCATCGTCGAGCGGCGGGCGGAATTTCACCTGCAACCCGGGCAGGACGGTGATGGTGAAGCAGCACTGGTTGGTGTTACCGGAACTGTCGTAGGCGGTCACGTTGACGACGTGCTGTCCCGCGCCGAGGAGCGTGCCGACGGGCGGGTCGGACTGGACGAAGACTTCGGCGTCGCAGTTGTCGCTGACGGGCGGGAGGGTAACGGCGGCTTTGCGGACGACCTCGCCGCTCTCGTCGTCACCGGCGTCGTGGCAGTTCCACCAGTGGTGGTGGCGGCGGCAGTGGCGGCGGCGCCAGTGGCCGTGACAGCCGCGGTCATCCTCGTCGTCATCCACCTCGGTCACGCAGTTGGTGGCGACGACGGTGTAGTTTTCGCAGAGGATTTCCGGCGGCTCGCAATCGTTGACGATCACGGGGCAGACGCTCTGGACGCTGTTGCCGTGGCCGTCGGTGGCGACGACGGTGACGGAGTTGGAGCCTTTGGGGAAATGGCCGCTGAAGCTGCCGGCTGAAAAGCTCAGGGGAATCACCACGTTCTGCTGGTCGGTTGCCGTGACGGTCACCGTCGGGGTGGCCGTGCAGTCATCCGTGGCGACGGGCACGGGCAGGGTGACGGGGGCGTAGCAGAGGCCGGGCGCGGTGCAGAACGTCAACTCGGCGATGTTGCACGGTTCGACAACCGGGTTTTCATTGTCGTCGAACTGTGGTGCCTCCAGGTCCTGAACCGTGACGATGAACGTGCATTGATTGGTATTGCCCGCGGCGTCCACGGCGGTGACGACGACCGTGTGGTTGGTGGTCATCACGCCGGCCGGCAGGGGAAAGAAGCTGCCGGAGGGCGGCGTCACGGTGACTTGCGGGTTGGCGTCGCAGGTGTCCGTGACGGTCACGGAGTAGGTGACGTACGCGCCATCGGAGCCGCCGGTGTGGGCGTTGCATTCCACGACGATGGGAGCGACCGGGCAGGTCACGGTGGGCGGGGTGCGATCTTCGACGCCGACATTGCCCTTGGCGCGGCCCTGGAAATTCGCCGCGAAGCTGCCGGTAAACGTCGAGCCTTCACTGGTCACCTGCACGCCGAGCGTGTCGCAGTTGAAGAAGTCGGCAAGCAATCCGCCCGTGACAACAAAGCGGAGGTCGTAGTTGTCCACCGTGGTGCCGGAGTCGGCGGCGCCGAACGCAGTGACTTCGCCTTCGAGCAGCAGGCCGGAATAGATGTTGGTGACGCCGCCGACGACGCGGCCAACGACACCCGAGATGACGAGGTCGGAGCCGGTGACGCCGCTGACGAGCGCGCCACTGTCGTCCACAATCGCGCGGATTTTCAACGCGCGCGGCGAGAAGACGCTCAGGGTGGATTCCGAGGCGGTGAATTTGATCGTCGAGGGCGAGGCGTCCACGGAGAACAGATCGGTGGCCGCGTCATACCGCGTGGCCGTGGAGCTGGTGTTGATGAACGTGATCAACGGTTCCGAGGCGATGTTGACGCCCAGCAAATCGGCGTGGGCGGTGGTGAGACGACCGGCCAAGGCGGCCAGCAGGATCAAACCGTAGAAGGAACGACGCATGAAATACCTCATTTCTGTTCGGGGATGGTTTTGGAACCGGTTGGTTTAGGAACGAGGCACGATCCGCGACCGGCGCGCCACGATCGCCAGACCCGCGCCCGCGCAGCCGACAAGCAACGCGGTGGACGGTTCGGGAATCAGCGGTCGCGTGTCGGCCACGCCCGTGCTGTCATTGTCGAAACTGGCGGTGAAACTGCCGGCGAAGGACGAACCGTAGTTGTCCATGATAATGCCGGCCACCGGACCGTAATCACCGGCCAGAGCGCCGCCCGTGACGTTGAACAGGAACTCAAACTTGGCCGGGTTGCCGGTGTCGAAGCCGAACTGAGTCAGCGTGCCGGTCAGCAACGTCTGAACGGGACTGACGCCGTAATCCGGGATTCGTCCGCCGATGGTGACGGTGCCGCTGACCAGCGTGCCCGTCTCATCAATTGTGGCGAGCAGTTCAAACGTGCCGGGGAGTGCAAACGGTGGGGTGCCGTTATCAATCACATCGTATTGAATCGGTCCCGGTACCGTGTAGATCGAGGTGTTGCCGGTCGCGCTAAACGCGTCGCTGCTTTCCTCGTAGCTGATGTAAAGCTCGCTGGAAAACAGATCCGGCTCCGCTTCGAGCAACGGATCGAGGTTCAACGGAAGCGCCGAAACGCGCATGACTCCGGCCAACAGGCCGGCGAGCACCACAGCCAAACTGCCCTTCTGATTCAGACCCATTTTCATTCCCTCCGTGAGTTGGACATCCTTGGTGCGACTGTTGGACGCTAGGGTACGGAAAGAGCGGTCGGCCCGCATCCAACGGGCGGACGAACCCGGGCAGTATCAGGACATTTGTAAACCACCCGGTTTCGCTGACAAGCCGCCGAAAAACGCCCGTCGTGGGCCGCCGTCGTGGCGCCCGGCTTCGTTGTCACGATATTGTCACCAATTCAGGCGGAGCCGGCGGGGCGCTTTCGTCGCCGTTGACCACCAGACACCCGGCTTCCTTGAGGGAGGCGGAGACGGTGGGGAGTTTTTCCCGCGGCACGTAGGCGACCAGCAACGCATCGTGCCGGGTCCGGCGCCAGCGAAGGAACAGGTCCGACAACCGGTAGCCCCGGCCACCGGTCGGATCGCGGCCGGGGCCCTGCCAGCGGACGCGGCCGTCGTAGAGGTGCAGGTTCAGCAGTGCGGCGGGATCGCGGGCTTCGTAGATCTGGCCCAGCGTGCCGGTGGTGAACGTGGTTTCCCACAGGTACTCGGCGTGATCGTCGAGGTACCAGTCTTCACCGGGCCAGCCGGTGTTCATGAATGCCGCCAGTTCGACGGCGGGGACGAGCAGTTTGGTTTCCATGGCGCGACAAGGATTGGCCGCGCGCATGACAACCGACTGACAGACCGGCGATAATTTCGTTACGAGCCGGAGTGGGTGATGGGCAGCCGGTGGAGCGACGGCTCGGCGAGCCGTGCGGGTGCGCCTCATCGAGGCGCGGCCACACCAGGCGCGGGTACACCGCCCACGCTTCGCTTACGCGCCGAATTTGTCGAGGCGCTTGGCGTTGGCCTGCATCAGGCGGATGAGATGTTTTGCTTCGAGGATGCCGAGGCTGCCGTGATTGGCGGCGCGTTCCGTGAAGCGTTCCATGCCGTCCCAGCCGCTGTAATCGCTGTAGAGCAGGAGCGGTTGCGGATGCCAACTGTGGCCTTTGACGGCGCAGGGCGTGCTGTGGTCGCCGGTGACCGCAATGACGGCCGGTTGGGCCGCCATGAGGGGGCTGAGCGCGGCGTCGGCTTCTTCGATGGCGGCGACCTTGGCGGCGAAGTTGCCATCCTCGCCGGCCATGTCCGTGCCCTTGACGTGGACGAAGACGAAATCGTGGGTGCGCAGCGCGTCCACCGCCGCGTGAAACTCCTCTTTCACGGTTTGCGGGCCTTCGATTTTTTTCATGCCGACGAGTTGGGCCAGTCCCTTGTACATCGGGTAAATGGCGATGGCGGCGGCGGTCAGGCCGTAGCGTTCGGTGAAGGTTTCGATTTGGGGTTGGTGCGCGATGCCGCGCAAGAGGAATCCGTTGGCGGGCCGGCAATTCTTCAGTAGCGGCAGCGCTTGCTTGTAAAACTCGGCCACCACTTTGGCGGTCTTGGCGGTTTTGACGGTTTTCTTGACCGGCTTGGCGGCGGCGATGGGCAACCCTTCGCGGTGGGGATCGGTGTCGGTCAGCGGACCTTCGAGTCCTTTGCCGCGAAAGACGACGACGAAGCGGTGACCTTTGCCGGGTTTGATGAGGATCTCGACGTCGCCAATTTTTTTGATTTTCTGCGCCAGCAGCGCCACCTGGGTCTCGCAGACTTTGGTGTCGATCCGGCCCGCGCGGCGGTCGGTGACGAGACCTTTCGAGTCGAGCGAGCAGAAGTTGGCGCGGGCGGCGACATCCCCGGCCTTGAGATCAATGCCGAGACCGAGCGCTTCGATTACGCCGCGACCGACTTCGAATTCCAGCGGGTCGTAACCGAACAGGCCAAGATGACCGGGGCCGCTGCCGGGGGTGATGCCGGGCGCGACGGGGATGAGCCGACCTTGTGCGCTGTGTTTGGCCAGCGCGTCGAGATTGGGGGTGTGCGCCACTTCGAGGGGAGTCTTGAACCCATGTTCTTCGACGGCGATGTCGCCGAGGCCGTCGAGGACGACCAGTGCGAGTTTGGTGTCGTTGGGAACGAGTAATTGTTTGTAGAGGTTGTCCATTTTCATAACTACGCGAGTTTCTCCTTGAATTCAGAACTTCGGAGCGTCATGTTGGCACGCGCGCGGCGGCCTTGTCAAAGGCGAAAACCACGTTCCGAAACGTCAAACCGGCACCACCATGATACGGTCGTTTGTGTTTAATCAGGGCAAACTCGTCGGCCAGGATCTCGACTTGGACGGCTTGCGGCTGGTGTTGTACGACAAGGGACTGAACGTGTGGGTAGATCTCGAGGCGTCCACGGACGAGGAGGCCAAGCTGGTGTTGGACGGCGTGTTTGGATTTCACCCGCTGGCGATTGAAGACTGTTTGACGCTGAGCGAGCGGCCGAAGGCCGACGAGTATGAAAGCTATTTGTTCCTGGTGATTCATGCGGTGGACTACACGCGCTCCGAGGAATTCCGCACGACCGAGTTGAACATTTTCATGGGGAAGGATTTTGTCGTCACGTTTCATCGCGATCCGATTCGCAGTGTGACGGCGACGATCGAGCGGGTGCAGAAAAATTCCGCCGCGGTGGCCCGCGCGCCGGATCGGCTGACCCACACGCTGTTGGATTTCCTGTTCGAGAACTACCGGCCGGTGTTGGAGGAATTGTCGGGCGAGATTGCTGAACTGGAGGAGACAGTGTTGCAGTCGCGGACGACGGACATTCTGAAGGATGTGCTGAAGGTGAAGGGGGAGGTGCAGGATTTGCGGCAGATCATCGCGCCGCAACGCGAGGTCATCGCCCGTTTCGCGCGCGGCGAATTCAAGCTCGTGCGCGCGCATCTGCTGCCGTATTACCGGGATCTGTACGATCAACTCGTCCGCATCAGCGATTTGGCGGACAGTTACCGGGATTCGCTGACGAACGTGTTGCAGGTGCACCTGAACCTGCAGCAAACGCAGGTCAACGAGGTCATTAAAGTGTTGACGGTCCTGGCCACGCTGGCGCTGCCGATGTTCATCGTGACGAGTTTTTACGGGATGAACTTTCCGCACTTCCCGGCCTCGGATAGTTCGTTGCCGGTCGCCTATGGCTGGGTGTTTGGGGTGACCGGCCTGTGCACGGGACTGCTCTACTGGTTTCTGAAACGCAAACGGTGGTTTTGACCGGTCGTGAAGACCTCGTTTCTCGACAAGCTGATTGGGCGGATGGATCGGGTGGATCCGCAAAGCCTGCAGAGTTTCCTGCTCAAACTCTCCCGTGAGAAAGGCTTCCTCGAAACGCTCTTCAACACCATTCAAGAGGGCATCATCGTGACGGATGCCGCCGGCCGCATCCACTATCTGAATGCCGCCGCGTCGCAGTTGCTCGGGGTGGACGCGGAGGCGGCGGCCGGGGAGTCGCTCTCGAAATACCTGCGCGATCTCGATTGGAAAAAAATCTGGTCGGCCGACCACACGGAATGGCGCAAGGTCGTCTCGCGGGAGTTGGAGGTCTTTTACCCGCAGCATCGCCTGCTCAGTTTCTACATCGTTCCGCTGGCCGACGAGGAGCACAGCCTGGTGACCGGCATGGCCGTCATTTTGCGCGACGTGACCGAACAGCACGCCCACACGGCCACCACGATCGAATCGGAAAAACTCAACGCGCTGACCCTGCTGGCTGCGGGCGTGGCGCATGAGTTGGGCAACCCGTTGAACTCGCTGACGATTCATCTGCAATTGATGGAGCGCGACCTGCGGGATCTGCCGCCGGAGAAAGCCGGGCGGCTCCGCGAAAACTTGCGGGTTGCGCGCGAGGAAATCACGCGCCTCGACGGCATCATTACGCAGTTCTTGCGCGCCGTTCGCCCCTCGACGCCGGATCTGCAACGAGCGTCCGTTCACGACGTGCTGGCGGAGACGCTGCAACTGCTGGAGCGGGAAATCACCAACCGCGACATCCTGCTGGAGCGCGAATGGTCGGACGGCGTGCCGAAACTGTTGCTCGACCGCGGCCAGATGAAACAGGCGTTCTACAACGTCATCCGCAACGCGCTGCAAGCCATGCGCCCGGGCGGCATCCTCCGCATCACCACCAGCGCCAGCGACACGCACGTCACGATTGCCTTCGCGGATACCGGCCACGGCATCTCGCCGGAAACCATCGGGCAGGTGTTTCAGCCCTACTTCACCACCAAAAAACAGGGGACCGGCCTCGGGCTGATGATCGTCCAGCGCATCGTCCGCGAACACGGCGGCACCATCGAAATCGAAAGCGATCCCGGCCGCGGCACGACGCTGCGGATCACGCTGCCCATTCACGAGAAACGCATGCGCTTGTTGGAGGCGGGCCAGGCATGAGCGGCAAGCCGACGCTCCTGGTGGTGGATGACGAGCGCAACACGCGCGAGGGACTGGAACAGGCGTTGCGGGATTCCTACCGGGTATTGCTGGCGGAGGATGTCACCCGCGCCATGCAAATCCTGGAAGCGCAACCGGTGGATGTGTTGCTGACGGATTTGCGGATGCCGGGCGAAGACGGGATGAAGTTGCTGCGGCGCGCGCTGTCGCTGCCGCAAGCGCCCGTTTGCATCATGATGACGGCTTACGGCTCGATTGACAACGCCGTCCAGGCGATGCAGGCCGGCGCCTATCACTACGTCACCAAGCCGGTCAATCTCGACGAGCTGGAGTTGGTGCTGCAACGGGCGTTGAAGACTCGCCGCATCGAGGCGGAAAACGTGGCGTTGCGCACGGAACTGGACCAAAAGTACGGCCTTGAAAATCTCATCGGCGAATCCGTCCCGATGCGCCAGGTGTTTGAGACGGTGCAGCAGGTGGCGCCGTCGCGCGCCACGGTCTTGATCACGGGCGAGACGGGCACCGGCAAGGAACTGATTGCCCACGCGATCCACAATCTCTCGCCCCGCAAGACCGGGCCGTTCATCGCGGTGCACGCGGCGGCTCTGCCCAGCACGTTGCTGGAGAGCGAACTGTTCGGTCACGAGAAGGGCGCCTTTACCGGGGCGGTGGAGCGGCGGGTCGGGCGGTTTGAGCTGGCCGATGGCGGCACGATCTTTCTCGATGAAGTGGGTGAGCTGGAGCCGCAGATGCAGGTCAAGCTGTTGCGCGTGCTGGAAGAGCGGGCGTTTGAGCGCGTCGGCGGGCAGAAGACGATTCAAGTGGATGTGCGGCTGATTGCGGCGACGAACAAGGATTTGAAGAAGCTAGTTGCGGAAGGAAAATTCCGCGACGACCTGTTTTACCGGCTCAGCGTCGTGACGTTGCATCTGCCGCCGTTGCGCGACCGGCGCGACGACATCCCGCTGCTGGTGCATGCCTTTCTCGCCGAGTTCAACCGCGAAAACAACAAAAACGTCCGCGACGTGACCGCCGATGCGATGAACGTGTTGCTGGCCTACGACTGGCCCGGCAACGTCCGCGAACTGCGCAACGCCGTCGAGCAGATGGTGGTGCTCGCCCGCAGCGAGCGGTTGACGCTGCGCGATGTGCCGGCGGCGATTCGCGGCGGGGCGGACCTGACGAAGATTTCCGTGGTGCGAACGGGCATGACCGTCGAGGAAGCCGAGCGCCAGTTGATCATTCAGGCGCTGAAGGAAGTCGGCGGCAACCGCACGCTGGCGGCGAAAAAAGTCGGCATGAGCCGGCGCACGTTGCACCGCAAGCTCAAGAAATACCGGCTGGAGGAATTGTAGCGCGGAGCCGCTTGGGTTCGTACACGCAGAAGGGCTCCTCGGCCATGTAATCGCCGCCGGTCGCGTAAAACGCCCGCGCGCGGCAACCGAGGCAAATTCGTTTGAACTCGCAGACGCCGCATTTGCCGCCGAGTTGGTTCTCGTCGCGGAGCCGGGCGAATACCGGTGAAGTTTCCCAAATCTGCGCGAGCGGTTGGCGGCGGACGTTGCCCGCGCTGACCGGCAGGTAGCCGCACGGGAAAACTTCGCCGGTATGCGACACGAAACAGACGGCGCTGCCAGCCAGGCAGCCTTTCGTCATCGCGGCCATGCCCTGCGGGTGGGTGCCGCGGCGGGTCGCAGCGGCGGCGCGTTCCGTCTCCCCGCCGGGTTGGCCGCGGCGGCGGTCGGCGACGCTGCGTTGCTTCCGCACGCGGAAATAATGCGGTGCGCAGGTGGCTTTCAGGTGAAGTTCGCCGCGCTGACTCTGATCGTACATCCAATGCAGCACGCGCTCGTATTCGTCGGCGGGCAACATCGCGGACTCGGCGATCTGCACGCCGCAGCCGACCGGCACGAGCAGGAAAAGGTGGAGCGCGTCGGCGCCGAGTTGGCGGGCTTTGGCGTAGAGCAAATCGAGTTGGTGAACGTTGTGTTTGGTGATGGTGCAGTTGATTTGCAGCGACAGGCCGAGCGCGCGGAGGTGGTTGAACCCGCGCAGCGCCGCCGCCAGCGACCCCGGTTGGCGGCGGAACGCGTCGTGGGTTGTCTCATCCGCACCATCAATGCTGATGGCGACGCGCTGGATACCGGCATCGGCGATGGCGCGGGCGACCTCTTCCGTGACGAGCGTGCCGTTGGTGGCCAGCGCAACGGTCAGGCCGCGGGCGCGGGCGTGCTTTGCGATGTGGAAAATATCGGGCCGGAACAACGGTTCGCCGCCGGACAACACGAGGATGGGTTTGGCGAAGCTGGCCACGTCGTCCACGAATCGCAACGCGGCGTCGGTGGGCAAATCGTTTTGCATCAGTTGCCGGCTGACATCGAGCCGCCGGCAGTGGCTGCATTCGAGGTTGCACCCGGCCGTTGTTTCCCAGAAGAGTAGCCGGAGTTGATGCGGAAGATTTGGCGCGACCATACCCGGTCGGCGGTTTAGCAGTGTGGGTGCCATTCCCGGTCGTGACCCTGTAATTCACGGATCGAAAAGGGGTTGCGAATGTGGCCGGGAATCTGCGGTTTCGTGAACGGCTGACAGACTGGCGAGGGTCGGACAAGCTGTCGAAGCTGAGCACCCCAGTTGCTATGGCGGTAGAGTGACATGCTCGAGTATTCCATTGACCAGGCCCGGCAGTTGATCATTACGCGCGTGGGGGGGACGGATAACACCTGCGAGCAGTTTCAGCGGCTTTGGGGGCAGATGTACCGGGATCCCGGATACGAAGCGGCGTTTGATCATCTGGTTTTGATTGATCCCGATGCCGGTGGCCCCATTCAGGAAAACATCCCACAAATTTGTTCGATGTTGGAGGTTGTCGCCCGCGCGGATGAGGTGCGAAAGAAATGGGCCGTGGTGGTATCGAGTTTGGGTAAGCGGCTTCTGCTTGAGTTTCTGTTTGCGGCGGTGGATTTCGGTCGGGTGCGTCTGCGGGTCTTTGCGACCGAAGCGGACGCCACCGCATGGCTGCAGGGTCGGGACGAACCGCGCCACGCCCGCTGCGGCTAACGCCACTCGTGTTTGGGATATTTCCGCTGCAGCTCTTGCTTGAGTTTGGGGTACTGGTCGCGCCAGAAGTTGGCCAGATTGGACGTGACCTGGACGGGGCGTTGATTGGGGGCGAGGATTTCGATGGTGAGCGGGACGCGGCGTTGCGCGATGAAAAGACCTTCGGTGACGCCGTACAAGTCCTGAATCCGGGCGGCGACGGTGGGCGGTTTGTCCGGCGCGTAATGAATCTTGGCGCGACGGCCGCCCGGTAACTCGATTCGTTCGGGGGCATATTGCTCGACCCATGCTTGCTGCGGGGCGGACAGCCAGCTTTTGACGACGGACAGCACCGGCCGATCCTTGATTTCCTTGAAGCTCACGGCGCCGTGGCAGACCTGTTCTTTCAATGATTGCCGGTCGGCGGCGGTGATCCGTGGCAGGTTCAACTCCGGCACCCATTCGGCGACGCAGTTCACGCGGGTAATCCATTGTTCGACCGCCTCGTTCCAGCCCGGCAACTCGCAGTGCTCCGCCAGCAGCCGGGCCGCCTCGTCGGGTGCGACCTCGGCGCTGCGTTTGGATTCGAGGACAAGGTCGCGAAACTGCCGGGCGGTCTCGGTGAAAACGCGGCGCTGGACGGGGTCGAAGATGGTTTGGCGGGTTTCGCGGAAATCGCCGGGGAACATTTCACGGAGCCATTCCTCGTGGACCGCCGTGGCGAGGCTGAGCATCACGTTGAGATCTTTGCCCTGAACTTCGGCGACTTCGGCGGCGACGAACAGCGGCGCGGCGACGACGCTGTCGCGCGCGAGCAATCCGCGGCGGCGGTGGACGAGTTCGCAGCGCAGCGTGCCGGCATCGAGCCGGCGCGCCAGGTGATCAGCGAATCCGGTCAGCAGGCATTTTTGAATCGCGACGTTCGCGACCGGCCGTTCGGCCACGTCCAACCCTTCGCGTTCGGCGATGGCCAGAAACTGCTCGAACAACGGGGTCACTTGCCGGGCGCTTTGGGCGTGGATGCCGAGGCGGCGGCAGCGTTCCACTTGGAACTGGTTGCGCTCGGCGTACCGGCAGGCGCGCATCAGGAGGAAAAAGTCGGAATCGTGCTCGTCGCCGAACAGTTCGGCGCGCGCGTCGAGGACGGGCTTGCCGGGGTTGCGGATCAGAATGTCGCGGCCCTGCGTCAGCGCGGCGATGAAGGCAATGGGGCGGACGCAGCCGAGTTGTTCGGCAGCGAGCAGCATCCGCGAGTACCGGGGATGAAGCGGGAAGGCCAGCATCCGCTGGCCGGTGGGGGTGATGCGGGATTGTGGGTCCAGCGCGCCCAGGTCGGCGAGCAGTTGTTCGGCGCGGTCGAGTGATTTGGCGTCCGGCGCTTCGAGCCAGCGAAAGGACTTCACGTCGTCCACACCGGAGGCTTTCAGGGTGAGGACGACTTCGGCGAGGTCGAGGCGTTTGATTTCCGGCAGTTCCTGGGCCGGTCGGCTTTCATGTTCGCGCTGCGTCCAGAGACGAAGGCAGTGGCCGGGCGCGGTGCGGCCGGCGCGGCCGGCGCGTTGGTCGGCGCTGGCGCGGCTGATTTTTTCAATGAGCAGCGTGTTCAGGCCGCGCTGCGGGTCGTAGCGGGGAACGCGGGCCAGCCCGGAATCAATCACGAGCCGCACGCCGTCAATCGTCAGCGAGGTTTCGGCGACGTTGGTGGCCACGACGACTTTCGGCTGGTCGTAGCGGGCCACGGCGGCGTCCTGGTCGGCGGGCGGCAGGTCGCCATGCAGGGGGAAGACGAGGAAGCGGCGGCCGTGGCGGGCGCGGATGGCTTGGACGGTGCGGTGGATTTCGTAGCCGCCCGGCATGAAGACGAGGGCGTCGCCGTCAAACGGCCGGTCGAGTTGCTCGGCGGCGATGTCCCACAGCGGGAAATCGCCGGCGGGCTTGGTGAGAAATTCCGTGGTGACGGGGAAGGTGCGGCCGGTGGAGGAGAGGACCTCGCAGGGGGCGAGGTATTTCTGCAGCGGCGCGATGTCGAGCGTGGCCGACATGACGATGAGGCGGAGATCGGGCCGGTGGGTTTCTTGGATCTGGAGGGCGCGGGCGAGGGTGATGTCGCCGTAGAGATGGCGTTCGTGAAACTCGTCGAACAGAATGGCCTGGATGCCAGTCAGCCGCGGATCGGCGAGCATTTGTCGCAGGAGAATGCCTTCGGTGACGTACCGGATGCGGGTGCGCGGGCCGGTCCGGTCGTCGAGGCGGATCTGGTAGCCGACTTCGTCGCCGAGTCGGACGCCGCGCTGATCGGCGACCCACTTGGCCAGCAGGCGCGCGGGGAGGCGGCGGGGCTGGAGGACGACGATTTGGCCGGTCGGGCACAGGCCGTCGTCGAGGAGGTATTGGGGGACTTGGGTGGATTTGCCCGAGCCGGTCGGGGCGGTGAGAATGAGCCGGTTACCGGCAGTGCGCAACGCGGGGCGGAGTTGACCTACCGGAAAGTCGGGCGTCGTTGTCATCCACGCGCCCGACTGTAACACAACGTGCGGATTTCAGAAACGGCGGCGGCTGGCGCCGAGGCGGACGGGCTGGGTGCGCGGAACGAAGCGGACGACGCCACGATTGATGAGATCGGCGACGGCGAGCGCGGTTTCATGTTCGTTGCGCGCGAATTCGGAGACCGTTTGGATCAGGTCTTTCAACGTCAGGAGCTTCTTGGCTCGGTGGATCATGGTTTCCTCCATTTGTTCAGTTAGTCGCAATTGAGACGGAAACCATTCAAAGAAAGTTTCGAAAATGTGCATTTTTCTCCTTCCGTCTGGCCGGCGGGGGCGTTGGGGGGCGTTGGCAGAAGAATTGCGTCGCAGGGGTGCCGAATGGAGGTGCCAGTTGAGCACGGATAATACGAGACAGAAGATTGATGAATTGAATGCGCTGCGCCGGCAG
Organism: uncultured Verrucomicrobiota bacterium; assembly: GCA_964533295.1. Classification (GTDB taxonomy): domain Bacteria; phylum Verrucomicrobiota; class Verrucomicrobiia; order Palsa-1439; family Palsa-1439; genus OMJI01. The sequence goes on from CAZHLM010000022.1 coordinate 19,379, forward strand.
GCTCGCGCGTGGCGGGTGGGCGCGATGGTGGCCAGTGTGGCGGTGAGCGTGATTTTCCTGTTGGTGTTGCGATCGGCCACCTATCGGTTGATGGAGCCAGGTCCGACCCGCGATGTGTTTTTGGCGGAGTTGAAGACCGGGATGCAGACGGAAGTCGTGCCGCAGGTGAAGACGCTGGCGGTGCAGACGGTCAACGAGTTGACGCCGCGGTTGAAGGATGAGGTGGAACGGTTGCAGGCGCGCGCGCCCGAACTGGCCGAGGCGTTGACGGTGGAATTGGAGTTGTTCCAGAAAAACCTGCCGGCCCGCGCGGAAGCGGCGTTGCGGAAGACCGTGGGCGAGGCGATCCGGCAACGTGAGGCGCAGGTGCGGGCGTTGTATCCCGACCTGACGGAAGAGAAAGTCGGGGCGATGGTGGGGTTGTTGACGGCGGAGGCGGAACAACGGCTGGAGAACATCGCGGCCCACGTGGCGACCCCGTACGAGGAGGTCATCCTGCAGATTGTGGAGGACTTGAACCGCATCCGCGACACGGAACCGGTGTCGGTGGCCGGCACGGAGCCGGCGTGGGAATTGGCGCAGTTCTGCGCGAACATGCTTCAAGCGGAACTCCACCGCCAATCGCCGACGGCGTATCAGCAATTCTTCGCGACCGCGTTGGCCGAAGATCAGAAATAACCCGAGATCCCAGGAGACCATCCCCATGTCCCAACCCAACCAAGTTACGACAGATCCGGTCGCCGTGGAGTTTGTGGAGACCGAGTGGCAACAGGCCCGCGCGTCGCTGCGGCGTTCGCGGATTGCGGCGGTCGCCTCGGTGTTGTTCGTGATCGCCTACATGAGTTTTCTGACGGTGACGCTGACGACCCGGTTGTTGGAGCCGAAGGCGGCGGCGGCGGTCACGACGCATTACGTGAGCGGTTTTGTGCAGGAAAACGGCGCCGCGCTTTCGCAACAGATCATTCGCGAGGTGCCGCGCTACGTCGCCCACGCGCCGGACTACGCGCTGGCGCAGTTGCCGGTGATGCGCGCGGATCTGGAGCAGAAACTGGAGACGATCCTGACGGAGTACAGCCGCGCTGTGACGCCGCAATTGTCGGCGCTCGTGGAGCAGTTCCTGACGGACAACCAGGCGGCCATCCGCGAGTTGATCGTCCAGGGCAGCGATCCGGCCACCATTCGGGAACTCGGCGACCGGCTCGAAGAGCACGTGCTCGTGACCTTCGCGCAGAAAAATGCCGACGGAGTCTCGGCCAGCGACCGGCTCGCGGACGGGGTGGCGGCGTTGCGGCTGGCGCGGGAGCAATTGCACCGGCTGGCGTATGCGACCGACTTGACCCCGGAAGAGAAGCAACTGCGGCGGGTGCTGGGGTTGGTGTTGCAGCAGGCGCAACGCAGTCGCACCAGCTAACGAAGTTTGCCCACAATCGCCCGCGACGGTCCCGGATCGTCGCGGGTTTCGTTTGGAGAGGCGTCAGGTCGTGGCGGGATTGAAGCCGGCGCCGCCGAAATAGCCCTCCCAAGCTTCGTTCAGGACGGGGATGGTCAGTTCAAAGGATTGGCGGTCGAACTTGCAGATTTCGACGGCGCGCTGGATCAGGTCGCGCGGTTCGCAGGCGTGCGGTTGCCGGCCTTCGTGGCGATAGCGGGCGAGCACATGGTCCATCACGGCCTCCGGCACGGTCAGGCCGCACGCGGCGGCGTATTGGGTGAAGATTTGCCGGTAGGTCGCGGCGTCCGGCGGGTCCACGAACAGCCGGTAGCCCATGCGCCGCATGAACGCGCCGTCCACCAAGTCGGTGTCCTTGAGGTTCGTGGCGAAGATGACGATTTGTTCGAAGGGGACCTGGATTTTTTTGCCGGTGCTCAGGGTGAGGTAATCGGTCCGGTACTCCAGCGGCACGATCCAGCGATTGAGCAACTCGCGGGCGGAACAGCGCTGACGGCCGAGATCGTCCACGACCAGCACGCCGCCGTTGGCTTTGAGTTGGAAGGGCGCTTCGTAATAGCGCGGCGAGTCGGTGTAGGTCAGGTCGAGGCTTTGGATGGTGAGTTCGCCGCCCACGGTGACCAGCGGCGGTTTGACCTTCACCCAGCGGCGGTCGAAATCGGTTTCGCGATGGGGCACGGGATGGTGGTCGTGTTTGTCGAACACGCGGATCACCTGGCCGTCCACTTCGATGGCGTACGGGATCCAGATCGCGCCGGGGATGGCGTTGACGAGCGCGCGCGCCATGGCGGTCTTGCCGTTGCCGGGCGGGCCGCTGAGGAAGAGGCTGCGGCCGGAGCTGGCGACCACGCCGAGGCGGCGTTTGACGGTTTCCGGCAGGACCAAGCCCTGCATGACGGAATCGAGCAGTTCTTTGGTGACGGGCGGGCGACTGCGGACCTGGTTGACGATCAGCGCGCTGTAGTTTTCGAGCGAGACGGGTGCCGCGCCGATGTAGCTGCATTGCTCCATCAACTGCGCGACGCGCTGCCAGCCGCGCTCGGTCAGGCCGTAGCGGTGGTTGTGCAGGCCGATCATGCCTTTGCGATCCACCAGCTTCTCGTCGTAAAGCCGCTGCAGCAATCCGTCGGTGATCATCAATCCCAAGTGCAACGTGTCGGCCACGGAGGCGGTGCTGCTGTCGGCATTCAACGTCGCGGCTTTCAAGGCGAGGTCTGCCAGGAAGCCCGGATTGACGTCGAGCTGGTCAATCGTCAGCGGAAACGACGGCGTAAAGCTGGCCGGGGCCGATGGTGGCGAGGTGGGCGATGATTCGGCGACGTCGTCGTGAGGGGTTGTGGTTGGCATGGCAGCCGGCGCGCAGCGTAGCATTGACCGGCAACTCAGTCCAGCCCGACGGCCCGCCGGGCCGCTTTCTTGGCGGCGTGGTGGGCTTTGTCCGCCAACATCCGCTCGCGAGCGCGGCGGGAACGGCGGCGTTTCTGACGGCGGATTTTTTCGCGGGCGGCGACCTCGGCGGCGACTTGGCCAGTTTGCTGGCGTTCAATCTTATCCAGCAACATGCGGCGGGCGAGAAACCGGTTCTGTCCTTGGTGGCGCGTGACCTGGCATTTGACGCGCAGGCCGGTGGGCCGATGCACCAGCATCACGCAGGTGGAGGTCTTGTTGACGTTCTGTCCGCCGTGTCCGCCCGAACGGACAAAGCTTTCTTCCCAGTCCGCTTCCGTGACACCCAGCGTGGCCATCCGTTGACGCAGTTGCAGTTCTTTGTCGGGGGAAACCGTGAACCCGCTCATGCGCAGAAGATGCCGCGTGGCGGCGGGTGCGACAAGACTTCTCTTGCGGGGGCAAGGCGGGTTTGGCTATGGTGACGGCATGGAGGTTCGTACCTTTTCGCTGGGTCTTCTGCTGGGCAGTGTGGCGTGGTCGTTAACGGTGGCCGCGCCGGTGACGTATCAGGTGAAACAGGATTTCGCGCCGGTTTTTTTCGTTCAGGACGGACGGGTTACCGGCAGCGAGTTTGTCGAGCGGGGCACGACCTTTGTCGTGGACCGGGTCGAAAACAACCTGGGCTACGGCACATGGCAGGGCAAGCCGGCCTACATCCGCCTCGCCAACCTCGAACCGGTCCCCGC
>CAZHLM010000022.1:23063-39836 GCA_964533295.1 uncultured Verrucomicrobiota bacterium
GAGTGGCTGACGAAAGAGGAGCAGTACCGGCGGGAACAGATGGCCAAGGGGTTGGTGGAGCACGAAGGCCGGTGGGTCACGCGGGTTGAGAAAGAGAATTTGGAGAAGGGTTTGGTTTTTGAGGGCGGGCGGTGGGTGGATCCGCAACGGCAGGCGAGCATTCAGAGGATCGGCGCGTTGTTGGCGGATGGGCCGGCCATTCATCTGGCGGCGAAGAGCAGCGATGTGGGGCGGGTGCGGGAGTTGTTGAAGGAGAATCCGCACGCGGTGAACTCGGGAGGAGCGGGGGGGAACACGCCGTTGCACTACGCCGCGTTTGGCGGCAACCGGGATGTGGCGCAGTTGCTTCTCGCGAATGGGGCGTTGGTCAATGCGCTGAACGAATCGCGGCAGACGCCGTTGCATTACGCCGTGCTGGCCGGCAACCGGGATGTGGTGGCGTTGTTGCTGGCGCGCGGCGCGAATCTGAATGCGACCGATCGGGACGGGCGGACGCCGGTGGCGTTGGCTGCGGGGCAGGAGACGCTCGCGGAGCTGTTCCAGCCGTTTCTGCGCGCGGTTCGGACCCGGTGACGAAACTGGCGCGCAGGTTTTATGGTCGCGACGCCGACGTGGTGGCGCGGGAGTTGTTGGGTTGCCGGCTGGTGCGGGTGGTGGATGGCGTGGCGCGCGTTGGGCGGATCGTCGAAACGGAGGCCTACCTCGGACCCCATGATCGGGCGTCGCATTCGGCGCGGGGTCGGACCGCGCGCAACGCGGTGATGTTCGGGCCACCCGGCCATGCGTATGTCTATTTCATCTATGGGATGCATTACTGTTTGAATGTGGTCACGGGGTGGCCCGGGAGCGCGTCAGCGGTGTTGATTCGGGCGTTGGAGCCGGTGGCGCATGTGACGGGCAAGACGAGCGGGCCGGGCTTGCTGTGTCGCGCGTTGGGGGTGGATCTGCGACAAAACGGTTACGATCTGTTGAGCGATGATTTTTATATTGCTAAGTCAGGCGACTGGGAGAAGATTGCGGTCGTGAAGCGCCCCCGTGTCGGCGTGGCCTACGCGGGGAGTTGGGCGAGAAGATTATTGAGGTTTTACATCGCCGGTAACCCATTTGTGTCGAAGCCGTAATGGGCGGAGATCGTTTCCGAAGCGAGTGCATCATGAATACTGAGTCTGACAACGCGGCCGCGCTGCCGCTGGCGGAGTTGGAATTGACCCCGGAATGGGTCAAATCCCCCGGCAAGAGTTTTGAGAAACATCCCGGGGAGACCCGGCCTGCGCCTCGCGACCGGGAACGTGAACGGCGTTCCGATCGGCCGCGTTCCGTCGACCGGCGCGCGGCGTCGTCCGCCAAACCACGTCCGCCCAAATCGGCCGGGACGGCAGCGCCGCGCCCGCCTGCGGCGCCGGTCGCGGCGCCGGTGGAGGTGGTGTTTCTGCCGGACGACGCCAGTCTCGCGACGATCATCACGACCGTGAAACAATCGCCGCGCGCGTATGCGTTGTTCGACATCGCGAAGTTGATTCTCAACAAACCCGAGCGGCACCGGGTCAAGATTATGCGGCCGGCGGGTCCGGACGGGGTGCGGGCGCCGTTGTTTTTTGTGGCGCAGAGCGAGGCGCCGTTCCTGACGCAAGCCGAGGCACTGCGCTTCATTTTTCAGCGGCATCTGGACTGGGTGGCGAAGACGGAGCAGAAACAGGTCGAGCCGCCCAAGGGCAATTTTACGTTTGTCAATCGCTGCGGGATCACGGGGGAGTGGCTCGGCCCGCCGAATTACCACGAGTACCAGGCGCGGCTCGTCCGCCATCATCAACAGCGGTTGCGCCACATCTCTTTCGAGGAATTCAAAGCCCGGATTCAGACCGTGCGGGACGAAGCCGCCGTCCAGGCGTGGGTCGCCGAGATGAGCGCGAAAACGGAGTACACCTGCCTTCTCGATGCGGAGCCGGTGGTCTTCACGAATCGGGCCGAGTTGGAGCGGCACGTCACGGAACAACATGTGGCCGCCCTGGTGACTCCGATCCACGAGCTGGTCATCAGCGGGCCGGCCAGCCGCAACATCACGCATCCCGCGATCCTGCAAGCCGTGCGACAGGCGTGGGAGACGGAGCGGCGGTTCCCGATCAAGACCGTGAACGAGTTGCGGCCGCGACTGCAGAAGGAAGGGTTCTATTTCTTCAAGCATCCGAACGGCGTGACTTACATCACCCATGCCCGGCTGAAGCGGTTCGAGGCCGGTGCGAGTCTGACGCCCGAGGTTCAGCGGCTGCTGACCATTCTGCGCGGTTCGAAGAAGGGCGTGACGATCAAGGAAGTTCTCGCCCAATTCGTCCCGCCTTCGCCAGCCGATGCCACGACGGCTCCCAGCCCGGTCGAGGAGCGGGTTTTGGCTGATTTGCGGTGGCTGATGGGGGATGGATATGTGGTCGAGTTGTCGGATGGCCGTCTCTGGGCGCCGGCCGAGAAGCAGCCGGCCCCGGCACCCGCGCCCGCATCCTCGTCTGCGTCGGCACCATCCGCGACGGCCACCACGGTGCCGGCACCGGCGGCGGCCGGGCCGGAGTCTGCCGCGCCGATTACCGGTGAATCCGCGCCGGCGTCTGCGTGAGAAGAGCGAGCCGCCTGTTCGCGGCGGTCGCGTTGTTGCACCGGCAAACCGGGCGTTGGGGATCGCGACGCTGAGCGGGCGCAGCGACTGGTTGGGGGAGACGGACGAAAATCGGACGTGTCGCATTATCGCAGACACAATGTCGTAAATGTGTTCTACTGGCGTGGCGGTTCCATCCCGTATGGTGGCACCACCCGTGAACCTGACATTCTCAACTGGCCGGGCGCTTGTCGCGGTCGTGGTCGCCTTGCTGGGCAGCCTGGTCGTCTGGATCACGGTTCCGTACAACAACTTTTTGCTGAAAAACAGCTATTTATCCGACAGTTTTTTGCCGGAGATCGTGGTGGCGTTTTTGCTGGTGTTGGTGCTGGCGGTCAATCCGTTGCTGCGGCTGATCGGCCCGGCGTGGGTGTTGGATCGGCGGCAGGTGGCGTTAATTGCGAGCCTGATGTTGTTTGCGGCGGTGATTCCCAGCAACGGATTGATGCGAATGTTTCCCCGCGTGGTGGCGACCTCGAATCGGGGATTTCATGCGGATGTGACGGTGGCCGGTCATACGGCGGATGCGCCGTTTCGGCAGGCGTTGTTTCCGGACCCGCTGCCGCGCCGGGCGGCGTCGGGTGGCGTGCAGACGTTCGACACGCCGGTTTCGGATCAGTTTGTTGATGAGTTGGAGGAAGGGGCGACCATACCGTGGGGAGCGTGGGTGAGGCCGCTGGTGTCGTGGGGGATGTTGATTGTTGCGATGTGGGCGATGATGATCGGGTTGGGCGGGGTGGTCTATCCGCAGTGGCGGGACCGGGAACGGTTGCCGTTTCCGTTGTTGAACGTCTATCAGGCCTTGATTGGGGACCCGGACAATCCGACGGGTCGGTTGCTGCCGCGGATTTTTTCGAGCCGGGGTTTTTGGATTGCGGCCACCGTGGTGTTTTTGATTCATGCCCTGCGCGGCTTGAACGTGTTCACGCAATCGTTTCCGGACTTTCCGTTGCGGTGGCGGCTGGCGGAGTATTTTGGGGACAGCATCCTGTGGAATGCGCCGCCGTCGTTTCATTGGCAGGTGATTTTTTTCTCGGTGGTGGGCGTGACGTATTTTATGCCCAACCGCTATTCGTTTTCGGTGTGGGCCTGGGTGTTTGGCTACGGGTGGTATGTGACGCTGGGCAAGGCGTTCATTCCGGCGTTTCCGCCGAATCAGGTCAACAGCCAGGCGTTTGGCGCGATGTTGGCGGTGGCGTTGTGGGTGCTTTGGTTGGGGCGGGCGCACTGGGCACAGGTGGGGCGCGCGATGTTGGGGCGGGGCGCGGCGGGGCCGGAACGCGGTCGCGACGCCGTGGCCGGCTGGTTGTTTGCAGGCGGCTGTGTCGGGATCGTGTGCTGGCTGTATTGGGCGGGCTGTCCGTTGTGGTGGAGCGTGCTGGCGATGCTGGGCTGCGCGTTGGTGGCGTTGTTGATGGCGCGGATCATTGCGGAGACCGGCATTCCGGTGATGTGGCTGTCGCGGGTGACGGTGGGGACGTTGACGGCGTTCTTTCCGTTGACGTGGCTCTCGCCGGTTGTGTTGTACTTCAACAGCTTGTTTTATGAATTGCTGACGCGGGCGACCGGGGTCAGCGCGGCGGTGATGACGACGCTGGCGTTGGGGGTGGATCGGAAAGCGACGGCGGCGCAGCAGGGGAGGCTGCTGACGGGCGGGTTGGTGGTGTTGGTGCTGGGGTTTGTGATTTGCGGGGCGGTGCATTTGCACATGGGCTATCACCACGCGGACCTCAGCACGCGGACGGCGAATCCGGCCGAGGCGATCAGCCAGTGGGCGCGGGCGGATCGGATGGGGTTCGAGTTTTTCTCCACCGAGCGTTGGCATCAACTGGCCGGCGTTGTGATTGGCGGCGGATTGTTGTGGGCTTGCGCTTTGTTTCCGGCGTGGCCGTTGCACCCGGTCGGCATTCTGTTTTGTCTGATTTCGATTGGAGACTTGATTTGGTTCAGCGTGTTCCTCGGCTGGTTGGTCAAGGTCGGGATTACCGGGTTGTTTGGCGGGGGGGCGTATCGGAAGGCGCGGCCGGTCTTTCTCGGGTTGATCCTGGGAGAGTTATGCGCGGTGTTGGTCTGGGCGCTGGTGCCGGTGGTCATCATTTGGGTAACGGGCGCGGATCCGGCCACGGTGCCGCGCTACACGCTGATCCAGTATCCCTAGTATGCGCAACGCGGACGGTGGAATGGGCAAGCATCGGAAAATTCGGTGGCCGGTTTGGGCCGTGATGGGGGCGGTCGTGGCCGGGCTGGGCGTGTCCCGCGCGGGCGCGATGGATGACGCGGAATTTTTGGCGCGTGTGCGGGCGGACACGGAATGGTTGGCCGGCTATGGGACCCGGCAAGTCGGCACACCGGCGCACGCGCGGGTGCAGGCGGATTTGCTGGCCCGGGTGCGCGCGATACCGGGGGCACAGGTGTGGACGGATGAGTTTCCGGTGGTCGTGCCGGTGCCGGAGGAGGCCTATCTGGAGATTGGCGGCGGACCGCTGGCGGGCCGGTATCCGCTGTGGCCGTTGTGGCCGGATGGCGGGCGGTTGAATTCGACGCCGAAAGAGGGGTTGGCGGGTCGGTTGATCTACGTGGGGAACGGGGCGTTCGGGGAATTGCCGGCGCAGGGGTTGCGAGGGCAGATCGCGGTGATGGAACTGGCGGCCGGGAGGGACTACCAACGCGTGTTCGATTACGGGGCGGCGGCGATTGTTTTTCTGGAATCGCCCGGCGCCCGGGAGCCGCCGGCATCGCAACAGGCCATTTACAAGCCGCGATATTACCTGCCGGCGGGGCCGGTAGCGGATGGGTTGCGACGGAGCCATGCGGCAGCGGGTCGGATTGTCTGCCGGGGTCGCTGGGACACGGTGACGGCTCGGAACATTTACGTGGGGGTGACGCCGCCCGGCACGACCGGCGTGGCCCCCTATGCCGTGGTCGCGCCGTATGATTCGATGAGCCGGGTGCAGGGGGTCGCGCCGGGCGCGGATGCGGCGGTGGATTGCGCGGTGGTTTTGAATCTGTTGCGCGAAGCCGCCGCGACGCCGACGCGGCCGGTGGTGTTTGGGTTTGTGGACGCCTACCACATCAACCAACTCGGCATGCGGCGCATGGCGGCGATGCTGACGACGCCGCCGGCGCAGCCGACCCGCCGGATCTATCAGGAACTGGAGCGAAAGGATCTGACCGCGTACCAGGAGGCCGCCGCGGAACTGGACCGGTTTCCGACGGTGGAGGCGGGATTGGCCGGCCTGCACGAACGAGCCGCCACGGAGCAGTTGCGCCGGTTGTTCAAGGACGCGGTGGGCACGGATTTGTTGCGCCTGCGGGAGTTTCAAGGCGACTTGCGGCTGGCGAGCTTGCGCACCGCGGCGGAAAACACGCCGGCCACCCGCCAGCAGACCGTGACGACGCTGGAGAAGAGCGCCCGGTGGTTGCTGGCGCGTCACGGCGCCGAGCTGACCGCGGCGGAGCGGCAGCAACTTGAGGCCGCGCGACAGTTCGCGTTGGCCGAGATGGACGTCACGACCGACGGGACCGGCGCGGCGCCGTGGGCGAAATTTGACGAAGGCCGGCGCTGGGCGAGCGCGGTGTTGGGGATTTGCAGTCGGCCCTTGCAGGCGCGCAATCGGGTGTTGGAAGCGGCGCTGAGCAGCCGCCAGAACGTGCGCGCGGAGGATCTGCCCATCGCCCGCGCGATCTGGGAGAGGATGGTCGAGCGCGTGCGTGGGCAGGTGACCGAACAGACCGCCCGCGTGGCGTACTTTGCGCCGATGGACGAACTGCGGCGGAGCCTGAACGCTTTTTTTCGGCTGGATGCGGCCGGCGACACCCGCGCGGCGTGCGCGTTTCTGGTGGGCGTGGATCTGTCGGATTGCGGAGTGCTGGTCGGGCCGGGCGGCCATTGTCATTTCAACCGAGTGGACACGGCGGACCGGGATTTTCTGCGGGCGTTGAAGTGGGCGGTGAAGCGCGGCGAGATCTGGCCGACCGATTCCCCCGAACGGCGGGTGGTAAACATTGGCGCGATCGAAGGCCGCGTCGGTGGCCTCGGCAATCTGGGCAGTCGCGCGTTGATCACGTCAGCCGCATTGAGTTTTCGGCTGCCGGGCGTGACGTGGGGCACGGACGACGCGGACCGGCAGCGGGCGGCGGTGGAGGATCGCGCGGATCAGTTGAATTGGGATCGGCTCGCGCCGCAGTTGCCGGCGACGCGGCGTTGGTGGCGCTGGCTCTGTACCACGACGGAGTTCAAACCGCCCCTGGTCCGGGTGGACGAGAAGGCCGCCAACTGGCGGATCGGGATGGGGCGGGTGGTGGACGTCTCGGCTGGCGAAACGGTTCCGCGCGTGCCGCGGCCGGGATTTCTCGTGACGTTCATGGCGTACGGCGCGGACCGCGACAACATCTGCCGGCAGGAGTTTGCGTGGACCGGTCACGACGGTTCGTTTCGGCTGCCGTTGTTGTGCGGGGAGGTCAAGCACGAGCACAAGGCGTTGAATTTGGCGGCCTATCGGTTTGACGAGACCGGCGCGATCGTCGAGGCGTTGACGACCGCCAAATCGCTGACCACGGTGCGGTTGGCGACGACCTTCCACCTTGGCACGAAGCCGGGCGAGCAGTTGCCGCGGGCGGTGACGTTTGAGTGTGAGGAGTTGAACGGGCCGGCGTTTTTTGACGCGCAGTTTCTCCAGCCGCTCACGCAGGGGGTGTTGCTGGATGCGGCGCGGGGCGGGACGCCGAAACAGGCGCAGTTCGGGTTGGACGGGAACGGTCAGATGTGGGGGCTGGTCAAGCCAGGCACGCGCTGGCAATGGGTGGCCCGCGCGGGAGCGACGGGGGTGCGGATGGTGTTGCTCAACGCCGTGCCCGACGGTCGGGCGCGCGGACTGGATTTGCGTCAGACGTTTCAACGCGGCTATCCCGTGGGCGAGGCGTTGCCGTCCATTCCGGCGCATCTGGCCGCACAGGATCTCTCCGCGTTGAATGCGTGGCGGTTGGCGGATTTTCGCGCCGCCGGCATCCGCAGTGACAAGATTGAGGAGCTTCGCGCGGGGACCCGGCGGTCGCTGGCGGAAGCCGCGGCGGCGGTGGCGGCGGAGGATGGCGCCGGTCTGCAACGAGCGGCGGCGCGCGCGCTGGCCAGCGAGGTGCGCGCCTATCGCGCGGTGTACGATACCGGGCAGGACATCGCCCGCGGGGCGATTTTTCTGATGTTGATGTTGGTGCCGTTTTGCGTGGCGATGGAGCGGTTGTTGTTCGCGTTTGCGCGGATCGGGGCGCAGATCGCCGGGGCGCTCGGGATTTTTGCGGGGATGACGGTGTTGTTGTGGAGTTTTCATCCGGCGTTTCGGATCAGCGCGCAACCGCTGGTGATTGTGATGGCGTTCACGATTCTGGCGATGAGCGTGGGCGTGATGTACATGGTGCTGGTGCGGTTCCGCGCGTCGGTGCGCGAGTTTCAGAGTTCGCTGGCGGAGGGCAGCGGGGCGCAGATGGGCCGCAGCGGGTTGTTGGGCAGCGCGGTGTTTCTGGGCATCGCCAACATGCGCAAACGCCGGGTGCGGACGGCGTTGACCGGCGCGACGATCGTGTTGGTGACGTTTGCGTTGTTGTGCTTTTCCTCGGCCAGCAGTTATGTGGACAAGCGGGAGTTCCGGCTCGACGACGTGACGGCGGCGCAGCCGTCGGTGTTGATCCGCCGCCCGTCGTTCGGTCCGCTGCCGTTGCAGGCCGTCGAAAGCGTCGGCAACCTGCTGGGCCGGACGTCGGCGTTGATCGGCGGCCGGGCCTGGTGGGTGGGGGGGCGGGGCGACGTGAACTGGCGGATTTGGGTGTTGAACCCGGTGACCGGGGCGCAGGCGCCCGTGCGCGGGGCGTTGGGGTTGCCGCCCCATGAGGATCGGCTGAGCGGCGTGGATGCGGTGTTGCCGAACTGGCCGGCGTTTGCGGCGGGCGGCGGGTGTTATCTGTCGGTGGAGACGGCGGGCCAGTTGGGGGTGCGGGCCGGTGATCGAGTGGTGGTGCGCGGACGCGATCTGGTGGTGCGGGGCGTGTTTTCGCCGGTGGACTTGGAGGACCGGGTCAGGCTCCTGGATGGGCAACGACTGTTGCCGTATGATTACAGCCGGCAGGACGAGGATTGGCTGGCGCGGGATACGCAGGCGGCGATCGAGCAGGAAACGGAATCCGCCGAGGCGATGCAGCCGACCGGGGAGACGGATCTATTTTTGCCGGCGCGGGACGTGGTGGTGGTGCCGACGTCGCAGGCGTGTGATTGGGGCGGCACGTTGCGGAGTGTGGGGATTGCCTGCGCGACGGCGGCCGAGGCGGCGACGGTGGCGAATCAGTTGATGGAGACGATCGTGTATCCCGCGTACTACGCCAACGCGCAGGGCGGGGTGAACGTGGTAGTGGCGACGCCGTTGGTTCCCGTGCCGCCGAAGAATCTGGCGGTGCCGTTGGTGATCGCGGCGTTGATCATTTTCACGACGATGCTCAACTCGGTCAGCGAGCGGAAGAAGGAGATCTACGTGTACACCAGTCTCGGGTTGGCGCCGATTCATATCGGGGCGTTGTTTGTGGCCGAGGCGTTGACCTACGGGTTGATGGGGGCGGTGTTTGGCTACATTGCCGGGCAGGGGCTGGCCACGGTGTTGACGGGTGTGGGTTGGATGCAGGGGGTGACGCTGAACTATTCCGGCACCGCGGTCATCAAGACGATGTTGCTGGTGCAGGGCGTGGTGGTGTTATCAGCGATCGTGCCGGCCATCGTGGCCGGGCGAATCGCGGCGCCGAGCACGGAGATGGATTGGAAAGTCCCGCAGCCGGTGGACGGCGTGATTCGGGATTTGCTGCCATTCACGGTGCATCCGGAGGCAGCACCGGGTCTGGTGGCGTTTCTGCACGAGTATTTGGAGGCGCACCGCGACGGGGTGTTGGGCGGGTTTGATGTGGACGAGATTCGGTTGTTGCCGCGCGCGGCGGGGTATGTGGCCGGGTTGGAGGCGCGGCTGTGGCTGGCGCCGTTCGACATGGGGGTGCGGCAGGGGATGCGGTTGACGATTGAGCCGCCGGTGGACGGTGTGTGCGCGATTGCGGTGGAGATCCGTTATGAGACCGGCACGCCGAAGGTCTGGTGGCGATTGAACCGTCCGTTCTTTTATGAATTGCGCCGGCAATTGCTTGGGTGGCGGAAGGTTCCGCCCGAACGGGTGAAGCAATACGTGGAACGAATGCGAAACGCGGAAGCCGGAATGCGGAGTGTGGCCCATGCGAGGTAAAACGAGGACCGCGGCCAGCCATTTCGAGTTCCGCGCTCCGCATTTCCAGTTCCGAACATGAGAGAAGACAAAGAGTTTCAAGAGTTTCGCAATCTGATGACCACTCCCGACAAGTTCGAGGAGGGGATCAGTTGGGGGACGGTGTTGATGGGGCTGTTCGTCGGCCTGGTGATGGCGCCGGCCAACGTGTACATCAACCTCGTGGCCGGGCTGGGCATGGGCGGCGCGGCGAAGTGGGTGACGGTGTTGTTGTATGTGGAGATTGCGCGGCGGGCGTTGGTGAAACTGAAGCGCCCGCAGATTTTCGTGTTGTTCTACATGTGCGGCGCGGCGATGGCGGCGGGCGGGCAGGATTGGTTGTGGCGGCAGTTTTTCGCGCAGAGCGAGGAAGTGCGCAAGATGGGGTTGACGGAATACCTGCCGGTCTGGTTTGTGCCGACGGATCCGGGGGTGCTGTCGCAGCGCAGTTTCTTCATGATCGAATGGCTGTGGCCGATCGGGATCGGGGCGTTGATGATGCTGGTCACGCGGATTGACCATTTTGGACTGGGCTTTGTGATGTACCGGCTGACGGCGGATGTGGAGGAGTTGCCGTTTCCGATGGCGCCCGTCGGCGCGGCCGGTATGACGGCGTTGGCCGATTCCTCCAACGAACGCGAGACATGGCGGACGAAGGTCTTTGCGATGGGGGCGGCGTTGGGGGTGGTTTTCGGGTTGATTTATGTCGGATTGCCGAGTGTCAGCTCGGCGGTGCTGGGGCAGCCGATTCGCATCATCCCGATTCCGTTTGTGGATTTGACGCATTACACGGAGGGTTTGTTGCCGGCGATGCCGATCATGTTTTCCTTCGATCTCGGCCTGATGATCACCGGCATGGTGATGCCGTTTATGGCGGTGCTCGGCAGTTTGTTCGGCGTGGTCTTCACGATGATCGCCAACCCGGTTCTGCAGGCAACCGGCTTTCTGCCGAGTTGGGAGCGCGGGTTGAACGCGATGGAGGTGGTGCGCGCCAATCATTTTGATTTCTACTTCAGTTTCCATCTGGGGCTGATGGTGGCGGTCGCCGTCATCGGGTTCCTTCACATGTATTCCAAGTTCCAGCAGCAGAAACAGAGCGCCGACGAGTTGGGCGCGACGCGGCTGGACTGGAAACGGCTCTGGCAGCCGAATCGCGAGCGCGGGGACATTCCGACCTGGATCGGTATCGTGATTTATCTCGGCTCGACGCTGACGTACATCTGCATCGCGTATTATCTGGTCAACTTCGGCAGCGGGCCGTTGGCCGGTGATCCCTTCCCGCTGTGGTTGTTGTTGTTTTACGGCTTTGTCTGGACGCCGTTCGTCAGTTACATGTCGGCGCGGATGGAGGGGCTGGTGGGGATGCAGTTGTCGGTGCCGTTTGTGCGCGAGGCGACGTTCATCCTGTCCGGCTACAAAGGCGCGGCGATCTGGTACGCGCCGATTCCGTTGCACAACTATGCCGGGCAGGTGGTGGAATTCCGCACGATGGAGCTGACCGGCACGAAGTTCACCTCGCTGATCAAGGCCGAGGCGATCACGTATCCATTGATGATCATCAGCACCTTGTTGTTCGCCCAGTTCATCTGGTCCATGGGGCCGGTGCCGAGCGAGATGTATCCCTACGCGAACGAGTTTTGGGAATTGCAGGCGTATCAGTCGGGCCTGGTTGCCACGGCCACGTTGCCGGATGCGGGGATCAGTCCGTTCCGCGAAGCCTTCCGCCTGGATTACGTGACGATTGGTTTGGGCAGCGCGTTGGGGCTGTATGCGATCCTCGCGCATTTCAATCTGCCGGTCTTTCTGGTGTACGGGATGGTGCGCGGGCTGGATCAATCTCTGCCTCACGCCATCATCCCGACGATCATCGGCGCGCTGATCGGCCGGTACGGTTGCCGGAAATGGTTCGGCGAGAAATGGCCGCAATACCGGATTGTGTTTGCCGCCGGGTTTGGCGCCGGCATGGGGCTGGCCGCCATGTTCGCCCTCGGCGTGGTGTTCATGGTCAAGAGCGTGAACACGGCCCTGCCATTTTAGGAATGCGGAATTCGGAACTCGGAATGCGGAATATGAGTTGGGACAATCAACAAAATACGGCGGCGGTTTGCGACCAGCCGCATTGCGCACTCCGCACTCCGCATTCCGCACTCGCCTGGGCCGGCTGGCGGCTGGAGATGCCGGCCACGTGGCAGCCGCTGAAGCTGACCGGCACGCCGGCCCGGGGAGAGATGATGGTCGGCGACTCGACCTGCGCCCTGTTTCGCGTCCAGTGGGAACGGCGGCGGCACGCGCTGGACCAAGCGGGCCGCGATTGGGTCGCGGATCGGATCCAACGCCACGGCGTGCTGCCGGATCGCGATCCGCCCGCCGCGTCGCACTTCACGGCGTGCGGCTGGGCGTGCAGCGTCCAGAGCGAGGAGGAAAAACCGACGACGTATTGGTACGGGTACTCGGCGGCGGCGGAGTTGCTGTTGGGCGTGACGGTCAACGGGGTGTTACCGGCCGCGGTGCGGGCGGTGGTGACCGAGCAGGTGTTGCCCTCGCTGCGCGCCACGCCCGCAGCGGCCGACTCGTTGTGGGCGATGTACGATCTTGCGTTTGTCGCGCCGGCGGGCTTCGAGTTGTCGCGCCGTCATCTCTATTCGGGGGACGTGGCGTTGGAATTCGTGAAGGGGCGGCGCGAAACGTTGTGGTTGCGGCAGGTTTACCCGGGCGATCTGGCGTTGGAACGACGCTCGTTTGAGCGGTGGTTGGACACGAATCCGTTTCCGCGTTCGCGCCAGTGGCGGACGAAGGGGACGACGACGACGGCGTGGAGTCACCCCGCGCGGCCGGAGTGGACGGGATGCCGGCGCGAGGGCTGGCATCGTCTGGCGTGGCCGTTGGGGTGGGTGGCGCCGCGGGCCGGGGTTGCGTTGGCGGTGCAGGATCGGCGTGCGAACCGGTTGTTGATCGCCGAACACGCGGCGCCGGGCCGGGCGG
Source organism: uncultured Verrucomicrobiota bacterium (assembly GCA_964533295.1). Lineage (GTDB taxonomy): Bacteria > Verrucomicrobiota > Verrucomicrobiia > Palsa-1439 > Palsa-1439 > OMJI01. Next base: position 35,976 of record CAZHLM010000022.1, read on the forward strand.
ATGCGGCGTTGTGCGCGACGGCCCTGGCGCGGATGAACGGAGGAGGTTGAGATGCGCCGGCAACGTCCCACGCCCGAACAACTGGCCGCCCGCCGGCAGGCGTCGCTCGGCGGCGTGCCGTTCCGTTTGCCGGCCGTCCGCCAGGAGGAGAAAGGCGGCAAGTTGTATGTCACGATCCAATTCGAACGGCCGCGCTGGCAACGGGTGTTGGGCGCGGACCGGCAGTGTCAGCGGACGTTTGGATTGGATGCGTATGGGCGGCGGGTGTACGAGAGTTGCGATGGGCGGCAGCCCGTGCAGCAGATCATCCGGCAATTCGCCAAACAGACGAACGTCAGCCTGCCCGAAGCCGAACTGGCCGTGACCCGGTTTTTGCGGACGCTGCTGGCGAAGGGGTTGGTGGCGATCGAAATGGAGAAACCGGGCCGATGAGTCCAATGCAGCAAATCGCCATTTTGCCCTACCGCAAGGTGATTCAAATTGCGTTGCGCGGATTGCGGATTCGGTTGGTGAAAACCTTTCTGGTGACGCTCTGCATTACTCTGGCGCTGGCGTTTCTCACCTACATCCTGTGCTCCAACGGCATGACGGCGCACGTGGCGGACCGGGCCTCCGACGCGCTGCAACAACGGCTGGCGCGGGCGGGCGTGCTCGAACAGTTGCGCGGCCCCGAACAGCGGTCGCAAACCGCGTGGATGCTCGGCATCGCGCTGTTGATCAGTTTCGTGGGCATCGTCAACGCGATGTTGATCAGCGTGACGGAACGCTTCCGCGAAATCGGCACGATGAAATGCCTCGGCGGCCTGGACTCGTTCATCGTGAAACTGTATCTGGCCGAAAGTTTGTTCCAGGGCATGGTCGGCACGGTGCTGGGCATGATTTTCGGCGTCGTGCTGGCCTACGCGGAAGGGATGGGACGATTTGGCGGCGAGGTGTGGACGCTGTTACCGCTGGGGGAACTGATTCGGCTCCTGGCGCTGACCTTCCTGGCCGGCGTGGCGCTGACGGTGGCCGGTGCGCTCTACCCGGCCTGGCGCGCCGCGAAGATGGAACCCGTGGATGCGATGCGGAGCGAAGTCTGATGGATAAAACCAATACGCAAATCGTCCGCGCGCTTGGCGTGCGGAAGGTGTTTCGGATGGGCGACGAGGAGGTGCATGCGCTCAAAGGCGTGGATTTTCAGGTGTATCGCGGCGAGTACGTGGCGTTGATGGGGCCGTCCGGTTCCGGCAAGAGCACGCTTTTCAACATGATCGGTGGGTTGGACAAGCCCAATGCCGGCAAGGTGTTCATTGATGAAGTGGACATCGCGGCGTTGAGCACCATCGAACTGGCCTGGCTGCGGTGTCACAAAATCGGCTACATCTTCCAGACCTTCAATTTGATTCCGGTCGCGACGGCGCTCGACAATGTGATGTTGCCGATGTTGTTCGCCGACGTGCCGGCCACCGAGGCGCAGGATCGCGCGGTGGAGTTGCTCAAGAAAGTCGGCCTCGGCGAACGCATCTTGCACAAGCCCGTCCAGATGTCCGGTGGCCAACAACAACGGGTCGCCGTGGCCCGCGCGTTGGCCAACAACCCGGCCATCATCCTCGCCGACGAGCCAACCGGCAACCTCGACAGCGTGACCGGGCGCGCGATCATCGAATTGCTGCGCGAACTCAACAAGACCGAGGGCGTCACCGTGATCAGCGCCACGCACGATCACAAGATGTTGTCGGTGTCCGACCGGATCGCGTGGTTGACCGACGGCGTGATTCAGCGGTTCGCGGCGCGGGAGGAATTGGATATTCAGGAGGGCCACACCGATGTCCGGCACTGACATCATCGTCTCCGTGCGCGGCGTGAAACGGAGTTACCGGATGGGCGAGGAGGAAGTCTGGGCGCTGGCCGGCGTGGACCTCGACATTTACCGGGGCGAATACCTCAGCATCATGGGACCGTCCGGCTCCGGCAAGAGCACCTTGTTCAATATGATCGGCGGCCTCGACCGGCCGACCGAAGGCCAGGTCTTGATGAACGGGCAGGATGTCCGCCGAATGGATGTCCGGCAAATCGCGTACTTGCGCTGCAACAAAGTCGGTTTCATTTTTCAGACGTTCAATCTGGTCGAAGTGATGACCGCCGAGCAAAACGTGATGTTGCCGATGACCTTTGCCGGCGTGTCCGATGCCGCGGCTTCCACGCGCGCCCGGCAACTCCTCGAACAAGTCGGCCTCGGCAAACGCTACGATCACCGGCCCGCCCAACTGTCCGGCGGCCAGCAACAACGCGTCGCCATCGCCCGCGCGCTGGCGAACGATCCCGATTTGATTCTGGCCGACGAACCGACCGGCAACCTTGATCTCAAGACCGGCGAGGAAATCATCCAGATGCTCGGCCGGTTCACCCGCGAGATGGGCAAGACGGTCATCAGCGCCACCCACGACCACAAGATGCTCGCGGCATCCGACCGGGTTGTCTATCTGACCGACGGCAAAATCACCGACATCAAAAAGGCATCCGAACTCAACATCGCCATCGGCACGATTGCCGAGAAGGCGACCGGAGGGAAACCATGAGACAAGCAGTGATGATGAATCCCGGCCAGCTCGCCTTCCGGGACGTTGCCGAACCGAAGCCCGGCAAGGGCCAGGTCCGCATCCGCGTTCAACGCATCGGCATCTGCGGATCGGACATTCATGTCTTTCACGGCAAACATCCGTTCGTGAAATATCCGCTGATTCAAGGTCACGAATACGCCGGCGAGATTGAGGCGCTCGGCGAAGGCGTGACCGGGTTTGCGGTCGGCGACAAAGTCACCGCGACGCCACAGGAAGTCTGCGGCGAATGTCCGCCTTGCCGGCGCGGACAATACAATGCCTGCGAAAAACTCAAAGTGCGGGGTTTCCAGGCGCCCGGCAGCGCGCAGGATTTGTTCGTCACCGAAGTTGACAAGCTGGTGAAGCTGCCGGCGACGTTCACGTTCGAGCAGGGCGCGTTTGTCGAGCCGGTCTCGGTCGCGGCGCACGTGACGGGGCGGGCCGGTGACTTGACCGGCAAGAATGTCGTGGTGGCCGGGGCTGGGCCGATTGGCAATTTCGTGGCGCAGGCGTGCAAATGCCGGGGCGCCGCGAAAGTGTTGATTACCGACATCAGCGATTACCGGCTCGAGGTGGCCCGGCAAGTCGGCGTGACCGCAACGTGCAACGTGAAAAAGGAATCGCTCGCCGACGCGGCGAAACGGGTGTTCGGCCCGGCGGGGTTTCAGGTCGGCGTCGAGGTGGCCGGGGTGGAGGCGAGCCTGACCGGGTTGATCGCGGCGATTGGCAAGGGCGGCACGATTCTCATCGTCGGCGTGTATGGCGAGAAGCCGCGCGTGGATATGTCGGTGATTTGCGAGCACGAACTGGATGTGAAAGGCTCGATGATGTACCGGCATGAAGACTGGGAGCAGGCGGTGAAATGGATTCATGCCGGCACCGTCCGCACCGAACCGCTGGTGTCGAAACATTTTGCGTTTGAACAGTTCGCTGAAGCTTACGAGTTCATCGAGCGCGAAGGCGAACGCTCCATGAAAGTGATGATTGATCTATGAAGGGCGCAGCAAGCCTTGTCGGGCGCGCAGCCCGGTCGTTTGGGGTGTGCGCCGCGAATCCGCGACCAGCCACGGTCGCGGCTGGCAGCCTGAACGACAGGCATGCCAGCCCTACAATTTCAGGGGCACGGGCATGTTGCGCCCAATTTCGGGAAATACTCTATGACGACGATTGATCCGACTTCTGTCCGGCAACTGCGGTTGCCGAGCGGCCGCCTGATGCCGGTCGCGGCGTATGGGACGTTTCACTCGGATTGGGCGCAGGCGTTGATGAAAGACGCCAC
>CAZHLM010000022.1:39936-42733 GCA_964533295.1 uncultured Verrucomicrobiota bacterium
CGGCGTATGGGACGTTTCACTCGGATTGGGCGCAGGCGTTGATGAAAGACGCCACGGTCGAGGCCATCCGCGTCGGGTGGCGGCATCTCGACACGGCGCGCGCGTATGAGAACGAAGCCGAAATCGGCGAGGCCATTCGCATCGCCATCCGGCAGGGCTACATTCGCTCGAAGGAGGAATTGTTCATTACCGGCAAGCTGTGGAACGGCCACATGAAGAAGCGCGATGTCGCGCCGGCGTTGGAATCCACGTTGCGCGACCTCGGTCTCGACCAGATAGATTTATATCTGAACCACTGGCCGTGGCCGAACGTGCATCCGCCCGGCTGCACCGGCAACCAGCGCAATCCCGACGCCGTGCCGTACATCCACGAGCAGTTCATGGAGACGTGGGGCGAATTGGTGAAGCTCAAGAACGCCGGCAAGATTGTGCACCTCGGCATTTCGAATCATACCGAGTTGACGACGCGGTTGTTGTTGCGCGATGTCGCCCAAGACGAGCGGCCGGTGGTCAACCAGATGGAAATGCACCCGCTGTTTCAGCAAACTGAGTTGCGCCGCTATTTCGAGTCGGAAGGCATCCTCTGCACCGGCTACATGGCCGTCGGCTCGCCGAAACGACCGGCGCGCGACACGTTCAAGGAACATCGCGCCGACCTGCAGGACCCGGTCATCCTGCAAATCGCGGCCGAGAACGGCATCACGCCCGGCCAGGTCGCGCTGGCGTGGGCGGCGCAACGCATGAACCACAGCGGCGGCTACGTCGTGATGACGACCCACTCGGACCGCATGGTCGAGAACCTCATCCCGGCCACGAAGGATTTGTTGTCGGCCGAGCAGATGCGGCGGCTCGATGCGATTGACGCGAACAACCGGCTCATCTGGGGGCAGGTGTTCCTCTGGCCGGAAGCCGACGGCGATTGGCGCGTGTTGTGGGACGACAGCCAGGTCTTCGAGAAGACGGCGGACTATCTGCGATTCAAGAAAGCGTTCGGCGAGTTCATGGCGGTGAAACAACAAACCACGGTGCGCCATGTTCACGCCTGACCGGCCTCCGCGCGACTTGTTTTTCACGCCGGATTTCACCGCCGAAGAACTCCGCTCCCGCCGCGAGCGGGTCGCCGCGCGCATCGGCGCGGGCGCCCATCTGTTGATTGCCGGTGCGCCGCCGGTACCGACAGATTTCCCGGTGCAGGACGCGCTGTTCTATTACTTTTGCGGGCTGGAAACTGTTCACTCGTATCTGCTGATCGAAGGCGGGACGGGGCGGACGCGGTTGTTTTTGCCATCGCGCGACACGGTGGCCGGCGAGCCGCAGAACCGGCTCGGCCACGAGGACGCCGCATTGATTCGGGAGCGGCTGAGCGTGGAGGAAGTCGGCGCGACGACGGAACTGACCGGGGCGCTGACCGGGGTGAGGATTCTTTACACACCGCACTGCGAAGTGGAAGGCGGCGGGGCGACGCGGTTCGGCGCGAATGGTTGCGCGAAACGGCGGGCGGAAGAGCCGTGGGATGCCGCCGAGCCGCGGCATCAGCGGTTGATCCGGTTGTTGAAGGAAAGATTTGCCGGTATCGAAATCCGCGATGCGGTTCCGTTGATCAACGAGATGCGAACGATCAAAAGCCCGGCCGAGATTGCGGTGCTGCGCCAGGCCGGCAAGCTGGCAGCGCGGGCGGTGACGGAGGGGATGAAGGCATCGCGGCCCGGTATGACGGAGAACGAATTGCAGGCGGTGGTGGAATACGTTTTTCGCAAGCACGGCCATTGCGGGTTGGGCTACGGCGTGATCGCGGCGGGCGGGAAACGGACGTGGGACGGGCATTACCATTACAACAACGCGACGCTGCGGGCCGACGAGATCGTGTTGCTCGACTGCGGGCCGGACCTGCGGCATTACAGCAGCGACATCGCCCGGATGTGGCCGGTCAACGGCGTGTTCAGTCCGTGGCACCGGCAGGTGTACGGCTTCATTGTGGAGTATCACAAGACGTTGATCAGTCTGATCAAACCGGGCGCGCTGGCGGCGGAGATTTACCGGGAAGCGGAGCGGCGGATGGCGATGGTTGCCGCGGAGCGCAAGCTGATGCCGATTTTTGAGAGCATGCAAAAGGCCGCGGTGCGCTACATCAATCACGCGGTCGGGTTGAGCGTGCATGATGCGATTGATGGGACGTGGAAAGACCGGCCGTTGCAGGAAGGTTTCGTCGCGGTGGTGGACCCGATGGTCTGGTGCGCGGAGCAGCACGAATACATCCGCGTCGAGGACACGATCGTGGTGACCGCGACCGGCTGCGAACGGTTGACCGGTGACGCGCCGTTCGAGATCGCCGACATCGAGCGGTTGTTGCAGGAGGCGAGAACGTGAGTGACCAGCGATCCACGTTCGCGGCGCGAACCCTAGACGACAGGGATTCGCGCCCTACAATGCCGGTGCGAGATCGCGGTGGGTGTGTTGTAGGGCGGGCAGGCCTGTCGTTCAGGCTGCCCGCCGCGAGTGACCGGCGATCCACGTTCGCGGCGCGAACCCTGAACGACAGGGATTCGCGCCCTACAATGCCGGGGTGCGGTCACGATGTGACTGCTGCCCGCCGCGTGTCCGATGGAGGCTGACATGACAGCTCTTCCCCAACGCAAACACCTCACCCGACTTCCGGTCTGGCTTCCGCTCGACAAGCCGGTCGTGTACTTCGTGACGGCGTGTTGCGCCCAGCGGCGAGCTGTTTTTGTAAATGACAGGGCCGTTCAAACAGCCGTGGAATCGTTGCAGCGCGTTGAGGAACGACTTGGTTGGCGCG
>CAZHLM010000023.1:0-40028 GCA_964533295.1 uncultured Verrucomicrobiota bacterium
GGTGGCTTCCACGGATTTGAACTTCACTGTCGCCCTGGCGTTGATCTCGGTGGTCGCGATCTTGGTTCTGCGGGGCATCGGCGGTGGCGTCAACAAGACGCTCGGCTCGGTCAATGCGGAACTGAAGTAATCCCTCCGATCCTTCGGAAAGGGGAAACAAGCCTTCGCTTGTTTCCCCTTTCTGTTTTTCCAGCCACTATGTTAGCCTCGCGGGGTGCAAACCCCGTCACAGTCCTCCAATCCGTTGCGGGATGGTCTGACCGCGCGCCGCACGCCGGATCCCTGCGCGGTTGTCATCTTCGGCGCGACCGGTGATTTGACCGCGCGCAAACTGATCCCCGCGCTCTACAACCTGGCTCATGAAGGTCAACTACCGGCCGGCTTTGCCATCGTCGGGTTTGGTCGGCGACCCAAATCCGATGCCGAGTTTCGCGCCGAACTGCGGCAAGCCGTGGCCGGCCATGCGCGGTTTCAACCGATCAACGAGGCGGTGTGGGAGGCGCTGGCGCAGGGCATTTACTATCACCGCGGCGAGTACGCCAAACCGGCCGACTTTGCGGCCCTGGCGACGTTGCTGGAACGGGTGGATCGCGAGCGGGGCACGGCGGGGCGGCGGTTGTTTTACATGGCGACACCGCCCGGTCAGTTCGCCGAGATCGTCGGGTCGGTCGGCGCGGCGAAGCTGAACGGACCCGGTAATCGGTTCATCATCGAGAAACCGTTCGGGCGAGACCTGGCCACGGCGCGGGAGTTGAATCGGACGCTGACGCAGGTGTTCGCCGAGCCGCAGATTTACCGGATTGATCACTATCTCGGCAAAGAGACCGTGCAGAACATCCTCGTCCTGCGCTTCGCCAACGAAATCTTCGAGCATCTCTGGAATCAGAAGTACGTGGACCACGTCCAGATCACCGTGGCCGAAACGCTCGGCGTGGAAGGCCGCGGCGGCTACTACGACCAGTCCGGCGCGTTGCGCGACATGGTGCAGAATCACATGATGCAACTGCTCGCCCTGGTGGCGATGGAACCGCCGACGTCGCTGGAGGCGGAGGTGATTCGCGACGAGAAAGTGAAAGTGTTGCGCGCCATTCGCCCCATCGCGCCGGCGGAGGTGACGAAGTTCGCCGTGCGCGGCCAGTACGCAGCCGGCTCGCTGGCCGGGCAGGTCGTGCCCGGCTATCTGACGGAGAAGGATGTGCCGCCGAACTCCCGCACGGAGACGTATGTGGCGTTGAAGCTGTTCATTGACAACTGGCGCTGGGCCGGCGTGCCGTTCTATCTGCGCCACGGCAAACGGCTGCCGAAACGCGCGGCGGAAATCGCGGTGCAGTTCAAAGCGCCGCCGGCGGTGTTGTTCGCCGCGGAGTCCAGCGCGCCGCTGGCCACCAACGTTCTGGTGATTCGCATCCAGCCCGACGAAGGCATTTCGATTCGGATGAACGCGAAGGTGCCGGGCACGGCGTTGAACATTCAGCCGGTGAAGATGGATTTCCGGTACGGCGGCAGTTTCGGCGCGCGGTCGCCGGACGCGTATGAGCGGTTGTTGTACGACGCGATTTTGGGCGACTCGACGCTGTTCATTCGCGGCGATGAAGCGGAGCGGTCGTGGCAGATCATGGACGCGGTGCTGGAGGGGTGGCAGACGTCGCCGGTGCCGTTCCCCTACGAGGCCGGTACGTGGGGGCCGCCGGAGGCGGATGCGTTCATTCGCGCCGATGGCCGGGAGTGGCGGCGACCGTGAGCGCGGCGTTGGAGAGTTTTACCGGCGGCGTGGCCACGGCGGTGGACGTGGCCGGGATCGAGCGGCAACTGGCGGCGTTGTGGCAGATGGCGGCGGAATCGGAGACGGCGGCGGTGACGCGCGCTTCGATGGGCAATCTGGTCGTGGTCTGCGAAACGGAAGCCGCTCAGGAACACGTCACCGAGGTCATCCGCACGCTGACCAGCCGGCATCCCTGTCGGGCGGTGGTGTTGCGGGCGCAACCGGCGGCGGCCGACGAGTTGACGGCCTCCATCACCGCGCATTGTCATCTGGCCGGTGGGGGCGGCAAACAGGTGTGCTGCGAGCAGATTACGATTCAGGCCGGTGGAGCCGGGGTCCGGCAACTGGCTGGCGCGGTTCTGCCGTTGCTGGAATCGGACCTGCCGACGTTCCTCTGGTGGCAGTGCGAGTTTCTGGCGCACGCCGATTTGTTCGAGCGACTGACGGCGGTGGCCGACCGGATTTTTTTCGATACCTCGACCTGGACGGAGGCGGAGGCGAAGTTGCCGGCGGTGCTGGCGACCGTGCGGCGGCATCCGCGCCGGACATTTTGCGATTTGAGTTGGACCCGGTTGGGATTGTGGCGGGCGCTGACGGCGGATTTGTTCGAGTCGGCGGAATGCCGGGCGGAGCTGGCAACGTTGCACACCGTGGCGATCGAGCACGGCGGCGGGCCGGGGGCGCGATTGCGGGCACGGTTGTATGCCGGGTGGCTGGAGGCGCAGTTGGGTCGGGCGCTGCGGCAGGAGGTGCGCGCCACGGCGGACGGCGCGGCCGGTCTGTTGCGGATTACGTTGCGCAGCGCGGCCGGGGAGTTTGTGTTGCGGAAAAATCCGGCAACGCAAACGGCCTGCAGCACGGCGCACCTGCCGGCCTGGTGCGAGTTGCCGCGGACGCGGGCGTTTTGGCCGACGGACGACGCGGCGTTGTTGTCGCTGGAGCTGGACAGCGGGTCGCGGCACACGGCGTATGAGCGGGCGCTGGCGGCGGTGGTGCGAGCATGAGGCCGGTGGCGCTGGGGTTGGTGGTGGCGTTGTGGGCCGGGCGGGCGCTGGCGGCGGAGCCGACGTTTGCGGAGTTGAACGCGGCGTTGGGGGTGAAGCTGTGGCAGGATGATTCGTTGTGGGATGACGGAGCCGGGGAGGTGGCGGGGCGGTTGGGTTGGTTGCCGGAGTCGCAAACGGAGACGCTGCGCAGTTACCGGTTGTATCCGCTCGGGGAGTACCGGCTGTTGGGCGCGCAGGTGTACTCGGCGGCGTTGTATGCGGAAACCGGCAAGGTCTCGCAGGTGTCGCTGATCTTCATCAACAAGGGCGACTATGCGGGCGTGCGGCTGCGGTCGGGAATGAGCCGGGAGGCTTTGCGGGAGTGGGAGCAGGAACGGCGGCGGCGGTTGCAGGGGTTTTCCAGCGCGTTTCGCAAGGAACGGGATCGGATCGAGTCGGCGTTGAACAAGACGCTCGGGGCGTCGGCGCGGGATCGGTTTGGCGCGGCGGCGGCCACGAGCGAAAGCGTGCGGCGCTGGGATTGGGCCGGGCACTCGTTGTTGCTGGCGACGCCGAACCAGGACTATATCGCGTTGCGGATTGTGCCGACGGCGTGGGCGGACGCGGAGGGGAAAACGACGCGGGTCAGCGATTCGAAATTGCGCGAGCAACTGGCGCGGCGCGTGGTGCGGCGTCCCAACGGCGATGTGATCGTCACCCAGATTCCGATGGTGGATCAGGGGGCGAAAGGTTATTGCGTGCCGGCGACGTGGGAGCGGTATCTGCGGTATGTGGGGATCCCGGCGGATATGTATGCGCTGGCGATGGCGGGGGAAACGGAGTGGGGCGGCGGGACGTATCTGGATGAGATGGCGCGAGCGGTGACCGGGTTGATCAGCCGGTCGGGGCGGCGGTTGGAGAAGATCAACCGCAGCGTTTCGATCTCGGCAGTGGCCGGCTACGTTGACAAGGGATTGCCGGTGATGTGGGGGATGTATCAGCAGGCGGATTTGGATTATCAGATCAGCCACCGCAGCGGCGCGCGGCGGGCGGTGACCGATTGGGCGCAGTGGACGGAGCGGCTGAAAGAGGCGCGGCGCGCGGCGCGACGGTTTCCCTACGACAAGGAGAGCAGCGGACACATGTGCCTGATCATCGGGTACAACGCGGCGACCGCAGAGCTGGCGATCAGTGACAGTTGGGGGCCGGAGTTTGCGGAGCGGTGGCTGACGATTGAGGAAGCCCGCCACCTCGACCAGGGCACGTTCTACGTGATCAATTGGTAGCCCGGTGGGCGATTACCAGGTCGGCTCGGCGGCGAGAGTGGCGAAGCTGGCGCCACCGCGTTTGGCGGCGGGCAGGTAGGCTTCCTCGACGTAATCGCGGACCATGCGCGCGGTGCTGAAGCGCGGGGTGATGGTGGCGATGCTGGCTTTCATGGTTTTGATCCATTCGAGCGGCAGTCCGTCGGCGTTGCGTTTGTAGTAGCGGGGGGCGATTTCGTTTTCCAGCAGGTCGTAGAGCGACTCGCTGTCGTGGGCGTCTTGCTGTTCGGGGTCCGGGAATTCTTTGCCTTCGCCGATGGTCCAGCCGTTTTTGCCGTGGTCGGCGGCTTCGCACCACCAGCCGTCGGCGACGGAGAAGTTGGGCGCGCCGTTGCAGGCGGCTTTCATGCCGGAGGTGCCGCTGGCTTCGTGAGGGCGGCGCGGGTTGTTGAGCCAGACATCCACGCCCTGCACGAGCATGCGGGCGACGCGCATGTTGTAGTTTTCGAGGAAGACGATTTTGCCGCGCAGATCGCTGTTGCGCGACACCTCGAAGATGCGGCGAATCAGTTCCTGACCGGGTTTGTCGGCCGGGTGGGCTTTGCCGGCGAAGACCATTTGCACCGGTTGGTTCGGGTTTTTCAGGATGAGCCGGAGCCGGTCGAAATCACGGAACAGCAGGTCGGCGCGCTTGTAGGTGGCGAAGCGGCGGGCGAACCCGATGGTCAGGGCTTTTGGGTCGAGGAGTTCCTCGACGGCGCGCAGGTCGTCGGGCGAGGCGCCGTGGCGGGCGAGCTGGTTGCGGACGCGGCTGCGGGCGAAGCGGATGAGGGCTTCTTTTTGGAGTTCGTGGACGGTCCAGAGTTCGGCGTCGGGCACATTGGCGATGCCGCGTTTCCAGAACAGCTCGTCCATCAGATTGTCGCGCCAGGCGGGGGTGAGGTATTTGTCGAAGAGGTCGGCGAGGCGGAAGCCGAGCCAGGTTTCGGTGTGGATGCCGTTGGTGATGGCGTGAATCGGTTTGGCGGCGGGCTTGCCGGTGTGCAGGTGCGCCCACATTTGATTGCTGACTTCGCCGTGGAGTTTGCTGACGCCGTTGCGGTAGCTCGACAGTTTGAGGGCGAGGACGGTGAGGTTGTAGGCGCCGTTTTCGAGGCCGGTGGCCAGCATGTCGTCGAGGGCAATGCCGGTCTGGGCGCAGTACGGTTCGAAGTATTTGCGGACGAGGCCGAGATCAAACTGTTCGTTGCCGGCGGGTACCGGGGTGTGGGTGGTGAAGACGGAGTTTTTGGCGATGTCCTTCATGGCCTCGCCGAGTTTCGCGCCGTCCTTGAGCAACCCGCGCAGTCGTTCGAAGCCGAGGAAGGCGCAGTGGCCTTCGTTCATGTGCCAGCAACCCGGTTGGATGCCGAGCGCGTCGAGAACTTTGGCGCCGCCGATGCCGAGCACGAGTTCCTGGCAGATGCGCATTTCGCGTCCGCTGACATAGAGCTGGCCGGTAATCGGCCGGTCGGCGGGGTTGTTTTTGGTGGTGTCGGTGTCGAGCAGCAGCAGGTTGATGCGACCAATGCGGGCGATCCAGACGCGGACCTGCACGACGCGGTCGGCCAGTTCGACGCCGACGTGGAGGTGGCGGCCGTTGTCGCCGAGCAACGGGAGGATCGGCAGGCGCGAGAAGTCGTAGGCGGGATAGAAATGTTGCTGGCGGCCGTCCGGCTCGATTTCCTGCTCGAAGTAACCGTTTTTGTAGAGCGGGCCGATGGCGAGGAACGGCAGGCCGAGGTCGCTGGCGCTCTTGCAATGGTCGCCCGACAGGACGCCAAGACCGCCCGAGTATATACGCAGGGATTCGTGCAGGCCAAATTCGGTGGAGAAATAGACGAACGGTCCGCCCCGGTAGTTTGGGTGATGGCGCGCGAACCAGGTGTCCTTGGCGGCCATGTACTTCGTGAAATCGTGCATGACCGATTGGTACATGGTCATGAAGATGTCGTCTTCGAGCAGTTCTTCCCAGTGATGAGGTTCGATGTTGATCAGCAGCTCGACCGGATTGCGATAGATGGCCCAGAGCGCGGGGTTGATGTGGCTGAACATCCGCCGCGCATGCGGGTTCCACGACCACCACAAATTGTACGCCAGATCGCGCAGGCCGGTGACTTGTTTGGGCAGTTCGATGTCCGCCAACGGCTCGGACCGGAATTGGAGCGGGTTTTTATCCATGGGATTGGGGGTCAGCGAAAGCACGTCATGCGCCGGAGCCGCGGGCATCCAGCCCGGCAATCAACGCATCCACATCCACGCTGCGCAGTTCGAACAGGCGGCGGACCGTGTCGTCAATCAGGTTGTTCGGGCACGACGCGCCGGCGGTGATGCCGACGTAGAGCGCGCCGGCCGGCAGCCAGTCGGTGGTTTCGACTTCGCGTTGCTCGTGGAGATTGAAATGGGAAATGCGGTGAGCGGAGGTCATTTTGCTGGCGTTGCGGATGAAATAGGTCGGCACGCGCGCCTCGCTCATCTCGGCCAGGTGGGAGGTGTTGCTGGAATTGTAGCCGCCGACGACGATCATCATGTCGAGCGGTTCGGCCAGCAGTTTGATCAGCGCATCCTGTCGTTCCTGTGTGGCGCCGCAGATGGTGTCGAACATCCGAAAATGCCGGTCGATTTCCGCGGCGCCGAAGCGGTCGAGCATTGCTTGACGCAGCCGCCGCTGGATTTCCTCGGTCTCGCTGCGCAGCATCGTCGTCTGATTGGCAACGCCGATGGAAACCAGATGCACGTCCGGGTCGAAGCCGGGCGAGTAGGCTCCGGCGAACTTGGCGAGCAATTGCTGTTTGTCGCCGCCGTGGCGAATGTACCGGCAGACGTAATCGGTTTCCTCGAGGTTGAGCACCACGAGGTAGTGGCCACTGTTGCTCGCGGTGGCGCGGGAGCTGGTGGCCAGCGTTTCCTCGTGTTTGGCTTTGCCATGGATGATCGAGGTGAACTGCTCCTTGGCATTTTGGGTGACCCGTTTCCAGACGCTCATCACGTCGCCGCAGGTGGTGTCCACCAACTGGCAGCCTTTCGCGCGCAGTTTCTCCATGATGTCCATCTGTGCGCCGAACGCCGGGATGATCACCACATCGTCCTGCCGCAAGTCATCCAAGTCCGCGCTCTTGTTCGGCCCCGACAGGAACTTGATGTCCATCGCGATGAGCTGCTCGTTGACTTCCGGGTTGTGAATGATCTCGCCGAGGATGTAAATCGGCTGGCCGGGGAAAACCTTGCGGGCCGCATACGCCAGGTCAATCGCGCGCTCCACGCCGTAGCAGAAGCCAAATTCCTTCGCCAGCCGCACCTTCAGCCCACCGGCTTCGAGCACGCCGCCGTATTGACGGAGTTTCTCGACGATCTGACTCCGGTAATGCTGTTCGACCTGTTCCCGCACCGCCTCCATGATGTCCGGGCGACGCAGGTTCACGCGTTTCGGCTTTGTTTGTTCGGCGACGATTTCCACGCTCATGCCGCGCCATACATACCGAAACCACGGCTGCGCATCAACCAAAACCCCGCCCCGGTCACGGTCAGGGCGTGACGTTTTCGTGACGACCCCATCGGGTGGAACTCGATGCGGTCGCCTCCCGCGCATAAAGCCGCGGAAAGGCAACCCAATTTTCGTCAGCGGTTCATGTCGCATTCCTGCAGCAAGTTGTCCCAATAGTGAGCGAGCGCCCGGGGCGAGTCCGGTAATCTTCTGGCATGATCAAGCGATTGATTTTGAGAACGGTGGTTGCCGTGCTGGCGCTTGCCGCCACGGCGCAAGCGGTGCCGCTGCCGATCGTCGGCGATATTTCCTTTACGGGCGGCTACACGGTGGACAACAGCAACCTTGCTGTGGCCACCCAGTTTACGAGCTTCATCGGTGTCGAAGTGGTGGACCCTTGGGGTGATTATGCCGGTACGGATGGCACGCCCGTCACCTTCACGGCGCCGGTGGTGTTCTCGCCGCCGACACCGCCGGGGTTGTTGTGGACCTTCACGTACGGCGGCAACACATACAGCTTCGACGCGCTGACCTTGACCGTGCCGTTCAAGACCAGCAACCTGCTCGTGATCGAAGGCGAAGGCGTGGCCAAGATTACCGGCTTTGCCGATACGCCGGGCTACTGGAATCTGACCGCCAATCGCGCGGGCGCGTCGTTCAGTTTCTCCTCCTCCGCCGCGATTCCCGAACCGACCGGATTCGTGCTGACGGGGTTGGGCCTGCTCGTGTTCGGCGTCGTGCGTCGTCGCTTGTGCCGCGCCTGAGTTTCCAGTAGAACGTCGTCCGTGCAGACCTTCATCACGGACGATTTTCTTCTGCAGACCGACACGGCGCGGGAGTTGTACCACCGCTACGCCGCGCCCGAGCCGATTTACGATTACCATTGCCACTTGCCGCCTGACCAGATCGCGGCGAACAAGACGTTTCGCAATCTCACCGAAATCTGGCTGGCCGGTGACCACTACAAATGGCGGGCCATGCGCGCCAACGGCGTCGCGGAAAGCTACTGCACCGGCGACGCCAGCGATTGGGAAAAATATCTCGCGTGGGCGCGCACCGTGCCGCAAACGTTGCGCAACCCGCTCTACCACTGGACGCACCTCGAATTGCTCCGCTATTTCGGCGTCACCGACCTGCTCGACGAAACCACCGCGCCCGCCATCTGGGAGACCGCCAACGCGAAACTGGCCGGGCTGTCCGTCCACCGAATTCTTGAATCCAACCGGGTCGCCGTGGTCTGCACCACCGACGACCCGCTGGACTCGCTCGAACATCACCGCGCCATCCGCGCGTCGCCGTTGAAAACGCGCGTGTACCCGACATTTCGACCCGACAAGGCGCTGGCGCTCGACCGACCCTGGCTCGAGAAGCTCGGCCTGCCGGCCAGCCTGCCGGCCTTTCTGGCCGCGTTGAACCAGCGACTGGATGTTTTCCACGAACACGGTTGCCGCCTCAGCGATCACGGGTTGAGCCAATGCGACGCCGCGGAGTTCACCGAGGCCGATGCCGCCCGCGATTACCTCGCCGGGCGGGCCAGCCCGGTCTTTCGCAGCTTCCTGCTCCACTGGCTCGGCGAGCAATACCACGCGCGCGGCTGGGTGATGCAGTTGCACCTCGGCGCCCAGCGCAACAACAACACCCGCTTGCGCCGCGCGTTGGGACCGGATACCGGCTTCGACTCCATCGGCGACTGGCCGCAGGCCGAAATGCTCGCCCGGTTTCTCGACCGGCTGGACCAGGCCGACCGACTGCCCAAAACCGTCTTGTACAACTTGAACCCCGCCGACAATTACGTCTTCGCCGCCATGACCGGCAATTTCCAGGACGGCAGCGTCGCCGGCAAAATCCAGTACGGCAGCGGCTGGTGGTTTCTCGACCAAAAAGAGGGAATGGAATGGCAACTGAACGCGCTGTCAAACCTCGGGTTGCTCAGCCGGTTTGTCGGGATGCTCACCGATTCCCGCAGCTTTCTCAGCTACACCCGCCACGAATACTTCCGCCGCATCCTTTGCAACCTCATTGGCCGTGACGTGGAAAACGGCGAACTACCCCGCGACCTGCCGCTGCTTGGCGAGCTGGTGCGCAACGTCTGCTTCCGCAACGCCCAATCCTATTTCCCCCTGGCCGTCTGAGGCGAACCAACGCCTCTCACCCTGACCCTCTTCCCATCGGATGGGGAAAGGGTCAGGGTGAAGGTCCGCCGCGTTAAAAAAGCGCAACCCCCGCGGGGCGCGCGGGGGTTGCGGGACGTGGGTTGCCCGGGGTTGACTACGAGCAGCCCATCGAGTTGCCGCAGTTCAGGCACTTGTAACAAGCGCCGTTGCGGACGGTGATCGCGCCGCAGGTGTCGCAGGCGGGTGCGTCCGTCATGAAATGCTCCACCGTCCGGCTCAACTGCTGCACGGCGGTGAGCGGTTTGACGGCAGGGGTCGTCGTGGGACGGGACGGCGCCTCGCTGGTTTGGGCGAGGTCCTCCACGGGACGATTCACCGCGCGTCTCTCCTGTTCTGCCACCTCCTTGAGCGGCAGTTCCGCCTGGCCGGCGTTGGGCGAGTTCTGCTCCCGGTAGCCCGGGATGAACTGGAACGCGAGCCAGCGGAAAAGGTAATCCGTGATGCTCTTGGCAATCGGGATGTCCGGGTTCTTGGTGAAGCCGGACGGCTCGAAGCGTTGGTGCGCGAACTTCTTCACGAGCGTTTCGAGCGGGACGCCGTACTGGAAGGCGAGGCTGACGAGCGTGCCGATGGTGTCCATCAGCCCGCCGATCGTCGAGCCTTCCTTCGCCATCGTGATGAACAGCTCACCGGGTTCGCCATCCTCGTACAACCCGACCGTGATGTAGCCTTCATGGCCGGCAATGTCGAACTTGTGGGTGATTGCCTGGCGCGTGTCCGGCAGGCGGTGCCGCAACGGCGTCTCCATCTTCTCGCGCAACTGGCTGATCTCGCCTTCGAGTTCGAGGATCCGTTTGCGGAAGTCGTCGTTCTCCTTCTTGACCGCCTCCACGTCGGCCTTGCCGGTCGCGCCGCCGGACTTGGAAGTGTTCAGCGGCTGGCTGCGTTTCGAGCCGTCGCGGTAAATCGCCACCGCTTTCAATCCCAGCCGCCAGCCCTCGAGATACGTCTGCATGATGTCCTCGACGGTGGATTCCTGCGGCATGTTGACCGTCTTGGAAATCGCGCCGCTGAGGAACGGCTGCGCCGCCGCCATCATCTTCAGGTGCGCCAGGTAATGGAGACTGCGTTTGCCCTTGGCGGGCTTGAACGCGCAATCGAACACCGGCAGGTGCTCGTCTTTCAAATGCGGCGCGCCCTCGATCGTGTCGGTCGCGTCAATGTACTTCACGATCTCGTCCACCTGCGGGTCCGTATAGCCGAGTTTGCGCAACGCCATCGGCACCGTGCGATTGACGAGCTTCAACATCCCGCCACCGGCCAGCACCTTGTATTTGACCAGTGCCGTGTCCGGCTCCACGCCGGTCGTGTCGCAGTCCATCATGAAGGCGATCGTGCCGGTCGGCGCCAGCACGGTGACCTGCGAGTTGCGGTAGCCAAACCGCCGCCCCAACTCCACCGCTTCGTCGCCGCAGCGTTGCGCCGCGTCGCGCAGATAATCCGGGCAGCTCGCGGGAATCCGTTTCACCGCGTCGCGGTGCAGTTCCATCACCTGCAACATCGGCTCGCGGTTCGCGGCGAACCGCTCAAACGCGCCCAGCCGCTCCGCCACCCGGGCGGATTGGGAATACGCGTGCAGGTGCATGATCGCCGTGATCGCCCCCGCCAGCGCGCGGCCGGCGTCGCTGTCGTACGGCAACCCCAACGCCATCAGCAGCGAACCGAGATTCGCGTAGCCGAGGCCCAGCGGCCGGTAGAGATGGCTGTTGCGGGCGATGCTTTTCGTCGGATAACTCGCGTTGTCCACCAGGATTTCCTGCGCGGTGATGTAAATCTCCACCGCCGCCTTGAACCGCTCGACATCGAACGTGCCGTCGTCGCGCAAAAACTTCATCAAGTTCAACGACGCGAGGTTGCAGGCGCTGTTGTCGAGAAACATGTACTCCGAGCAGGGATTGCTGGAGTTGATCGGGCCGCTGGCCTTGCACGTGTGCCAGCGCTGGATCGTGTCCTCGTACTGGACGCCCGGGTCGCCGCACGTCCACGTCCCCTCCGCGATGCCGAGCATCAATTCGCGCGCCTTGTACGTCGGGCCGGCCTTGGCTGGGTTGGTGACCCAGTGCGTCGTCCAATCCCGATCCTCCAGCACCGCCTTCATGAACTCGTCGGTGACCCGGACGCTCAAATTCTCGTTCTGGAAACTGACCGAGCCGTAGGCGTCGCCGTTGAAATCGCCCGAGTAGCCCTGCTCAATCAGCGCCCACGCTTTCTTTTCTTCCTTCGGCTTGGCTTCGATGAACTCCTTGATGTCCGGATGCCAGACTTTCAACGTGTTCATCTTCGCCGCGCGGCGGGTCTTGCCGCCGGACTTCACCACGCTGGCAATCGAGTCGTACACCTTCAAGAACGAGAGCGGCCCGCTCGGCCGACCGCCACCGGAGAGCTTCTCATGCCGACTGCGCAAGGTGGACAGGTCGGTGCCGGTGCCGCTGCCGTACTTGAACAACATCGCCTCCGCCCGCGCCAGCTCCATGATGTCCTCCATCGTGTCGCCGACGGACTGGATGAAACAAGCCGAGCACTGCGGATACTCGTACTGGGTCGTCGCATGCTTGATCTCCTGCGTGACGCGGTCGTAATAGAAATTGCCGGGGCCGCTGTGCTTGCCGATGTGATACTGGTGGTACAACCCGCAGTTGAACCAGACCGGCGAGTTGAACGAACCGTACTGGTTGACGCACAACCACGTCAACTCATCGTAAAACGTCTCCGCGTCCTTCTCTGTCGCGAAATACCCCTGCGCCTTGCCCCAGTCCGCGATCGTGCGCGTGACGCGATGCACCAGTTGCCGGACGCTCTGCTCGCGCTCGCTGGTGCCGTTTTCGCCGTAAAAGTACTTCGACACCACCACCTTCGTTGCGAGCATGGACCACGATTTCGGCACCTCGACGTTCTCCTGCTTGAAAATCGTCTTGCCGGACTCATCCGTGATCTCCGCCGTCCGCCGCTCCCATTCGAGTTCCTCAAACGGGTTGACCCCGGCCTTGCTGAACACCCGGGCCACGGTCAGACCGGACTTCCGTTTCTCCGCCGACCGCTTGACTCGCTTGATGTTGGTGGCCGCCACGTCGCTGCTCAACTCTTTCTCAGAACTCGTCAGTTTGCGAGCGGAAATATCCTCTGCGTTTTTCACGCCAATCATGACACCGCCTCCTTTATAGTCGGAAATTGGCAATGCGAACCGCTTCCCCCTCGAAAGCTACTAATAGTGTGTTCGCATCACTACGCTACCCCATATATTGTGTTTTTATCGGCGTTCAAGAAAAAAATGGCGCCGCGCGAAACTTTTTTTCGGACCCGCAACGTTCTCGTTACTTTTGCGGGGATTTTTTTTGCGTTCGCGCCCGACATTCGAACACCACCGGACTGCCGGTGAAGTCCCACACGCTCCGCACCCGGTCGGCGAGGAAGCGTTCATAGTGCGGCGTCAGGCACCGGGCATCGTTCACAAACAGCACAAACGTCGGCACCGGACCGGGCTTCTGGAAGGCGTAGAAAATTTTGAACCGTTTGCCGTGGAGGTACGGCGGCGGATACGAATCGAGCGCCCGGCCCAGCAATTGATTCAGCCGCGGCGTGTCGGCCCGCACCTGCCGGGCGCGCTCCACCCGCGACAACAACGAGAACAATTCCTCGACCCGCTCCCCCGTCTTGGCCGAGGCAAACAGCACCGGCGCCCAGTCGAGGAAGAAAAGCTCCTGGCGCAGGGCGGCGAGGTATTCCTCCCGAAACGCGGGCGGCGCGACGCCTTTCCGGGCGGGTTTGCGGATTTTTCTCTCCTCTTCCGCCGCCAAATCCCATTTGTTGACCACAATCACGCAACTGCGGCGCGCCTCGTCAATCAACCCGCCAATCCGCTTGTCCTGCTTCGTCACCCCCGCGACGGCGTCCAACACAAGCACGGCCAGGTCGCATTCCCGGATGCTGCGCTCGGCGCG
Organism: uncultured Verrucomicrobiota bacterium; assembly: GCA_964533295.1. Taxonomy (GTDB): domain Bacteria; phylum Verrucomicrobiota; class Verrucomicrobiia; order Palsa-1439; family Palsa-1439; genus OMJI01. The sequence continues at coordinate 13,649 of CAZHLM010000023.1, forward strand.
CATCAGGCCGAATTGATCCACCGACGTGCGGATTTTGCTGCGGTGGCGCAGCCCCGCCGTGTCAATCAGCACATACCGGCGGTCGCCAATTGTGAACGGCACATCCACCGAGTCGCGCGTCGTGCCCGGGATATCGCTCACAATCGTCCGGTCACTCTTCAAAATACAGTTGATCAACGATGACTTGCCGGCGTTGGGCTTGCCGACAATCGCAATCCGCGGCGCCGGCGCTTCCTCCTGCTCCGCGACGCGCTCCGGGAAGTCCGCCGTCGCCGCGTCGAGCAACTCGCGCACGCCCAAACCGTGGACCGCGGCGATCGGGAACACGTGGCGAAAACCCAGCGCGGCAAACTCATCCACGCCCTCGTCGCGCCGCTGCGAGTCCACCTTGTTCACCGCGAGCACCACCGGCTTGCCGCTCGCCCGCAACTTGCGCGCGATCTCCACATCCAACGGCGCGACCCCCGCCGTCACATCCACCACCATCACGATCACCGTGGCCATTTCGATCGCCACTTCCGCCTGACGCAACATCGCCGCCGCCAACGGATCCCGCGCCCGTTCGTCGTCCATGAAGGCGATCCCACCGGTATCCACCGCCTCAAACGATTTCTCGCCCCACCGCGCCGGGGCGCTGACCCGGTCGCGCGTCACACCGGGTTGCTCGTGCACAATCGCGATCTGGCGACCCACGATCCGGTTAAAGAGCGTGCTCTTCCCGACATTGGGCCGGCCGACGATGGCGAGAATGGGCATCATCACGTGCGAGCCTTTTACCAACAATATTCCAACACGCCAGCCGAATGTGTTAGCGTCCGCGCCGTGAACGCCCGCGCCGCCGCCTTCCACCTCCTCCAACGCTGGTCCCAAAGCCGCGCGCTCGCCGACGAACTGCTCGACGAAATAAAGCTACCGGCCCCCGACCGCGCCTTCGCCCAGGAACTGTTCTACGGCTGTCTCCGCCACAAACTCGCCCTCGAATATCTCATCCGCCGCCACGCCGAAAAACCGCCACGCCCCCTGATCACCCACATCCTCCTCCTCGGCCTCTATCAACTTCACCACCTGCGCGTCCCACCCCACGCCGCCGTTCACGAAACCGTCGAACTCGCCAAACAACACGCCAGCCCCGCCGAAGCCCGCTTCGTCAACGCCCTGCTGCGCCGCGTGGATTTCGCCGCGCTCGCCGACGCCGAACCCTGGGTCCGACTCTCCCATCCCCGCTGGCTCTGGCAACGGCACGGCGACGCCTGGTGCGAATGGAACAACCAGCCACCGCCGCTCTACGCCCGCGTCAACACCCTTCGCGCCCCGCCACGCGACCCCATCTATTACCGGATCGAAGACCCGACCGGTCTCTTCGACTCACCGGCTTGGAAAAACGGCGAGATTTATCTCCAAGACCCATCGACCCTCGTCGCCGTGGACGTCCTCGACCCCCAACCCGGTGAGGAAATCCTCGACATGTGCGCCGCGCCCGGCGGCAAGACCACCTACCTCGCCCAAAAAATGCAGAACCGCGGTCGCATCCTCGCCGCGGATTCCTCGAACAGCCGGTTGGGGCTGGTCACGGAGAACTGCCGGCGGCTCGGCGTCGAAATTGTCGCCACGCTCGCCTGCGACGGCACCCGCCTCGACCGTTGCCTGCGCGGTCAGCAATTCGACCGCGTCCTGCTCGACGCCCCGTGCAGCAACACCGGCGTGCTGCGCCGCCGGCCCGACCTGCGCTGGCGGCTGCGCGAACCCGAGCTGGCCCGTCTCGCCCAGTTGCAACGGCGGCTGCTCGAAAAAGCCTTCACCTTCCTCAAACCCGGTGGCGTCCTGGTGTACAGCACTTGCAGCCTCGAACCCGAGGAAAACCGCGACGTCATCGCCGGCGTGCCCGGCCTCGAAACCATCCGCGAAATCATCCCGCCCCGCGACCCAATGGACGGCGCCTTCGTCGCCCGCTTCCGCCGCTCCCGTTGAGAACGCAGCGGGGACCGGAAACGGTCAGCAGGAAGGGCCGGGGGAGGGGACATGGGCCAGCGAGACAAATCCCCGCCGCCAACTTTTGGTTTGCGCGACGAGATGGAATGCCGGTAGATGCGGCCACATGGCACCCACCCCGCAAACGGATGGGCGGTTGAGTCTGCATCCCTGGCCGGTACTGCTCCGGGCGTCGGTCCTAATCCTGACGGCGTGCGGCCTCAACCGAGCGGGATTGACCCGCGACGTTCGGCAACTGTTCGATCAATGCAACATCAAGCCCCCGATTAACCGGGTCACGATGGGCGATCGCACGCGAACCGGGATGGTGGAAATCACGGCCACCCCCGAAGACATCGCCGCGATCGTCAACCGACTCGGGCTGCAGGAAATCGTGTCGGCGACGGGCGACCCCGACCGCCCCGGTTGGCTCGCTGCCCGTGTATTGCAGTTTGACCACCCCTTGCTCCGTCCCCAACGCGGCGTCAGGGTCTTCCAATCGAGCGGCCCGCCGGCAACCCTTCGTCTCCCCAACGGCACCGCGTTCCATTCCCTGCTGCTCTTCTGGGATTCCGAAAAGCGCGTTGCCGTCATCCTGCTGTCCTACGCCTACGGTTGAGAACCGAAACCCCAAGACAAACGACCACACGACCCGATGGCACTTCTGCCCCGTCCAGCCGTGCCTCAGCCCGGCACGCCCGGTCTTCGCCGTGACGCCCTGTCACCGATCAACCAACCGCTCCCGCTGTTAACATCGTTGAGACGATCGTCTCAAAGATCTAAACAACCAGAATCTGCACGAGGCATCGGTTCGACCAACGGCACAGGGCGCGCGGGAGCGGTTGGGGTTTCCGATCTTGCGTGCGGGCCGACTCATGCCCGATGATGCCGCGCATGAGTCGTGCCTTCATTCGCGAACGGGATGATGCGCCCGAGCCGCCCTTGCCGCGGCGGCGGATTGCGGCCGTCCCGACCGGGCCGGTCATCGAGCCGACCTGCGACGGGCCGGCGGATCAGGTCCGCCTCGGTTCGGTCGTGGTGGTGCGCGACGCCGACGGCGAGAGCACATACCAAATTGTCGCTCCCGAGGCGGCCGACCCGGCGCGGGGTGAAATCAGTTGGCTGGCGCCGCTCGCGCAGGCGTTGCTCCATCGTCGCGCGGGCGACCGGGTGCGTTTCCGCGACGAGGAGTTGCACGTGTTGCGGGTGACCAATTCGTAGCCGGTCAGGATTCGCGGTGGAACCGCCGCGTCGCCAGATACGAGTACACGGCCGGGATCACCAGCAAGGTCAACAGCGTGCCGATGGTCAGGCCCCCCACAACGGCGATGCCCATCGAGCGCCGGCTTTCAGAACCGGCCCCAAACGCCAGCGCGATCGGCAGAATGCCGAGGATCGTGGAAATCGCCGTCATCAACACCGGCCGAAACCGCACCACCGCCGCTTCGCGGACGGCTTCGAGCGGCGGCAAACCGTGGGCGCGTTGTTGGTTGGCGAACTCGACGATCAGGATGCCGTTCTTTGTCACCAGCCCGATCAACATGATCATGCCGATTTGGCTGAAGATGTTCAGCGTCTGGCCGGTCAGCCAGAGCAGCCCGAGGGCGCCGACCAGCGCCAGGGGGACGGTCAGCAGAATGATGAACGGATCCCGATAGCTCTCGAATTGCGCCGCCAGCACGAGATAAATCAGCACCAGCGCAAACACGAAGGCGAACGCGGTGTCCGCCCCGGTCTCCCGCAGATCGCGCGACTCACCGGCCAGGTCCGTCTCAAACGTCGGATCCAGCACCTCCGCGGCGATCTGCTGCATCGCCGCCACACCGCGGCTGAGCGAGGAGCCGGGGTTGAGCGAGGCCGACACCGTCGCAGCCTGATAGCGGTTGAAACGAAACAGTTGAGGCGGGCTGATCTGTTCGGTCAGCGTGACCAGGTTATCGAGTCGAATCGGTTGTCCGCTGCGGCTCGGGACGGTGAGCGCGCGCAGTTCGAGACTGTCCTCGCGTTGCTCGCGCAGCAGCGCGCCGATCACATCGTACTGTTTGCCGTCGCGCAGGAAATAACCCCACCGTTGCTCGGCCAGCGCCAGGTTCAAGGTGTCGCCGATGTCACGGGCGGAGACGCCGAGCGACGGGGCGCGTTCGCGCTGGACGTCCACCCGCACTTCCGGCTTGTTGAACTTCAGATCCACGTCCACGCGCGAGAAGGCGGCGTTGGTTTCGGCCCGCCGCAGAAACTCCGGCAGCACCGCGCGCAGCTTTTCCAGGTTCGGCGCCTGGATGACGAATTGCACCGGCAACCGGGCCGGGCCGGTGCCGCCCAGCGCAATGGTCGGGTCTTCCACCACCACCACGCGCGCGCCCGGCAGCGACCGCGACAGGCGCAACAGATCGCCGGCAATCTCGGACTGCGAGCGAGTCCGCTCGCGCCGATCCACCAGAAACAACCGCACGAAACCGGTGTTGACCGCGCTGGCAGCGCCGAAGCCGGGCGCGGTCAGGGAGATGATGATGTTGGCTTCCGGGGTCGCCGCCGTGATCTGTTCGGTCAACTCGTCCATGTAGGCCAGCATGTAATCGAAACTGGCTCCCTCGGGCGCGGTGGCCACCACACGCAAACGGCTGCGATCCTCCAACGGCGCCAGCTCGCTGTCGAGCCGCTGAAAACAAAACCATGCCCCCGCCGCCGTCAGTCCGAGGATCGGAAACGCCAGCCAGCGCACGTTCAAAAACTTCGTCAGCGCCCGCCGGTAGCCGTCGGTCAGCTTCGTGAACAACGGTTCGGTCCGCTCATACAGCCGGGAATGTTGATGGGCGCGCAGCACCCGGGTGCTGAGCATCGGCGTCAGCGTCAACGCCATAAACGACGAGATGATCACCGTGCCGGCCAGCACCACGGCGAACTCGGTGAAAAGCTGGCCGATCATGCCGCCGAGAAACAGGATGGGCAGAAACACCGCCACCAGGGCCACCGTGGTCGCCACCACGGCGAAGAAAACCTCTTTCGTGCCGCTGACGCCGGCCTCGTATGCCGGCAGGCCGGCTTCGATTTTGCGGTAAATGTTTTCCAGCACCACGATCGCGTCATCCACCACCAACCCGATGGCCAGCACCAACGCCAGCAACGTCAGGACGTTGATGCTGAAGCCGGCCAGATCCAGGATGAAAAACCCCCCGATCAACGAGACCGGGATCACCACGGCGGGGACGAACGTGGAGCGGACCGTTCGCAGAAACACAAAGATCACCCCAACGACCAGCGCCAGCGCCACGAAGATGGTTTCGCGCACCTCCCGCAGCGACGCGCGGACGTACTGGGTGGTGTCGAAGCCGACGGAGGCTTCGATATCGGGCGGCAGATCGTTCTGGATGATCTCCAGCCGGCGGTACATCTCGTCGGCAATCGCAATCTGATTGGCGCCCGGCTGCGGACGCAACACCACGCCGACTGCCGGCACGCCGTCGCGTTTCATCAGGCTCCGCAAATTCTCCGCGCCGAGCACGGCGTGACCGACATCTTTCAAGCGCACCGGCCCGGCGGGGCCTTGGCGGATGACGGCGTCGTTGAATTCTGCGGCGGTGGTGTATCGGGTGGCGGCGCGAACGGTCAACTCGACCTGCCGGCCTTCCAACCGGCCCGAGGGCAGCTCGACATTTTCGCGCTGCAACGCCTGGCGCACATCCAACGGCGTCAGCCCATGGGCCGCCAGCCGGTCGCGGTCGAGCCAGATGCGCATCGCGTAGCGTTTCTCGCCCCAGATGTCCACCCCGGCCACCCCGGGAATGGTCTGCAAGACCGTCTTGAACCGCCGGTCGGCGATCTCCGACAGCTCCAACAAATCCCGCGCCGGGCTGTACACCGAGATGAACGCGACCGGCTGGCGGTCGGCATCGGCTTTGGAAACCGACGGCGGATCGGCGTCGGGCGGCAGGTTGCTTTGCGCCTGCGCGACCTTGTCGCGGACATCGTTAGCCGCGCGTTCGAGGTCTTCGCCGAACTGGAACTCAATCGTGATCGTGCTGCGTCCTTCGCGGCTGACAGAGGTCAACGTGCGGATCCCGGCCACGGCGTTGATGCTTTCCTCGAGCGGTTCGGTGATTTCCGATTCGATCACCGCCGCGGGCGCGCCCGGGTAGCTGGTCGTGACGCTGATGATCGGCGGGTCCACCGCCGGAAACTCCCGCACGCCCAGCCGCTGGTAACTGACGATGCCGAAGATGACGATGACCAGCGACATCACGGTCGCCAGCACGGGCCGGCGGATGCTCAGGTCGTACAGCGTCATGGCCTGACCGGTCGCGCCTGGACCTTCATCCCCGGACGCAGTTGGAGAATGCCGCTGACCACCACTTCATCCCCGGGCGCCAGGCCGTGCTCAATTTGCAGCGTCTCCGCCGTGCGCAGCCCGACGCGAACGGTGCGCGCCTCGACCTGACCGGCTTTGTGAACGTACACCCGTTGCTCTTTCAAGCCGGGCACCAACGCAATCGGCGGAATCAACATCGCCTGCGGAATCTCTTCCAGGACCACCCGCACCTCGGCAAACGCACCGGGGCGCAGTCGTTGCTCGGGGTTGGGCGCCAGCGCGCGCACCTGCAACGATCGTGTCGCGACATCAATCTGTGGTTCGATGGCGTAGATGGTGGCCGGCAACTCGTCGGGGTGACCGGCTACGCGAAACGTTACCGCCTGACCCGGCCGCAGATGGGGCCGGTACCGCTCGGGCACGGTAAAATCCAGTTTCAACTCGCTCACGTCTTGCAGTCGCGCCACCGGCGTGCCGGGCGTCAGATACGCCCCGACGCTGACCCGCCGCAACCCGGCCAGCCCGGCAAACGGCGCGACGATCCGCGTCCGCTCGATCTGTGCGCGGATCAGCTCCACTTCGGCGCGCGCCACATCGAGGCTGGCGCGCGTCGCGTCGTACTCCGCCGCCGTCACGAGCGTACCGGCTTCGAGCAACTGCCGGCTGCGCCGCTCCGAGATGGCCGCGATTTCCAACTGCGCCTCGGCACGGCGCAACTGCGCCTGCAACTCCGCGTCGTCCAGCGCCGCCAACACCTCGCCGGCGGCGACCGGTTGACCCTCTTGAAAACGAATCTCTTTGACCACGCCCGCGCGCTGGGCCGGCAGTTCCACGGATTCTTTCGCCAGCAACGAGCCGGTTGCGAACAAGGTGTCGCGAAACAGTCGCGGCGTGATCGTGATCGTCTCGACCACATACGGCGCGGCGGTCGGTCGCGACGCCGGGCGGCCGGGCTGACCGCAGCCGGTCAGCGCCAGCAGCAACCCGACCGCGAGGTGGCAGCGACGAGGAATCATGGGCGCACGGTAGCCGCTTGGGTGGGTGAACCGGGCACGGCGCTGGCGGCGGCCAGCGCGTTGATCAGGCTGGCGGCGTAACCGGCGCCGAAACCGTTGTTGATGTTCACGACCGTCACGCCGCTGGCGCAACTGTTCAGCATCGCCAACAACGCCGCGATGCCGCCAAAACTGGCGCCGTACCCGACGCTGGTCGGCACCGCAATGACCGGCTTGTCCACGAGACCGCCGACGACGCTCGGCAGGGCGCCCTCCATGCCGGCGCAGACGATCAGGACGTTGGCGTCGAGCAACTGTTCGTTCACCGCCAGCAGCCGGTGCAGCCCGGCCACGCCGACGTCGTAAAACTTTTTCACCCGGTTGCCCATGATCTCCGCCGTCACCGCCGCTTCTTCGGCGACCGGGATGTCGGTTGTCCCCGCGCACAGGACCGCGATGACGCCGGGACGGTTCCGCAGCGGTCGGTGGCAGACCGTGATGGCGCGCGCCACCTCGTGATACCGGGCTTTGGGCAGCGCGCGTTTCACGGCCCGGTAGGTGGCGCGGTCGGCGCGCGTGGCGAGCAGGTTGTGATGATGGGCGACGATTTGTTTGGCGATGGCCGCCACCTGGGCCGGTGTTTTGCCCTCGGCGTAGATGACTTCCGGGAACCCTTTGCGCAGCGCGCGATGGCCGTCCACTTTGGCGAAATCCAGATCATGCGTGGCCAGGGATTTCAGGCGGCGCGTGGCGGCCGGTATGTCCAGCGTGCCGGCGCGGACGGCGTGGAGCAGGGCGATCAGGCGCGATTCGTTCATGGCCGCATGGTAGGCGAAGCGGGGCGGGGGCGAAATGAAAAATCCGGCGTTGCGCCGGTCGCGCCGCGGTTTATAAAGGAAGCATGATTCGAAGCCCGGCGGTAGCGGGGCTGTTTTATCCGGCGGACGCGACGGAGGTAAACGCACAGCTCGACGAGCTGATGCCGGTATCGGGCGAATCGCGGCCGGTGACGGCGTTGGTCGTGCCGCATGCGGGCTGGCGATATTCGGGTCGGACGGCGGGCCGGGCCTACGCCCGCGCCGTGATTCCCGACCGCGTGATGCTGATCGGGCCGAACCATCACGGGTTGGGCGCGCCGTATGCCTTGTACGATGCCGGGCGGTGGCGCACGCCGCTGGGCGATGTGCCGGTGGCCGAGCCGTTGGCGGCGGAGTTGTTGGATGCCAGTGAGTTGTTGGCGGAGGATTACCGGGCGCACAGCCGGGAACATTCGCTGGAGGTGCAACTGCCGTTTCTGCTGCGGCGCAACCCGGCCGTGCGGATCGTGCCGCTGGTCATCGGCGGGAGCTGGCCCGGTGAGGCTGCCGAGTTGCGCGAGATCGGCGAGGCCATCGCGCAGACTGTCCGCGCCTACGGCCAGCCGGTGTTGTTGATTGCCTCGACTGACCTGAATCATTACGAGGATCAGGCCACGTCGAACATCAAGGACCGGCTCGTGCTCGATGCGATCACGCACCTCGACGAGGACGGGTTGCTGCAACGGGTCCGCGAGGTGGAGGTTAGCATGTGCGGCGTGGCGCCGACCTATGTGGTCATTCACGCCGCCAAACGGCTCGGGGCGCGGCACGCCGAGTTGCTGGAGTACCGCACCAGCGGCGATGTGACCGGGGATTACGCCTCGGTGGTCGGCTACGGCGCGGTGGCGATCACGGCGTGAACGGCCAGAATACCGGGATCAACAGCGTGGCCAGCAACCAGCAGAGGATGTCGAGCGGGATGCCGATTTTCAGGTAGTCGCTGAACCGGTACCCGCCGGCGCCGTACACCATCGTGTGGGTCTGGTAGCCGATCGGCGAGGCGAACCCGGCGCTGGCGGCAAACATCACGGCCATCACAAACGGGCGAACGTCGCAGCCGAGCGCCTCGGCGCTGCTGATGGCCACCGGCGTCATCAAGGCGGCGACGGCGGTGTTCGACAGCATCTCCGTCAAGACCATCGCGACCAGATACGTCCCGGCCAACGCCACCCACGGGCCGAGCGGTCCCAGCCAGTGGTTCAGGCCGCCGGCGAGGTACGCGGCGCCGCCGGATTTCTCGAGCGCCAACCCCAGTCCCAGCGTGCCGATGATCAACATGATCACATTCCAGTTGATGGCGGCATAGGCTTCGTTCATGTCGAGGCAACCGGTCAGCACCAGCAACACAGCGCCAATCAAGGCCACCGTCGAGACCGGCACGTGGCCAAGACTGACGCCGATCATCACGCCCGCGACAATCAGCATGGCCAGCCAGCCTTTGTGACGGCGCACGGGGGGCATGGTCACCGGGCTGAGCAGCAACAAGTCCCGGTTGTCCCGCAGCGATTCAATTTTGTCGGCCGGCCCCTGCAACAACAGCGAATCGCCGAAGTGCAGCGGGATCTCCTCGAGTTGGTCGCGCACGTTCATCCCGTGACGGTGCATGGCAAGGATCCGAATCTGGTGCCGCTTCGCGTAGTCCAACTCGCCGAGCGTCTTGCCGATCAGCGGGCTGCCGTTGGGCACGAGCGCCTCGACCAGCGTCGTCTCCTCCGCGTCAATCTCCTCCAACCCCAGCTCGGCCTCGGGCAGCAACGCCAGTCCGCGGGTCGCCTGCACGTCGCGCACGCCGGTCAGGGCGAGGTTGACAATCAACCGATCGCCGGCAGCCAGCACGATCCGGTCGAAAGGCGGGTCGAGCGGTTCGCGGTTGCGGGTGACGCCGAGAATCGTGCCGGCCCGCAGATACCGGGCGCGCACCTCGCCCAACCGCTGCCCGATCAACCGCGAATTCGGCAACACCACGACATCGGTCCGGTACTGCTTGCTGCGCGCCCCGGCCAGCAGAGTGGTCAACGTCTCCCGTTGCGGCAACAACCGCCGGCCCAGCAGCGCCATGTACAGCGTGCCGGCCAGGGCGAGAACCACGCCGACTCCCAACGGCTCAAACATCCGGATCGGTTCCAACCCGTGGCGGACGGCGACGCTGCTGACGACGATGTTGGTCGAGGTGCCGATCAACGTGCAGACGCCGCCGAACAACGCGCCGTAGGAGAGCGGAATCAGCAGACGCGACGGCGCGATTTGTTTCTCCGCGCAGACCGCCAGCACCACCGGCAGAAAAAACGCCACCACGGCGGTGTTGTTGATAAACGCGGAGGTCACCGCGACCGCGACCACCATCGCGAGTAACAGCGTCGCTTCGCCGCGGATGGCCACGGCGGACAGCCGGCGGCTGATCCCCGCCAGCGCGTCCGTGCGGGTCAGCCCGGCACCCAGCACGAACATCGCCGCGACGGTCACGGGGGCGGCGTTGCCGAAACAGGAGAGGATTTCCTCGCCGTTGAGCAGGCCGGTCAGTCCCAACACGCACAACACGGACACCGCCAGCACATCCGTCCGCAACCGTTCCGTGGCGAACAGGATGAACGTGACAAGGGTGATGAGAAAAACCAGCGCGATGGCCAGCGTCACGCCATGCCTCCCGGTCGGTCATCCAGATGCAAGCGCCGCCAGAGGTCGTCCCGGTCTTCGAGGCCGACGGAGAGCCGGATCAGATGGCGGGAGACGCCGCAGGATTCGGCCCAGTCCAACTCGGCGTAATGCGCCAGCAGCGTGAACGGGCAGGCCAGCGTAAAGGTCGTGCCGAGGCTGGGGCCTTTGCAGACTTCCATGCGATCGTAGATGCGCGGCGATTCCACGGCGGCGTTCTTCGGCAGAAACGTCACCAGCGATCCCCAGCCGCCGTCGGGCCGGCGCACCGCTTCGTAGGCTTCGGCGAATTCCCATTTCGGGTACCAGACCTTCTCGATGGCCGGGTGCGCTCGCAGTTTCTCGGCGATCCACAAGCCGGTCGCGTTGTGGCGGCGCATGCGTTCGGGGAAACTGCGCAATTGGGTTTCCAGAATCGCCGCGTCTTCGATCCACAACCGTTCCTCGTGTTGCGCCTGCAGAATCGGCCGCAACTCGGCGTACAGCGGCGAATGGGGATTGCAAATCAGCGCGCCGCCCATCACATCGCCCGTACCGGCCATGTACTTCGTCAGACTCGTCGCGATCAACGCGGCATGACCGCGCAAATCCACGTTGATCGGCGTGGCCACCACGTCGTCGGCGATCAGCGGCACGCGATGTTCGCGCAGCAACGGCGTGATCCGCCGCAGATCGGCCGAACCAAGCAGCGGGTTGCCGGGGATTTCCGCGAAACACGCCGCCAACGGTTGCCGGCTCAACCATGCGCGCAGATCGTCGGCAATCGTTCCCAAGTTGGGCAACAGTTGCGCGCCCACGCCGTACTTCTGCTGGATCTTCAGCGTGTCCACGTAGGGGAAACCCAGTTGCGCCGTGGGCTGATCGGGCGCGCGCGTCCGCGCCGCTCGCCACGCGGCGAACAACGCCGCCATGCCGGTCGGCTGCAAAAACACGTCGCCGGGCGCGCAATCGTACAGCGCTGCCAGTTGTCGGCGCAGCGAATCGCGGATGGCCGGGTCGTCGTGCACGACGCGCCCGGTCAGGATTGCGTCGGCCTGCCGCGTGGAAATGATCAGGCCCGTGTGCTGCCAGAACAGTTTCAAGTCACCGGCTCCGACCGCCGAGGTGATCACACCCCAAACACCGTCTTTCTCAACGACCCGGGCTGGTGGGCCGAGCAACTGCGCCGCCAGCTCCGCCACGCGCCGCGACGGGAACGGCAGACACGGTTTGGCGCCGCCGAGACGTTGCGCGAGTTGTTGCACGAGCGGATGAACGACGAAGCGTGGATACCCGCTTACGAGCCGGTCGAGGATGTGCGGTTCTTTTTCCTCATACGCCACCACGTCTGCCCAGCGCGGCAACGCCAGCGAGACGGCGTGCAGCGAATCCGGTATCGGTTTGCCGAGGTCGCTGGCTTGCCAAAGGGGATGGGTGAGCAGGTTGTGAGGAACGTGGTTCATCTTGCGCGCAGCCCCTCTCCCTGACCCTCTCCCCGTTCGCCGGGGAGAGGGTCGGGGTGAGGGGCAATCCGGTGATTCATAGAGCCTGTTTGAGATCGGCGATCAAATCGTCCACGTCCTCGATGCCGACCGACAAACGGACCAGGTGGTCGGTAATGCCAACCCGTTGGCGGACGGCGGGCGGGACGCTGGCGTGCGACATCGTGGCCGGGTGGGCGACGAGGCTTTCGACGCCGCCCAGACTTTCCGCCAGCGTGAACAGTTTCAGTTTCCGGCAGAACGTCAGCGCGTTACCGGCCAGCTCGAAGGTGATCATGCCGGACCCGCCGCTCATTTGGCGGCGAGCCAGCCGGTAGTGCGGGTGACTTTTCAGGAAGGGATATCGGACCCAACGCACGCGGCGCTGTTTTTCGAGCCACCCGGCCAGCGCGAGCGCATTGGCGCAGTGCCGTTCCATCCGCAACGCGAGCGTGCGCGCGCCACGGGTGGTCAGCCAGGCATCGAACGGGCCGGGCTGCAAGCCGAGCGCTTTTTGCGCGAACACCAGTCGCTCGTGCCAGACCGGGTCGTTGGTGGCGACGATGCCGCCGAGCGAATCGCTGTGGCCGTTGATGTATTTCGTGGTCGAGGACAGCGACAAGGTGGCGCCGAGTTCGAGCGGTCGTTGCAGGAACGGCGAGGCGAACGTGTTGTCCACCAGCACGGGAAACCCGAGCCGCGCGATGCCGGCAATGTCGAGAATCTTCAACAGCGGATTGGTCGGGCTTTCCAACCAGACCAGAGCCGGGCGAGCGGCGCGAAGCTGCGGCCAGTTTTCGCGGCGGCTCAAATCGAGATAGACCGTTCGGACGTTGAACTTCGCGAAGACCTGCTCGAACAGCCGGTAGGCGCTGCCGTAGAGGTTTTCCTCGGCGACGATGATGTCGCCGGCCTGCAACGACGAGACGACGGCGGTGATGGCCGAGACGCCGCTGGCGAAACAGGTGGCAAACCGGGCGTTTTCGAGCGCGGCGAGGCATTGTTCGAGCAGCCGGAAGTTCGGATTACCCGAGCGGGTGTAATCAAAGCCGTCCGGATTGCCGCGGGCGAAGGTGGAGGTGAGATAGACCGGCGGCATGACAGCGCCGGTGGTGCCGGTGTAGCCGTGGCCGGTATGGACGGCGCGCGTGGTGAACCCCGTTTTCATGCGAGGAGGGCACGATAAGAGATTTCGTCGGCCTTGTGAAGCGGCAGGTTTGACAGCCCGGTAACCGATTGCTACGCTGGCGCCATGATTACCATCACGCCCAAAGCCGCCGAACAAATCAAGACGATGCAGCGCGAGCAATCGCTGACCGGCAAAGCCCTGCGGGTGTATGTGGACGCCGGGGGTTGTTCCGGGATGGAATACGGGATGGCGTTCGACGAGAAGAAGCCCGACGACACGGTGGCTGCGCAGGACGGCGTGGAAGTCGTGATTGACCCGATGAGCCTGAGTTTCCTCAAAGGCAGCACGATTGATTACATGGACAGCCTGCAAGGCTCGGGTTTCAAAATCCACAACCCCAACGTTCATTCCACCTGCGGCTGCGGCCGGTCCTTCAACTGACCGCCGCCTCTCCTGCACCCGGCGATTCCCCTGATGCGTCGCGACGTTGCCGGCCAGGCTCCGCGCCCATGAAACAGATTCGGCGGATTGGCATGTTCACCGGCGGGGGTGACGCCCCCGGTCTGAACGCCGTTGTGCGCGGGGTCGTGAAGGCCGCCATTCATGCGCAGGGCTGGGAGGTGTTTGGGTTCTACGACGCGTTTCGCGGGCTGGTGCGGGGTGAGGGACGCTGGCTGCAATGGGACGACGTGTCCGGCATCCTGACGCAGGGCGGCACGATTCTCGGCACGACCAACCGCGACAATCCGTTCGACTTCGTGGACGATCACCGCTATCCCGACAAACGGCGCGATGCTTCTCGGGACGTGTTGGCCACCTGTCGCAAACTGAAGCTCGATGCCATTGTCTCCGTCGGCGGCGACGGCACGCAGAGTTGCGCGCACCGGATGTCCCAACTCGGCCTGCGTCTCGTCGGTGTGCCCAAGACAATTGACAACGACGTGTGCGGCACCGAGATCACGTTTGGGTTCAACACCGCGATGACCACGGCCACCGAGGCGGTGGACAAACTTCACACCACCGCATTCTCGCATCATCGGGTGATGTTGCTTGAGGTGATGGGACGCACCGCCGGCTGGCTGGCGCTCGGCGCGGGGATGGCGGGTGGCGGCGACGTCATTCTGATCCCGGAAATTCCCTACCGGCTGGAAAAGATCTGTGACGCCATCCGCCAACGGGTGCGGCGCGGCAAACATTTCAGCATCGTCGTCGTCGCAGAAGGCGCCAGGCCGGTCGGCGGCCAGGTGGTGATCCGTCAAACCGTGCCCGGTAGCCCTGAAACGGTACGATTGGGAGGAATCTCGGCGGTGTTGGCGCAACAGATCGAGCAATGTACCGGCATCGAGACGCGGCACACAATTCTCGGTCATCTCCAACGCGGCGGCACGCCGTCGCCGTTTGACCGGTACCTGGCGACCGAGTTTGCCACCTCGGCAGTCGATCTCCTGGCGCGCGGCCAGTTCAACCGAATGGTCTGCGTCCGCCGCGGCAAGATCGACAGCGTGCCGCTAAGCGTACCCGGTTCGCGGCCACGTGTCATTGCCCCGCGTTGTCATGCCATCCAAATGGCGCGCTCGATGGGCGTCTGTTTCGGGGATTAGCCCGTCGGTCGGACGGGTCGGCAAGAATCACCGGGGTCATTTCAGCTCGACGGCTTGCAGCGTGGCGCGCAGGGCGGGTTCCTCCGCGGCGAATTGTTCGGCCGGTGTGACGAAGGAGATTTCGATCAGGGTGTCGGCTTTGTGGAGGAACAGTTTCATGGCCGTGCTGCCCGCCGCCGGGTATTCGATAACGACGAGCCGACCGGGATGGCCGTTGACAGTCAGGGTCGCCTGCGAGCGAAGCTGTCCCTGATTTTCGCGGCACAAGCGATCCACCCGTGACGCAAACTCGGCCGCGGCCAGCGGTTCCTCGAGGACGATGCCGGTCGCGTCGCCCTTGCTGCAGAGCCGGGGATTTTGCCGGTCGAGTTTCCAGCCGGCGGGCATGGTCAGCGTCAGACCCAACTCCGGCACTTGAAGCCGGCCGCCATCGCGGCGGGTCGGACCGCAGCCGAGGAGGGCAACCGCCAGCGCCAGAAACGCCCAGAAAACACAACCGCCACCGCGAGCCTTCCGCGCCTGAACGGGTTTCATGCCGCGTGATTGTAATGACGTTGCGCGAGAAGTGAACCATGAAATTGGATGTGGACTGGTCGCGGTGCCGGGGTGCCGATTTGGATTTCGCGCTCGACGGCGACGCGTCCAAGAGCGCCTGACAAAACTCCCTGTGGGAGCGGGCTTCGGCCGGCGACGTTCTCGGAAAAGCCGGTGGGCCGAGCGTCCTCGCGAGGCGGGGCGTGACACTCCGCTCGCGGGGACGCTCGCGCCACCGGTTGCGCCACCGGTCGCACCCCGAAGGGCGCTCTCACAACTCACAGAAGCTTCGGTTTTGTCAGGCGCTCCAAGGCGCATCGGACGTTTCTGTTCTGGACGTGTTTTATTTCGCTGATTACCACGTCATTTGGATTTATCAGCCGGGTGTTCATGCTCGGCGATTGGGGCCGGGAGTTCGGGCTGAGCGAGACGCAACGGGGGGAAATTTTCGGCGCGGGGTTGTGGCCTTTGCGATAGCATCGTGCTGTTCAGTTTGGTGGTGGATCGGTTCGGGTACGGGCGGGCGTTGTGGTTTGCGTTTGGCTGTCACATCGTTTCGGCGATCCTGACGATGCGCGCCCGCGGGTACAGCGAGTTGAATTGGGCGGCGTTTGTGGGGGCGTTGGGCAACGGGACGGTCGAGGCGGTGATCAATCCGCTGGTGGCGACGATGTTTCCGCGGGAGAAGACGAAGTGGTTGAACATCCTGCACGCGGGATGGCCGGGCGATTACCGGGCCTTGCATCTGACCGAAGTGGAGGATGTACCGGAAGAGCCGCGTGGATTGACATAGCGGCAGCGGGTTGTTACGGTGCCGCCAACCTGAAGGGGTGCCCCGGTGTTGGCCGGGGCTGAGATTAAACCCATTGAACCTGATCCGGGTAATGCCGGCGGAGGGAGAAAATGATTGCACCGAAAACGTCTGATGTTTTTCCGAAGTCTCGCAAAGTCTATGTGAACGGGGTTCCGTTCCGCGAGATTCAGTTGTCACCGACGGTCAGTCCCGCGGGCCGGGTGGAAATCAACGAACCGTTGCGAGTGTATGACACCAGTGGGCCCGGCACTTCGGATTGGAAGGTCGGTTTGCCAAAGTTGCGCCAGCCGTGGATTGCCAGTCGTCCGAGCCGGACGCAGATGCAGTTTGCCCGCGCCGGCGTGATCACGAAGGAGATGGAGTTCGTCGCCATCCGGGAAGGACTCGAGCCGGAGTTTGTCCGCTCGGAAGTCGCGCGCGGTCGCGCGATCATCCCGGCCAATCATCATCATCCCGAAAGCGAGCCGATGATCATCGGTCGCAACTTCCTCGTCAAAATCAACGCCAACATCGGCAACTCCGCCGTCGCCTCCTCCATCGAGGAAGAGGTGGAAAAACTGCACTGGGCGACGAAATGGGGCGCGGACACGGTGATGGATTTGTCCACGGGCAAGAACATCCACGAGACGCGCGAATGGATCCTGCGCAACAGCCCGGTGCCCATCGGCACGGTGCCGATTTATCAGGCGCTCGAGAAAGTCGGCGGCCAGGCCGAGGAACTGACCTGGGAAATTTACCGCCAGACACTCATCGAGCAGGCCGAACAAGGCGTGGATTATTTCACCATCCATGCCGGCGTGCTGCTGCGGTACATCCCGCTGACGGCCAAGCGACTAACCGGCATCGTCAGCCGCGGCGGCAGCATCATGGCAAAATGGTGTTTGGCGCATCATCAGGAAAACTTCCTCTACACGCACTGGGACGAGATTTGCGAAATCTGTGCCGCGTACGATGTGAGCTTCAGCATCGGCGACGGGCTGCGCCCCGGCTGCATCGCCGACGCCAATGACGAGGCGCAGTTTGGCGAGTTGTACACCCAGGGCGAACTGACCACGCGCGCCTGGCAGCACGGCGTGCAGGTGATGAACGAAGGCCCCGGCCACATTCCGTTGCATCTCATCAAGGAGAACATGGACAAGCAACTCGAATGGTGCCACGAGGCGCCGTTCTACACGCTCGGCCCGCTGACGACCGACATTGCGCCCGGCTACGACCACATCACCTCGGCCATCGGCGCCGCGCTGATTGCGTCCTACGGCTGCGCGTTGCTCTGTTACGTCACCCCGAAAGAGCATCTCGGCCTGCCGAACAAAGAGGATGTCAAAGCCGGTGTGATCGCCTACAAAATCGCCGCGCACGCCGCCGACCTGGCCAAGGGACATCCGGCGGCTAAAAAATGGGATGATGCATTGAGCAAGGCGCGATTTGAGTTTCGTTGGGAGGACCAATTCAACCTCGCGCTCGACCCCGAGACGGCGCGCGAATACCATGACGAGACCCTGCCGGCCGAGGGGGCCAAGCTCGCGCACTTCTGCAGCATGTGCGGCCCGCATTTCTGCTCGATGAAGATCACCGAGGAGGTGCGCCAATTCGCCGCCGCGCAGGGCGTCAGCGAATCGGAAGCGGTGCAGAAGGGGCTGGCGGCGAAAGCCCGCGAGTTTCGCGAGCGCGGAGCCGAGATTTACCCCGCCGTGTGATCAAGGGGCAGGTGGCAAAAACCCTTGGCGGGAAGGCAAAAAGATGGTTGCAATGCGATGGGCGAAAGCGTAAAAGAGCGCGCTTTGCAGGCAGAACAGAAACGATGTGACCCGGAGGGTCACCACCGGAGGTCATAGATATTCAACAATTTGTTCGGGTAAATCAGAAGATTCGAGCGCGGGAAGTGCGGGTGATAGACTCGGATGGGACGCAGGTTGGAATCATTCCCATCCAGCAAGCTTTGGGGCTGGCCCAGCAGCGAGGGATGGACTTGATTGAGGTGGCGCCCAACGCCACGCCGCCCGTTTGCCGGATCGCGGAGTTCGGAAAGTACAAGTACGAGCAGGAGAAACGGGAGCGGGAGGCGCGCAAGCATCAACACGCCAACAAGCTCAAGGAAATCAAGTTTGGGCTGAACATTGATCAGCACGATTACCAGACCAAGCTGACGCACATCGAAGATTTTCTCCGCGAAGGAATGAAGGTGAAAGTTTCGCTCCAGTTCCGCGGTCGGCAAAATGCCCACCCGGAATACGGGCAGCAGTTGATGCAGCGGGTCATCACGGATGTCGCAGCGGTTGGCCGGCCGGAAGTGATGCCGAAGCAAATTGGTCGGAGCATTCATATGATGTTGGCGCCGGCCAAAGGGCTGGCCAAACAACAACGCCGTGAGACGACCCCGGAACATTCCGAGTCGTGAGGCGGGAAGGAGATTCAGATGCCACGTTGGAAACCAATGAAGACAAAGAAGGCGGCGGCGAAGCGATTCAAGATCACCGCCACCGGCAAGATTTTGCGCAAGGGCGCCGGCAAACGGCATCTGCTCGGCCACAAACGCGCCAAGGTGAAACGGCACTTGCGCAGCACCCTTCAGGTCGCGGAAACGCACAAGCATCACATCGAGGTTTCGTTGCCGTTCGATCACCGCGGCTAGTCAGCAACCCTTAACCATCCCCAACCCCATGCCCAGAGCCACCAATGCCCCTGCCAGTCGTCGCCGCCGCAAGCGGATGTTGCAAGCCGCCAAAGGCTATCGTGGCTGGCGCAGCAAGAAATTCAGGTACGCCAAGGATGCCGTCTGGCACGGCCTCCAATACAGCTTCGCGCATCGCAAGGACAAAAAATCCGACATGCGCGGTCTGTGGATCCAGCGCATCAACGCCGCCTGCCGGCCCGAAGGTATCACCTACAGCCGGTTCATGAGCGCCCTGAAGAAGGCCAACATCGCGATGGATCGCAAGATTCTCGCCGACCTGGCCGTCCACGATCCCAAGGCGTTCCGCGCGGTGGTCGCCGCTGCCAAAGCGTAGCGGGTGGCTTCTCAAGCGCCGGCTAGAGTGGCACCAACTCCCGCCGCCGGCGGGTGAACCGGCAGATGCGCGTGTAACCGCACGCAGTCGCCTGTGCCACGGCGCGGTCAAAATCCGCGCCGGTATCCTGCGGCAAATGCGCGTCGCTACCGAGCGTAATCGGGATGTCAAACTCCCGGGCCAGTCGCAGAAATTCGACCGACGGATAAATCTCCCGGCACGGCTTGCGCAGGCCGGCGGTGCTGACTTCGATGGCGCAGCGGATCTCTTTCAAATAGGGCCGGTAGTCAAACGAGACGGGCCGATGGCCGAATTTTTTCGGCAGGTCGGGATGTGCCAGCGAATCAAATAGCCCGCAGCGACCGGCCTGCGCCCACAACTCGAAATACTGGTGCCATCGTTCGCCCACGTCCTGGCCCTCCCATTCCTGCGCGCTCAGGTCCACCGGCCAGTCGCCGATGAAATGAACGCTGCCAAGGAAATAATCCCACGGATACAGGCCGGCCAGTTCGCGGATCCAGTCTTCGTGACCAGGGATGAAATCCACTTCCAAGCCGAGTTTGATGGAGAGCTGCGGAAACTCGCGTTGCGCCCGCCGCACCATCTCAACGTAAACGGGCAGGTCGGATTTTTTCTGGGTCCAGTTGGTTTCCCGGTCCCGCAGCGGCGCGTGATCGGAACAACCGATTTCATCCAGACCCCGCGTCAGCGCCACGCGCGCATAATCCACCGGCTCGCCCGTGCCGTCGGTCAGCCGCGTATGCATGTGGTAATCAATCCGCACGCGCGCAGTCTAGTGCATCCGACCGGGGCGGCAAGGCTTGAAATCGGTGGGGGCGGATTTTAGAGTGGCCGCGTGAAAAAGGCGTTGCTTCCGTTGTTGTGGATCGCGGCCGCGATCGTGGTGCTGGCGGCGGGAGCCTATTTTTACGAGCAGAAATGGGGAAGCGAAGGGCCGTTCCCCGATCACCATCACGGCGCCCACGATCATTCCCATGACGACCATCACCACCCCTGACGCCCCGCTGATCGCCCCTTCGATCCTGGCCGCCGATTTCGGAAATTTCGCCACCGAAGTGGCGCGCGCCGACCGGGCCGGCGGGGACTGGATTCATTGTGACGTGATGGACGGCCATTTTGTGCCCAACATCACCTTCGGCCCGGACACGATTCGCGGCATCCGTCGCGCCACCACCAAACCGCTCGATGTGCATCTGATGATCGAGCGGCCGGAACGCTACGTCGAGCGGTTCATTGACGCGGGCGCCGACCACGTGATCGTCCACGTGGAGCATGAAGCGAAACACGACGTGGCCTGGACGTTGCAGTTGATTCGCGGTCGCAGTCGCAAAGCCGGCCTGGCGCTCAACCCGGCCACCCCGATCGAGCGGGTGCTGCCGTTCCTTGACGAGGTGGATGAACTGCTCGTGATGACGGTCAACCCGGGTTTTGGCGGCCAGGCGTTTTTGCCGGAAGTCCTGCCGAAGATCCGCGAATTGCGCAAACGGGCGCCGCGCCTGCCGATTATCGTGGACGGCGGCATCAATCCGACCACGGGCCGTCAGTGCGCCGAGGCGGGCGCGAACGTGTTCGTGGCCGGCAATTCGCTGTTCAAACACTCATCGCTGGATTTGACGGCGGCCATTGATGAATTGAGGAAGAATGTCACCGGCTAAAATCAAATTCGGCACCGACGGCTGGCGCGGCGTCATCGCGGACGATTTCACTTTTGCCAACGTGCGGCGCGTCGCGCAGGCGGCGGCGGATTTTTGGCGCGGCCAACCCGGCAACGGTGTGCTCGTCGGCTACGACAACCGGTTCTTTTCCGAGGTGTACGCCCGGTTGGTGTGCGAGGTGTTGGCCGGCAATGGGATTCCCGCCATCTATTCGAGCGTGGCCGCGCCGACGCCCGCGGTCGCGTATGCCGTCCGTGACCGGCAGTTGCGCGGCGCGGTCATGATCACCGCCAGCCACAATCCGCCCCGCTTCAACGGCTTCAAGCTCAAAGCCAACTATGCCGGCCCGGCCGACCCCGAACTGTGTGGCGCGGTCGAGCGGCTGGTGGATGCGAATCCGGTCCAGAGCGTGCCGTTCGACGGGAACGTGGAAATTTACGATCCCCGCCGTGCCCATCTCGTGGCCGTGAAGAAGTTGGTGGACCTGAAAACAATTCGAGCGGCCGGACTGCGCGTCGTGGTGGACTCCATGCACGGCTGCGGCGGACGGTTGCTGGAAGAGGTGCTTGGCGGCACGACCCGGACCATTCGCGGAGACCGTGACCCGCTTTTCGGGGGCGTCAACCCGGAACCCATCGGCAGGAATCTCGGCGCCCTGTGCGCGGCGGTCAAACAGGCGCGCGCCCACATCGGGCTGGCCACCGACGGCGATGCCGACCGGCTGGGTGTCGTGGATGACACGGGCCGGTACGTCTCGATCCAACTGGTGTTCGCGCTGCTCCTGCTGCACGTGCTCCGCAACCGGGGGGAACGCGGCGGCGCCGTGGTGCGTTCGGCCAATTGCACGACGATCATTGACCGCATCTGCCAGGCGCATGGGGTCGAACTCGTCGAGGTGCCGGTCGGCTTCAAGTACATCTGTCAGCAGATGCGCGAAAAAGACGTGCTCATCGGGGGGGAGGAAAGCGGCGGCATCGGTTTCCGCGGTCACATTCCCGAACGCGACGGGATTCTGGCCAACTTGATGTTGCTCGAACTGCTCGCCGTCACCGGCAAGAAACTGAGCCGCTTGCTGACGGAGTTGCAGGCCGAGTTCGGCCGAAGCGCGTATGACCGGATTGACATGCATTTGCCGCTGGAGAAACGCGACCGGTTCATCGCGGCTTTGAAACAGCAACCCCCGGCCGATCTGCTCGGGGTCCCGCTCGCTCGCACCAACACGCTCGACGGCGTGAAGTACATCGCCACGGACGGTTCCTGGCTGATGTTTCGCACCTCCGGCACGGAACCCATCATCCGCATCTACAGCGAAGCGAGCACCTCGGGGCGCGTGAAGAAACTGCTGGCGTACGGCCGGCAGCTCGCCGAGACAATGTAGTGCGCCTGACAAAACCGAAGCTTCTGTTGTGGGAGCGCTCCTCCGGGCGCGACCGGTAGCGCGACCGGTGGCGCGAGCGTCCCCGCGAGCGGAGTGTCACGCCCCGCCTCGCGAAGACGCTCGGCCCACCGGCTTTTCTGAGAAAACCGAAGCTTCTGTTGTGGGAGCGCTCCTCCGGGCGCGACCGGTAGCGCGACCGGTGGCGCGAGCGTCCCCGCGAGCGGAGTGTCACGCCCCGCTTCGCGAAGACGCTCGGCCCACCGGCTTTTGCGAGAACGTCGCGGGCGGAAGCCCGCTCCCACAAGGAGTCTTGTTAGGCGATCTCCAGTCGGTCGGCAAGCCGGCAACGGTGTCGCCGCGCAGCCACGCTGCTCAGCGCAGGGCAACGGGTGGCAGATGGACTGCTTTTTCTTCGCGGTGCCACCAGGCGCCGGTGGCGCGTCGTTGCGCCGGGGTGGTGAATTGGTACTCATAGATCACCGCGCGCAGGTACCGGGGCGGCGCGTCGGGGAACGGATTGTGTTGCAACAGCGCGAGCACGGCCGGCTCGTTCTGGAGCAGCCGGTAGGAAAAATTCATGAACCACGGGCTGGGACTACCGGCCCGCAACGCCTCGAACCACATTTGCCAGTCCAATCGCGGTTGATGCGGCGCGACGAAGCGGGGTGCTTGGCGGACATCGCCGGGCTTGTACCGAAACTCATAGGCTTTCCACTCGCGTCCGTCGGCGCTGCCTTCCACAATGATTTCGGGCCGGTCGGGTGTCATCACGGCGAACAACCCGTACGTGTTGATGCTGCGAAACGGATGTGCGGCCTGCATGATCGCAACGTACAGCCAGCGTGCCGGGCCGCCGACTCGCAGCCGGCAGACCTGCGCTGTCTGCACCACCGTCAGAAACGTAATCACCACCGCCAGCGGAATCGTCAACCAACGCCAGCCCCGCGCCCGGTTGCCTGCGGGACGATCCGCGCCGAGAAGCCGGTCGTCCAGCAACGGCACGCACAGCAAAATCGCCAGCCAGTTAAAGAACGTGTAGTTGCCGGTCGCGATGATGAGCGCCTGCAACCACACAAACCCGCCGGCCGCCACCAGGCGCAGTCGCCGCGGCGCGAAAATCAGCCACGGCAGTGCCAGCTCGATGACGAACATGACGGCGCAGGAAAATTTGTGAAACCAGACCGGCAACTGATGCGCGTACCACGCCAGCGCGTGCGGCAGCGGCTGCGTCTGGTAATGGACGGTCAGCGCCGTCAGCTCGCGCCAGAGCGCGTCGCCGCTGGCCAGTTTCACCACGCCGGAGAAGAACATCAACTTGAACAACAACAACCGCAGCAGCCACAAGATCGCGCGGGAAGGTTCACCTTTGCCGAGCGCGAAGAAGATGGCCAGAAAGCCGGTCTCCAGCAAAAGCGCGTCCCATTGGTAGCCGAGAAACACATCACTGACGACCGACAACGACAGGTAGGCTATCCACATCAGCGCCAGTGCCGGCACCGTGGCGATACCGGCCACGACCAGCAACGCCAGCACCGCCCCGCCGCCGCACAACAAGTGAAGCATCGTGTCGCTGGCATCGAGCCAGCAAAGCGTCGGCGCCAGCCAGTACGCCGCCCAGCCGTTGTGGGACAGGGACTGTTCGCGCAACGCCTGCATCAACAGCGCCGCCGGGTGGATGCCGTTGCTGCCGATCAAGCCGGGCATCTGCGTCCACAGCGAGACAAACGCGATGAAATAAATCACCCCGAGGCCACGCAGAAACACCGACCGGGTGCGGGCATAGCTCGGACGCTCGACGCTCGCGCCCCACAACCACCGGGTCAGCCGCGAAAACAACTGGCGATGCCGCGCCACAAACCGGTAGGCCGCTTCCGCCGGCCGGGCCACGGGCCGGTAGAGCGGCTCGCGACCGAGCGCGCGAAAAACCGCGCGCGCGCCGGTAAACACGGCGCCATCCGGTTCGATCAGCACGACCGATTCGGTGAACGTGGGCGGTGGGATTTCCGGGAAGCTGACCTCCGCCGCCGCCCGGTAGTCCACCCGGTCGCCGGTGGCTTGGCGCCAGCGCGCGATCCATGTCCGGCAAAACGTGCAGTCGCCATCATAGACCAGCAACGGTTTGGCCGGTGGCGAGGCGACGCGCATGGAACGACCGGCTACTCGCGCACCTGGCCGGTGCCGGTCACGACGAACTTGTAACTGGTCAGCTCCTCCAGCCCCATCGGACCGCGAGCGTGCAGTTTGTCGGTGCTGATGCCGATTTCGGCGCCGAACCCGTACTGGCCGCCGTCGGCCAGTCGCGTGCTGGCGTTCCAGAAGACGCTGCTGCTGTCCACTTCCTGAAGAAATTTTTGGGCGGTGGCGGCATTGTTGGTGACGATGGCGTCGCTGTGGGCGCTGCCGTAGCGGGTGATGTGATCAATGGCTTCCGTCACGTCCTTGACGACGCGCAGGCCGATGATCAGGTCAAGATACTCGGTGGTCCAATCCGCGTTGCGCCGAATCTCGACACCCCGGTCAGTCAGCGCTCTTTCGATGCGCGGCAGAAACGTCGGCGCAATCGCTTCATCCACCAGCAACGTCTCGATGGCGTTGCAGACGCCGGGCCGCTGGCACTTGGCGTTGATGACGATGTTTTCGGCCATGTCCAGGTCGGCGTCGCGATCCACAAAGACATGGCAGACACCCTTGTAATGTTTGATGACCGGGATGCGCGATTTTTCCACCACGGCGCGAATGAGACCTTCGCCGCCGCGCGGAATGCAAAGCTGGATCAGCTCGTCGAGTTTGAGCAACTCATCAATCGCGGCGCGGTCGGTGGTCGGGACGACGGTGATGCTGTCGGGCGGCAGACCCGGCACGTTCATCGCGGCGGCGATGGCGAGGTTGCTGTGGATCGCCTCGCTGCCGCCGCGCAAAATGACGGCGTTGCCCGCCTTGAAACACAGACCGGCCGCGTCGGCGGTGACGTTGGGCCGCGACTCGTAAATGATCAGGATCACGCCGATCGGCACGCGTCGTTTTTGGATGCGGATGCCGTTCGGGCGGGTCCACTCGGCGATCGTGGCGCCGACGGGGTCGGGCAGGGCGGCGACCTCGCGCAGACCGCGGGCCATCTCGGCGATGCGTTTGTCGGTCAACGTCAGCCGGTCGAGCATGGCGGCGGACAGCCCGGCCTGCCGGCCAGCGGCGAGGTCTTGGGCGTTGGCGGCCTGGATGGCGGCGGCGTTGCGTTCCAAGCCATCGGCCATCGCCTGCAGCAACCGGTTCTTGGTCGCCGTGTCCAGTTTGGCCAACGCCCGCGCCGCGTCGCGCGCGCGGGTGGCCAGGGAAATCATCTGCTCGGTCAGATTCATCGTCGCCGTCACGGCCCTCGGTTTATCCGTTCCCGCGCGGCAGGACAAGCCAAAGGTTACCGGCGGCGCGGCGCGGCGCGCCCGGTGGTGCGAGCGTCCTCGCGAGCGGAGTGTCACGTCCCCCCTCGCGGGGACGCTCGGCCCACCGGCTTTTCCGAGAAAACCGCGGGCGGAAGCCCGCTCCCACAAGAAGTTTTGTCAGACGCGCAGCCGGGCGCGGAATCCGCGGCTGCTGTAGTAAGACTGGGCGCCGTTGTGATAGATGAACACCCGGCCGCAGCGGCGATCACCGAACAGCGCGCCGCCCCGTTGGCGAATCTCGTCGGGGGTTTTCAGCCAGCTCGATGTCTTGGTGTCGAACTCGCCCAGCGTTTGGAGCCGGTGATATTGTTCTTCCGTCAACAGTTCCACCCCCATCGCGGCGGCGAGGTCGAGCGCGCTGGTTTTCGGTTTGTGTTCCTTCCGCGATTCGAGTGCAGCGCGGTCGTAACAGATGCTGCAGCGGCCGCGCGGCGTTTCCGGCGAACAATCGCAAAAGATGTATTCGCCGGTCGCGGCGTCGTGTCCGATGACATCCGGCTCGCCGCCCGTGCGTTCCATTTCGAGAAGCGGGACAAGTTTGTCGAGCTTCGCGCCCAGTCGCGCC
>CAZHLM010000024.1:0-3919 GCA_964533295.1 uncultured Verrucomicrobiota bacterium
CCACCATCCGCAAAAACCGGATCGTGTCCCGCAACGGGCGAATATGACTTTGCCGACCGGCCAGGTAAATCGTCCGCACCGGCACGCTCGTGATGCGGTGCCCGGCGCGGCCCGCCTGAATCAACATCTCCGTCTCGGTCTCGAACCGTGCCGTCGAAAACTTCAAATCCGCCACCACCTCGCGCCGCACGAGCCGGTAGCCGCACTGGCTGTCGGCCACTGGTTGCCGCGCCAGCTTGCCGGTCAGCCACGACATGAACCGATTCGTCCACAGCCGCACCCGCGGCATCGTTGTCACATCCGTCATCCGCGAGCCGACCACGATCCCCGCCCCGCCCGCTTCCGCGGCGGCCGCCAGTCGGGGAATGTCGTTTGGGTCATGCTGCCCGTCGGCATCGAGAAACACCGCCGCGTCGGCCCCGCACTCTTGCAAATACCGCAAGCCGGTCTGGATGGCCGCGCCTTTGCCGCGGTTGCCGTCGTGGCGCAACACCCGCGCCCCGGCTGCCTCCGCCTCCGTCGCCGTCTGGTCGCTCGATCCGTCGTCCACCACCACCACCGTTTCCACGAAGGACCGGGTTTGCTTCACGACCGGTCCGACTCGCGCCGCCTCATTAAAGGCCGGAATGACGGCAATCAACTTCATGCGCGCGCGTCGCTCGTTGCGGGTTTTGCCGTCGGCTCACCAAACGCCGCCTGATGCGCCAGCGTGCGGTCTTCTTCGATGTCCCAAAGATCGTGAAACAGATACCACTGCTCGCTGTGTTGAAGGATGACCCGCTCCAAATCGCGGGCGATGTGCTGCATCACCACCGTTTGGGAATCCTGACCGGGCGGCAGCGGGTCGCACACCACGTACCGGTAGGTGTCGTCCTCCTGCCGCACCAGAAACACACAGACCAGCGGCGCCCCGGTCGCCACCGCGAGTTTGGCTGGCCCGGTCGGCAACCGGGCTGGTTGCCCGAAGAACTCGACCGTATCGCGCGAGGCGGTATAGTCGCGGTCGCCCACGACCGCCACGATTTCGTTGCGCCGCAACGCCGCGATGCAACCTCGCGCCGCCCGGCCAAACGGAATCGGCCGGATCTCCCGCGCCTTGCGGTAACTTTGGTACAACTCATTCAGCTTCGGGTCCGGCTGCCACAGCGCCACCGCATTCAGCGGGTAGCCGCTCTGCGCCACCGCCGCCGCCCCCAACTCCCAGTTGCCCAGATGCGCCGTGACGACGATCAGGCCCCGGCCATGACGCAAACAGCCATTCAGCGTCTCGCGCAGATTCGCAAAATCAATCAGCCGGTGGGCACGCTCCTTCGACAGATGCAGGAAGTGAAAGAAATCCACGAGGTACTTGGCGAAGTTGAGGAAGTTCTCGCGCGCCAACGACCGCAGCGCCCGATCCGTCAGATGCACGCCCCGGTAACCGTGGATTCGGCGCAGATTGGAAATCACCGCCTCGCGTCCCCGCCGATCCATCAAAAAATACAAGTCCGCGAGCCGGCGCGCCACCCCATACGCCATCCGGCGCGGAAAAAAACGGGCGATGAACTCCGCCAGTTTCAGTTGGTAATACTTCACGCCGATACCAATTCGCGCTCGTGCCGCAACGCCAGAATCGCCCGCGCCGCCTCCTCCGCC
Organism: uncultured Verrucomicrobiota bacterium; assembly: GCA_964533295.1. GTDB lineage: Bacteria > Verrucomicrobiota > Verrucomicrobiia > Palsa-1439 > Palsa-1439 > OMJI01. The sequence continues at coordinate 1,636 of CAZHLM010000024.1, forward strand.
GCGTACGGTCGCCCCAACCGCGCCGCCGCCTCGCGCATCCGCCGCAGTTTGTTCGGGTCGCGAAAGAAATCATCCACATACAACCGCACATCCTGGGCGTCTTCGGCGAGAACCGCCACGCGATGGGAGAGCAAAAAATCGGCGTTCTTCTGTTCCTGACCGGGGATGGGGTTGATGATGATCATCGGCAGCCGCTTGATCAAGGCCTCGGCGGTGGTGATGCCGCCCGGCTTGGTGACCACCACCTCGGCGATCTCCATCAACTCGCGGATGTTGTCCACAAACCCGAAAATCCTCGTCGGATGCCGGAGCTTGGCACCCTTGCGGCGCAGCGCGGCCTGCAACTTCTCGTTCTGCCCGGTCACCGCGATGATGTGAAACGGCTGCGGCAGCTTGTCGAGTTTCCGAATCACCGATTTCATCGGCCCCAAGCCGAGACTGCCGCCCATCACCAAAATCGTCGGCCATTCCGGCTTCAAACCCAGTCGCGTCAGCGTGGCTGCCCTGTCCACCGGCTCGCGGAACTGGCGCTTGGTGGGAATGCCCGTCACCGCGATCCGGTCGGATTCCACGCCCTGCGATTCCAACGCAGTCTTGATCTCGTCATTCGGCGCGATGTACAGGTCCACCTGCGGATCCGCCCAATACCGGTGCGCGACAAAATCCGTCAACACCCCCACCAGCTTGAGGGGACGACCGGGGTTGACCCGTTTCCAAGAAGCCATGACCCCACAGGCGAACGCCTGCGTGCAGACCACCGTGTCGGGCCGGAAATCCGCGATCACGCGATTGAGCTTCTTGGAGTTACCCCGATTCAGAATCTCACGGATCGCCTTGGTGCGCTCTTTGAACTCGGGGTTGTCATACATGTACTCCCAAATCTCGGGAGCCGCCTTCAGCATTGCGAGGTAGGCCCGCAGCGTAACCTTCGACAACACCGGGTTGGAGTGCTTGAACGAATCCAGCATCCGCGTTTGGGCGTCAGGCTCAAACTCCAACAACGCCTGCTGAATCGCCAACGCCGCCGAGTAATGACCGGAGTGTTTGGTCAAATACAGAAATAGAATTCGACGCTTCATCCTCCCTCAAGCCGCGGAAGATATGAAATGCGGGAAACAGGGTCAATCAAACTATCGGCTTGACGGCTCATCTGGATACGTTACCATTGGAAACGATGGATCGTAATGAATTGCTTGAACTTGAGATCCTGAAACACGTCGAGCAATCCCCAAAGCTCAACAACCGCATGGCTGCTCGCAAACTCGGTGTCAGTGTCAAACTCGCCCATGCCACGCTCCGCAAAATGGTAACCCGCGGTCTCTTGCACGTGAAGAAGGAACACGCCCGTCGCTGGGACTATTTCCTCACGCCAAGCGGAATCGCCGAGAAGACCCGACTGACCTACGAGTTCCTCGATTTCTCCTTTCAGTTCTATCATGAAGCCCGCAAACGCAGCGCTCAGCTCTGTCGAAACCTTGCCGAGCGCGGCGACAGAACCGTTGCGTTCCTCGGCGCCGGCGAGCTGGCCGAGATCGTGTATCTCGGCGTCGTCGAATGGAAACTCCAACTGACGGGCGTCTATGACCAGGACAAAGCCGGTGGTTCATTCATGTCCACACCGATCACACCGCTTTCCGCGATTGCCACGGCCACGGCCGACGCCATCATTGTCTGCCAGTACAACAAGCAACACCCAATGACTGCCCACTATTTGCCCGAAGGAGTCACACCCAGTCCCAAAATGCACTGGGTGTTCGCGTAATCTGGTCGCCGAGCCGGTCCGGCGCGACGATCTGCAAAACAGAATCATGACCGCAACCGACGCGCTCCCCGCACCGGCCAGGCGGCAGCTTGCCCAAATGGGGAGCGCCCGACTGGTCGGCGCCTGACCATCCCCCTGTAAATGACTTCGGCCCCCATCACTCACATCGCCCCGGCCCGTGGCTGGCTCCATCTCAAGCTCGGTCAGCTTTGGGATTACCGGGACCTGCTCTACTTCCTTATCTGGCGCGACATCAAAGTCCGCTACAAACAAACCGTCCTCGGCGCCGCGTGGGCGATCCTGCAGCCCGTGCTGACGATGGTTGTGTTCAGCGTCTTCTTCGGCAAACTGGCTGGCGTCAAAAGCGACGGCCTGCCCTACCCCGTTTTCGTCTTCTGCGGCCTGTTGCCCTGGCAACTGTTCGCCTACGCCTTGAACGAATCCGGCAACAGCCTCGTCGCCAACCGGCCCCTGCTCACCAAAGTCTATTTCCCCCGCCTGGTCATCCCATTGGCGGCGGTG
>CAZHLM010000024.1:4019-15714 GCA_964533295.1 uncultured Verrucomicrobiota bacterium
CCGATGCTGGCGGTCTCCGTCGCCGCCGTCGCCTTGCTGCTGCTGACCGGCCTGATGTACTTCCGGCGCATGGAACGCACCTTCGCCGACGTGATCTGATGGGAACTGCGGATTGCGGAATGACAACGATCAAGCCGTAACCAACAAGCCAAACTCCTAACCCCACTTCGCAATCCGCACCTCGCAACTCCCTTCCCCATCCCCCATGCCCTCTGACGTCGCCATCGCCGTCAACGGACTCTCCAAGCAATACCGGCTCGGCACGCGGCAACGTTACCGGACTCTTCGCGAATCCCTCACCAGCCTTTTCACGTCACCGACCGCTTTTCCCAATTCACAGGCCGAGCGGATCTGGGCGCTGAGAGATGTCTCCTTCGAAATCAAGCAGGGCGAAGTCGTTGGCGTCATCGGCCGCAACGGAGCCGGCAAGAGCACGCTCCTGAAAATCCTCGCCCAAATCACCGAGCCAACCACCGGCTGCGCTGACATTCACGGCCGCGTCGGCTCCCTGCTCGAAGTCGGCACCGGCTTCCACCCCGAACTGACTGGCCGCGAAAACATCTTCCTCAACGGCGCCATCCTCGGCATGCGCAAACACGAAATCACCCGCAAGTTCGACGAAATCGTCGCCTTCGCCGAGGTCGAGAAGTTCATCGACACTCCGGTCAAACACTACAGCAGCGGCATGCAAATGCGGCTGGCCTTCGCCGTGGCCGCCCATCTCGAACCGGAAATCCTCCTCGTGGACGAAGTGCTGGCCGTCGGCGACGCCGCCTTCCAAAAAAAGTGCCTCGGCAAAATGGGCGACGTGGCCAAACAAGGCCGCACCATCTTGTTTGTCAGCCACAACATGGGAGCGGTGGCGCAGCTTTGCGAACGCGCCATCCTTCTGTGTAATGGTCAGATTATTGCCGATGGGGCGGCTTCCAACACGATAACCACGTACCTGCAATCCACCTCGAATCGCCAAGCCAGTGTCACCTTTCCAGATGATCCACAAGCAGACGTTGTCATCCACGGTCTGAGTCTCCGGAATGAAAACGGGGGCCTGATAGAAACGCACCCGCACACCCTGCCGTTCAAGGTTGAAATTGCGTACGAGATAAAAAACTGGCCGCGAGGCAGTTACCTCTGCTTGGATGTGTTTACTGACCTTCAACATCGCCTGCTATGGGGCTGTGATATTGTCTCGAGTGAAGAATTGCTCCGGACGCGAGAACCAGGAGTTTACCGCGGATCGATAACGATTCCGGGTATGGTGTTGGCTCCTGGCCGTTACAGTTTCAGTGTCGCAGTTTACAACCCCATCGGCCACTTGGTGGCGCTGAAGGATCGCGTTGTTGCCCTCGATATCGTGGACGGAGGATCGCTGCTGGCTCAGTTGGGGATCCGACCTCACGCGGCTACGATGATTCCTCTTCAGTGGCAAACTCACAGGCAATCGGAAACAGTCATACCGCAGAAACCCAACGAAAGGAAATAAACATGGCAAACATTTTGGTCACGGGAAGCCAAGGCACCCTTGGGGTGCCACTTGTGCGCGAATTACAACGGCGAGGTCACCATGTCACGGGCTGCGATTTGCAGCATCAGGCAGATGAGAATTACTATCGGGCAGACGTTGCCAACTACCGCCAACTGGAACGTGTTTTCGAACGCCCCTACGATTACGTGTACCACTTGGCTGCGGAGTTTGGCCGGATTAACGGCGAGGAGTATTACGAAACTCTCTGGCACACCAATGTCCTCGGCACGCGCAACATCTTAGAATTGCAACGCCGCCATGGTTTCAAACTGATATTTGCCAGCTCCTCGGAAATCTACGGCGACAAGCATGCCGATATTCTCCGCGAAGAACTGCCCCTAAACGAGTCACTGATTCAGCAAAACGATTATGCGGTCACAAAGTGGGTCAATGAAGTTCAATGCATGAACTTCGAAAAACGATATGGCTCACCGATCGTCCGCTTGCGTTTTTTTAACGCCTACGGGCCGGGGGAACGATACCATCGCTATCGGAGCGTGGTTTGCCTTTTCTGCTACCGGGCGTTGCATGATATGCCCTATACCGTCTACGAAGATTACCACCGGGTGTTCATGTATATCGACGATTTCATCCCCACCCTGGCCACGGTTGCTGAACGGTTCACGCCCGGCGAAGTGTACAATATCGGCGGCCAAGATTACCGCAGTGTTCGCGAATTAAGCGACCTCATCCTCCATTACCTCGAACTCAACGACTCCCGCGTGACCTACCTTCCCAAAGATCAGCACAACGTCCAAAACAAACGCCCCGACATCAGTAAGGCGGCAAAGGCCTTCGGTCACAATCCCACCATTCGGCTCGAAGAGGGGGTCGCGAGAACCATTGACTGGATGCGACGGGTTTATGCTGACACCTGTCGCCATTGAATATTCACGATCCGCCCATGCCACTCGTTACGGTAGTCATTCCAACGTACAACACCGCCCGCTACCTACGCGAAGCCATTGATAGTGTCTTGGCCCAAACGTATTCGCCTGTTGAGCTGGTCGTAGTGGATGATGGCTCGACCGACGAAACGCCAGCACTGGTCCGAGCCTATGCCAACCGCCTGCGCTACCACCGCCAAGAAAACCGCGGCTTTGCGAATGCCCTAAACACCGGCATCCGTCTCGCCCATGGCGAATGGATCGCGTGGCTCAGCGCGGATGATGCCTTTCTGCCGCCGAAGTTGGAACGTCAAGTTCATCACCTATCGCACCACCCCGAAATCGCCGTCAGCTACACTGCATATTACGAAATCAACGAATCCGGTCGCCGCCTGCGTGAGGTGCGTGTTCGACCGCCTTACGACAACCACGTAACCCCTCGCCACCTCCTCGATTGCTGCTACGTAAATGGATCGACATGCCTTTTCCGCCGTCATGTGTTCGAGACATCGGGCTTCTTTGACGAGCGGCTAGGTCCCTCCGCCGATTGGGAAATGTGGATGCGCATCGCCCATGGATTCCGTTTCGGCTACTGGCCGGAACCACTTGTGTGTTATCGCGTGCACCCTCACATGACATCGAGGCGCGCCGATCTGATGGAGCGATCTTCCTCCAAGGCCCTGATCACTGTCTTTGAAAACATCCCCCTGCACGATCTGCTGGCTCCAACCGTGCCGTCTCCTCCCTGTTCCGCTTGGCAGGAGGCGCGGCTCCTCCGCGAAACCAGCCAGAGATTCAAACACCTGCCAACGGTACGGCGTTACCTCTTGAAGCGCTCACTCCAAAAACGACCAACCCCGCGCGCGATTTTGGAACTGGCGGGCGCAACGTTTCGGGAAGGCCTGCGGGCTTTGGCGCGTCTCACCGGCACTCATCACCGGCTCCGGAACCTCCGAAGACGTCTCGCCGCATTCGGGGTTCACCGGCTGCTCGAGTCCGACAAGATTTTGGAGTTCGTCGCCATTTCTGACTCATAACACCATACCCCTTTTCGCTACGGGGCCCGGCAACCATACGGACCAAACTCATGCGCGATGAGCGCCTAACAATTCGCGTCGTTGCCGATGCCAATAGCAGTCATGTCCGCGCTCGCATCAAGTATTTCGTTGAGGCCGGTCATCGCGTCATCGTCATAAGCGAACATGCGCACCCCATCCCCGCTGCCATGGTCGTTGTACCAAGGCCCCTGACGCGACTGGGCGTGATCAACTCCCTCACCAAATCCGTTTGCATCCTTCGTGCCTTGCAAGCGCACCCGGCAGACATCACCCACGTGCATTACGCCCAAGGTCTTCCCGCCTGGGTAGCCGATGCGGCCGACCTTCACCCGCTGGTCGTGACTGTCATGGGCGGAGATATCCTTACCAAGGAACAATCCACCTCAACCGCCATTGGCAGAAAACTAACACGGCAAGTCCTACGAAACGCCGATGCCATCACGGCCGAGTCGCAATTCCTGGCCAATCAAGTGGCAAGGATTGCCACGGGACTCGCTGCGAAAACGCACCGGCTCGACTGGGGAATTGCCCCTGAAATCTTTCGTCCCACCGACCGAAATCTGGCGCGAAAACACTTCGGATTGCGGGAGGACGGCACGTACATCCTCAGCCCTCGCGGCATCCAACCAATTTACAACATCCATGTGTTGGTCGATTCGCTGTCGCTCGTTCTTCGAACTTTTCCACACACCCAATTGCTACTGACCGAATGCGGGATAGACCATGCCTATCGAACATCGCTGTTGCGCAAGATCCACCTTCTTCATCTCGACCACAATGTTGTGTGGCTCGGAAAAATCCCGCACGAGTCCATGCCGCTGCTCTACTGTGCCGCCGACATCACCGTCTCGATCGCCTCCTCGGACGGACTTCCTCGCAGTCTCATTGAGGGCATGGCCTGCGGATCCACAGTCCTGCTGTCCAACCTTGATCGCTATGGCGAGCTGGTCACCCACGGCGAAAACGTCTGGCTCGTCAACGTCCATGCGCCGGCCGTGGCTGAAGCCATGCTAACGCTCCTCAAGGACCCCCAACTACGACGCCAGTTGGGAGACCGCGCCCGCGCCAGGGTTTGTCAGCAATTTGATTACACGCGGGATGCGAAGCAGCTTGAGCAGCTATACTTCCAATTGAAGGCCACACCCCCCCGTCCGCCGCGCCCATTCCGCTCCGTGCTCACGATGCTGATGATCCTTTGCTATCAACTTACCAACCCGCGTGCCCTTCGTCGTCTACTGGGCAAGTTCACGTTTCGAAAGCGAGGCTTTCGAGAACACGCTGCTGCACACGCCGCGCTCTGACCGAGTCCACCCCCATGTGCGGCATTGCCGGAATCATTCACCTCGATCACCGGCCGGTGGACGGTGACGAACTGCGGCAATTCACCCGCACCCTCACCCACCGCGGGCCAGATGGTGAGGGCTATCACCTCCGCGGTTGCATCGGTTTGGGCCACCGCCGACTGGCCATCCTTGACCCCTCGGACGCCGGCCGGCAACCGATGAGCGACCCCGGCGGCCGCTACTGGATCACGTACAATGGTGAGATTTACAACTTCATCGAACTGCGACAGGAATTACTGGCGCTCGGCCACCGCTTCCAGACTGAAACCGACACCGAGGTGATTCTTGCCTCGTTTGTCCAGTGGGGCGAAGGATGCCAGTTCAAATTCAACGGCATGTGGGCGTTCGCCATCTGGGATGAAACACAACGCAGTCTGTTCCTCTCACGCGACCGATTTGGCGTCAAGCCGCTCCATTATTGCTATGATGGCCGTCGCTTTGCTTTCGCGTCCGAAATGAAGGCGTTCTTGGCACTCGCTGGATTCTCCTGCGAGTTCGATTCGCACGCCATCGCAACAACCTTGCAGTCGCCGGGCGTGCTGGAGGCGACCGATCATTGTCTGCTCCACGGAATCAACCGTCTGCCAGCAGGCCATTCTCTCACGTTGTCACACGGAAAACCACCGGTGACTCGCCGCTGGTGGCGCACGCTCGATCATCTGCGACCGCCACCGGCACGGCTCGCTGACCAAGCGGCCCAATTCCGCGACCTGTTCCTCGACGCCTGCCGCATTCGCATGCGCAGTGATGTTCCCCTGGCCACCTCGTTGAGTGGCGGTTTGGATTCCAGCGCGGTCCTGTGTGGCATGACGCACATCCGTGGCCAAGCCGGGCGGGCCGACCGTCTAGCGCGCGACTGGCATCGCGCCTTTGTCGCGACGTACCCCGGTACGTTTCAGGATGAATCCGCCTATGCCAAAATCGTCGTCGAACACACAGGGGCAACCGCCATCTATGTCGAAATAAACCTTGGGGCCATTGCCGACGAACTCGACGATTACCTCTACCGGTACGAGGAGATTCAAGATGTTCATCTGGGGCCCTACCTCGTTTACAAGGCGATGCGCGACGCGGGTGTCGTCGTATCGCTCGACGGTCATGGCGGCGATGAATTGCTAGCCGGCTACGCCGCCTACCCACTCGAAGCCATGCGCACCGCGCTACTGCATCGCCTCGACCCCAAACGCGCTTGCGCCATGAATCGCATCCTCCAAGCCATGACTCCAGACAATTCCGCCGCGGGACAATCCAACTGGGGCGCTCACCTCTGCCGCCGTTTCTACGGGCCCGCGCGCCGAACACTCCGCAACTGGCTCCAGCTTTCACCCGCACTGTTTCGACGCATCCGCCAAGCTGGGCCGCCAACATGGCTCGAGGAGATTCCCCTTCCCATTCCGCCGCTAACCGACGCGATGCCGCCCGGCTACGATACCGTTAATCAACATCTCTACCGGGATTTCCACTACAGCGTCTTGCCAGCCATTCTCCGCAACTTCGACCGTCTTTCCATGTCGCACGGAGTGGAGGTTCGCGCACCCTTTCTTGACTGGCGCTTGGTCTGTTACTCTTTTTCTCTGCCCGGCGAAAGCAAACTCGGTAATGGTTACACCAAACAGGTTTTGCGTGAAGCCCTCCGCGGCATCTTGCCCGAACCTATCCGAACGCGAACTACGAAGGTCGGCTTTGGCAACCCGCTCTTCATCTGGGTCATGGACGCTTTGCGGCCGATGATCCTCGAGACGGTTCACAGCCGCATGTTTCTCGACTCTGCCATCTGGAACGGCCAAGCGATCCGTACCGATGTGGAGCGCGCCTACCGCAACGGCAACGCCGCCTTGCTCGTTCGCGTTTGGCCGTACGTTCTTGCCGCAAGATTCATCCACTCGTTTCAACATCATCGGTGCCAACTGTGATCCGCCTCGCCCCAATCGGTTGCCGGCTGGCGGCGCGGATTGGCCGACTGCCGCCCAATCAGTTGGATCTTTCTTTGCGCAGCCACTTGCTCCCTACCGGTAACGCCCTCGCGCTTGTGTGAAAACCTACCGGATCACGCGGCTGACCATGTTGCTGCACGGGTTGGCGGCGGATGCCTTTTACCGGACCAACCCCGGCCGCGCGGCGCTGCCTTACCACGCCCAGCGGGAAGCGTTGGTGGATGGCGGCTATCTCCATTTCAACGGGTTCGCCCGCCGCATGCGCGAGCTTGGCAACGACGCCCACGATATCATCTGCGACGTCGCGCCCCTCCAACACGCTTGGGCCAATGAACACGGCGTCCCCGTCCATCCCACCCGCTGGCAAACCGAGATCGCGCTCCGCCAAATCGAAGCCTACCGGCCCGATGTGCTCTACTTCCAGGATGTCGTCGCGTTCCCGGACTCCCTGCGCCGCCGACTCAAAGAACGGTTCCCCTTTCTCAAACTCATCATCGTGTACAAAGCCTCCTCCTCCAACCCGCGCACGCTTGCGGATGCCGACCTCATTGTTTTGGGCACGCCCAAACTCGTCCGCGACTTCGCCGCCCACGGACTACGCAGCGAGCTGGTCTATCATGCGTTCGATGACACGCTCCGCATCCCCGCCGCCGACGCGCGTTACGACCTCACCTTTCTCGGCTCCGCCGGCACCGGCTTCGGCTGGTCGCACCGCGGGCGGTACTGGACGCTCCACGAACTGGCCCGCCACACGCCGCTCGAAATGTGGATCTTCGACAAACGCGAACCACGCCACGACCCCACGCATTCCCTCGGCCGCCGGATCCGCCGTCGCCTGCGCGAGCCGTTGAAACAGCTACTGCGCGCCGGCCCCACGGCGTGGCTGACCGGTATCAGCGCCAACCACGGCATCCCTACCAAAATCCGGTGGGCGGCTGAGGAGGTCCTCGCCGAACGCAACCCTGCCGCCACCAACTACCCCACTGTCCCGCTGGCCGCGCTGTTTCCCGACCGGGTACATCCGCCGGTGTTCGGTCTCGACATGTACCGCGTGCTGCGCGCCTCGCGGCTGACCTTCCACCAACACGGCGACCAGGTCGGCGATTCCGTGGGAGCCGTGCGCATGTTTGAAGCCACCGGTGCCGGTGCCGGGCTGGTGTGCGACCGCGCGCCCAACCTGCCGGATTTGTTTGAACCCGACCGTGAAATCATCACCTACCAATCGCCAACCGAGTGCGTTGAAAAGGTTCGCTACCTCCTCGATCATGAAACCGAACGCCAGCAGCTTGCCCAGGCCGGTCAGCGACGGACCTTGCGCGACCACACCGTTCGAATCCGATGCCAGCAGATTCACGACCTGATCTCGCGTCGGCTCTAGCGGTCATCATCGTCCACTACCGCTGTCCGGCCGCGCTTCGGCAATGTCTGGCCAGCCTGCCGCCCTGCCGCGTGGTCGTCGTGGATAACAGTGGCGACTGCGGCCTGCCGGGCGCGATCATCAACACTGACAACCGGGGATTTGCCGCCGCATGCAACCAGGGAATCCGCGCCACCACCGAACCGTTCGTGTTGCTGCTGAACCCGGACACCGTTGTCAGCCGGGCAGCATTGGAACGGTTGCTGGCCACGATGACCGGCGGCGACGCCCGCCGGTGGGCCGAGCGTCCCCGCGAGGCCGGGCAGGACACTCGGCTCGCGGGAACGCCCGCACCACCACCTGCCGGTGGCAGCCACGAGTGCCCCCCGATGACCAAGGGCATCGGCGCGTGCGGGCCGCTGGTTCGCAATGACGACGGCTCCGTGCAGACCTCCGCGCGGCGGTTCCCGACGTTGTGGCGGATGGCGCTGGCGGAATTTGGATTGCGGCGGTGGTACTACGTTTCTCAGCCCGGTCAGGATGCCGAGCAACTGATGGGTTCCTGTCTGCTCTTGCGACGCGAGGCTCTGGAGGAAGTCGGCCTGCTCGACGAACGCTTCTTCGTCTATTTCGAGGAAGTGGATCTGTGCCTGCGCCTGAAGCAGGCCGGTTGGCGTGTGGTCTTCGTTCCCGATGCCGAAATCACCCACATCGGCAGCCAGAGCAGTCAGTTCGACCGGACGGCAAGTCTCCGTTACCGCTATCGCAGTCTGTTTGCGTTCTATCGCAAACATTATCCGCGCTGGCATCTGCCCGTCCTCAAACTCGCCGTCCAGATGGCCGCGTTGCTGCGCTTTCAATCCCCCTACCGGACTGTTGCCCGCGAGGTCTGGTCGCTGTGAAATGGGCCTGGCTTGGGGTGGGCCTTGCGGCGTTGGCCGTGCGAACCGTCGCGCTGTTCGCGATCGTGCCGGAACTGAAGCCCGATGTGGACTTGGATTACTACCGCTCCGTTGCCCGCAGCGTGGCCAACGGCGATGGATTCTGCGTGGACGGCGTGCCGAATGTGGCGCGCACGCCGGTCTATCCGCTGTTTCTGGCCGGACTGATGCGGCTCGGCGGCGACCGGCTCGGTTGGTTTCTCGCCGCTCAATGCCTTCTCGGCGCCATCACGTCCGCGCTGGTCGTTCGGCTCGCCCGCCACTGGCTGTCGCCCGTGCCAGCCACCATCGCCGGCCTGCTGGTGGCGTTCGACCCAAACTCCGTCGTGCGGTGTCTCGATTTGCGGACGGAGATCCTGTTCACGGCGTTGCTGACGACGGGAACGTGGTTGCTGGTGAAAGATCGGTGGGCGTGGGCCGGGTTTGTCTGGTCGCTGGCCGCGCTGTGCCGCCCCATCGCCGTTTTTTTGCCGGTCGTTGCGGCCACGGGGTGGCTGACCCAACGGCCGCGACCGGCGCGGCTGGTTTGGTTGACGCTCTGCTTCGCGCCGTTGCTCCTGCTGTGGATGGCGCGCAACGCGCAGATTACCGGCCAATGGTTCGTCAGTTCCATCTCGACGATCAACCTGCTGCATTATCACGCCGCGGCGCTGGAGGCAGAGCCGCTCGACCAAGTCCAAGCCCGGTATCTCCGCGAATTCGGCTCGGCGGAGTTCTGCGAAGACCGCGCCGCCTTCGCCGCGCGCCTCCGTGCGATGCGCCAGCAGGCGCTGGCCGTGATCGCCGCGAACCCGGTAACGATGGCGCGGCAGATGACCATCGGTTGCGCCAAAATCATGTTCGGCCCGGGCGCCCGCAGTCTGGAAAGTTCGCTTCGCCAGCCCGCCCGCGACGGCCGCTGGTGGGTACCGGCGTACATTGCCGCGCTCCTGCTGTTGTGGGTGGCTGCCGGCATCGGCGCGGTTGCGCTCGGGCGGACCAGCGCGTTGCTGGTTGCGCTGGTCATCTAATTTGTGATCCTCGCCGGCGGCAGCAACGGCAACAGCCGCTTCCGCGTCCCCATCGTCCCCGCCCTCGCCATCCTCGCCGTGGCCGGTGCCGGCCGCCTTATCCCCCGACCATGAGAGTTCTGTTTCTCACGCAAGGTCCCGAGACTTCCCCTTCGCCACGCTACCGGGTGTACCAGATGTTGCCGCTCCTGGAGAAGCACGGCATTACCGGCGTGGTGTCGCCGCTGACCAGCCGGCGGCCGGCGGACATCCTGCGTCAACGCCGCGCGGACCTGGCGCAAGCTCGGGAGTTCGACGTCGTGTTCGTGCAGAAGGGCATCCTGCCCGGTATCTCCGCGTTGTTTGAGCAACGACTGGCCGCCGTGCGGCCGGTGGTATTCGATATGGACGACGCGATTTGGCTGCCGCGCCGCGGCGGGAATCCCGTGCTGCGGTGGTTGCACCGGGAAAGCTCCGTGCAACGGGCCTTGCGTTGCGCCCGCGCCGTCGTGGCCGGCAACTCGTTCCTTGCCGACTACGCCCGGCAATTCAACCCGAACGTGACGGTCATTCCCAGCGCGATTGATCTTCTCCGGTATCCACAATCCGCCATCCGCCATTCGCATTCCGCCGTTCCCACCATCGGCTGGATCGGCAGCCGCACCACCCTGCCCTACCTGAAACCGCTCGGCCCTGTCTTTCAGCAACTCGGCGTCAAACCACTCGTCATCGCGGCCGGTGATCCCCGTGTGCTGGGGTTCCCGGTGGAATTTCGCGCGTGGCAACTCGACCGCGAACAAGCCGACCTCGCCGACATCAGTATCGGTGTCGCGCCCCTGCCGGATTCACCGTGGGAACGCGGCAAATGCGGCGTGAAACTGCTGCAATACATGGCGTGCGGCATCCCAGTGGTGGCGTCGCCGGTGGGCGTTCACAACGACATCGTCCGAGACGGTGAGAACGGCTTCCTCGCGCGCGACGCGAAAGAGTGGACCGACCGGCTGCAACAACTCATTCACGACCCTGATTTGCGTCAGCGCCTCGGCGCGACCGGCCGGCAAACGGTGGCCGACCGGTACGACCTCGCCGTCGCAGCCCGAAAGCTGGCGGAGGTATTGAAATCAACAGCCGCGCCTACCCTGGCCTGAACGTGTCGTCCAAGATGAAATGGACCGGCCTCACCCAAATTCAGATTCGACCGCTCGACGCGGTGGCTTGGGTAGCCGTGCTACTGGCGATGGTTTTTATGACGTCGCAACAGCATCAGTGGCTGATGCAACTGCGCGGCTTACCGGACGGCGGACGGTTGACGGGTGACGCCCGCGGTTTTTTTGATCGCTCCCGCGAGTCCGGCAGCTTTTACGCGGCGCACGTTCGTGAGCCACTGTTTCCGTGGCTGTTGAAAGCGGCAGCCGACGATGAGACGGCGCGGCGGCTGACCGGCTGGATCAGCGTTGTGCTGGTCGGCGTGATCGGAGTGACCGGGGCGAAACTCGCCGGCCCGCCTGCCGGGGCGTTGGCGGCGTGGCTCTATTCCGGCACGCCGTTGACCTCTTACTACGGCGTCAGCGGCTTGCGCGAAGGGTTGATGAGCGTGCTTGTGTTGTTGTTCGTTCTGCTCCTGTTGCTCGAACGCACCTGGCCGGTACGAAGCGGCGGCG
>CAZHLM010000024.1:15814-39415 GCA_964533295.1 uncultured Verrucomicrobiota bacterium
GGCGCGTGGGCGGTGTTGAAGTGGCGTCGCGACGCCGTCGCGGAGGCGGTCGCCTTTACAATGATCGCGTGGTTGGCAGTGACGCCGTTTTTGGTGAATTGCCGGCGGGAGTTTGGCAGCGCGTTTCACCCCTTGAACACACACGCCCGGTACTGGCGCAACCACGAGTTTGCCGGCCAGCCCGGCCATCTCACGCGGGACGAAGTGCTCGCCAATGCGTATGGCGGCGAGCCGACCACGTCAGCCCGGTACGTTTTGGGTATGCATTCGTTGCCCGAGGTTGTGGCGCGGTACGCTCGCGGGTACTGGGTGGCGCTGACCGATCACATCCCCAAGCTGTTGGATGGCCGGTGGTTGATGTGGCTGTGGCCGCTCGGGGTGATGTGGGATGGCGCGCGTCGGCGCGGCTTGGTGACACTGGCCGGGTTGATCGCCCAACTGCCGTTTGCGTTCATTCTCCCGCTGAACATGGTTATGGCCGATCGGCCAAACCCCGGTGTGAAATTCCGATTCAGTCTGCCGCTGACCCCGTTCGTCGCGCTCTGGGCGGCGAGCGGCATGGTGGAGACGACGAAGTGGGCACTTGAAAGGTACCGGCGACGCTGATAGTCTTTCCCCGCGTTGGGCGTGTAGTTCAGTTGGCTAGAACGTTCGGATCACACCCGAAAGGTCACAGGTTCGAGTCCTGTCACGCCCACCATCTTCTCGTCACATCGCCGGTGGGGATGCTGCTTTGATCCGGCGCACCCCTGCGGCTCGCAGCACTGAAAATGACGCGGGGCGCACCGCATGTTTTGAACTGGCACGGAATGGCAGGGCGCGCATCCCCGTCGTTTGGGGTGCGTGCCGCGAGTGTGGCTCCGGCGTGAAACCCGACGGCGGGCAACCGAGACGACAGGCCTGCCCGCCCTACAAAACCTGCGGTGCGCCCATGACCCGGCCCCATGTTGGCACAACGTTGTAACAATTGTTACGTACTCGTGCAACCCGGGGAGGATTGGGTGAGAGCGGCTTTGGGCGATCTCAGCCCTTGCGCAGAACGGTGTCCCGCGGGAGGGGCTGGAGGTGGGGATAGTCGAGCGTGTAATGCAGGCCGCGGGATTCTTTCCGTTGCAAGGCCGATTCGATGATCAACTCGGCCACTTGGGCGAGGTTGCGCAGTTCGATTAAGTCGGGCGTGACTTTGTAATCCCAGTAGAACTGGTTGATTTCGCGCTGGAGATTCTGAATCCGCGCGCGCGCCCGCAACAGGCGCTTGTCGGTCCGCACGATCCCGACGTAGTCCCACATCAGGCGGCGGATTTCATCCCAGTTGTGGGTCACCACGACAAGTTCATCGGGATCGGCCGCCGGTCCGCTTTGCCAGGCCGGTACGTTACCGGGCGGCGTCCGGTCGGTGTCGGCGACGGCCCGTTCCGCGGCGCGGTGAGCGACGACCAGCGCTTCCAGCAACGAGTTGCTGGCCAGTCGGTTGGCGCCATGCAGGCCGGTGTGCGCGACCTCGCCCGCCGCCAGCAGCCCGGCAATCTCGGTCTGGCCGTTGACATCGGTCATGACGCCCCCGCACTGGTAATGGGCGGCGGGAACGACCGGCAAGGGCTGGCGGGTCATGTCGAAGCCGTAGTCGAGACATTTCTGGTAGATGTTGGGGAAGCGCTCCCGAATGAACCCGGCCGGCTTGTGCGTGATGTCGAGCGTGACGTGGGTGGCCCCGGTTTTTTTCATCTCCGAGTCAATTGCGCGGGCAACGATGTCGCGCGGCGCGAGGTCGGCTTGGGGATGATATTTTTTCATGAACGGCTGGCCGTCCGGTCCGCGCAGGATGGCGCCCTCGCCGCGGACGGCTTCGCTGATCAGGAACGTTTTGGCGCGCGGTTCATAGAGACAGGTGGGATGGAATTGGACGAACTCCATGTTCGCGATGCTGGCGCCGGCGCGGTAGGCCATCGCGACGCCGTCGCCGGTCGCGATGTCCGGGTTGCTGGTGTAGAGGTACACCTTGCCGGAGCCGCCCGTGGCCAGCAGGGTGACCGGCGCTGCGAAGGTCAGCACCAGCCCGCGTTTTTCATCCAGCGCATAACAGCCCAGACAGCGATGGGGACCCGGTCGGCCGATTTTGCGGGAGGTGATGAGGTCAATCGCCAACATGTCCTCAAAAATGGTGATGTTCGCCTGGCGGGCGGCCTCGGCGAGCAGGGCGCGTTCGATCTCGCGGCCGGTGATGTCGCCGGCGTGCAGCACCCGGCGTTTGGAGTGACCGCCTTCGCGGCCGAGGTCGTACTCCGTGCCGCCGTTGCGACGGCTGAATTGGACGCCCCATTTGATCAACTCCCGCATCAGGGCCGGGCCTTCGCCGATGATGGTGCGGACCACGTCTTCGCGGCACAAACCGGCCCCGGCCATCAGCGTGTCGCGGACGTGCAGGTCGAAGGTATCCTCGGCGCTCATCACGGCGGCGATGCCGCCCTGGGCGTAGTTGGTATTGGATTCGGCGCGGTGTTTTTTCGTGATCAATCCCACGCGGCCCGCGCGCGCCACCTTCAGGGCGAACGTGAGGCCGGCAATGCCACTGCCAATGACCAGAAAGTCGAAATCGTACGGCTCCGCCATTGCGCCCATGATACCAACCGCCGATTGACTCGCAACGAGACTTTTCGTAGCGTCGCACCATGCGCTGGATCGCGTTCACGCTGTTTCTGGCCGAAGTCGCGGCGGCGGCGGCGCCCGCCACTCCCGCGGAATTGCGCGACCGATTCGCGCAGGCACTCGCGGCGAAAGATCTCCGCGCCATGGTGCAACTCTATGAATGGCGGGGCGTCTCGAACAGCATGCGCACCACCACCGCGATGATGCTCGATGAGTTGACCCGCAAGGAAATTCAAAACGTCGCGCTCGGCCGCGTGACGCAGAAAAAGGAAACCGTCCTCCACGGGGTTCGGTATCGGCCCAATTTGCCGCTGGCGGGCGCCGTCGTCGTCAGCTACGCCCACGCCGGAGTGACGGACAAAGTGGAGATTCCGTACGGACGACAGGCGGACGGGTATTATTTCAGCGCCGTGACGGAGGAACAGGTGACGCCCCGCGCGGCCACACCCCGGCAATTTGGCATCAGCGTGGGAGGAACGGCTGCGCCGCAACCCGCCCAGTTTACCGGCTACTATGTCGCGGTGGTCAAAGGCAAAGAAGTCCGCAAGGAGTTCAGCGGCCAGGCCGGTCTGACCAAGCAAATTCGCGCCAACTCGTTGCGATACTGCGAGGTTCGCAAGACCTCGGCCGGCGGACAGATTTATCTGCTGATCACCGCCAATGGCGAAACGGTGTACGAATCACCGAAGACAGACACGAGCGAGCCGATCATTTACGGCGGGCCGTAACCCCGCCCACCCTGCTGGCGGGGCGCGCTTTCGCGGCCACAAGTGGACGTTCGGTCACGTTCTCAAAGCACGAGGTTGTCAATCAGTCGTGTCTTGCCGATGTAGGCGGCCACCAGCGCGACGTCGCCACGTTTGGCCTCGTGCAGCGGCGCGAGCGTTTCGCCATCCACAATCTCGGCGTAATCGGTGCGGGCGGCGGGCGCGAACTCGATGGTTCGGAGCATGGCCGCTCCGAGCCGGTGGGCATTGGTCTCGCCTTGATTAAACAAGTCTTGCGCCACGTTCAGCGCCTTGTAGAGCACGCTGGCTTGGGCGCGTTCGAGACCGTCGAGGTACTGGTTGCGACTGCTCAAGGCCAGCCCGTCGGCGTCGCGCACGGTCGGCACGGGGAGGATTTCGACCGGGAAGTTGAGATCGCGCACCAGCCGCTGGACCACGCGCAGTTGTTGAAAATCTTTCTGGCCGAACACCGCCACATCCGGCTGGCAAATGTGAAACAATTTGGCCACCACCGTGCAGACGCCGCGGAAGAAATGCGGTCGGCGCTCCCCTTCGAGCCGCCGCGCCAACAGCGATTCCTCCACCCACGTCGAGGCATCGGCCCGGTACATCTCGTCGTCCGTCGGCGCGAAAATCACATCCACTTCCTCGCGCCGGCACAGCGCGGCATCGGCTTCGAGGTTGCGCGGGTAGGTTTTGAAATCTTCGGTCGGCGCAAACTGGGCGGGGTTGACATAAATGCTGACGGCCACGGCGGCGCCCTTGGTCCGGGCGGCGCGAATCAGGGCCACGTGCCCCTCGTGCAGCGCGCCCATCGTCGGCACCAACGCAATGCGCCGGCCCGCCGCTTTGACGGCGGCGGCAGCAGCCTGCATTTCGGAGACCGAACGGATGATGTTCATGCGGAAACTTTAATCCGGCGACGCCCGCAAGGTCACGCCGAAAACCGCCCGACGCGGGCCGGGGCGGTTGACTTCGGCGCGGACGGTATGTCATCGTGCCCGGCATGAGCGAGTCCTTCATTCAGAATTTGTTTGCGGAGCGCATTGGCGGGGCCGGTTACGGCAAGAGCACGACGATCTACAAGTTTGAGAAGATCAAGCGCGCCAAGCGCGCGGCCATGACGGCGCACCCCGACGTGGAACTGATTGATATGGGCGTGGGCGAGCCGGACGAGATGGCGTTTCCATTGAGTGTGCGCGCGTTGCAGGAGGAGGCGGCGAAGCCGGAGAACCGTGGGTACGCCGACAACGGCGGGATGGAGTACCGGCGCGCGGCGGCGCAGTGGATGGAAAAAGTCTGCGGGGTGAGCGGTCTGGATCCGGAAACGGAAATCATCCACAGCATGGGCAGCAAAGCCGCGTTGTCCATCCTGCCGGCGGCCTTGATCAATCCGGGCGACGTGGCCATCCTGACCGTGCCCGGCTACCCGGTGTTTGGCACGCACACGAAATGGTACGGCGGGTCGGTTTTTCATCTGAAATTGACTGCCGAAAACGAGTTTCTCCCCGACTTGGAATCCATTCCCGCGGATGTGCTGGCGCGGGCGAAGGTGTTGGTCCTGAACTACCCCAACAATCCGACCGGGGCGAGCGCCACGCCGGAGTTTTACCGGCGCGCCGTGGATTTCGCGCTGCGGCACAAACTGGTCATTATTTCCGACGCGGCCTATGCGGCCCTCGTCTTCGAGGGCAAACCGCTTTCGATTCTGAGCGTTCCCGGCGCGAAGGAATGCGCCGTCGAACTGCATTCGATGAGCAAGGGATTCAACATGACCGGCTGGCGGCTCGGTTTCGTGGCCGGCAACCCGCTGCTGGTCAAAGCGTATGGCGATTGCAAGGACAACACGGACAGCGGTCAATTCCTCGCGATCCAGAAAGCCTGCGCCGCCACGCTCGCGCATCCGGAAATCACCCACAAGATCGCGCAGAAGTATTCGCGACGAATGGACCTCCTCGTCGCCTGCCTGCGCAAATTCGGACTGGACGCCCAGAAGCCGCGCGGTTCGTTCTTTCTGTACGTTCGCGCGCCGAAAGCCGCGATTACCGGCGACGGACGGCGAACCACGTTCCAGAGCGCGGAAGACGTGTCGCAGTGGTTGATCACCGAAAAACTCATTTCGACCGTGCCGTGGGACGATGCGGGACCGTATTTGCGCTTCTCGGTCACCTTTCTGGCGAAGGGCGAATCGGACGAGCGGCGGGTCATGGGGGAGATCGAGAAGCGGTTGCACGGCGTGAAGTTTGAGTTTTGAGCCGATGAGCGATGCCGATGTGAATGCCTGGATCGCGGATTTTCAGCGGCGGCTGCCGGAATTCGAAGCCCGCCGGCGGCGCGCGCCGCCGGAGGTTCGGCAGGATTTCTTCACCAAGTTTTTCGCCGAGCACATCCTGTTTGGCGACAAAGCCACGCTCGACGGCCTGTTGCAGGGCTTGCTGACCGATCAGGAGCACGCCCGACTGGATCTTGACCGGGAGTTCACCCGGGCGTGGCGCATTTTCGTGGATCTGTGCTGGGTCAAGAAACAGGCGCAACGCGCGCTGTGGGTGCTGGGCGGCATCGTCCTGCTGTTTGCCGTCATCATCGGCATGTTCCTCGCCCTGCCGTTGCTGGCCGGTCCCGGACAGTGACGATCCCGGTCGGCGACGGTCATCACCGGAACGTCTGCTCTTCGCCGGGAAACTGGCCGGTCTCGACCTCGCGCTTGTACGCGGCAAAGGCACGGCGCATCTCCTCGGCAAGGTTCGCGTACCGTTTCACATGTTTCGGCGTGAACCAGGTGAACAGGCCGAGCATGTCATTGCTGACCAGAATCTGGCCGTCGCACCCCGCGCCCGCGCCAATCCCGATCGTGGGGACCGGCACCGCGCGGGTAATCTGACTGGCGACGGCGGCGACGGTGCCTTCCACCACCAGCGCAAACACCCCGGCTGCGGTCAACGCCTGCGCGTCGCGCACCAATTGCTCCGCGGACTGCGGGCTGCGACCTTGAATCCGGTAGCCGCCGGTTTCCAAGATGGACTGCGGCAGCAAACCGATGTGGCCCAACACGGGAATTCCCGCCGCAACCAACGCCCGCACTTGCGGGGTGACCGGCTCGCCGCCTTCCAGTTTCACCGCCTCCGCGCCGGCTTGAATCAAGCGCCCGCCGTTTTCCAGCGCCGCTTCGGGCGTCGGATAACTCAAGAACGGCAGATCGGCAACGACCACCGCGGCGGGTTTGGCGCGCGCCACGGCGCGGGTGTGGTGCACCATCTCATCCATGGTGACCGGCAGGGTGTTCTCGTAGCCGAGGACGGCCATGCCCAGCGAGTCGCCGACCAGAATCAGCGGCACGCCGACTTCATCCATGATCCGGGCCGTGAAGAAATCATACGCGGTCAGCGCGGCGATCTTTTCGCCGCGTTGTTTCATTGCGCGCAAATCGTGAACGGTCGTTTTCACCAGTCTTGTTGCCGAAACGTAACCGTCCCCCCGCCCGCCGGCAACTCGCGCAGCAGTTGCCGGACATTTTTGCCGGTACCCTTGATGATCCGCTCGGGCGCGAGCGTCGAAAGCGGCAGCAGAACGAACCGCCGCGTGGCCAGTCGCGGATGCGGGATTACCAGATTCGGTTCCTGTACTTCGCGCTCGCCGAAATACAAAATATCAATGTCAATCTCCCGCGCCGCGTTCACCGGCAGCGTCCGGTCGCGTCCGTGCGCCAGCTCGTACGCCTGCGTTTTCCTCAACAGCGTGCGCGGCGCGCCGGTGAATTCAATCTCCAACACGGCGTTGAGAAATTTCGGCGAGTTCGGCGGGCAGCCGACGGGTTCGGTTTCGTACACGGGCGATTGGCGGTGCCAACCTTCCGGCGACAAACTGATCAGGTAGTTGCGCGCCCGCTGCAAATTCAGCAGCCGGTCGCCCAGATTCGATCCCAGTCCCAGCCCGACGTTCACCGCAGCCCCAACACCTGCCGCATGTCATAGAGACCGGGTGGCTGGCGCACCACCCACTTCGCCGCGCGCAACGCTCCACGCGCGAAGATGTCGCGGCTGCTGGCGCGGTGGGTCAGTTCGAGCCGCTCCCCGGTGGTTCCGAACGTGACGGTGTGGTCTCCGACAACATCGCCGATGCGCTGGGCGTGCGCCGGTGGTGGTTCGCCCCGGTGTGTTTGGAGCAGAGCCTGCAACTGTTTGGCCGTGCCGCTGGGCGCGTCCTTTTTGGCCGTGTGATGGGTCTCGACGATTTCGACGTTCCAATCGCGACCGACCACCTCCGCCACCTTTTCGGTCAGCCAAAAGAGCAGGTTGACGCCCGTGCTGTAATTGCCGGTCCAGACCACAGGGATTCCCGCCACCACCTGCCGGATTTCCTGGCGCAGGGCGTCCGTGTGACCGGTCGTCCCGATCACGAGCGCTTTCTGGTGCTGCGCACACCGCCGCGCCGTCTCCAACGTGGCGTCGGGCAGCGCAAACTCCACCACCACGTCGGCGCCAGGCAGAACCGCCGCAAGGTTATCGCCCAAATCCACGCCGCCGACGAACTCCAAGCCCGGCTCCGTCCGCGCACAGGCCACCAACGCCTGCCCCATCCGGCCTTTGACGCCGCTAATGATGATCCGCACCGGTTTCATGGCAGCAATCCCAGCGACCGCATCGTGGTGCGCAGTTGCGCCTTGCTGGCATCGCTGATCGGCACCATCGGCAGCCGGTAATACTCCTCAATCTGGCCCAGCAGGGCGAGCGCGGCTTTGACCGGACCGGGGTTGGTCTCAATAAAGAGGTCTTTGAACAGCGGATAGAGTTTCGCGTGAATCCGACCGGCCCGCTCAAAATCGCCTTTCAGCGCCGTGTGGACCATGTCGGTCACCTCGCGCGGAATGACGTTTGACGCGACGCTGATGACGCCTTGCGCGCCGACGGCCAGCATGGGCAACGTCAGAGCGTCATCGCCGCAGAGAATCGCAAACTCGCGATCCACCAGCATCCGCAACTGGCTGACCCGGTCCACGTTGCCGGTAGCCTCCTTCAGGCCCGCGACGCGGTGCGGGAAATCGCGCCGCAGTCGCGCGATCGTTTCGTTGGATATGTCCACCCCACATCGGCCGGGGATATTGTAAAGGATCATCGGCAGATCCACCGCTTCCGCAATCGCCCGAAAATGCGCATACAGTCCGGCCTGCGTCGGTTTGTTGTAATACGGCGCCACCTGTAACGAAGCATCCGCGCCGATTTGCCGGGCAAACTGCGTCATAAAAATCGCTTCGTCGGTGGAGTTCGAGCCGGTGCCGGCAATGACCCGGCAGCGCTTCGCCGCAAACTTCACCGTCAACTCGATGACGTGATTGTGTTCCTCATGCGACAAGGTGGGCGACTCGCCGGTCGTACCGCAAGGCACCACGCCGTCCACACCGCCGCGAATCTGGGCTTCAATCAGGTCACGCAATCGGACTTCATCCACTGCCCCGCGTGGCGTGAACGGAGTCACGATCGCGGTATAAACGCCGGTAAACATAACGGAGCGATGATAGAGGGCAGCGGAAGCATTGCAAGCTCCGGCACCGGTAGGCCGTTCAACCGTTTGACTTCTCGCACTTTTTCTGTTTTAATGAGCGTAACAGGTCGCGGGATGAAAGCGGGAACAAGCCGAGCCGGTTTCACCTTGATCGAGCTTCTGGTTGTGGTGGCCATCATCGCCATGCTGGCGGCTTTGCTGTTACCGTCGTTGAACAAGGCCCGCGAAAAGGCGCGCCGGGCCGGCTGCGCCAACAATTTGCGCCAGGTAACGCTCGGAATGTTGGCCTACGCCGATGATGCGAATGGGTTGTTTCCGACCTGCTTCTCGGCCTGCGGCCCTTCTGGCAGCAATTACGATCCGCCTTGCCTGGTGGCCGAGGTCGGTTCGGTGCAGGGATTTGCCCAATTCGCCCGCCTGCTGGTGAAACGCGCCTACGTGCCGACCACCCGGGTTTTGATCTGTCCCAGCGACCGCGAGGATGGACTGGCGCAGCCGGTGCAACCCGCCGCGTCGTGGGACCAAATCGTGTGGCGGAACCTCAGTTACTTTTACGTCTCCAAGCTCAGCCTGCGCCATGGCCGCGGCACGTACTTGCTGCTAGCGGACGAAACCTGGCAAAATGAATCGCTCGGCACCACACCCGACGCCGACCCGGTGGACAATCACGGCACGGATGGTCGCAATGCCGCGTTCACCGATGGTCACGTGCAATGGGTCACCGGCCCCAGTGTCAACTCGCTCTGGGGCGAGATCATCGCGGATTACACCGACGCCGGCTGTCTGGTACAGACCATTGACTGACGCAGCCGCTCAAACTCACGGGTCAGTGCCGCATCGCTGCGACCGCACCACACCGACCGCGCCATCAGCCAATAGACCTCGGCGCGGGTGATCTTGATGCGGTGCGCGGGATCGAGTGGGTTCCCGGCCGCCAGCCGGGCAAGGGTCTGTTGGCCAATCCAGATCGGCCACACGCACGCCAGCCGCAGCCGATGTTGTCGGCGGGGAATGGCCAGGACATATTCCCACCCCGCCGCGAGATGATCCGCGGCCGTGGCGAGCCAGCGCTGATACACGTCGCGCACTTCGCCGAACCGCGCGGGGTCCAGCAGACGATCGGGCTGGCTCACCGGCAAATAGCACCGCCCCAGGTGCAAGTCTTTCGGGATGTCGCGGAGAATATTCACCAACTGCAAACCTTTGCCGAAACGAACCCCCTTTTCCTCCATGCCGGTCGCGGGCCAACCGGGCACATAGGCGGCGCACATCCGCGTCCAAAACTCCCCCACGCAACCGGCCACCAGATAGGTGTAGTGATCCAACTGGACGGCATCTGTCAACGCCGTCAGCCGTCCTTCGGGGAATTGTTGCAGATCAAAAATCTGGCCGCGGATGATGAGTTGGAGCAGGTCGTGAATCCGCCGACAATCCGCTTCGGAGAACCGATCCAGCGCCTGCAGGATGTCCGGTAGTCTTTCCAGCAGGGTTCGCTCCGCCGGCGACGGCTGTTGACCGGTCAGCGCGCCCAGGTCCGGTACGCGCGCAAGATTCTGGAACTGCTGCAGCAGCCCGATTCGTTTGGCGCGAGGCACGGCATCGGTGTCGGCAATGGTATCACTGGCGCGCGCCAGCAGGTAGGCCACGGAAATCGGCGCCCGCAGCGGCGGCGGCAGCACCCGCAACGTCAGGTAGAACGACCGGGAGACGTCGCGCAGCAGCGGGCCGATCAGTTCAGCGTCGGGTTTCATGCACAAGCGACGGCACGGTAAAACATTCCATTGTATTTGGCCAGCCATCGTGTACTGTCGCCCGATGCACGACATTTTTTGGCAGACGATTGGGTTTCTCGGCGGCATTTTTTACTGCAGCTTCTTTGAGTGGAACCTCCACAAACACGTGATGCACAACCCGCTGAAGTTTTTCCGTTATCCGTTCCGCGCCCACGCCGTCACGCATCACGGTAAATTCAAGGCCGATTACTCGTACCACTTGCAGCAGGATTCCGATAAAAAAACGGTCCCGATGGCGTGGTGGAACGGCCCGGCGATCTGGCTGCTGCATGTGCCGTTGGTGCTCGGCGTGCAATGGCTGGCCGGCGTCCCGGTATTCTGGGGCGTGCTGGCCTCGATGATCCTGTATTACGCTGCCTACGAATACCTGCACTGGTGCATGCACGTCCCGCGCCGCCGCAACATCGAACGCTCCGGTATCTTCTTTCGCCTCAACGGTCATCACTTGCTCCATCACCGGTACATGGGCAAAAACCTCAACGTCGTCCTGCCGCTGTTCGACATCCTGTTCGGCACGCTGATCGTCCGGTCGCCGGTCAAGTTCGCCCAAGCTACCGGCCCCACGGTCCCGAATGTTCAGCCCCCGGAACCAAAAAAGCCGGATCTTCAGTTGACTGCCTAGCTTGTGTTGCGAGCCGGTGCCTGTTAAGCTCTCGCTCGACCGGCATGGACAAAACCCAACAGTTGCGCGCGGCGCTCGCGGATCGCATTCTCGTCCTCGATGGGGCGATGGGGACGATGATCCAGCAGCGCAATCTGACCGCCGCCGATTTTGGCGGATCGGCCTTGGAAGGGTGTAATGAACATCTGGTGCTGACCCGCCCCGACGTAATCCGCGACATTCACCGGCAGTATTTCGAGGCGGGCGCCGATATCGTCGAAACGAACACCTTCGGCGCCACGCCGCTGGTGCTGGCCGAGTACGGGCTGGCCGACAAGTGCCGGGAAATCAACATCGCCGCCGCCCGGCTGGCTCGCGAGGCCTCCGCTGGCAAGGGCTTTGTTGCCGGTTCGATGGGGCCGACCACGAAAGCGATCACCGTCACCGGCGGCGTGACGTTTCAGCAGTTGGTCGAGAACTTCCACGCCCAGGCCGCAGCGTTGATCGAAGGCGGCGTGGATTTGTTGCTCGTGGAAACCTGTCAGGATACTCGCAACGTCAAAGCGGCGCTGATCGGCATCGCGCAGGTCGGTGTTCCCATTCCGGTCATCGTCTCCGGCACGATTGAGCCGATGGGCACGATGCTGGCCGGGCAGACGGCGGATGCGCTGGTCGCGTCGCTCCAACACGTGGATCTGCTCGCGATCGGCCTGAACTGCGCCACCGGCCCCGAGTTCATGACCGATCACATCCGCACGATTCACGAAATGGCCACCACCGCCGTGTCGTGCTATCCCAACGCGGGCTTGCCGGATGAGGAAAACCGCTACGGCGAGACCCCTACTTCCCTCGCGTCGTCGCTGGAGCGATTCGTCAAGAACGGCTGGCTCAACATCGTCGGCGGCTGCTGCGGCACCACCCCCGCCCACATCCGCGCCATTGCCCAGATGGTCGCCGGTCGGGAACCGCGGCGCCACCGCGGTCAGCGGAGATCCTTCTACACCGGCCTGGAACTGGTCGAAGCCAACGACGACACCCGCCCGCTGATTGTCGGCGAACGCACCAACGAGGTCGGCTCGCGCGCGTTCAAGCGCCTGATCAGCGAGGAGAAATTCGAGGAAGCCAGCGAAATCGCCCGCGCCCAGGTCAAAAACGGCGCGCACATCATTGATATCAACCTCGAGAACACCGACCGGGATGAACTGGCCGACATTGACCGCTTCTACGAGAAGGTCATCCGCAAAGTCAAAGTGCCGTTGATGATTGACTCGACCAATCCGAAAGCGGTCGAGCGCGCGCTGACGTATTGCCAGGGCAAAGCCATCATCAACTCGATCAACTTCGAGGACGGCGAGGAGAAGTTTCACAAGGTGTTGCCGCTGGTGAAGAAGTACGGCGCGGCGGTGATCATCGGCTCGATTGACGAGGACAAAGAGCAAGCGCAGGCGATCACTCGCGAACGCAAACTCGCCATTGCGCTGCGCGCCCACCACTACTGCACCGAACAGTGGGGCATCCCGGAAGAAGACCTCATTTTCGACCCGCTCACCTTCCCCTGCGCGACCGGCGACGAAAACTACATCGGCAGCGCCGTCGAGACCGTCGAGGCCATCCGGCTCATCAAGGAAAAACTGCCGCGCTGCAAAACCATCCTCGGTGTCAGCAACGTCAGTTTCGGCCTGCCGCCCGCGGCGCGCGAAGTCGTCAATTCGGTGATGCTGTACCACGCCACCAAAGCCGGCCTCGACCTGGCGATCGTCAACGCCGAAAAACTGGAGCGCTACGCCAGCATCCCGGACCTGGAGAAACAACTGGCCGAGGATGTCTTGTTCCACGCCCTCGACCCGCAAAGTTCCCAGCGCGCCATCGCCGCGATCAACGAACATTTTCGCGACGCCACCAGCCGCGTCAAAAAACAGACCAGTGACCTGCCGCTCGACGAACGGCTGGCCCGCTACATCATCGAAGGCACCAAAGACGGTCTGATTGCCGACCTCGAGCAGAAACGGAAAGAAGCCGAACCGCTCGACATCATCAATGGCCCGCTCATGGCCGGCATGAACGAGGTCGGCCGGTTGTTCAACAACAACGAACTGATCGTCGCCGAGGTGCTCCAGAGCGCCGAGGCCATGAAAGCCGCCGTCAGCCATCTGGAACAGTTCATGGAGCGCAAAGCCGACGCCACGAAAGGCACCATCGTGCTGGCCACCGTGAAAGGCGACGTGCATGACATCGGCAAGAACCTCGTCGAAATCATCCTTTCCAACAACGGCTACCGGGTGATCAACCTCGGCATCAAGGTCCCGCCCGAAGACCTCATTCGCGCCTACCACGAACACAAGCCCGACGCCATCGGTCTGTCCGGGCTGCTGGTCAAGAGCGCCCAACAAATGGTCATCACGGCCAGCGACCTCAAGGCGGCCGGCATCCGCGCGCCGGTGCTGGTCGGGGGCGCGGCGCTCAGCGCGCGATTCACCGAAACGAAAATCGCCCCCGCCTACGACGGCCCGGTGGCCTATTGCAAAGACGCCATGACCGGGCTGGCCACGATGAACCGGCTCGCCGACTTGCAGCCGGCAAAGCGCGAAGATGCCTCCGTCGCGGCGGCGGCCGCCGAATTCCACCCCGAATCCACGACCCGCTCGACTCGAGTCCGGGTCTTGCCGCCCTTACCGGCGCCCTACCCCGACCGCAAGGTGCGCGCCGTGCCGCATCTGCGCGAGGTTTGGGACTACATCAACCCGCAGATGCTTTACGTCCGTCACCTCGGCTTCAAATCCAACTTCGAGAACGCGCTCGCCGCCCGCGACCCGAAAGCGCTGGAGCTTTATCACACCGTCGAGGAGGTCAAAACCGAGGCTCTCACCTTCATGAAAGTCAAAGCCGTCTGGCAATTTTTTGAGGTGGAGAGCGACGGCAACAACATTCGCCTGTTTCATCCCTCCTCGCTCCTCCCGCAGCCGGCCCTCCTCCACACATTCCATTTCCCCCGCCAACGCAAACCCGATGGCCTGTGTTTGTCGGATTACATCAACCCGCCGCGCGACAGCCTCGCCGTCTTCGTCGTCACCGCCGGGGCCGGTATCCTCGAACGCGCCAACGAATTCAAAGCGCGCGGCGAGTTCCTCAAATCGCACGCCCTGCAGGCGCTCGCGCTCGAGACCGCCGAGGCCGCCGCCGAGTGGCTGCATCGCCGTATCCGGGAAGACTGGGGTTTCCCCGACCCCGCCGACATGACGATGCTCGACCGGTTCCAAGCCCGGTATCGCGGCAAACGATACAGTTTCGGCTACCCCGCCTGTCCCGCGCTGGAAGACCAAGCCGGTATCTGGAAGTTGCTCAAGCCGGAAGACATCGGCGTCAACCTCACCGAAGGTTGCATGATGGAGCCGGAAGCCAGCGTCAGCGCGCTGGTGTTCCATCACCCCGACGCCGCTTACTTCAGCGTCGGCGATGCCGGCCCGACTTGACCAGCGTCAGACAGACCCAGCCCCGGACACACTGCCGATGCTGGACTCGAAAAGACGATGCTCGTTTCGCCGTGCGCAGGAACTCGTTCTCCTCCGCCCCGCGCCGCAGGCCGCTGACGATCCAACGGCGGCTGCCGGCCACGAGCGGGAGATAGGTTTTGAGCGTTTCGGAGTAGAGATTGGACACCACGAGATCGTAACTCCCTGGCCGAACGCGTTTCACGAAGCGCGGCGCCCGCAAACCGTTGTGTGCAAAGTTGCGTTTCACCTCCGCCGCGCACCGCGCATCCTGGTCGCTGACCTCCAACCGGCAACGCGGAAACAACCGCGCGATTGCGATCGCCAGCACGCCGCTGCCGGTGCCGATATCCACGGCCGACCGCGGCCGCGCGCGAAGCCGTTCCAGCGCGGTGAGGCACATCTGCGTGGTCGGATGATCCCCCGTGCCAAACGCCGTCCCGGGTTCGATGACAACCGCCAGCCGCCCGCGCGCCGGCCGTTCCCACGGCGGTCCCACCCAAAAACGCCGGCCCACGCACCGCCCGTGATGTTCGGCCCGATACTGCGCCAGATAATCGGTGGGCGATTCCACGCCCGCCGCGCGGACGGGATGGTCGAAGTACGCTTTGAGGCGCAGGCGGTTACCGCGCTGAAATCTTTCCGTCCGCAGCCAGTGCTCGTGTTCGGCCCGCCGGTCGAATCGCACCGTGCCGCGCGCCGGAAAACACGGGCGTCCATCGGCCGGTAATTCCTCCAAGCCGAGAAACCCGGGCAGGGCCGCCAGCGCGGCGCTGACGGATTCGACGGCGCGGCGGTTCACTTCGAGCACGAGGTAGGCGGTCATCGGACGAGGGATTGGTGCCGGAGCCGGTAGCGACGGGGAGTGAGCTGAAACCGTTTCTGAAACAGGTGGTAGAAATGGCCGAGATTGCTCAAACCGCAATCAAACGCAATCTCGGCAATCTTCTGATCGGTCATCCGCAACTGCCGGGCCGCGTATTCCAGCCGAATTTCATTTACCATGTCCGTCGTGGTTTTGCCGAGTGCCTGGCGCACGACGCGGTTGATGTGTTCGGGCGAGCGACCGGCCAGTCGCGCGAAGGCCCGGGTGCCGCCCGCGAGGTGTTCGGGTCGCCCAAAATCGCTGACGGCGCCCCGCAACCACGCGGGCAGCGCGCCGACCGTTCCGCCGATGCGATCAGCGGTGCTGAGCATGGCGAGCAACTGCAGCAGAAAGCCGTCGCGCAACAGTCGGCTGCGGGGGGCATTGGCCAACGCATCGGCCACGTGGCGGAGGCGCTCGATTTGCGCGCTGTCCAGTCGCGCGGGCGCGGGCAACGGTCCGTAGTTCTCGCGCAGCCAGTCGAGGACACCGGCTTCGAAGGCCATGTTGACCAGCGTACAACCCTCCGCGGCGCGCGCTTGGAACCCGTGAACATCCGCGGGTTGGATGAATACCACCGCGCCCGCGGTCAACGCTTCGCGCCGGGAGTTGATCCGATGAATGACGGAGCCCGATTCGATCCAGAAAACTTCCGCGAAATCGTGCGTATGCACCGAAGGCCCCTGCTCGGGCAGATGCGTCCGCGCGAGATGAAACGTCTCCGCGGGTCCCACAAAGTTTCGCAGGCGAAGCCTCTGCATCGGTTATCCGTAATCTTTTGTCAGTATAGGGCAAGAAATGTCTGATAAAAGTAGTTTATCGTGGCTTCCAAGAAAGGTGACGAACGTATGGCAGGCCGATTGACAGCAGACGAAGTGGCGTTTTTCAAGCGCGAAGGCTACCTCCGGTACAACAAGCCGGTGATGAAGCCGGAGAAGTTTGCGGGGTTGAAGGCGCATTTTGAGCGCAAACTGGAGGCGTGGGCCGTCGAGGGCGGCGGAAAGTCGCCCGAGGCGATGGACGTGCCGCACTTTACCGATCCGAAACTTTTCGACTGGCTGTTCGACCCCGATGTGCTGGACCTGGTCGAGTCGCTGATCGGGCCGGACATCGCGCTTTGGTCGAGCCATTTCATTTGCAAACCACCGGGAGTTGGCAAACGGGTTCCGTGGCACGAGGACTCGGCGTATTGGGGCATGGTCCTCGACCCGATGGAGGTCGTCACCGTCTGGCTGGCGATTGATCCGTCCACGCCGACGAATGGCTGCATGCGCGTCATCCCCCGCACCCACAACGACGGCTTCTCGGAGTACATCCCGGTGGCCAACCCCGACCAGCAGGTTTTCCCCACCGAAATCAAGCAGGACAAGGTGGACGAGTCGAAAGCGGTGGACATGATTTTGCAGCCGAACGAATGCTCCATTCACCACGCGAAGTTGATCCATGGCTCCAACCCCAACACGAGCAGCATCCGTCGGTGCGGCTACACGATGCGCTATGTCCCGGCCTCCAGCCGGTTCAAGCCGGAGGTCCGCGAAACCATCCCCGCATTCCAAATCTATCTCGCCCGCGGTCAGGACCGCGCCGGCAACCACTACGGCGATCCGACGCGGATCAACGAGAAATGGGTCAACGCCAATCCGGCCGAACGACTGAAAGTCAAATCGCTGGCCGGCTGATCCGCCCTACCCTTCGGTCGCGCGCGCGAATTGCCGGTACATGCCGGCGTACAACCCGCCCTGCGCGACCAGCGTGGCGTGCGTTCCGCGCTCGACGATCTGCCCGTGGTCCAGCACCAACACGAGGTCGGCGTCGCGGATGGTGCTGAGGCGGTGGGCGACGACGAAGCTGGTCCGGTGACGCAGCAACTTCGCCAGCGCCGTCTGCAGCCGCGCCTCGGTCAGCGAATCCACGGAACTGGTCGCCTCGTCGAGGATCAGAATGCGCGGGTCGGCCACCAGCGCGCGCAGAAAACAGACCAGTTGGCGCTGGCCCAGCGACAAACTGCTCCCGCGTTCGCCCACCGGGGTGTTGAATCCATTCGGCAGCGTGCCGATGATGTCGAGGCAGTCCAGTTGCCGGGCGGCGGCGATGATCTCGGCATCGGTCGCGGACGGGCGTCCCCAGCGGATGTTTTCCATCACGGTGCCCGTGAAGAGAAAGTTTTGCTGCGGCACGATGCCCATCTGGCGGTGCAACGAATCGCCGGTAATCTCGCGAATATCCTGTCCGTCCAGCAGCAACTCGCCGCGCGTGGGCAGGTAAAACTTCGCGATCAGGCTCACAATCGTGCTCTTCCCGCTGCCGGTATGCCCGACGAGCGCGATGGTCTGGCCGGGTTCCGCCACAAACTGAATGTCCCGCAGCACGGGCCGGTCCGGTTCGTACGCAAAATCAACCCCGCGAAACTCCACCCGCCCGCGCAATCGTGGCGCCGGACGGGCCGTTGGCGCGTCGCTCCAGTCCGGTGGCGTGTCCAGCAACCGAAACACCCGCTCGGCGCCCGCCATCGCCACCAGCGAATTGTTGTAGAGGTTGCCGAGACCCTGGATGGGCTGGAAAAAGATGTTGGCCAGAAAGAAAAACTGGATCAGATCGCCAATCGGCATTTGGATGTCCGGATGCAGCACCCGGTAGCCGCCGACCAGCAACAGCAGCGCTTGAAAAAACTGGCTGTTCAACTCCAGCAACGGCGCCAGCAACCCGCCCGTGCGCGCCATCTCGAAATTATGCCGCGAATGGTCGGTCATCAGCCGCCGAAAAATCCCGGCATTGACATCCTGCCGCACAAACCCCTGTGTGACCCGAATCCCGCTCACCGACTCGGCCATCGTGGACGTCACGCGGCTCCAGCTTTCCTGCAAATCGCGCGTCACGCGGCTGTAGCGCTCGCGAAAATGCCGGTTCAACACCCACAGAATCGGCACGAGGCTCAGCACCACCGCGAACAGCACGGCGTCGTACCACCACATCAACGCCCCGGCCACGACGATTTGCCCCAGTCCGACGATGCCCGCGAACAGCGCATCCTGCACCCCGGCCCGCACCGCGTCCACGTCGGAGGTGATGCGGCTGATGATGCGACCGACCTTGGTGCGGTTGTAGAAACTCATCGGCAACCGGATGAGGTGTTGGAACAGTTCCTGACGCAGGTCATGCACCACCGCTTCGCCAAACTCCAGCGCCAGCCGGTAGCGGAAATGAAAGGTCACCTGCGTGAACGCCGCCAGCGCCAGAAATCCGACCGCACCCCACCACGTCCCCGCCACATCGCCGCGCGTGACCGGCCCGTTGATCACCGCGCCCATCGCCCAGCCCAATGCCGGTAGCTGTGCCGCCCGCAACAACGTCAGCGCAATCAGCCAGTTCCGTTTCGCCCGATAGGGTCGCGCGTAGCGGAAAATCCGCGCAAACAGCGCGAACGACAACGGCCGTTGCCGCGGCTCCTCTTCCTCGGCCGACCGCACCACGCGCGTCAAGGCGTCGGCGGCGCGGCTCATGGTCCGACCACCTGCAACTTGACCAGTCGTTGATAATGACCGGGCTGCGCGATCAACTCGTCATGCCGCCCCTGTTGCACCACGCGCCCCTTGTCGAGGACGACGATCAGATCGGCGCGGCGCAACGTGCTGAGCCGGTTGGCCACGACGAATGTGGTGCGCCCGGCCATCGCGCGGGCCATCGCCTGCAGAATCTCCTGCTCGGTTTCCGCATCAATCGCCGCCGTCGGATCGTCGAGCAACAACACCGGCGGTTCGAGCAACAACGCCCGCGCAATCGCCAGTCGCTGGCGCTGTCCGCCGGACAGGTTTTTCGCCCCTTCCCGCAGCACGGTGTCGTACCCCTCCGGCAGCGCGGCGATGAACTCGTGCGCCGCGGCAATCCGCGCCGCCCGCTCGACTTGTTCGCGCGTCGCCTCGGGATGGCCAAAGGCGATGTTGGCGGCGATGGTGTTGCTGAAGAGAAAGCTTTCCTGAAACACGATCCCGATGTTGCGGCGGAGGTCGTCCAGCCGGATTCGCCGCACATCCGTGTCGTCGAGCAGCACCCGGCCGGCGGTCGGGTCGTAAAACCGCGGAATCAAACTCATCAACGCGCTCTTGCCGGCGCCGGTCGGCCCGAAAATCGCCACGCACTGGCCCGGTTCCACGGCGAAACTGACATCGTGCAACGTCGGTTCTTCGGCCCGGTACTGAAAGTTCACCCGATCGAACCGCACCGCGCCGCGGGCGCGCGGCAGCGCCACGGCATCGGGCGCGTCGGTGATCTCCACCGGCGCGTCGAGCACTTCAAACACGCGCTGCGCCCCGGTCAGGCTGACCTGCGCGGTGTTGGCGATGTCGCCGATGCCGGCCACCTGGTTGGAGAATTGTTGCAGCAGACCCGCGAACACGATCAATCCCGCGCCCAGCGGCAACTGGCCACCGATGACGAGACGACCGCCGTACGCCAGCAAGATGCAGAGATTGATCTGCGTCAGCCAGGCAATCCCCGGGGTGAAGATGCTGACGCGCCAGAAGATTTTCTGCTGTTGCTGGGTGACGGCGTCGTTGGCGGCCTGAAACTGCCGGATCGTTTCCGGCTCGCGCGCAAACCCCTTGATGACCGCCATCCCCTGCACGCTGTCGCTCAGCCGCAGAATCAAGTCGTCCACCAGCTCGCGATTGAGGCGATACAACGGCCGCACCCAGCGGGAAAACGCGGTCGTCGCCAGCGCCAGCAGCGGCGTCGTCCCCAAACAAATCAGCGTCAGTCCGGGATGCAATTGCAGCATGAAAACCAGATACCCGGCCAGCGAGAGCGCCATGATGATGCTTTGCACGACGACGCCGTTGATGAATTGCACCAGCGACCGCGCGTCGCCCGTCACGCGGTTGATGATCGAGCCGGTGGCGTTGGCGTCGAAAAACCGAAAGCTCAACCGCTGCAGCTTGTCGTACACCGCCGTCCGCATGTCCACGACCATCCCGCGCTCGACGACGTTGGCGACCGTGACGGCGTGGAGATAATTCAACAGCGCCCGCAGCAGCGCCAGGCCGAGCACCGCGCCGGCAATGGTCGCGATGACCTGGCCCCGCGGCCAGTGATCGGGCGGCGCGATCCCCCACGGCCACCTCACCGGCGGCGCGTGTGGATCGAGTTGGGCGCGGATGTAGTCAATGCCCAGCCCGGTCAGTCCCAAGCCGGTCAGCCCGAGGGCCAGCAGAACAATTTGCAGGGCGAGTACTTTGAGACAACCGGCCCGATACCGCCACGCCAGCGCCAACAAGCGGCGCACCAGTTCGGCATTGGAGAGCGCCCGACCAAGTGGCCCCGCCGCGCTAGGGTTGCCGGGGTGGCTGGGCTTGCTCACGGCGCACCGTCAATGCGGCGCTGATGAACATGGTCAGAAAATACGCGAGCAACAACGCGAGGATGATCGCGCCGACCGTATTGAACGCCTTGTGTTTTTGCATCTCCGGATTCGTGGTCAGCCAGGCGTCATAGGCAAACCAACACCACAAGCCAAACGTCACCAAGCTGCGAATCCCGTACGTCTTCCGCGCCTCCAGCGCGGTTAATTTGCGCCGCTCCGGTTTCGGCGGCTCGGTCGGCTGCTTTTCCTCGAGCGAGATTTTCTCGTCCATGCGCCGCGGATTGAAACAAAGCCCGATGGCGACGGCAATCTCAAACTGAGGAAGCCTGACAAAACCGAAACTTCTGTTGTGGGAGCGCCCTTCTGGGCGCGACCGGTGGCGCGAGCGTCCCCGCGAGCGGAGTGTCACGCCTCGCCTCGCGAGGACGCTCGGCCCACCGGCGTTTCCAGAAAGTCGCGGGCGGAAGCCCGCTCCCACAGGGAGTTTTGCAAGGCACTTTAACGCCTCCCCGCGCGCGCGGACGGATATGCGTGCGCAGCGCCCGTCAGTCTGCTATCAACCCCTTTATGCGCACCATGCTCGACACGGCCAAGCGCCTGGTTTCCATCCAGTCGCTGAAACGCTCGCCCTCGGAAAACAAGTTTCTACTGCTCATCCCGTGTGTGGGACTGGTTACCGGGGTCGCGGCAGTGTTGATCGCGCACCTGATCGCGTTTTTCCAAAGCCGCGTGTTTTGGTGGAACACGGCGCATTTGCTCGACGCCGCCTCGTACGCGCCGTGGTATCTGTGTCTGCTGATCCCGGCCGCGGGCGGGCTGATCGTTGGCTTGATCGGCAAGGGGTTCCGGGTCGAAACCCGCGGCGCCGGCACCGCCGGCATGGTGCAGGCCGTCGCCATGCGCGGCGGCCACATCTCGCTGCGCACCACCCTGCCCCGCATCTTTGCCGGCATCATCACCCTCGCCTGCGGCGGCTCGCTCGGTCGCGAAGGCCCGATTGCCCAGCTCGGTGGAGCCATCGGATCGTTTTTCGGTCGCTCGACAAAGCTGTCCACCCAGCAAGTCCGCATCCTGCTCTGCGCCGGGGCCGCCTCGGCCATCGGCGCCGTGTACAACGCGCCGATCGGCGGCTCGCTGTTTGCCCTCGAAATCCTGATGGGGAATTTCGCGCTGGAAATCTTCGGGCCGGTCGTTGTCGCCTCGGTCATTTCCACGCTGGTGTTTCGCAGCGCGATGGGCAACCTGCCGCGGTTTGTCGTGCCGCAGTATGAACTGGTGTCCGGCTGGGAACTGCTCGGCTATCTCGGCCTGGGCATCGTGGCCGGGCTGGTCTCGATCGTGTTCATCAAATCGCTGTTCTGGGCGGAAGATCTCTTCGAGAAATCCCGGCTGCCGCGCTGGCTGCAACCGTTGGTCGGGTTCGTGCCGGTCGGCGCGATCGGGGTGTTTTACCCGCACGTCTTCGGCAACGGCTACGAAGCCACCAACATGGCGCTGCACGAAGAGCTGCCGTGGCAGATGCTGCTGATTTTGCCGGCCGTCAAACTGGTCGCCACGGCCCTGACCTTCGGCTCGGGCGGCGCCGGTGGACTGTTCATGCCGTCGCTGATGGTCGGCGGGTTGCTCGGCGGCGCGGTCGGCGTCGGGCTGCATCATTTCTTCCCGGAAACGACGGCCGGCTACGGCGCATACGCGCTGGTGGGCATGGGCGCGATTGTGGCCGGCACGACGCAGGCGCCGTTGACGGCGATCATGATGATTTACGAGCAGACGAATTCCTACATGATTGTTTTGCCGTTGATGTTCGCCTGCATCATCAGCAGCGTCACGGTCCGCCTGTTGCGCGTCTCGCCCGCCCATCTCGAAACCTTGCGCCGCCGCGGCGTGAAACTGCCCCGCGGCGTCGAGGGCACGGTGATGCAAAACCTCCGCGTCAACGACGTGCTGCACGAGGACGTCGAGCATATTCTGCCGACCGAGCCGTTCCCCAAACTGGTCGAGCGCTGTCTGCAAACCCGCTACAACAACCTGTACGTCGCCGACGAATCCGGTCGGTTTCTCGGCGCCGTACCGTTGCCCACCATCCGCCTGATGCTGCACCAGGGCGAGAATCTCAACACGGTTATCGCCCTCGATCTGCTCGACGACCAGTTTGAATTTGTCACGCCCGACCAGAAACTCGCGGATACGATGGAAAAATTCTGGCGGCAAAACTCCGAACGCCTGCCGGTGCTCTCCGACGCCGCCAGCCGCAAACTGATCGGCTGGATTTCCAAACGCGACCTGATTGGCATCTACAGCCAGGAAATTCTCAACAAAACCCAGTTGATGAGCCGCTTCACCGTCACCGACGACGAGGGTCAACACAACGTCTATGTACCGTTGCCGGAAGGGTTCCAAGTCCGCACGCTGATCGTGCCGCCCCGGCTCGACGGCGCCACGCTTGGCGCGCTGACCCCGCGCTCCAACTACGGCGTTCACGTCCTGCAAGTCACCCATCGCGACCCCGGCGGCGGCAAAGACCTCGTCGAACTGCCCGGCCCCGCCACCATCCTGCGCGCCGACGACCGCCTCGTCGTCATCGGCCGCGCCGATGGCATCAACGCCTTTCAAGCCGCCCTCGAA
>CAZHLM010000025.1:0-2373 GCA_964533295.1 uncultured Verrucomicrobiota bacterium
TTGCGGGCGATGACGAGGCGCGGCAACGGACGCGGTTCGCGCCGTAGTTGTTCGCGCAGACCGGGCACGTGATCGTACTCGGACAGGCTACCATCGGCGCGGGCGGTGTAGATGTGCGCGTCCACGATGGTGTGACTGAAACAACCGACGGTCATCCCGACTTCCTGCGCGATCATCTGCGTCAGCGTCGCGTAACAGGCGAGGTTGAAGGGAATGCCAAGCGCGACGTCGCCGCTGCGCTGGGTGAGATGACAGTTCAGCCGGTCGCCCTGCGCGTTGAAGACGAAGCTGTAGTGACAGGGCGGGAGTTTGCTCGGCTGGGCATTACCGGGTTCCCACGCCGTCACCACAAGGCGGCGGCTGGTGGGTTCTTTTTTGAGAGTGTCGATCACAAACTGAATTTGGTCCACCTCGCGCACCTGCCAGCGACCGGCGTCGTCTTGATACGGACTGGGGAATCGCCGCCAGTACCGGCCATAGGCGGTTTCGAGATTGCCGTTTTCATCGGCCCAAGCGTCCCAGATCTTGGTGTGTTGCCGGAGATTGCGGATGTGATCCTCGCCGGAGAGATACCAGAGCAACTCGCGCAACATGGCCGGCCAGTTGACTTCTTTCGTCGTCAACAACGGGTACCCCTGTGCCAGGTCCACGGTGTAGTGCGCGCCAAAATATGAAATGGTATCCACCCCGGTGCGACTGGACTTGCGAACGCCTTTCTCGAGAACAAGCCGGACGAGGTCGAGGTACTCTTTCATCGCGGCTATTTCTAGCGGCGAGAGGGGAAAAAGCCAGTCTGAATCCGGCTAACCGGCCGCCTTTTTGGCGTCAGGTTTGGCAGTGTCAACTTTGCCGGGGGGACGGAAGAAGAGCATCTCGGTGCGGATCTCTTCCGGCTCGGCAGCCGGCGGTTTGGCTTCCGGTTTTGCGCGCTCGCGGCCAAAGAGGATCGTCTTGACCGTTTTCATCATGATGAACAGGTCGAGCAGAAACGACATGTGCTTGATGTAAAACAGATCAAACTGCAATTTGCGCCGGGATTCTTCGATGCTGGCCGCGTAGGGGTGCATCACTTGCGCCCAACCCGTGACGCCGGGCGCCACGAGGAGGCGTTCCGAGTAAAACGGGATCTTTTCCGAAAGTTTTTTGACGAACACCGCCCGTTCCGGGCGCGGCCCGACGAGGCTCATGTCGCCCCGCAGCACGTTCCAGAGTTGGGGAATTTCATCAATGCGAAACTTGCGGAGGTATTTCCCGATCCACGTGATGCGCGGATCGTCCTCCGTCGCCCACACGGGACCCGATTGACTTTCGGCGTCGGCGCGCATGGTCCGAAACTTCAGCACAAAGAACGGTTCGCTGTCGCGTCCCAGCCGTTCCTGCCGGTAAAACACCGGGCCGGGCGACGTGAGTTTGACGAGAACGGCCGTGACCGCGATGACCGGTGCCGTCAGGATCAAGCCGACCACGGAGGCGACCACGTCCACCAACCGTTTCAGGCGGCGGATATGGAACCGGGAGTTGTTCATGGACGCCATGAACAGCCACTCGTCATTGATGTAATCAATCGGGATTTCCTGCGCCAGTTCCTCGTAGAGCGTCACGAAGTCCACCAACGCCAAACCGCGGTAGCGGAACTGCCGTAGCCGCTGGAGGAGTACCGGCTCGAAATCGAGCGTGGCGGCCAGGATCAGGCGATCAATCGCGTACAAGTCCACAAACTTGTCCAACGACTCCAACGTTCCCAAGACCGGATAGTCTTCCACGAACTTGCCCACATGATCACGTTCCCCGCCCACGAGAATGATCCCCAACACTTTCATACCGGCATGCGGATGTTTATGCACCAGCTCAATCACGCGCCGGGCCTCCTGACCCGTGCCGATGATCAAGCACCGTTGCGCCATCAACCCCCGGCGCGTCGCGCCGATGTACA
Organism: uncultured Verrucomicrobiota bacterium; assembly: GCA_964533295.1. Lineage (GTDB taxonomy): Bacteria > Verrucomicrobiota > Verrucomicrobiia > Palsa-1439 > Palsa-1439 > OMJI01. The sequence goes on from CAZHLM010000025.1 coordinate 1,934, forward strand.
GCAACCGGTTCAATACGATGCCGACAAAACTGAAAACCACCGCCCCGAGAAAGATTCCCCGCCCGATGTTGATGTCCTCAAACGAAACCGCGTAGAAGGCCGCCGCGACAAGCAAACCACCCAGCCCGACGCCGACCAGTGCCGCCGCGAGGGTTTTTCCGATGCTGAGCAGGCGCTCGGATTCGTAGAGGCCGCTGATGTAGAAGGCGAGGAGAAAAATTGCCCATGCGGCGGAGATGGCCGTGCCATGCTGGACAAAGTATTGCGATCCCGCATCCAAACCCAGGCGCAAAATCACCGCCAGCCAGATAGCCAGCGCCGCGAGCACGGAATCGGCAAAACCAAGGAGAAGTTTTTTCCGGGGGATTCGACTACTCTTGGCAACAAGCATCTTGGCTTCTACCTTTCCGAATCAAGGGCTTTACCAACCCGTCGCAGCG
>CAZHLM010000025.1:2473-38589 GCA_964533295.1 uncultured Verrucomicrobiota bacterium
CCCAACGCATGCGTCGCCGTGGCACACGCGGAAACCACGGCCAGGTTGGGTCCTTTGGCGCCCAGCAGCATCGAGACGTAGCCACTGCCCATGTTGACGATCAACATGGGAATCATGAACGGCGAGACGCGACCGGGGCCTTTTTCGAGCAAGACGCCCACCTGTTCCTCGATCGTCTCCATCCCGCCAATACCGGAACCAATGAGGACCCCGACACGGTTGGGGTCTTCCTTATCCATCTGCAGCCCGGCATCCGCGACCGCCTTTTTGGCCGCCACAACGGCAAATTGGGCAAACCGGTCGGTCCGTCGCAGGTCTTTGACCGGCATGAAGGCCTCGGGATTGAACTGCCGGGCCTCCCCGCCGATCTTGCAGTCAAACTTGCTGGTATCGAATCGCGTAATCGGGCCAATCCCACTCTTTCCGGCCAGCAACGACTGCCAGAAGGTTTCGAGGTCACTGCCCAGCGGTGTGACCACTCCCAATCCGGTAATAACGACCCGACGTTCGCTCATGGTGAGCAAAAGAAATGAGGCATAAAGCTGTTTGACGCAACCACTTTATGCCTCACCGAAAGCTCGCTCCTTGCGCGCTGCAAGGCCGCGCGGCTACTTCTCGCCGCGTTCTTCAATGTACTTCACAACATCCCCAACCGTCTGCAGTTTCTCGGCATCCTCGTCGGGAATCTCCGCGCCGAACTCTTCTTCGAACGCCATCACCAGCTCCACGGTGTCCAACGAATCCGCGCCCAAATCCTCAATGAACTTTGCCTCGGGCGTAACTTGGTCGGGATTGACTCCCAACTGTTCCACGATGATTTCTTTGACCCGATCCTGCACTGATTTATCAGCCATCTTCGTCTCCTCGTTAACCATCATTTGCTCGATGAACGCCCCACCCTACATCGCCAATCCGCCATCCACCGTCAGCACCTGCCCGGTCACGTAACTGGCCCAGTCGCTCCCCAAAAACACCACCGCATTCGCGACATCCGTGCCCGTCCCCAACCGTCCCAAGGCAATCCGCTGCTTCAACGTCTCCGCCATCTCCGCGCCCAACGCCGCCGTCATGTCCGTCCCGATAAACCCCGGGGCCACCGCGTTGGCAGTGATGCCGCGCGAGGCCAACTCTTTCGCGACCGATTTCGTGAAACCAATCAGCCCCGCTTTCGAGGCCGCATAGTTAGATTGGCCGGCATTGCCGGTCAAGCCTATAATTGATGTGATATTGATGATCCGGCCGCTCCGCTGCCTGACCATCCCGCGCGTCACCGCCTTCGTAAACAGAAACGCCCCTTTCAAGTTCGTCCCCAACACCGTATCCCACTCCGCCTCGCTCATCCGCAACAACAAATTGTCCTGCGTCACCCCGGCGTTGTTCACCAAAATATCAATCCGTCCGAAATCCCTCACCACCGCCTCGACCGTCGCCGTCACCTGTGCGCCGACCGCCACATCCACCTCATACGCCCGACCCCCAATCGCCTGCGCCACCGCCTCCACATGCGCCAACGTCCGGCCGCAACACGCCACCCGCGCCCCCTCCTCGGCCAACCGCGTCGCCACCGCCTTGCCGATGCCGCGGCCCGCCCCGGTCACCAACGCCACTTTATTTTCCAGCAAGCGCGCCACGTGTCTGCTCCCATGTTTTCAGATCGCTGACTACCAGCATCTCCACGTCCTTGTTGATCCGCTTCATCAAACCCGCCAAAACGCCACCGGGACCCAGCTCAATAAACCGCGTGAACCCCTGCCCCACCAGCCACTGCATGGATTCAGCCCAGCGGACCGATGAGGTGACTTGCCGGGTCAGCAACTCCTTGATCTCCGTCACGCTCCCGCCCGGCCGCGCCGTCACATTCGACACCACCGGCACCCGCGGCAACTGCATCGGCAACCGCGCCAGCTCCGCCGCCACTTTCTGCTGCCCGCTCGCCATCAACCGCGAATGATACGCCCCGGCCACCTGCAACGGAATCGCCCGCTTCGCCCCACGCGCTTTCGCCAGCTCGACCGCCTTCCCAATCTTCTCCTTCTCGCCGGAAATCACTATCTGGCCGGGACAATTCAGGTTCGCCATGTCCACATCCGCTTCCCGGCACACCTCCGCCACCACCGCCTCGTCCAACCCGATGATCGAAGCCATCCCGCCATTGGTCGCCTCACACGCCTCCTGCATGTACCGGCCGCGGGCTTGCACCATCCGCAACCCGTCGTCGAAGCTCACCGCACCCGCCGCCGTCAACGCCGTGAACTCGCCGAGCGACAAGCCGGCCGTCGCGTGAAATTCGACATCACCCAACGCCGCCAGACAGGCCAGGCTGTGCACGAAGATGGCCGGCTGCGCATTGTCCGTCTGCGTCAACACCTCCGACGGTCCCTCAAAACAAATCCGCGTCAGCTCGCGACCCAACACCTCGTCGGCGCGGGCAAACAACTGCCGGCAGGCCGGAAATCGCTCGCACAAATCGCGCCCCATGCCGACCTCCTGACTGCCCTGGCCGGCAAACAACAACGCCGTCTTCGGGCTCATTTGGCGACTTCCGCCCGGGCCGCGTCCGCCAACGGCGTGCTCAAATACCGCTCACCGGTTGAGGGCGCCACCGTCACGATCAATTTGCCTTTGTTCTCCGGTCGTTGCGCATACTGAATGGCGGCCCAAACATTCGCGCCCGATGATATGCCGCAAAGTATGCCCTCTTCTTTCGCCAGCCGCCGTGCCATCGCGAATGCGTCCTCATTCGCGACCCGGATTACATCATCAATCAACCCGCGCTCCAACACCTGCGGAATAAACCCCGCCCCAATCCCCTGAATCTTGTGCGGCCCCGGCTTTCCGCCACTGATGACCGGCGAATCGGCCGGCTCCACCGCGATACATTGAAAACTGGCTTTCCGCTGTTTGATCACCTGACCCACACCGGTAATCGTCCCCCCCGTCCCCACTCCGGCCACCAATGCATCGGCGCGCCCATCCGTGTCGTTCCAAATTTCCTCGGCCGTGGTGCAGCGATGAATGGCCGGATTGGCCGGATTGGTAAACTGCTGCGGCATAAATGCGTTCGGATGGTCCCGCACCATCTGCTCCGCTTTCCGAATCGCCCCCGGCATCCCCTCCGCTCCCGGCGTCAGCACCAGCTCGGCCCCCAACATCCGCAACAACGTCCGCCGCTCCACACTCATCGTCTCCGGCATCGTCAACACCAACCGGTACCCCTTGGCCGCGCACACAAACGCCAACGCAATCCCGGTATTGCCCGATGTCGGCTCCACAATCAGCGTGTCCGGCGTGATCTTCCCCTCCCGCTCTGCCGCCTCGATCATCGCCACCCCAATGCGGTCTTTCACCGAACTGAGCGGATTGAAGAACTCGCACTTCACCACAATTTCCGCCTCCAGGCCGCGGGTGACCTTGTTCAAGCGCACCAACGGCGTCCGCCCGATGGTCTTCGTGATGTCGGAAAAGATTTGACCCATTTTTTCCTCGCAGTGATAACGCCGCGCACTTATTAGGTAATCACCATGCCAAACGCAAGCTTGAATCCCCTCCTCGCGCTGCTGCTCCTCGCCGGCTGCGCCACCGCGCCCCAATTCCACGGCCACTACTCCCAGCCCCTGACCGGCTTTCCCGACCCCGACAACATCCGCCTCAGCACACTCGCCACCACACCCACCAGCAGCATCCACCTCGTCCAAGTCCGCCATGCCGAGCCACTGCACATCCATGCTCGACACGACCTCACCGTCTTCCTCCAACAAGGATACGGCACCATGCGGTTGGCCGAGCGAACTTTTGCCATTAACCCCGGCGACGTTCTCGTCATCCCCGCCGGCACCCCGCACGCTTTCACCAACCACAGCCGCCAGCCAGCTCTGGCCGTTGTGGTCTTCAGCCCGCCGTTCGACGGACAGGACACCGTACCGGTTGCCGAATCGAAATGAGCAAAAAAAGATTCAGGAGTTGCACGCCAAGGAGGTGGGGGTGGGGAACCCCTCTGAAGAACGTGCAAGCTCCTGAATCACACTCAAAAAACTTTCTACGCCGAATACTAGACCCTGCCCCGGCAGTTTGCAAATAGTTTTTTTCCTCCCTCGGCCAATGAGCGCCGCCGACAAGAACCTCCACGACCTCGTAAACGAGGCGCTAAAATCGTACTCGGACAAGGACTGGAATTACAGCCGCATCCATTTAGTAACGCAATCGTTACATACGTCTGATTCACCGTACGTTCTGTGGTGTGAAATCGTAAATACCAAGGATAAGGCGAACGAAGACATCCTGAAATCGTTTGAAAACGAGATCAAATGGGGCGACCGGCACAGCAACGAACTCGGAATTCTGGAGATCGTCAGCCTGCGGCTAAACAAGGCTCTCTTAGAGTCAACCAGCGATGAGTACTGGGATCATCACCGGCCCGTCATTCGAGTCGTGAAACGAGATGACCTTATCGCACAAGGCATTACGGAGGCATTTTGGTACTCGATAACCGAGGTGGCCGGAGACCAATTCGACAACCGATAGTTACCCTCCCGCAACAGGCACGATGATCTCGATCCGATCGTTCTCTCGTAGAATTTGAGATTTTAAGTTCTTTCGGGGAAGCACGTTACCATTTTGCTCCACAACCACCTGCGTCGGCCTCCAACCACAATCCAACAAGAACTGTTCGACGCTGATGCCTTCCGCAACTTGCCGGCTTTCACCGTTCGCGATGATCCTCATTCAACACACCATCCCAATCCTTCCAAACCGCCTCGTAACCCATTTCCGCCAATCTTGCCGCCACAACCTCCGGTGCCCTTCCATCCGCGATGGCAAACTGCACGTCCGCGTGTTCGCCTTCGGAATCAATCCTCCGCCCACCCCGCGTGATATGCAAATCCTCCTTCCCCTGGCCCGTGTACCCGCCTGGCTCCGTATGGCTACCGGCACTCATCAGCGTAATTCCCAGCGGCGCCAATCCGTCCCGCAGTTTCGGCGATTCGCGCGTACTCAAGACCAACCCCACCTCTGGAAACATCAACCGCAACGCGCAGACGTACTGCGCCATCTCCCTGTCCGTCAAATGGATCAACGGTTCAAATTCACCGGCGGCCGGACGCAATCGCGGCAGACTGATTGTCAACTGCGCCTGCCAACATCGCTTCAGCAAATACTCCGCATGCATGGCCACCGCCACCGCCTCCCGCCGCCACTCGGCCAAACCCAGCAACGCTCCAATCCCCAAACGCTTGAAGCCGGCCGCATATCCACGCTCCGCCGTGTCCAAACGCCAGTCAAAGTCCCGCTTCGGCCCCCCGGTATGCATCGCCGCGTACACCGCCCGGTCATACGTCTCTTGGTACACCACCAATCCTTCTGCCCCCGCCTCCACAATCGGCCGGTACTCCTCCGTCTCCATTGGCCCCACCTCCAACGAAATACTCGGCCAATCCGGTCGCAATCGCGCTACACACTCCCGCAAATAATTCCTCGACACAAAATGCGGATGCTCGCCCGCTACCAACAGAATATGCCGAAATCCCTGCGCCCAAAGATACCGGGCCTCCTCCGCCACCTGCTCCACCGTCAACGTCACCCGCAAAATTGGATTGTCCCGCGAAAAACCGCAATACTTGCAAATGTTGATGCACTCGTTGGAAAGATACAGCGGAGCAAAAAACCTCATCACTCGTCCGAAATGCTTCACCGTCAACGCATGCGCCGCCTGAGCCAACGCCTCCAAATACTCCGGCGCGGAGGCTGCCGGCGACAACAACGCCGCAAAATCCGCCAACGACCGCCGCTCCCGCGCCAGCGCCCGATCCACATCCGCCGCCGTCGCCTGCGCCGCGAACCCGGTCAACTCCGCAATCGCAAACTCATCGAGCTTCATCCAAAAACCCCGTCAACGGACTCGTCGCGCTGGCCTGCCGGCGCGGCACCGCCAAGCCCACCTCAAACGCCGTCCGCCCCGCCACCACCGCGGCTCGAAACGCTTCCGCCATCCGCACCGGATCCCGCGCCACCGCAATCGCCGTGTTCACCAACACCGCGTCCGCCCCCAACTCCATTGCCTCCGCCGCGTGCGACGGCGCGCCCAACCCGGCGTCCACCACCACCGGCACCGTCGTCTGTTCAACAATAATTGCAATACTGGCCCGTGTCTCGACCCCGCGCGCACTGCCAATCGGCGACCCCAACGGCATCACCGTCGCGCAGCCGACATCCTCCAATCGTTTCGCCAGTACCGGATCCGCGTGGATGTACGGCAGCACCGTGAACCCCTCCTTCACCAACTGCTCCGCCGCCGCCAGCGTCTCGATCGGATCCGGCAACAAATACCGGGGATCCGGGTGAATCTCCAACTTCAACCACGCCGAGCCGGTCGCCTCCCGCCCCAACCGCGCCAGCCGCACCGCCTCCGCGGCGTTGCGCGCGCCGCTCGTGTTCGGCACCAGCACGTACTTCTTCGGATCCACGAACTCGAGAATGTTGGCAAACCGATCCTGCCGCCCGCTCAAGTCCGCCCGCCGCAACGCCACTGTGACCAGCTCCGCCCCACTGGCCTCCAACGCCGCCGCCATCACCGCGCCGGACGAAAACTTGCCGGTCCCCATGATCAGCCGCGACGAAAAATCGCGCCCGGCAATCCGCAGTTTGGGCGCCCGATCCGTCATGATGCCGGTTTGCGGTACACAAACCCCTGATTGCCCACCCGCGCATCCGCCGCCCGCCACTCCGCCACGCGCTGCTCCCACTGCTCGCGCTGCAACCGCCGCATCTGCGCCCGCAATTCATCCAAACTGTTCAACCGCGCCTCCAACGACAACTTCGCGTCCTGCAACGCCGCCAACTCGTTGCGCAACGCCGCCAACTGCTCCTCCGTCGCCGCCTTCGACTTCTCCATCGCCGCCAACTGCCGCGACACCGTCACCCACTGATTCGACACCACACCCAGTTGAACGAGCAACCGCTCCTTCTCCGTCGCCACCTGCGTCAACCGCCGCTTTTCTTCCTCCAACTGCTGTTGCGCCGTCGTCAAGGTCTCGCGCAACCCCGTCGCCTCCTGCTCCCAACGCGTCCGTTCGCCCTCGGTGACGGCGACCTGATGCTGCAACGCTTTGACCTGCGCCTGCTGCTCCTTCAACGCCGTCTTCGCGGTCATCAACTCCCCCTGCGCCGCGACCACCTCATTGCTGACGGCCGCCAACGCCGCCCGCGATTCCTGCCGCTGGCTGGAACTCCACAAAATCACCCCCACCAGCGCCACCGCCAACACCGCCGTTACCATCTTCATCTTCATTTCGCTGCCGCTCCTTTCGGCAAAATTTCCTGACCACTCCCCCGCCGGTACCCCTGCAAATCCACCGTCACATACGCATACCCGATCCGCTTCAACGCCGCCGTCACCGTCGCCCGCAGCTCCCGGTCAAAAAACCGCTCCACCTCGTCCGCCCCGACCTCAATCCGCGCCAACGCCCCGTGATGCCGCACCCGCACCTCGTAAAACCCGGCATCCCGCAACACATTCTCCGCCGCCTCGATCATCGCCAACGCCTCCGCCGTCACCGGCTCGCCGTGCGGAATCCGCGACGCCAAACACGCCAACTGCGGCTTCTCCGCCGTCGGCAACCCCAACCGCGCCGACAACTGCCGGATCTCCGCCTTCGTCAACCCCGCCTCCTTCAACGGCGCCCGCACCGCAAACTCCGCCGCCGCCGCCGCTCCGGGCCGGTAATCCCCCACATCGCTGGCGTTCTCGCCGTACACAATCGTCTGCCAATGCTCCACCTTCGCCAACGCCGTCAGCTCCAAAAACAACTCGCTCTTGCAGAAATAACACCGATTCGGCGGATTGCTCGCGTAGTTCGGATTCGCCATCTCCGCGGTCGCAATCACCCGCACCGGAAACCCAAACCGCTCGCCCAATTCCACCGCCGCCGCCAACTCCCGCCGCGGCAACGACGGCGAATCCGCAATCACCGCCTGCATCTGATCGCCGAGAACCTCCCGGGCCACCGTCGCCAGCAACACGCTGTCCACACCGCCCGAATACGCCACCAGCGTCCGACCACCGGCCCGCAAAATGGATTGCAATCGCTCCAGCTTGGCCTGCACGCGACGATAGTACTGGCAAGCGCCGGGGCTGTCAAAGACTGGCGGCGCAACCGCCCGGCGGTCAGCTCACGTCTTCGCCCAACTCGACGTTCCAGTAGGCGAAGTCGAGGAAATGCCGCCAGCTTTCGTGGCCGTGCGCGGCCACGGTGACGTTGACGAACGGCCGCCACTTCGGCCGCTTCGGCTTGCGAATCAAATGCATCCGCGCCTCGGCCGGCGTGCGGTTGGCCTTGCGCGTGTTGCACGGGATGCAGGCGCAGACAATGTTCTCCCACGTCGTCGTGCCGCCGCGGTCGCGCGGGACGACGTGGTCCAAATTCAGATCCTTGCGATCGAAATGCTTTCCGCAGTACTGGCAGGTGTTGTGATCGCGCTCAAAGATATTGTGCCGCGTGAACTTCACTTCCTTGTGCGGCAGCCGGTCGAAGAACAGCAACAAGATCACCCGCGGAATCCGAATCTTGAACGAAACCGTGTGCACCACGTCCTCGCCATGGTGCCCCTGCGAAAATTCCCGCCACTCATGAAAATCAAACGTCCGAAACTCACCGGCGCTCTCCGTCACCACCTCCGCGTGGCCGGTGCACAACAACGCAAACGCCCGCTCCACCGTGCAGACATTGATCGCCTGCCAGAGCCGGTTCAGCACGAGCACATTCTCCTGGAGCGCGTTTCTCATACCGCCGCCGCCCACCGTACCAAAGCCCCCCGGCACCGTCAATTCAGGCTCGACATGTCACACGAATTTCACAATAACCACCCCACCAACATCATGAACAAAAAAGTCACCGTTTTCGGGGCCGGCTTTGTCGGCTCCACCACCGCCCAGCGCATCGCCGAAAAGGAAATCGCCGACGTCACGATGATTGACATCATTGAAGGCATGCCGCAGGGCAAAGCCCTCGACATGATGGAATCGGCCTGCCTCGAAGGCTTCGATGCCCGCGTCACCGGCTCGAACAACCCGGCCGACTGCAAAAACAGCGACCTCATCGTCATCACCTCCGGCATCGCCCGCAAACCCGGCATGAGCCGCGACGACCTGCTGAAAACCAACGCCGGCATCGTCGGCAGCGTCTGCGACGCCATCCGCGCTCACGCCCCCCGCGCCACCGTCATCGTCGTCAGCAACCCGCTCGACGTGATGACCTACCTGGCCGGCGTCAAACTCGGTTTCCCCAAACACAAGGTCATCGGCATGGCCGGCGTCCTCGACAGCGCCCGCTTCCGCTGTTTCATCGCGCTGGAACTGGGCGTCTCGCACCGCGATGTGGATGCGATGGTGCTCGGCGGCCACGGCGATGACATGGTGCCGCTCGTCCGCTACGCCACCGTCGCCGGCATCAAAGTCGAAGACCTCATCGCCAAAGACAAACTCGACGCCCTCGTCACCCGCACCCGCAACGGCGGCGCCGAAATCGTCGGCCTGCTCAAAACCGGCAGCGCCTACTACGCCCCCAGCAGCAGCGTCGTCGAGATGGTCCGCGCCATCCTCCACGACGAAAAGCGCGTCCTGCCCGTCGCCGCCTGGTGCACCGGCCAGTACGGCATCCGCGACATGTTCGTCGGCGTCCCCGCCGTCCTCGGCGCCAACGGCGTCGAAAACATCATCGAACTAAAACTCACCGCCGACGAACTCGGCCAACTCAAGAAGAGCGCCGACCACGTCCGCGAAAACGTCCAGCGACTGAATCTCTGATCGGGTTGTGACCACCTCGCGCCGCGCGTTGTGGACTTTCGGCTTGTTGCGGTGCCGGTAATCTGCGACGCTGCGCGTGGCGAGTTTCAACCCAGGAGATCCGATTCATGGACAACAACAACTCCGTTCAGTCTGTCATTGCCGGCGATGTCGAAATCGCGGGCACCATCCGCAGCGCCGGCTCCGTCCGCATTGACGGCAAGCTCGAGGGCGAATTGCATTGCGCGGGCGATGCCGTCATCGGCAAATCCGCCGTCATCAAAGGCAACCTCGCGGTCAACGCCGTCACCGTTGAGGGCACCATCAACGGCAACATCACCGCCAAAGACCGCATCGAGATGAAGTCCTCGGCGCGCGTCACGGGCGACATCAAGTCCAAACGCCTCAGCGTCGAGGATGGTGTCACCTTCGTCGGCCGGTCGGAGGTCAACCCCTCCACCCCACCGGCCGCCGGCGCGATCCCGGTCGTGGCCGCGGCGGCGGCGGCGGAAGCCAGCGACAAAGCCGACGCGGCGACCGTGCGTCCGCAATTCGCTCGCCGGTAGGCCCGCGGCATCCACCGGTGATTCGCGGTGGCCAGGTACCAAAAAACCGGCACGGTGGACGGCTACGCCGCGCTCAAAGCGGCGGCGCGCGCCGCGCCGGGCGTGCACGTGTCCCACACGGCGCGGCCGGCCAAGCGGGTGATTGAGTGTTACAAGTGCGGCTACACGTTCCAGCAACACGGCAAAACCACCACCACCACCTGCTCGAAATGCCGGCACGTCCTCGACCTCACCGATCACACGCTGGAGCGGGACTGCAATGAAACCATCCAAACCTGCGGCACGATCACCATCCCCGACCGGGTCGCCATCAACGGCGGCAACCTCATCGGCAACGATGTCCGCTTGGACGGCACGCTGCGGGCCGGCACCATTCGCGCCCTGCGCCGCCTCGAACTCGGCCCCGGCGCCAGCTTCCCGGAACATCTCGTCACCGCCCGCGACCTGAAAATCCTCCGCGGCGCGGTGATCGTCTTCGAACAACCGGCCGAGTTCCGCGACGTGGAAATCGCCGGTGTCATGCGCGGCCGCCTGCGCGCCAGCGGCACGGTCACCATCCACCCCGGTGCCGAGTTTGCTGGTGAGCTGACCACCGCCCGCCTCATCGTCGCCGATGGCGGAGGCCTGAACGCCCGGGTGCGGGTGGAAGTCCGGTAAGTTCTCCCCGCACTTTTTGCTTGGTGTGTCACACCGCCGCCCGTTAATCATCCGGCGCTTATGAAAGTCCTGGTCATTGGGGGCGGCGGACGGGAGCACGCCCTGGTTTGGAAACTGGCGCAGTCGCCGCGGGTCACGAAACTGTTCTGCGCGCCCGGCAACGCCGGCATCGCCGAGATGGCAGAGTGTGTGCCGGTCGGGGCGACCGAAATCGAAAAGCTGCTCGCGTTCGCGCTGGCCAACGGGGTGGATTTCACCGTGGTCGGCCCCGAAGCGCCCTTGTGCGCCGGCGTGGTGGATGCGTTCACGAGCCGGGGGTTGAAGATTTTTGGGCCGACCCGGACCGCCGCACAGTTGGAGGGCAGCAAGGTTTTCTGCAAGCGGTTGTTTCTCCGAGCCGGGATCCCGACGGCGGCGGCGGAGACCTTTTCGGACGCAGCGGCGGCGAAAGCCCATGTGCGCAAGGTCGGCGCGCCCATTGTGGTCAAGGCGGACGGACTGGCGGCCGGCAAGGGCGTGATCGTCGCGCAAACCGTCGCCGAAGCGGAAGCCGCCATTGCCGAGATCATGGAGCGGCGCGTGTTCGGCGAGGCCGGGGCGCGCGTGGTGATCGAGGAATGTCTGGCCGGTCAGGAAGCATCGGTCATGGCGCTGACGGACGGGCGGACGTACCGGATTCTGGCGGCGGCGCAGGATCACAAGCGGATTTTCGACGGCGATCGCGGGCCGAATACCGGGGGCATGGGAACGTATTCGCCCACGCCGATGGTCACGAGCGCCCTGGACGCGGCGTTGCAGGACATTTTCACGCGCACGCTGACCGGGTTGCGGGCGGAGGGCATCGAGTATCGCGGCGTGCTCTATGCCGGACTGATGCTGACGCCGACCGGGCCGAAGTTGTTGGAGTACAATTGCCGGTTCGGCGACCCCGAAACCCAGGTCGTCCTGCCGCGGATGGATTTTGATTTGCTGGAGGTGCTGGAAGCCTGCGCGACCGGCACGCTGGACCGCTGCGAGTTGTCGTGGAAACCCGAGGCGGCCGTGTGTGTGGTGATGGCGGCCCGTGGTTATCCCGGCCCGTATTCGAAAGGCCAGCCGATTGCGGGGTTGAAAGACGCGGCGGCGTTGGCTAACGTCTGCGTGTTTCATGCCGGAACAAAACGCGACCCGGCCGGGCACGTGGTGACGGATGGCGGCCGGGTGTTGGGCGTGACGGCGTTGGGCGCGGATTTACCGGCCGCCGTGGCGCAGGCGTACCGGGCGGTCGCGCGCATCCAGTTTGACGGCGCCCAGTACCGACGCGACATCGCGGCGCGGGCATTAGGACACTCATGATGACGAAATGGATCGGCAGTGGGCTGGCGGCGGTGTGGCTGGCCGCCAGCGCGGCGGCGGAGACAAACGCCCCGGTCGCGCTCGACGAGGTGGTTCGGGTATTGCGCGAAAACTACGTGGACCGCGAGAAACTCGACGCCACGGCAATTGACGCCGCCACGGTGAAAGGCATTCTCGAAGCGCTCGGCCGCGGCGCGATGTTGCTCAGCGTCGAAGCGGCGCCGACCAACGCCCCCGTCGCCGTTTCCCTCACGATGACCAACGGGTCGGCCCTGGCCACCTCGACGCCCGCGGAGCCGCTGGCGCGCGCGGAAGTGATTGCCCCCAACATCGGATACATCCGCCTGGCCGATGTCTCGGCCGCCGCGGTGACGGCGCTCGATGAGGAACTGGCCAAGTTCGGCGCCGCGAATTGTGACGGCTACATCCTGGATCTGCGATTTGCCGACGGTTCGGACTGGGCCGCGGCCGCGGCGGTGGCCAGCCGGTTCTTTGCCGAGGCGCGCGATTTGTTCATCCTGAAGAGCGCCGCGCAGGGCGCGGAGACGTTCCGCGCCCAGCCGGTGGGCGACGCGGCGGCCGACCGGCTGGCGTCCGCGCCGTTGATGTTGCTGGTCAACGGCCAGACGCGCGGCGCCGCGGAAGCGCTCGTCGGCGCCTTGCGCGGACAGGACCGGGGCGTCGTGGTGGGCAGCCTGACCGCCGGCGCGCCGGCCGCGGTGCAGGACATTCCGCTCAGCGCCGGGCAGGTCTTGCGAGTGGCCACCCAAAAAATCGTGCTGACGCCCAGCGATCCGCGCAGCCTGCCCCAAGTGGAAATTTTTCCGCACGGGATCGCGCCGGATATTTACGTGCCGCTGGCGCCGGCGGTGGAGCGGGAGGCGGTCTTGAACGCGGCGACCAACGTGACGCTGACGGTCAGCCTCCAACCCGAGGCGCCGAAGAAACGCATGTCGGAGGCCGACCTGGTCAAAGTCTTCCGCGGCGAGGCGGTGGACGTGCCCCTCGACGAGGAATCCGCCGAGGCGGAAAACGGTGAGCGGCCAAAAGTGCGCGATGTCGTGTTGCAACGGGCGGTGGACGTGTTGAAGGGAATCCGGGTGTTGCTGACGTGGCAATGAAGACGATCCTGTTTGTCTGCACCGGCAACATCTGCCGCAGCCCGATGGCCGAGGGATTGTTCGCCGAACTGGTCAAGGGCCGCGACGATGTGCGCGTACTCTCCGCCGGTCTCGGCGCGGTGGACGGCCAGCCCGCCAGCCGGCCGGCCGTCGAGGTGATGCGCGAGTTGGGCTTGAACATTGCGCACCACACCAGCCTCGCGTTGCGGCCGGGAATGATTGATCAGGCCACCTTCATCTTCACCATGACCACGCAGCAACGCGATGTGCTCCACGCGCTGTATCCCGAATCGGCGGACAAGATTTTCGCGTTGCGCGACATCAGCCCGGTCGCGGCGCACGAATCCCCGGATATCGCCGACCCGATCGGCGCGTCGGTGGACGTGTACCGGCGGACGCGGGACGAGATTCGCGCCGCGCTGCCGGCCGTGGTGGCGTACGTCCTGCAGCACGCCCCCCCGACCGTCCGCCACCGGCTCGCGCTCGCGGGCGACCACGGCGGGGTGGCGATGAAAGAAGCGTTGAAGACGTGGTTGAGCGCGCGCAGCATTCCGTTTACCGACCTCGGCGCGCACAGCGCCGAGCCGGTGGATTATCCCGACTACGCGTTTGCCGTGGCGCAGGCCATCCTCAGCGGCGCGGCGGACCGGGGCGTGTTGATTTGCAAGAGCGGCATCGGCATGAGCATCGCCGCCAACCGGTTTGCCGGCATCCGCGCCGCGATGGTCAGCAACGAGGAATGGGCGCGCCTGAGTCGCGAGCACAACGACGCCAATGTCATCGTGCTCTCCGGCCTCGAGACCACCGCCGAACAGGCGCAGCGGATCCTGGATGTCTGGCTGAAAACCGAATTTGAAGGAGGCCGGCACGCCCGGCGTGTGAGCAAAATGGACAACCCCCCGAACCTGACGATGAAAAAAACCTCGGCGCTCGCCCAGCAAGACCCCGAACTGTTCGACGCGATGCAACGCGAACGCCAGCGCCAGTCCGACAACATCGAACTGATCGCCAGCGAGAACTTCACCAGCCCGGCCATCCTCGAAGCCGCCGGCAGCGTGCTGACGAACAAGTACGCCGAGGGTTATCCCGGGCGGCGCTATTACGGCGGCTGCGAGCACGTGGACGTCGCCGAGCAACTCGCCATCGACCGCGCAAAACAACTCTTCGGCGCCGAGCACGCCAACGTCCAGCCGCACAGTGGGTCGCAGGCAAACATGGCGGTCTATTTCTCCCAACTCAAACACGGCGACACGATCCTCACCATGGAACTTGCCCACGGCGGCCATCTCACCCACGGCTCGCCCCGCAATTTCTCCGGCCAGTTCTACAAGGTGGTCCACTACGGCGTCCGCCCGGACACGGAGCGGATTGACTACGACCAACTCGCCGAGCAAGCCAAACAATGCCGCCCGCGGATGATCACGGCCGGCGCCAGCGCCTATCCCCGCGTCATTGATTTCCAACGCATGCGGGAGATCGCCGATGCGGTCGGCGCGCTGTTGTTCGTGGACATGGCGCACATTGCCGGACTGGTCGCGGCCGGGGTGCATCCGAACCCGGTGCCGCACGCCGATTTCGTCACCACCACCACCCACAAAACCCTGCGCGGTCCGCGCGCCGGCCTGATCCTGTGCAAGGCCAAATACGCCAAGGACGTGGACACCTGGGTGCTGCCCGGCATCCAGGGCGGCCCGCTGATGCACATCATCGCCGCGAAAGCCGTCTGTTTTCACGAAGCGATGCAACCGGCCTTTCGCGATTACCAGCGCCAGATTATCCAAAACGCCCAAGCACTCGCGGCGGCGTTGACCGCGCACGGGTTCCGCATCGTCAGCGGCGGCACCGACAATCATCTCCTGCTCGTGGATTTGCGCCCGAAGAAACTGACCGGCAAAGTCGCCCAGGAAGCTCTCGACCAGGCCGGCATCACCTGCAACAAAAACCTCATCCCCTACGACCCCGAAAAACCGCTCGTCACCAGCGGCATCCGCCTCGGCACGCCGGCGATGACCACCCGCGGGATGAACGAGCCGGAGATGCGCCAAATCGCCGACTTCATCAACGAAGTCCTCAGCCAGCCGCAAGACCCCGCCGTTGCCGCCCGCGTGAAGGAAAAGGTCAAAGCCCTCACCGCCCGGTTTCCGCTGCCGTATCTGTGAGCGTGTTGGGAAACCCCTCACCCTGACCCTCTCCCCATCGAATGGGGAGAGGGAATTCCTTGCGGGCGCGGGGTGCTTGCCCTGCCGCGGTCGGTTCGCGTATGGTGCGCGCTGTGATGCGCCGTCTCTGGCCCTTGTTGCTCGTGTGGTTCGTCGCCGCGACGCCGGAAGAAACCAAACAGTTCCGGGTCGCGCAAGCGGCCTTTGAAGACAAACTGTACGAGTTCGCGGAATCCCAACTGCGGCAGTTCGTCGAACGCTTTCCCGACTCCGAATTCAGCGACCGCGCCTGGTTGATGCTCGCCCAGTCGCAGGTGCGCTTGCACAAATGGGAAGCCGCCCTGGCCTCGCTGACTAGCGGCGCCAAGGGCCGCCACGGCGCGGCGTTGCCGGAGGGGTTTGTGTTGTGGCGCGGCGAGGCGCTGCTGGTCGGGGAAAAATACGCCGACGCCGAGACGACCCTGACCGAGTTGATCCAGCGCTCCCCCACCGGACTGTACCGCCCTCGCGCCCAGTTCGGCGTGGCGCTGGCCCAGTTCCAACTCGGCCGCCTCAGCGAGGCCGCCGCGACACTGGATGATCTGTTGAACGTTTCCCAGCGCGCCTGGCTGGTCAACGAAGCCCAATTGCTGCGCGCCCAAATTGCCATCGCCGCCGGCCAACTGGCCGAAGCCGACGCGCGGTTGACCGCCATCGGCAAGGCCGAGCCGGACTCTCTCTGGGCCTACCGGGCGTTGCGGTGGCGGGCCGAACTCAAAGCCCGGCAGGACGCGCCCGCCGAGGCGCTCGCGCTCTGGCGCGTCATCACCACCGCGTACCAAACCGCGCCCAATCAACCCGTGGATGCCGCGCTGGCCGCCGAAGCCTGGGCCGGGCAGGGTTGGGTCCAGTTCCGCGCGGGCCAGTTCGCCGCCGCCGCCGAAGCGTTCACGCAAACGCTGACACTGGCCCGCTCGCCCCGGCTGCGTCGCGAGGCGCTCTTGAAGTTGAGCGAGGCGCTCGTGCGCGCCGACCAGGTCGCCGCCGGCGTCCAACGCCTGCGCGAGTTCGTCGCCGAAAACCCGACCGACCCGCTCGCCGAGGATGTCCAGGTGGCCATCGGAGACTTGTTCTTCGCTCGCGACGCCTTCGCCGAGGCGCTGGTCGAATATCAACGGGCAGTTCAGCTTTACCCGCAAGGCCGGTTGGCCGCGCGCGCCCATTTCCAGGCCGGCTGGTGCGAACTCAAACGCGGCCAGTGGCCCGCCGCGCTGAGTCTGTTTCAACAGGCGTTCACCGTCGCCAGCGCCGCCGGCGACGACGCGCTGGCCGCCGAGTCGCTCTTCAAAGCGGGCGATGTCCAGTTTGAAGCCGGTCAGTGGGCCGACGCCGTGGCCAGTTATCAACGGCTGGTCAGCACCTACCCGCAACAGCCGCTCGTCGAGCGCGCCCTGTTCCAACTCGGCCACGCCTTTCAACGCCTCCAGAACCCGGAAGCCGCCGTGCATGTCTTCGGGTCGCTCGTCGAGCAGTTTCCCAACGGCGCCTACGCGCCCGAAGCCCAATTCCAAATCGGGCTGACCCATTCCCTGACCGGCCATGAGACCGCGGCGCGCACCGCGTGGAGCGCGCTGATCACAAAATTCCCCGGCCACCGGCTGGCGGCTCAGGCGCAAATTGCCATCGGCGAGTCGTTCTACCGCGAAGGCCAGTACGACGCGGCGGTGGCGGAGTACGACCGGCTGATCGCGGCGGCGCCGGACACGGAGCTGGCGCAACGCGCCTTCTACAATCGCGGCTGGTGCTGGTTCGCGCAGGGCAAAGCCGAGCGCACACTGCAGGATTTTACCGCGTTCCTCGCCCAGTACCCGCAGGCCGTGCTGGCGCCCGACATGCAGTTCTGGATCGCCGACTACTTCGCCAAACAAAACGATTACGTCAAAGCCCAGGAAAACTTCCTCGCGATCCACAAAAACTATCCCGCCAATGCCCTCGCCGATGATGCGCTCTTCATGGCCGGCCGCGCCGCGTATTCCCGGCAGGACTACAAAAACGCCATCGAACTGTTCGAAACGTTGATGAAGACCTACACCAACTCATCGTGGCGCTGCGACGCGCGGTTTGCCCAGGGCGACGCGCTGACGGAACTGGGACAGTTCCACGACGCGCTGCTGGTGTTCGACGCGGTGATCCAGGATTTTCCCGACTGCTACCTGCGCTGCGAAGCGCTCGGGCGCCGCGCCGACTGTCTCTACACTGCCGAGCGCTACGACGACGCCATCACGGCCTACCGCGCCGCCGCGGAGTGTGGGGCGCAGGCCGACGGCTCGTTCCGCAACCAGATCGCCTACAAGATCGGTCAATGTTACGAGAAAGCCGGCAAACTCGACGATGCCGGCGACGTCTATCTCAAGCTGCTCTACGAATCCCGCGAATGGCCCGACCCCTCCACCCCGCCCGAGTGTTTCTGGCTCGGCAAGGCCGGACTGGCCGCCGCCGCCGTCAAAGAGCAGAAACAACAATGGCGCGACGCCATCACCGTCTATCAACGACTGCTCGAACTCTGCCCCGGCATGAAGGCGCTGCTGGAAGATCGCATCCGCCGCATTCGCGTGGAGCATTTCATCTGGTTCTAACCCCGGCATGACCTGGCGTGACTTCCTCTCGGCCGTTGCGGTGATGCTGCTCGCCACCTCCGGCGCGGTCGCCGCCGAACGCGTCGTGGTGGTGCGCGATCCGCAGGCCATTCGCGGGGGTGACATCGCAGCCGATCGGGTTCGCCCAATGGTCACCGCCGGCATGCGCGCCTTGACCGGCGCCGAGACCGACGCGGCCGCGTGGCGACACTTCGTCTCCAGCAACGACGTCGTCGGCATCAAGATTGCCACCCATGCCGCGCCGTTGCACGCGACGCGGGCACCCGTCGTGGCGGCCATTCAAGCCGGGCTGACGGCGGCGGGCGTGCCGGCCGCCAACGTCATCGTGTTCGACCGCGATCCGCAAAAGCTCCGGGCGGCAGGGTTTGCCGGGACGCGCGCGGTCGCTCCCGACGGTTGGGACGCGGAGAAGTTCTATGAATCCCGAGTGGTCGGCAAACTGATCTGGGGTGATTTGCTCTTCGGCCGGGAAGCCGAAGGATTTGCCGCCCGCTCGCACCTGCCGGCGTTGCTCACCCGGACCATCACCAAGTTGATCAATGTGCCGGTGCTGCAGGACAACGAAGCCACCGGCATCGCCGGCTGTCTCTACAACATGTCGGTCGGGTTGGTGGACAACGCGCGGCGATTCGAGTTTCCCGGCCAGAACGGCGACCCCGACATCGCGCTCATCTACCGCAGGCCGGAGATTCGCGACAAAGTGGTGCTGCACGTGCTGGATGGGCTGGTGGGCGGTTTCGCCGGCGGGCCGGTGTTCCGGCCGAAATACTCGTGGGCACCGGCCACCCTGTATTTCAGCCGCGATCCGGTGGCGGTGGACACGCTGGCGGTGGCGGCCCTCGACGCGCAACGCTCCGCCGCTCAACTCCCGCTCCTCGCCGAACGCGCGCGGCACCTGGAAACGGCCGCCCGCCTCCAACTCGGCTCGCCGCACTCCGAACTAGTCGAAGTGACAGTCCCGTGAAAGCGCGTCGGCCAGCCGCGTGAGATACTCGGCGCGGGAGATTTCGTACGCGCCGAAGCGGCTCAGGTGCGGCGTCAGCCATTGCGTGTCGAGCAACGTGTAGCCACGCGCCCGCAACCGCTCGACCAGAAACACCAGCGCCACCTTCGACGCATCCGTGACGCGGTGGAACATGCTTTCCCCGAAAAACGCCCCGCCCAACGCCACGCCGTACAGCCCGCCCACCACGTCATCCGCCAACCGGGTTTCCACCGAATGCGCGTACCCGAGCCGGTGGAGTTGGGTGTACGCCTTGATGATGCCGGGCGAAATCCACGTCCCTTCGCTCCGCACCGAGCACTCCCGGATCACCTCGCCAAACGCGCGGTTCACCGTCACCGTGAACCGCTGCTGCTTGATCACGCGCCGCAACCCGTGCGGCACGTGAAACCGGTCGTCGAGCGGAATGATCGCCCGCGGATCCGGCGAGAACCAGCCAATGCGGCCGGTCGTCTGCAGGGCCATCGGAAAAACTCCCTGGCGATAGGCCGCCAATAACAAATCGGGTTTGAGCATGTCACTCGAAACTGTTCACCGTCTGCCCGCGGCGGCGGACGAAAACCGGCTCGATCACAAACATCCGCACAATATCCCAAACACTCACCGTCGGGCTGTGCCATTGCACCCGCCCGGCCTTGATCGCGGCGAAGATCGCCGGCATCGTCGGCGCCGCCTCCACCCACGTGTAATGCCGGCCAAACATCCACAAATTGTGCGCGTCGGAATTCGCCACCACCGGCTTGCCGTGCCGCGCCGCCACCGCCAGCGCCCGCCGGTTGTAATTCAGCCACGGCAGATGCAACTGCGCCTGCTCGATCGCATCGAACAAATCCAGCTCCGCCTCCAGATGCCGCCGCAAACTGTGGCCGACCGGATAGTACGGATGCGGCGCGATCACCAGCACATCCTCGCCGCGCGCCCGTTTGAACTCGCGCAACGCCGCAAACGATTTGATCCCGTCCACCTCGCGCTGGGTGACGTTGTAGAGCAACACATCCACTTTCTGAATCCGGCTCTCACAGGCCGGAATCAGCAACAACCCCCGCTCGCGCGCGTAGGCAAACACCCGCGGATCGTCGAGCACCTTCCCGTGCAGCGTCACCGCGATCGCCGCAAACCCCAGTTCCACCGCCCGATCAATCAACGCCGTGGCCGGATACCGCAACCCGTCGTGCGGATCCTCCCCGGTATGCATGTGCAAATCCACTTTGATCATCGCGGCACCACCTCATACCGGCCCAGCCGCGTCGCGTAAATCCCCAATTCCTTCACCCGCCCGACCCCGGCCGCTTCCCAACACACCGCATACGACCGCAACTGCGCCCCGTACTTCTCCACCAGCGTCCCCATCGTCGGCACCGCATCCGTCTTGTAATCCACCAACACCCAGCCGTCCGCCTCCGCAAACGCCAAATCCACCACCGCCCGCACCACCGTCCCGCTCTCTTGCGGCAACGCCACCACCAGCGGCACCTCCACCAACCGTTGCGTTGCCGCCCGCGCCCGACGCCACAACGTCGAACTCATCATCGCCCGCGCCAATTCCGCCGCTGTCGCCGCCAACGACTCATCCAACTCCACCGCCCGCAACGCCGACACCGCCAGCGCCGTCACATCGCATCCCGGCGCGCGCATCACCGTCTCCAACAACAAATGAATCGCCGAACCCCATCGCATCCCATCGTTGTCCGCGCCCGCCACCGTCGGCGGCCCGCTCGCCACCGGCGGTTTGGCCGCCCGCGTGTGGTGCGTGGCCAGGCGAATCGCCTCCCACCGCGCCGCCAATTCCGCGCGCGCCGCGCCGACATCCGCCGCCGTCACCACCACCGGCGTCCGCGTGGTCACCGGCTGCGGACCGGGATCCGGCAGCGGCGCGGCCTCGGCCACGGCAGCGGCCAGCGGTTCCCACGGATTGTCGTTCTTTCGTTTGGCGCGCAACGACACGATGAGTTGATCCTGCGCGCGCGTCGCCGCGACGTACAACAGCCGGTTCTCCTCCGCCGCGACGAACTTCTTCTCGCGCGCCGCCAGCTCCTCCCAATTCGGCGGATGCGCCAGCACCGGCCCCGGTCCGCCGAAGGCGTTCTCGGGTCCGGTCAACGCCAAATATCCACGCACCGGCGTGGTCGTGCGATCCACATGCAACAACGGCGGGTGATCCTTCGCGCCGCACGGATCCGCCAAGAACACCACCGGCGCTTGCAGCCCTTTCACCTTGTGCAAATTCATCACCCGCACCGCCGCGCCGGTCGGCGCCGTGACCGGTGCGCCGTCGTGCGGCTCTTCCTCCGCCACCCACCGTCCCAACTGCGCCACCAACTCCGTCGCCGTCGGCCACTGCGCCTGCCCGGCCCGCAACAGTTCCAACGCTTTCGCCAGACTGCCGGCGGCCACATCGCCCGCCGGTTCGGTGGCGGCCAAGACCAGCAAGCCGGACTCCGTCGCGATGCGTTCCAGGGCGATCATCGGCGCGAGGCTGCCCAACCAATCCGCGTAGCGGCGCAGCGCCGCAAACGCCTCGCCAACCGGCCCGGTCGCGCCGCTTCGCCAATCAAACCGCCCGCCCGCCTGCCGGTGCGCAAATAATTCCGCATCGCGGCATCCAAACGCCGCGCTGCGCAACGCCGCCACCACGGCCACCGCGTCATCCGGTTCCAACGCCGCCCGCGCCACCGCATGCAGAACACCCAATTCCGGCACCTGATTCAATGAGGTGCCACCGGTCACCTCGTGCGGGATGCCGAGCGCTTGCAGCGCCGCCGCATAATGGCGGAGCCGCTTTTTGCCGCGGGTGATGATCAGAAAATCACCCGGCGGGCGCCCCGACGCCCGGATGTGCCGCGCGATGCGGGCCGGTTCCTCCGCCGCGATCTGCTCCTGGTTTTCACCCGCCACAACCAACCGCCCGATGCCCGCCGGCGGGTCGCCGGCTGGCCGGCCCACGGTGAACGCCACATATGCCGGTGATTCCGCCGTCGCGGTCGCCGGGAAGAACGGAGCAAACGTGCCATTGACCCAGTCCACGATCGGCTTGGCCGACCGGAAATTGGTCGAGAGCGTCACGGTGTTGCCGATGATTTGTTTGACCGTGTTGTAGGTCACAATGTCGGCGCGACGGAACCGGTAAATGGATTGTTTCGGGTCGCCGACGACAAACAACGACCCCGGCACCGGCCGGCACCTCCGCCAATCGCGTTCCGTTGGATCGCTGGCGGTCAACAGCAACAACACCTCGGCCTGAATCGGGTCGGTATCCTGAAACTCATCCACGAGAATGTGTGTGAACCGTTGCCGGAAATACCGGCGCACCTCGGGCCGGTCGCGCAGCAGTTGGGCGGCGCGCAACAACAGGTCTTGAAAATTCAACGCCCGCGCCGCCGCGCGTTGGCGGTCGTACACGTCGCGGGCGCGGTGCAGCAGCGGCAGGATCGCCGCGTAGCGGTGCGCGCGCCACGCCGCCACAAACGGTTGCGCGACCTGCTTGCAAAATTCGTCCCACCTCTGATGTTCGGCCTCGGCTTGCGCCTTGCCGCCCGGCCAGTTTTTCTGGGTTGTTTTCGCTTTGGGTGTGAACAGTTCGAGGATCTCGGCCAGTTCGGCGACGATGTCCAGCCGGTGCGACTGCAACATGCGCAGGATTTGCGGCCACAACGCGCAAAACGGATCGGTGCCATCGCGCGCCGGCAAGTTGTCGCGCATGTGGTCGGCGTAGTCCCGCAACTTGTTGGAGGTGTCGGCCAGGTCCGGTAACGCCGTGGCAGGGGCGGGCCACTCGGTCACGTCGGGATAATCGGCAAACTTCAAAAATGCCGACCGCAAATCCGCCGGCGTCAGCCCCAGGTCTTCCAACTGATCAAGCGCCGGATCATCGCGGGCGAACAGTTCGTTGGTGAACGCAACCCACGCTTGCTCGCGCAGGGCCAGATCGCGGTCTTCGTCGAGTTCCGTGAAATCCAGATCCACACCGGCCTCGACCGGTCGCTCGCGCAGGAGCCGGCCGCAAAACGAATGAATCGTCCCCATCAGGCACTGCTCCGCGCCCGGCAACTGCCCGCGGAGTCGCTGCTGCAATTCGGCGGCGGCTTTGCGGGTGAACGTGACCGCCACAAGCTTGTCGCGCGCGCATTTGCCGGTCGTGACCAACGCGACGATCCGGTTCACCAACGCCGTGGTTTTGCCGGTGCCCGCCGCCGCCTCCACCAACAGCGACCGATCCAACTCCGTCGTGATGCGTTGCCGCTCGGCATGGTCCGGCGGTGTGGATTTCATTCGGCCTCCCGTCGCAGCTCGCGGAACGGCGCGAGGACGTCGTTGGCGGGTGACCGGAGTTTGCGGGCGCTTTGCGCCGTGACCGCATTCACATCCCCGCAGATGCTTTGGAAATCGCAGCCCCGGCAATCCTTCTCATCGGTCGTCGCGGGAAACACGCCGGTCACGACCAGTTGCCGGAGCGCCGCGAGCACGGCGGGCGCGCCGGCCAGTTCCGCGGGCGTAAACTCCAGCGTCTCACCCCGGCCTTTCTCGGTGGGAAAGTAATAGCAGAACCGCGTGACCGGTTGGCGGTAATGTTTTTGCGCGATGGCAATGTACAACGCGTGCTGCAACACCCGGCCCTCGCGTAACGGATTCTTCTTCGCATACGGCGCCGTGCCGCCGGTCTTGTAATCCCACAATTCCAACCCGTCCGATACTTCGTCCACGCGGTCCATCCGCCCCCGCACCAGAATCGTCGCCCCGTCCGGCAACGCGATGGGTTGCGGCGGGATCTCCGCCTCGAAATCCACCGGCTGGCCTGTCCGCGGCTCGGCGGCAAACATCCGGCACGCCCGGTCGAGCCGCCGGCAATCCCGGCGAAACACGCCCTCGCTCGGGGGCGGAAACCGTTCCCGGTACAGCGCGATGTTGGCGGCGAGCGCGGCGGCCAGCGGTTCGCCGTCGCGCAGGTGCCGGCAGAACACGTCGTGCAACAACAGCCCAAACTCACGAGCCGGCAACCACCGCTCGGGATCGAGTTCCCATTCCTCCACCTCCCGCAACCCCAGCGCGTACCGGTAGAAGTACCGTCGCGGACACGTCCCCAGCATTTCCAGCCGGTGCGCGGAAAACGGTTCCGTCGGCTCTCCACCCGCCGCCGTCACCAGACCGTCAAAGCCGGTGAACACGTCGCTGGCGCGTTGTGTCGTCGCCTCCATTCCGCGTTGCAACCACGGCAACCACTCGCCCACCAACCGGCCCGCCCCGGCAACGGGCCCCGCGGCGCACAACCGCCACAACCACCATTCGGTTTCCGACAACGCCGCGGTCGCGGCGCTCGGCGCGGTGGCGACAGTCGGGCCGGCGGGCAGTTCCCATCCCGCGCTCCGCTCCGCGTCGCCGGTGATGTCGTGGCTGGCAAAACTGGCGGTGACGGTGCCGCGCAGCCGGGCGCGCAAGCGGTCGAACCGCAGCCGACCGGCCTCGCGCTGCGCGGCGGCGGTGGGCAGGTCCGCGGACAACGCCCGGCGTTCGCTGTCGAGCAGAACCGGATCTTGCCGACCGGCGGGCGGAAACCGGTCGGCATCCAGCCCGACCAGGAACGTGTGCGGCCGGCCGGAATGTCCGCCCGATTCCCACCGCGCCACGTAGAGGTGGCCGGGACGCGGACCTTCGCCGCGCACGCGCGTCTCCGCGAGCAGCGCGCGGAGCCAGTCGCAAACATCGAGCTTCGAGCCGGGCAGCCACCCGGCCAACTCGGCGAGGCGCTGCTGGAGAACGTCGCGGGCGAAGTTGTCGAGTTCGTTGACGCAGCGGATGTGGCGGGTCAGAAACTCCGTCGCCGCCACCAGCGGCGGTTGACCGGCGCACGCCAGTAGTTCGGCCAAGGGCGCGCGCGCGGCGGCCAGCGGCGAAGGCCGGTCGAGCGCGCGAAGGTAATGATCAAGCTGCGCCAGATACCGGTCGCGTCCGAAACCAATCGGGACCCGCCGGAGCTGGCCGGCCAGGGTGGCGGGCAGGTGTTCCAGCAAGCCGTCGCGCATCAGCGCCAGCAAGGCGGCTTGCGGGAAATCGTCCCCGATCCACGCGAGGAAACCGGCCAGGGCGCGGCCCGGTCGGGTGTACGAAACCGGGATCCCTTCCGCGAAGGTGGCCGGCACGGCGAGCGCTTCGGTCAACTCGAAGAGTCGCGGGAGATAAACGGCGGAATCGGTGTGGAGAATTTCCACCGTGTCGAGCGGCCAGCCGTTGACCAGACAGCGGCGGAGAACCTCCCGGACTTCGTTGGTCTCGCCGATGGCGCGAAACGAATCGGTGATCGGCGTCACGGGAGTCTCATCCACCGGCAGCGTGATCCGTTGCGCGGCCGGTAACCGGTTCAGCAACCGACGATGCAGCGCGGCAAGTTCGAGATCCGCCGGCACCAACACGATCACGCCGGGGGGGAGCGCGGGCGAAGAACGCAACAGGTCGGCGTCGTCCACCAGTTGCCGCCCGGTCAACTCGCGTTCGTAGCCGGTCAGCAGCGCGATGAGTTCCCGGCCCTTGGCCGGTACTTCGAAGCGACCGGCTTCGAGATTTTCGGGTTCGAGACCGGCCAACCGCAAATCGTGCAACGTGGCGGCGAGCCGTTCGGCCAGCGCAAGACTCGGTCGCAAGCCGCCGAGGTAGCCGCGGCCGAGTTCGCCGAGCAGTTTGGCCGCGAGGACGGTGCGGCCGACCGGGGAAATGAGATGGCGGTCTGCCGGGCCGGCGACCGCAAGCGCGAACGAGGCAAGGGTGTGCAGCCGGACGTTGACGCCGGGATGGCCGGCGCGGGCCAGCGTGTCGAGCCACTGCTGGCCGATGCGGCGCGAGGGACAGAGCAGCCATTTCTCGGCGAGCGGCGCGCGGGCGCAGGCGGACGCGAGCGCGCGGTGCAGCGCCGGCAAGTTTTCGAGTGGCGACGGCATGGGAATCTTGTTACTGCTAAGCCCCCTGATGAAGGTGCTGCCCCAGTATATCTTGCGGCAAACAGTGGTCACGCTGTTTATGACGGTGAGCGTGTTCACGTTTGTGCTGATGCTCGGCGGCGTGCTGCGACAGTTGAGCGAGCGCAACATCAGTCTGTCGGCGCTCGGGATGTTTCTGGGCCTGACGTTGCCGAGCCTGCTCAGTTTCACGCTGCCGATGGCGATGCTGGCGACGGCGTTGCTGGTCTTCGGGCGGTTGAGCGCGGATCACGAATTGACCGCGTTGCGCGCCAGCGGGATCAGCCTCGGACAGGTGGCGGCGCCGGTGATTCTGCTGGCGGTGGCGCTGAGCGGGCTGTGTTTCTACATCAACGCCACCCTCGGCCCGACCTGCAAGTTTCAAGTCCGCACGCTCGTGGTCCGGCTCGGCCTGGAACAACCGCTCGATCTGCTCGAGGAAGGCCGGTATCTCAAGGAGTTCCCGGGCTACGTGATCTACATCGGCCGCAAACTGGACCGGGCCGTGGCCGACATCGTGATTTTCACGCTCGATGAAGATGGACGCGTCACGTCGAGCTTTCGCGCGCGGCGTGGCACCGTTTCCGTGCGCCGCGAAACCAACAGGTTGCTGCTCGACTTGGAGGACGTGCGCGGCGACCTGCGCGACCCCGGCGACCCGCTGAACCCGCGCAAGATCCGCGCGGGAACCACCGCGCAACGCTATCCGGTGGAGTTGGATTTGGGACGCATCCTCCGCAAGGCGCGGACGGGAAAGAAACTCAGCGATTACACGCTGCCGGAGTTGGTCGGCGAAATCCGCCAACTCCAGGCGCGCGGTCTGTACCCGGCCGCGGCGCTCGTCGAAGCGCACCAACGCGCCACGATGGCGGTGGCCTGCCTGTCGTTCACGCTCATCGGCATCCCGCTCGGCGTGAAAACCAGCCGCCGCGAAACCTCGATCGGCATCGCGCTGAGCCTCGCGTTGGCGTTTCTGTTCTACTTCGTCGTCATCACCGCCAACGCCGTCAAAGACCGCCCGACGCTTTTCCCGGAAGCCATTCTCTGGATGCCCAACTTGATTTTCACCGGCGTCGGTCTCGCGCTGCTGTGGCGATTGTCGCGCGCCTGACGGCTACGGCTGGCCGGCCAGCCACCGGCGGGCGGCTTGGAGCGCCTCGGGTAATTTCTCCGGTAGCTTCCCGCCCGCTTGCGCGAGATCGGGTTTGCCGCCGCCGCCGCCCCCGCAAATCCGCGCCAGTTCGCCCACCAGCTTGCCGGCGTGCTGACCGGCTTTGACCCGGTCGGGCGTGCAGTAACAAATCAGCGCGACTTTGCCTTCCGCGACTCCGCCGAGCACCAGCACGCCGCTGGTGAACCGCGGTTTGACCGCGTCCACCACCGCGCGCAGCAACTCCGCGGAAGCCGCGCCGCAGTCCTCCACGACGACGCCGTGCCCGGGCAGCCGACCGGCCAATTCGGCGGCGCGCTTTTGCTGTTCTGACTTTTGACTTTTGACCTCCGACTTCTGTTTCTCGCGTTCGCGTTCCCGGTCGGCTTCCGCCTGCCGGCGCGCCGCGGCTTCCGCCAAAAATTGCTCGGCAAACTCGCCGCAGACCGCTTCGACGCGGCGGATACCGGCGGCGATGGCGGATTCCTTGACGATCTTGAACAAGCCAATCTCGCCGGTGGTTTTCGTGTGGGTGCCGCCGCACAGTTCCATCGAAAAGCCATCGAGTTGACCGGCGTGACCGCCTATCTGGACAACGCGCACGACCGCGCCGTATTTGTCGCCGAAAAACTGCATCACGTCCGGATGGCCGCGCACGTCGGCGTACGGCAGCTCAAACCAACTGACCGGCGCGTTCTCCCGAATCCGGTCGTTGACGAGCCGCTCGATGTCGGCCAGTTGCGCGTCGGTGAGTTTTTCCGGGTGATTGAAATCGAACCGCAACCGGTCGGGCGCGACCAGCGACCCGCGTTGCCGGGCGTCGCGGCTGACGACCTCGTGCAACGCCCAGTGGAACAAGTGGGTGACGGTGTGATGGCGCTGGATGTTCGCGCGGCGGGCGGCGTCCACCACGGCGCGCACCATCGCGCCTTCCGCCACCGGAGCGGCGCAGCGGTGGACGACGACCTGGCCTTGTTTTTGGGTGTCCAGCACCGGCACACCGGCAATGCGCCCGGTATCCCCCACCTGCCCGCCCATTTCGGCGTAGAACGGCGTTTGGTCGAGCACGACCTCGGTGCCGGCCACCAGCACCTGCGCTTCGGTCTCCAGCCGGTCATACCCGAGGAACGTCGTCGGCTTCACGTCACCGGCTTCGCCGACGACGGTCACAACGGTTTTCTTTTTCGCGTGATCTTCCTGCGAGCGACGGCGTTGTTCTTCCATCAACCGCTCCACGCCCGCCGTGTCCACGACCAGCCCGCGCTCGCGCGCCATCAATTCCGTCAAATCCACCGGGAAGCCGTACGTATCGTACAGCTTGAACGCCTCGCCGGCCGGGAACGTCTGGCTCCGCAAACCGCCAGCGACTTCCTCAAACAGTTCAATCCCGCGATCGAGGGTGCGGTTGAAACTTTCCTCCTCGGCACGCAGCGTCGTGACGATGGCGGCCTGGCGGCGGACCAGTTCGGGGAAGACCGCGCCGAAATTTTCCGCCACCACCGGGGCAAGTTTGTAAAAGAACGGCTCGCGAAAACCGAGGTTGCGACCGTAGCGGACGGCGCGGCGCAGGATGCGGCGCAACACATAGCCGCGGCCTTCGTTGGAGGGCTGGATTCCGTCGCCGACGGCAAAGCTCAGGCAGCGGATGTGGTCGGCGATGACCCGAAACGCGATGTCGCCGGGGTGGCGCAAGTCGCCCGTGTAACGGCGGCCGCTGAGTTGTTCGAGCGCGGCGAACAACGGCGTGAACACGTCGCTGGCGTAATTGGAGATCGGCTGCGTGAAATCGGTCAACCCGCGCGTGCACTGGATGATTCCGGCCACCCGCTCGAATCCCATGCCGGTATCCACGTGCTTCGCCGGCAAGGGCGTCAGCGAGCCGTCCGGGTTGGCGTTAAACTGGATGAAGACGAGATTCCAAATCTCGATGCACTGCGGCGTACCGGCATTGACGAGCTTCGCGCCGCCGTCGCCGGTCGGCGTGAGGTCAATGTGCAACTCGCTGCACGGCCCGCACGGGCCGGTATCGCCCATCATCCAGAAATTGTCCTTGCGATTGCCGGGCACCACATGGTCGGCCGGCAGGTGGCGCCGCCAGAAATCCCGCGCCTCGGTGTCGGCCGGGATCTTCTCGTCGCCGCCGAAAAACGTCGCGTACACGCGCGCGGCGGGAAATTTCCAGCGCTGCGTGACCAGTTCCCACGCCCAATCAATCGCCTCCCGTTTGAAATAGTCGCCGAAACTCCAGTTGCCGAGCATCTCGAAGAACGTGTGGTGATAGGTGTCCAGCCCGACATCTTCGAGGTCGTTGTGTTTGCCCCCCGCGCGGATGCATTTCTGCGTGTCGGCCGCCCGACCGGGCTGATACGGACACGCGGTCTGGCCGAGGAAAATCGGCACGAACTGGTTCATGCCGGCGTTGGTGAACAGCAGATTCGGCGCATCCGGCAACAACGACGACGACGGGACGATCGTGTGCTGCTGCTGCCGGAAAAAATCCAGAAACGACTGGCGAATTTCGGCGGAGGTCATGGGACGCCCCAAACAGGCAGCCGGCGCGCGCTAGTCGCCCTTGGCTTTCCGCGGCAGATGCGCGCCGGCGCGGATCCGGGCGTACACCTCGGCGATCACGGCCTCGAGCACCTTCGGGTTGGCCTTGAGAAACTCTTTCGACGCCTCGCGGCCCTGGCCGATTTGCTCGCCCTTGAACGCGAGCCACGATCCCTTGCGCTCCAACACTTCGAGATCGGTCGCCACGTCAATGACCGAGCCTTCCTTGGCGATGCCGACATCGTACATGATGTCGAACTCGGCCTCGGCAAACGGCGGCGCGACCTTGTTCTTGACCACCTTGGCGCGGACATGGCTGCCCACGACGCGGCCGGTCGGGTCCTTGATCACGTTCAAGCGGCGCATATCAATCCGCACGCTCGCGTAAAACTTCAGCGCCCGTCCGCCCGGCGTCGTCTCCGGACTGCCGAACATCACGCCGATCTTCTCGCGAATCTGGTTGGTGAAAATGCAGGCGGTTTTCGCCTTGTGAATCGCCGCCGTCAGTTTGCGCATCGCCTGCGACATCAACCGCGCCTGCGCGCCGACCGTCGCGTCGCCCATCGCGCCTTCCAACTCCGCGCGCGGCACCAGCGCCGCCACCGAGTCCACCACCACCACATCCACCGCGTTGCTGCGAATCAACGTCTCGGTGATCGTCAACGCCTCCTCGCCGCTGTCCGGCTGGCTGACCAGCAAATCTTCCAGATTCACCCCAATCCGTTTCGCGTACGCCGGGTCGAGCGCATGCTCCACATCCACAAACGCCGCCAGCCCACCGGCCCGCTGGGCATTGGCGATGACGCTCAGCATCAACGTCGTCTTGCCGCTGCTTTCCGGTCCGTACACCTCCGTGATCCGCCCGCGCGGAATCCCGCCCACGCCCAGCCCCAGATCCAACGAAAGCGCCCCCGTCGGGATGACCGGAATGTCGGTGCGCGCGATCTCATCGCCCAACCGCATGATCGCCCCGCTGCCGTATTGCTTCTCAATCGCCGCCACGGCGACCTGGAGGTTTTTGTCCTTCCAAGCCGATTCCTTTTCCTTCACGTCAGCTTTGACCGGCATGTTCGCGTTCTCCTTGTAATGTGTGTGATGACAGCGTCGTGTACACCGAACCGTGGGGATGCAACTGACTCTGAAAAAGGTGAACCGCCTCCACCCGCATCGTCCCGAATGACTGGGTTGTAAGGCAATCCAACGCCCGTGTCAACGCGCCATCCGGCCGCGGCGTCTTCACCCGGCCCAGCGTCAAATGCGGCGTGAATTCATGCTCCTCCGCGCGCCAGCCCAGCCCCCGCACCCGCTCCGCCAGCTCCCGCAGCCGCCCCGTCGCATCCCGGCACCCAACCCAAATCACCCGCGGCCGCTGCAGGTCCGGGAACCCGCCCACACCCGCCACCTCCACCTCAAACGGCGGCACCATCGCGGCCACCTGCGCCAGCCCCGCCGAAATCTCCGCCACCCGCTCGGCCGGTATCTCTCCGAGAAACTGCAACGTCAGATGCAGGTTCGCCGGATTGCTCCAGGAAATCTTCACCCCCACCGGCGCCCGCCGCAACCGGCGTTGCGCCTCCGCCACCGCCGCCCGCACCGGCTCCGGCAACTCAATCGCAATGAACGCCCGAATCACCCGCGCGGTTTCCTGAGTAATTCCTCCACCAACTCCGGGAAGTCCATTCGCAACCGCTTGATGGCATCCCGATCCTTCTCTCGATTGGCCGCCATTTTGGACTGGAGAATGTGACGCAAACTCGCAATCCGAATCTGCGAGCCGTGCACGTCCTGCAACACGCTTTTTGCCCACACCTCATCGAAGCTTGGGCCGGAAATTTCGGTCATCAGATCCACGACGGGGCCGCCGTACGGGTCAATGAAGCAGGTCGTTGCGCCCAACGCGATCAAATTCTCTGAATGAACTCCCTCTTTGGTGTCGGCCAAGCCGATCCGCCGCAACGCCGCCCGCGCCCGATCCAAATGCTCAGCCTCGGGCCGCACAAAAAAATCGAAATCGTCGGACACCAATGTCGCCCCATGCGCCGAGGCCGCGCTCAATCCCATCCAAACGTAATCGGCGCCCGACGACTCCATGGCACCGAACACTTCCCGGTAGGAACTCATGGGCGCGGATGCGGGTGGCTATCCGGTACCGCCCGGCTGCGGCGCATGGCCCGGATGCAATCGGACATCTCCAAAACTCCGATGACGCGGCTCGGGAACAAACCTCGCTCCGCCGCCTGAAAGATCGGCTCCCACTCCTTGAGCCGCGGGTCGTCCGCCGGCAACTCACGATGTTCGGGATTGCGTTTCACGATCAAACTTTACCGCAGCCCGCGTCACGTGACAACTGCCGCCGCAGCAGATCCAGCGCGGTTTGCGCGACGAAAAACTTGAACGTCTCGCGGTCCAGCAACCACTGTTGTTTCACGCACACCGTGCGCGTCGGCGCGGCCAACGCGACATACACCAACCCCACCGGCTTCTCCGCCGTGCCGCCATCCGGCCCGGCAATCCCGGTCGCGCTCAGCGCGAACGTCGCGCCGCTGCGTTGCCGCGCCCCCTCGGCCATCGCGCGCGCCACCGGCTCGCTGACCGCGCCGTGCGCCGCCAACATCTCGGCCCGCACGCCGAGGTCGCGTTGTTTTGCTTCGTTGCTGTACGTCACCCAACCCGCGACAAAAGCGGCGCTGCTACCGGGAACATTCGTGAGTCGGTGGGCAAGCTGACCGCCCGTGCAGGATTCGGCGGTCGCCACCGTTTGGCCGGTGGCGCGGAGTTGCCGGATGACGACATCCTCCAGCCGCTCCTCACCGGTTCCGAAAATGTTTTCGCCGAGCGCGGCGCGGACGCGACGCTCCGCCTCGTCGTTGGTCGCGCGATCGGCAATCACCCGCACCTCCACCTCGCCCATTCGCGCGCAGTACCCCAATTCCAACCCCGGCAGATCCGCCAGCGCGGGCGCGACCTTCTCCTCCACGTGCGACTCGCCGAGTCCGACGACCTTGAACACCCGGCAATCCAGCCCGCCCGGGGCCGGCAACAGCGGCAACACGTGGTTCTCAAACATCGGCTTCAACTCGCGCGGCGGACCCGGTAGCAGGAAGACCCGACACGTCCCGTGCGCGAGAAACAATCCCGGCGCCGTCCCGTGCGGATTCGGCAACACCGTCGCCCCCTCCGGCACCAGCGACTGCACCTCGACCGATTGCGGTTTGTGAACACCCCGCACGCGAAACCGCTCCGTGATCGCGGCGGCGACCGCCTCGTCGCGGCGCAACGACCGCCCGCACACCTCGGCCACCACGTCGCGCGTGAAATCGTCGCTGGTCGGGCCGAGACCGCCGGTGACCAGCAACACGTCGCAGCGCGCCAGCGCCTCGGCGACCGCCGCGCGCATTTCCGGGCGGCTGTCGCTGACCGCCACCTGCCGCGCCAGCCGCAGACCGCGCTCGCCGAGTTTGCGGGCCAGATAGTTGACGTGCGTGTTGACGGTGAACCCGAGCAACAACTCGCTGCCCGTGTTGATCAACTCAATCCTCACGACGCCTCCCGGAATGCGGCAGCAATTCCTTGGGCAGATTGGCGGCCCGGTAGGACGGGTTGTTGATCGTCCCGCCCACGTCGTACTCCAACAAGACGCCGATCAACTTCGTCAAAATGTTCAAGCCGGGAATCTGGCGCAAAAACTGGGCTTGGACCCGAAAATCCAGCTTCCCATCGAAGTCCACCCGCCCCGGCGCGCGCGCCGTGAATGCCCCGGCCTCGACGGTCAAATTCTCCGAGCGCCACGCGTACTGGCTGATCGTGAAATCCGCCCTGGCGCTCGTGGCTTTCGTCTTCCCCAACACGTGCGAGAGCGGCCCGAACAGCGGCGCCTCCCACAACACGCCATCCGCCACGCTCAACGAACCGCGCCCCACGAGCTGGCGCGCGTCATCGCCCGCGCCGCGCAACTCCAACTCGCCCGCCAGATTCCCCGTCGCCTTCGCCGCGCCGCCGATGTCCGTTAACAACCGGTTCACATCCGCGCGTTGCACGGCGAGTTGAAACCGGTACGTCACATTCGTTCCCGCAAAATCAAAATCCGCGCCGCCGGTCAGTTTCCCGCCGTAAAAGTCCGCCGCGAAATTCGCGATCTGAAACGTGTTGTTTGTGAACGTCAGATTCGCCTCCGCCCGATCCGCCGTCAGCTTCCAATACGAAAACCCCTCGCCCACCACATGCGCCGTCCACGCCGTGTTCGTTGCATTCACAAAATCCACCCGCCCGCGCGCATTCCCGTCCGTCCGCGGCCCGAACCGGTACGGCCGCAACGTGGCGGCGGCCACCGGCCCGAGCAACGGCGCCACCGCGTTCGGATTGGCGGTGGAGGCGATGTCAAACTCCACCACGTGCTCGTTGAAATCCGCCCGGACCGTTCCGCTGACCTCTCCCTCCGGCCGCACGAGGAGCAACTCCCGGACATCCAACAAGCTCTCCCGCAGTTTCAACCGCGCCGACGCCCGCTCCAAGTCCACCCCCCGATACCGGCACGCGCCCGCCTCGACCGTGGCATCGTACGCGAACGCGTCTGGATCCACAAAATCCCCGCGGATCTGCGCCACAATCCGCGGCGGCGAGGCAAACCAACTCGACTCCACAATCCGCCGCATCACCGGCGACATCACCGGCAGCAACTTTGGCGGATCGAGCGTGCTGACCACCTGATACTGGAAATCGGTGCTTTCGAGGTTGATCTCACCGGCGCCGGTCAACTGCCCCTCGGCCATCACCACCAACGCATTCGTCACCGTCACCCGCGGTCCGTGATTGGCAAACTCAAAATCCACCCGCAAAAACTCCACTCCCCGCACCGCCAACGCCCCGGCCAGCACCGACCCCTGCAACTCCGGCAACGGCCCCGTCTCGGGCGACAACCGGTACCGCAACGCCACCCGCGGATTATCCTGCACCTTCACATCCCGCGCCAGAAACTCGCCCCACGCCGGCGGCGCAAACCCGGCAAACGCCGTCGGATCCGTCGAACTGGTCACCTCCAAATCAAACGCCCCCCGCGCCACATCATACCGGCCCCGAAACCGCACCGCCCCCCGGTACAACTCCAACTCAAACTGCGGAAACTCCACCGCCCCGTCCTGCATCGTCACGATCACCCGCGCCTCGTCCACCTTCGCCCCCCGCAACTCCATCCCCTGCCCCCGCAACCGCACCCGCGCCCGCGCCTCCAACGGCCGTGCCAAATCCAACTCAAAATTCAAATCCAACTGCGGCGGCTCGGAAACCCTGATCCGATTCAACTCCCGCACCACCTTCGTCACAAACCGGAACGGCGACGGCCCCGCCGGCGGCGCCCGCGTCTCCGGCCCCGCCGGCTTCAACCGCCCCGTCACATACAACTGAATCCCGCAGTACAACCCCGTCAACCGATCCAACACCACCGTCCCATCCTCGCCAAACAACACCGTCGCATATGCATCCTGCGCCGTGAACAACGCGCTGCCCTCCTCATCCGGCGGCGTCGGCACCGCGACCGTCGCATTCGAGATCCGCACCGCCCGCAACGGCTGCCGCCGCCGCGCCAACCCCCGCCAATCCGGCACAATCACCACCTCGTCCACCTCCACCAACGTCTCCGCCGGCGCCCGCGCATCCGCCAACTCCATCCGCGTCGCCACAATCCCCCGAAACAAATCCAACCGAATCGCCGCAAACCGCAACGCCACCCCCGTCCGCGTAATCTGCTCCTCCAACAACCGAATCAACCGCGGCGGCACCCCCGCCACATGCATATACGCCAACCCCACCAGCGCCAACACCACCGCCACGCCGATCAACCGTCCCACCCATCGAAAAAAACCGCGCACCCCGCTCTTGTAGCGACTAACCCTCCCCCGCGCAACCACCGGCGCGAGAAAAGGATGAGGCAGAAGGGGTGAGAGGTAAGGGATGAATTCCGCCACCGCCAATCTTCCTTCGGAGAGATGCGCTCCGTCACGTCCACCCCCGGCGCCCACGGACAACTGAAAACGGACCCCTGAGCACTGAAAGCCGACCGCTGACCGCTTCCCCCCCCACAATTCCCTTCCGGGGTGTGGGTTTACCCGCCTCGCGAGCTAGATCGGCAGCAATCCACTGCCGAGCAGAGAGCTTAAATCCACGCCCCACCCGCGCGGGCGGGGCGACATTGCGGTCCGCCTTAATCGCATCAATCTGGGGC
>CAZHLM010000026.1:0-37810 GCA_964533295.1 uncultured Verrucomicrobiota bacterium
AAAACCCTTCTGACTTTCAAAATGCGAAAACTTTCGACCATCGAATCTACCTTACCGCACTGAGATCGTTCGTCCTGCGCCAAGCCACCGGGCAACTTTTCGGCCAGGAATTTCGGGACGAGGTTTTTTCAGCGGAATCCACAACGCACGTATTGGCGATTGATGGTGTGAAGCGGGGCCGGTAGGGTCGGCGGCATGGCGCGACCGTTACGAGTCGAGTTCGCGAATGCCGCTGATCACGTGATGGCGCGGGGGAACTAGCGCTGCGCAGACGAGGGCCGCGGCAGTTGCGCCGTGTCGGAGCAGGCTCCGTTGTCCGAAACATCGAGCGGCAATTCGACTTGCGCGCATCGTTGCAAAGCCGGGGGGTTTTCGTTAGTCTGCGCGCGGCATGAGACACATTTTCTGGCTGGCAATGGTCGCGGTGGGGAGCGTCGGCGTGGTGGCGGCGACGGATCCGGGCGAGCGGTTCCTGCAGGCGTATTTTTTGATTCAGGACGGCGATGCCGCCCGCAAACAGAACGACAACAGCACGGCGGCGGCCAAGTTCACCGCCGCGCAGGGCATTCTGCGCGAGATTCGGTCGGAATCGCCGGGCTGGAATTCGCACATCATTGATTTTCGGTTGAAGTATTGCGCTGAGCAACTGGCGGCGGTCGGTCCGGTGGCCGCGCCCGCGGCGGCGGGGCCGGCAGTTGCGCCGCCGACGGTGGTGACGACAGTTGTCGTGCAGGCGGTCGCGCCCGCGGGGCCGCGGGCGGAGGACGAAGAGCGGATTCGGCGGCTGACCGGGGAGTTGGAGCAGGCGCATCAGCAGATTCGCGAGTTGGAAGCGGGGCGGGCGGAGTTGCAGGGGAAACTTCAGGCGGCGTTGCAGGAGGTGCCGGCGACCGAGACGAACGCGAAGATCGAGGAGTTGCTGGCGCAGAACCGCCGGTTGTCCGAGCAACTGGCCACGGCGCAGCAGCGGATTGAGGATTTGGGCGACCAGGCCGACCGGCTGCAGCGCGCGCAGGAGCGGATCAAGGAGTTGGAGGCGGCGCAGGCGACGTTGACGACCCAGTTGGCGGAGTCGCAAGCCAGGCTGACGGCGGTGGAGTCGGCCGGCGCGGTGCGAGTCGGTGAGTTGGAGCAGCGGAACCGGGAGTTGTCGGAGAAACTGGCCGCGGCGCAGAAGGAATTGGAAAGCGCCCGGTCGGGCGCGACGGCGACCATCGAGTCCGACGAGATCAGGAAATTGCGCGCGCAGTTGGCGGCGGCGGTGGCGGAGATGGAGCGGACGCAGCAGGAGCTGGTCACGTCCTACGCGGCGATCGGCGCGGTGCGCGAAGAATTGGCGACGGTGCGCGCGGAGAACGCTCAATTGAAGGTCACGTATGAAGGCGCGCTGGCGAAGTTGAAGGAGGCGGAAACGCGGATTGGCGCGTTGGAGTTGGCCGGGCAGAAGGATGACGAGGTGATTCTGTTTTTGCGGAAGGAGAACGCCCTGCTGAAACAGATTGCCGACCGGCGCGAGGCTCGGGCGGCGCGGACCGCTTCCACGACGTCCCGGGGGTTCACCTTTTTCCAGCGCAAACCGGCGGAACCGAAGCCGGTCGCGGCGGCGCCCGCGGCGCCAGTGGTCAAAGAATCCGAGTCCGGTGCGTTGGTGGCGGAGTTGACGGCCAATCCGGCGCCGGGCGAACCGGTGCTACCGCCCCCGCCGTCGGCGTTGACACCGGCCACGGCGAAGGCGGCCGCGCCCGCGCGCGCCGAGGCGCCGGCCGGCCTGGAGGCGAAGGCGGAGGCGACGCGCGCGTTGTTGCGCGACGGGCAGCGGGCGGCGCAGGCGCAGGATTATACGACGGCGGAACAGAAATTCACGGCGGCGCTCGAGGTGGAGCCGGAGAATGTGATCGCGTTGTCGAATCTCGGTGTGGTGCAGTACCAGCAGAACCGGTTGGAGGAGGCCGAGCAGTCGTTGCGGCGGGCGGTGGCGTTGGCGCCGAATGACGGCGAGTCGCGGGCGTTGCTGGGCATCGTGTATTTTCGGAAAGGCAAGACCGACGAGGCGTTTGCGGAGTTGACGCGGGCGATTGCGATCAACCCCCGGCATGCCGAGGCGCACAATTATCTGGGCATTACGCTGAGTGAAAAGGGATGGAGCGCGGCGGCCGAGCAGCAGATTCGCAAAGCGATTGAGTTGAACCCGCAATACGCCGACGCGCATTTCAATCTGGCGGTGTTGTACGCCAATCTCCGCACGCCGCGTTACGAGTTGGCCCGGTATCATTACCAGAAATCGCTCGATCTCGGCGCCGCCCCAGACGCGAAACTGGCCGAGTTGCTGGAAAAAGCCGGGAAGAAATGAGCCGCTGGCTCTTCGCGCTGGCGGTGCTGGTGGCCGCGGGGAGCGCGCGCGCGGCGGCGGTCGAACGCCTCGTCATCATCTCAATTGACGGATTGCGGCCGGAGTTTTACCGGCCCGGCAGCGCGTTGGCGACGAACTGTCCGAACTTGGTCCAGCTCCGCGACGCGGGCAGCTATGCGCGGTCGGCCATCGCCGTGTACCCTTCGATGACGTATCCCGGTCATGCTTCGATCGCGACCGGGGTGAAGCCCGAGCGGCATGGCGTGACGGCCAACACGGTGTTTGTGCCCGGTGAGGAAGGACGCGGGTTTTGGTTTGCCAGCGACTTGAAGGTCCCGGCGTTGTGGGATGTGGCGCACGCGGCGGGGTTGAAGGTTGGCGCCGTGTCGTGGCCGACGACGGGCGGGGCGCGGACGATTGACTGGAACATCGCGGAGTTTTGGAGCACGGCGGCCGGGACGCAAGCGCAGATGATGCGACAACATTCGACTCCCGGGCTGGTGGGCGAGTTGCCGAGAGCGGCGGATTGGCCGGCGTGGGATGCGTATGTGGCCCGGCAGGCGGTGCGGATTCTGCGGGAACAGCGGCCGGATGTGTTGCTGGTTCATTTTGTGGAGCCGGACAAGGTGCAGCACCGGGGCGGGCGCACGGCGGCGGAACTGCCGGCGGCGATGCAACGGGTGGATCGTTGGACGGCGGAGGTGGTCGCGGCGGCGGGGGCGGCGGTGACGGTGATCGTGGTGGGCGATCATGGATTCAGCGATGTGGAGCAGAGCGTCGCGCCCAACGTGGCGCTGGCTCGGGAAGGCTGGATCACGGTGACGGAGGGGAAGGTGAGCGGCTGGCGGGCGTTTGTGGAGAATACCGGCGGCTCGGCGCGCGTGCATCTGCGCGATGCGACGGACCGGGCGGCGGTGGTGGCGCTGTTGGCGGAGGCTGGTCGGGATTTGTGGGAGGTGACGGACGGTGAGCCGGTCTGGTTGGAGGCGCAGCCCGGCAAGATGTTCTCCGGTTCGTTCCAGGGCACGAATCTGGTGCGGCGCGCGTCCATCAAGGGTAACCACGGCTACCGGCCGGAAAAGCCGGAGATGCACACCGGTTTTTTGATCGCGGGCCGCGGCGTGAACGTTGGTGTGGTTCTGGAGCAGATCAGCCTGCTCGATGTCGCGCCGACGGCGGCGGCGTTGCTGGGCGTGACGATGACCGACGTGGAGGGCCGGGTGTTGCGGGAGTTGCTGGACGAGAAGGCGGGCCGGTAGTTCGGGTCCATCACCCTGACCCTCTCCCCATCGGATGAGGAGAGGGAATCGCAAATTTCATCCATCGCAAGTTGAATCCCCGCTCCCCGCTCGCAGGGAAAGAGTCAAGGTGCGGGGGAGTGCCGGTGATTTAGAGCGCCCAACAAAACTCCTTGTCGGGGCAGGCTTCCGCCCGCGACTCTCTCAGAACACCAAGCCCGTCGCGCCCGGAAGGGCGCTCCCACAACTGGAGCTTCGGTTTTGTCAGGCCGCGCTCAACAGGCGGTCGGCAGTGTGATTCGAAATGTGGTGCCGCGGCCGGGGGCGCTTTCGACTTCGATCTGGCCGCGGTGGGCTTCGATGATTTTTTGGAC
This sequence comes from uncultured Verrucomicrobiota bacterium, assembly GCA_964533295.1. GTDB lineage: Bacteria > Verrucomicrobiota > Verrucomicrobiia > Palsa-1439 > Palsa-1439 > OMJI01. The sequence goes on from CAZHLM010000026.1 coordinate 3,963, forward strand.
GATGGCCAGCCCGAGGCCGGTGCCGTGGGTTTTGGTGGTGAGGAATGGCTGAAACAGTTTGTCACGTTGCTCGGCCGACATGCCAACCCCGGTATCCTGCAGCGTCAGCAGGACGTGGCCGGGCGGGTGCGGCGCGGTGGTGATGGTGAGGGTGCCGCCGCGGGGCATGGCTTCGACGGCGTTGAGGATGAGGTTGAGACAGGCTTGCTCGATTTGACCCCGGTCGGCATGGAGCAGGGGGAGGTTGGCGGCGAAATCGGTGCGCAGTTCGATGGCGGCGTGTTTGAGTTTGGAGCGGCAGAGCATGAGGATGTTGTCGAGGAGCGCGTTGAGGTCCACGGCGGTGAAGCGCGGTTCGGTGGAGCGGGCGTAGCCGAGGAGTTGATCCACGATGGCGTTGAGGTGATCCATTTTGGCGGCCATGATCTCGGCGTCTTTCGCGCGCGGGTCGCCGTCGGGGAAATCGAGGTCGAGCGAGTGGTAGAGCATTTTCATCACGGTCAGCGGATTGCGGATTTCGTGGGCGACTTCGGCGGCGAGGAGGCCGAGGGTGCTGAGCCGTTCGTTGTGGCGCAGTTGTTCTTCGGCGGCGACGACTTTTTCGTGGAGCCGGGCGTTGGCGATGGCGATGGCGGCGAGGTTGGCGAGGGTGGAGAGGATGGTGACGTCCTGTTTCGAGAAATGGTAGGGCTGGCCGGTATAGACGTTGAGCGCGCCGATGACGGTGGCGCCGGAGACCATGGGAACGGATAAGAGGGAGACGAGACCTTCCTTTTTGGCCAGTTCGGTATGCCGGTAGGCGTCGTGGTGTTGGACGTTGTGGACGCGCAGCGGTCGTTTGTGGGTGATGACGACGCCGAGCAGGCTGTCGTTGACGGGCAGGGGCGGTTTGCCGAGATACTCTGGCCCCGCGCCGTGGCAGGCGCGCAGTTCGAGCGCGTCGCCGGTGGCGTTGAGCAGCATCAGGGAGCAGATCTTCGTGTCCATCAGCCGGCAGGCTTCGGCGGTGACGCGACGGAGGATGTCCGGCAGGTCGAGCGAGGAGATGATGGATTGGGCGACGGCGAAGAGCGATTCCAGTTTGCGCGCGTTGTGGGCGACAGCCTCGTAGAGCCAGGAATTGTGAATGACGTTGGCGGCTTGATTGGCCAGGGCGACGAGCAGTTCCTCGTCGTCGGCGCTGAAGGCGTTCAGCCGCGTCGAGTCCACGTTCAACACGCCGATCAGGGTTTCGGCGACGATCAACGGCACGGCGAGTTCGCTGCGGATGTTGTCGCGGACGGAGATGTAACGCGGGTCGGCGCGGACATCGGGGACGCGCAGCGGCCGACCCGTCTTGGCGACCCAGCCGGTCACGCCGCGGCCGATGGCGAGCTTGAGCTGGCGGGCGGCCTCGTCGAGGCCGGTGGCGGCTTCGATTTCGAGCAGTTGGGTGTGCGGATCAATCAAGCAGATTGAACCGCTGGACGCCTGCATGATCTGCACCGCTTCGTTGAGCACCAAGTTCAACACCTCCGGCGGATCGAGCGAAGAATTGATCGCGGCGCTGACGCGCGCGAGCAACTGGTAGTTGCGCAGCTTGCGGGTGGCCGATGACGGGGCGCGCGGCATGGCGGGTAATCTAGGCAAGGGTCACGGAATCCGCCACGGAAAAACCAGCACGATCGGCCATGGTCTTGTCACGCAGCGGCGTCAACCGGCAAGCCGTTCGATGGCGGAGTGGATTTTGGCGCGGATGAGGTCGAGCCGGTCGGGGGCGGTGATTTTGTGGCCGTGTTGGTCCTGGACGTAGAAGGAGTCAATCGCGGCGCCTTTTTCGGTGGAGATTTTGGCGAAGCTGATGTCGAGGTTGAGGTCGCTCATGGTTTGGGTGAGCATGTAGAGCAGGCCGAGGCGGTCTTCGGTTTGGATTTCGATGACGGTGCGGCTCTGGCTGATGTCGTTATCGAACTGGATTTCGGTGGGGATGGTGGCTTCGCGGATGCGCGGGGTTTCGGGGCGCTCGCGGCGGATGCGGGCGAGCAGGTCGGCGAAGTGGATGACCTCTTGGTGGGTGAGGGTGCGTTGGAGCATCTGTTCGGCGGTTTGGATGGTCTTGGGGTCGGTGACGGCGTTCAGTTCCCGGTCGGCGACGTCGAAGATGTCGAGCACGACGTGGTCGCCGCGGGTGTAGATTTGGGCGCGGAGGATGTTGAGTCCGGCGAAGGCGAAGGCGCCGCAGATTTTGGAGAACAGGCCGAGACGGTCCCAGGAGGCGATGGCGACTTGGGAGTAGCCGTGGGCGGGGTGGGCCTGCCAGGCGACGACGGGCACGAGCGCGTCGGCCGGGTGTTCGACATCGAATTGGCGGGCGAGGAATTGGTGGATGAGGCGGAGGTGTTCGACGATTTGTTCGGCGCTGGTGTTGATGTAGTAGCTGGCCGGCATCAGTTCGCAGTGCGAGTAGATTTCTTCCAGCGGCAGTTCGTTTTTCAGTTTGGCGCTGACTTCTTTGTAGAGTTGCTCGATGCGGCGGGAGAGGATGTTTTTGGCGCGTTCGGGGCCGGCCAGGGCTTGTTTGGTGCGGTGGTACAATCCCCAGAGGAGGGCTTCTTTCCAGTCCGACCATGTTTTGATGCTGGTGCCGGCCGCGTCGGCGAAGGTGAGGAGGTGGAGGAGGTCGAGGTTGACCTCGTTTTTGACGATGCGGGCGGCGGCGTCAATGGTGGCCTGGTCGTCAATGTCGCGGCGTTGGGAGAGCATGGAAAGTTTGAGGTGGTCGCGGACGAGGAAGGTGAGCGTGGCGGTTTCGTCGGCGGTGAGTTTGAGGCGGGCGGCGGCTTTGCGGGCGAGTTCGACGCTGACTTCGGCGTGGCGGTCGGCGTTGGCGGCTTTGCCGACGTCGTGGAAGAGGATGGCGAGGTAGAGGATGTGGGGGTGTTCGATTTGTTGGAAGAGTTTGCGGTAGTTTTCGTGGGGCGGGCGGGTGGCGTCAATGACGCGGTCGAGGTGTTCGATGACCTGGAGGGTGTGTTCATCGGCGGTGTAACGGTGGAAGAACTCGTGTTGGACGAGGCAGGTGAGCTTGCCGAATTCGGGCAGGTACTTGCCGAGGACTTCGGTTTCGTGCATGCGGCGGAGGATGCGGGCGACCTGGCCTTTGTGTTGGAGGATCGCGAGGAAGCTGTCGCGGGCGGCCGGGGAGTATTGGAAGGCGCGGTCCACGTAACGGAGGTTGCGGCGGATCATGTTGCGCAGCTCGGGGCTGAGGTCGGCCTGCCGTTGCTGCATGTGGCGGAAGACGCGGAGCAGTCGCAGCGGGTCCGTCTTGAAGATGTCGGGCGCGGCGGCGTGGATGTGGCCGTCGCGGAAGAGGAAGCCGTCGTGCGATTCTTCCTTCTTCGCGCGGCCCGGCAGCAGGGCGGTCAGCCGGGCCAGTTTCGAAGGGCGCAGCGCCATGCGTTCGGCGAGGGCGTTGGTCAGCAGAAAGACATTGCGGGCGTGGCGGTAGTAGTCGCGCATGAACGCTTCCGTGCGGCGCAGCAGGTCGTGATGCCGGTAGCCCAGATCGTCGGCGATCTTGGGTTGGATGCCGAGCGCGATGACGTCGCAGGCGCGTTGGGTCAGATAATGGAGGGAGTTGCGGACGCGGAGGATGAATTCGTAGGCCTCTTCCAAGTCGCGTTGTTCGGCGGTTTCGAGAAACCCCTGCTTGCGCAACTCCGTCAGCGTCAGCGCGCCATACTTGAAATACGCCATCCAGATCAGGTTCTGAAAATCGCGCAGGCCGCCGCAGCCGTTCTTGACGTTTGGCTCCTGCAGGAAGACCGTGTCGCCAAACTTCTCGTGGCGTTCCTCCTGGTCTTTCATGCGGGCGGCGATGTATTCGTCGCCATGCCCGCGGACGCAGTGTTTGAACACGGCTTCCTGAAAATCCCGGTAGAGGTCTTTCGGGCCGAGCAAGAGGCGGGATTCGATCAGGGATGTTTTCGATTGCATGTCTTGATTGGCCTGCACGATTGCATCGCTGATGGAGCGGGTGGAGTGGCCGACTTTCAGGCCGACATCCCAGAGCACGTACAGAATGTTCTCCACGACCGTTTTGACGTAGGGGTGGGTGCCTCCGCGCGCGCCGCCATCGTGGAGGATCATGATGTCAATGTCGGAGTAGGGGCTGAGTTCGCCGCGGCCGAACCCGCCGATGGCGAGCAACGCGACCGGCACCGTCTCCGCGCCGCGATCCTGCCGGTATTGCTCGTCGGCGCGGCGGAAGATGTGGGTGAGCAGCGTTTCGATGAGATGGGCGCGGCCGCGCGCGACTTCGCGCCCGCCGCCGCCGGCCCGGTGGAGCATCCGTAGCCGTTGGTTTTCGAGCTGGAGAAATTTCTTGTAAGCCTTCAGGGCTTCGGCGGGCGTGGCGCCGGGCTTGAGCAGGAGCCGCTGGCGGGCGTGGGAGGCGACTTTTTCGGCGTAGAGCGGTGCGGGCATGGGTGGGACAATAGCGGAGCGGACCGGTGGGCGGCAAGAGCCGCGATGTTCACATCGTTGAGACGATCGTCTCAAGGAAGTGAACAGGAGGGGTGGTGGATGTTGCTGAATTGTTACGCGGGGGGATTTGACTTCGGGGGCCGGATGCGTATGGTGCGCGCGTTGTTAACCAGGGAGGAGGTTAGCATGACGTTGCGAACAGGATACGGAGTCCGAAAGAAAACTCCGCTCGCGGAGCTGGAGCGATCCCAGCGAGAGGAGATCGCCAAATACAAATGGATCGAAAGTGAGAAGGCCGGGTACGACATCGGTTGGGAACGGGCACGCGGGGAGTGGCTGGCCAAGCACTTCCCGGCTTGGAAACGCAACCGTTGGGCGGCGGCTGTCCGTGAGGCGTTGGAGCACGACAGCAGCTTGAACTGACTCGCGCCGGTCATCAGTGGGAGGGCGGTTCGCGCCCTCCCACTTTCTTTTTGCCCCGCCCGGGGCGGGTGTGTACTCTGACGGCATGGTTCGTCTCGGCGTCAACATTGACCACATTGCCACGCTGCGGCAGGCCCGCTACCGGAAGCCGGCGGGGTTGACGCCGGAGCCGGACCCGGTGGCGGCGGCGCGGGAGGTCGAGGCGGCCGGGGCGCACGGCATCACGGTGCATCTGCGGGAGGATCGCCGGCACATTCAGGATGCGGATGTGCGGTTGTTGCGGAGCGCGATTCGGTCGCGGTTGAATCTGGAGATGGCGGATGTGCCGCAGATCGTGGAGATCGCGCTGGCCATCGGGCCGGACGAGGTTTGTCTCGTGCCGGAGAAACGGCTGGAGGTGACGACGGAGGGCGGGTTGAACGTGCGGGCGGCGGCGAAGTCGCTGACGGGCACGGTCGCGCGATTGAAAGCGGCGGGGATCGTGGTGAGCCTGTTTGTGGATCCGGACGAGGAGCAGATTCGGGCGGCGGCGGCGGTTGGCGGGGATTATGTCGAGTTGCATACCGGGGCGTATGCGAACGCGCGGGAGGCCGGCGCGGAGTTGGCCAAGCTGACGGTCGCCGCCGAGACGGCGCACCGGTTGGGATTGCGGGTCAATGCCGGGCACGGTTTGAACTACGCGAACACGGCGGCGGTGGTGCGCGCGGTGCCGCATCTTGACACGTTGAATACCGGCCACGCGATCGTGTCGCGGGCGGTGTTTGTGGGGCTGCGGCAGGCGGTGCGGGAAATGTTGGAGGTCATCGCGGGCGCATGAAGATTGTGGGGACCGGAGTGGACATCGTCGAGACGCAGCGGGTGGCGGAGTCGGTGGAGAAGTTTGGCGAGCGGTTTTTGCGGCGGTGCTTTTTGCCCGGCGAGGTCGCCTACTGTCAGGGGATGAAGGATCCGGCGACGCATTTGGCGGCGCGGTTTGCGGCGAAGGAGGCCATTTCGAAGGCGTTTGGCACCGGGATCGGACGGCAACTTGGCTGGCAGGACATGGAGATTGCGAAGCGCGAGTCTGGGGAGCCGTTCATTGTCTGGCATGGCAAAGGGGTGGAGCTGGCGGCGGCGCGGGGTGTCACGGTGGCGCTGGTCAGCCTCGCGCACACGCAAGAGTACGCGGTCGCGCATGCGATTTTGGCGACGGATTAGCTTTTGACAGGGAGGGGGGGCGTCGGTAAGATGCCGACCGTTTCACGCAAGAATTTGGCCGGTGCCGGCGTGTGGAGAGGGGTGTGAATGTGATTGTCAGAGGTTAAACTGAAGAAGGGCGAACCCGTGGAGAAGGCGCTGCGGCGGTTGAAGAAGAAGCTCGACCGTGAAGGGACGTTGCGCGAGGCGCGGGCGCATCGTCATTACGAGAAACCAAGCGAGAAGCGGCGACGCAAGGCGCGCGGGCCGCGCAACTTCATGGGATTCTGAACCGAAATTTGCTCTCGCACAGGCCAGCGCCCGGCCGCGACCCGGTCGGCGTTGGCCTGTGATGTTTTCGTCATGTTTGCTTTTTCCACCTGTTGGAACTCTCATCGTCACACCGACGGTCGCGCGATGCTGCTGGAGGTGCGGGAGTTGGGTTTTGAGTATGCGGAGTTGGGCCATGGGACGCGGTTGTCGTTGGTGGACGGCATCCAGCGGGCGGTGGCGGCGGGGGAGATCAAGATTAGTTCGTTGCACAATTTCTGTCCGTTGCCAGTGGGCGTGATGGGACCGGCGCCCGATTATTATTTGCCCAGCGCGCGCGACGACCGCGAACGGCAGTGCGCGGTGCGGCACACGGTGCGGACGATTGACTGCGCGGCGAGCCTCGGCGCCCGCGTCGTGGTGTTGCATTTGGGCTTGGTGCTGATGCGCAATTACACGATGCGGTTGCTGGAACTGGTCGAAGCCGGCCGCCGCGATTCGCCCAAGTTTGAACGGCTCCGCCAGAAGGCGCTCGCCGTGCGGGTCAAGAAGCGGCAACGGTTTCTGGATCAGGTGTACCGCACGCTCGATGAGGTCGTCCCGCGCGCCCAGGAGATGAGGATCAAACTCGGCATCGAAACCCGGTTCGGCATCGAGGAGATACCCGATGCGGATGAGACCGACGCGATCATCGGCCGGTACGGGGCCGAGGTGGTCAGTTACTGGCACGACGTGGGCCACGCGCAGGTCAAGGAGGCGCTCGGGCTGGAGACGCACGAGGGGTGGCTGGAACGGTTTCGCGGGCGGACGGCGGGGTTTCATCTGCAGGATGTGGCACCGCCGGCGCACGATCATCTGCCCCCGGGGGTGGGCGCGTTTGATTTCGCTCGATTGTCGCCGTTTGCCGCGAAGGAGATGGTGTTTGCCTGGGAGATTCATCATCATTGGACGGCGGAGCAGATTCGGGACGGAGTGTCCCGGGTCCATCACCAACTGGCGTCATGAAAAAGAAACTCGGAGCGATCGTGCGAATCGTGGTCAGCGTGGGGATTCTGGCGTACCTGTTTCACGGGATTTTTCAGAAGGAGGCGGCCCGGTATTTTGAGCAACACGGTCTTCGGCCGGACGAGCTGACCTTCGCGGAACGGTCACGGATTATCTGGACGGAGGGACCGAACGCGTTGTGGGAGGTGTTTCGGGAGGTGGACCCGGGGTGGTTTGCCGCCGCGATCGGCTGCGTGGGGATCGTGTGCGTCTGCGGCACGGTGCGGTGGCAGTGGATTTTGCAGGCGCAGGGCATCGAGCTGTCGTTCTGGCGGGCGACCTCGATTTTTTTCATCGGGATGTTTTTCAATTCCTTCATGCTCGGCTCGACGGGCGGGGACGTGATCAAGGCGTGGTACGCGGCGCACGAGACGCATCACAAAAAAGCGGAGGCGGTGGCGACGGTGGTGGTGGATCGGTTGATCGGGTTGTTGGCGCTGTTTGTGATCACCCTGATCATGATGGGCATCTTTTATCACCGCGTGTTTGATGACGTGCGGTTGCGCACCTTTGCCATCCTCACCCTCGGCATCGTCACCGCCACCGTGGCGCTGACGGCGGCGATGTTCTGGAAAGGGCTGGCCGACCGGGTGCCGAAGGGGCGATCGTTGTTGCAACGGCTGCCGTACTACGACGCGCTGAAGCGGATGGTGGAAGCGTACCGGGGTTATGCGACGCAGCCGGGCTTGCTGGCGCGGACGGCGTTGCTTTCCTTCGGGGTGCATCTGGCGGTGATGATCAGCATTTACTGTGTGGGGCGCGGTTTGAAAATCACCACGGCCAACGGTCTGGTGGACTACCTGTTGTACCTGCCGATCATCAACTCGGTGACCGCCATCCCGATCAGCATCTCCGGCTTTGGCGTCCGCGAACTGATGTACGCCGAAATGTTCGGCCAAGTGGGCGTCAAAGCCTCCGAAGCCGTGGCGCTGTCGTTGTTGGGGTTTATCGTGATGTTATTTTGGAGTTTGGTGGGCAGTTTGTTTTATCTGACACACCGCAAGGACGTGGTGGCCGTCCGGGCTGAGACCGAGCCGCTGTGAAAGAGCCAGCCACGAGGATCGTGCGGGTGCTCCGGGAGGCCGGGCATTTGGCTTACTTCGCGGGGGGGTGCGTCCGCGATCTGGTGCGCGGCGTGGAACCGCATGATTTCGACATCGCCACCGCCGCCACGCCCGACGAGGTGCAACGGCTGTTTCCCCGCACGGTGGCGGTCGGCGCGCAGTTCGGCGTAATCCTCGTTCTCGAAGCCGGCCACTCGTTTGAGGTGGCGACGTTCCGTTGCGACGAGGCGTATCTCGATGGGCGCCGCCCGGCTTCGGTCCGCTACGGCACGCCGGAGGAGGACGCCCAACGGCGGGATTTCACGATCAACGGCCTGTTTCAGGATCCGTTGACGGGCGAGATCATTGATTTCGTGGGCGGCCGGGCCGACATCGCGTGGCACATCGTGCGGGCGATTGGCGATCCGCGCCGGCGGTTTGCGGAGGACAAGCTGCGGTTGCTGCGTTGCGTGCGGTTTGCCGCCAACCTGGACTACTTGATCGAGCCGGTCACCTTCGCCGCCGTCCGCGAGATGGCGTCCGAGGTGCGCGTGGTCAGCGCCGAACGAATCCGCGACGAGTTGCTGAAGATCATCACCCGGCCCGGCGCGGCGCGCGGGCTGGAGTTGCTGGCACAGACCGGATTGCTGGCGGTGATCCTGCCGGAGGTGGACGCGTTGCGCGGCGTGGAACAACCGCCGCAGTTCCACCCCGAGGGCGATGTGTTCACCCACGTCAAACTGATGTTCGAACACCTGCCCCCCCATCCCGACCCGGTTCTGGCGCTGGCGGTGTTGTTGCACGACGTCGGCAAGCCGCCGACGTTTCAGCGCGCGCCCGACCGGATCCGATTTCACGAACACGACCGGGTGGGCGCGGAGATGACGGAGCAGATTTTGCGGCGGTTGCGGTTCCCCAACGACACGATTGCCCAGGTGGTGACCTGCGTGGCAGAGCACATGCGGATGCAGCACGTGCAGGAAATGCGTCCCGCCAAGGTCAAACGAATCCTGCAGCGGCCGACGTTCGCCGCGGAACTGGAGCTGCACCGGGTGGACTGCTTGTCGAGCCACCGCGACTTGAGCAACTACGAGTTTCTGAAACGGCAGGCCACCGAGTTGCCGCCCGAGGCGATCCGGCCCGCGCCGTTGTTGACCGGCCACGATTTGCTGGCGCTCGGGCTTACGCCCGGTCCGCAGGTGGGAGCGTTGTTGCGGGAGGCGGCGGAGCTGCAGTTGGAGGAACGGCTGCGATCACGGGAGGAGGCGTTGGCGTGGGCGCGCGCGCGGGTCGCTTCGGTTTCAGGCTCTCCTGAAGCAGGAGGTAGCGGCTGATGTTGTCGGGACCGAGCAGGCCGACGAGCCGGCCGTTCTCCATGACCGGAAAGCCCTGATAATGATCGGCCATCATCTGTTCGTGAACCCAGGAAACCTTGTTGCGCGGTGACAACACCGGCGGGTCCGCATCCATCACCGCGGCGACCGGTGTGTCCTCGCCGTGGGAATTGATCGCGTCAATGACCGCCTGGCGCGTCAGCCAGCCGGCCAGCCGGTCGCCTTCCTGCACCGGAAAATCGTCCTGCCCGGTGCGGTACATCGCGGTCAACGCCTCGCGCAACGGCGCCTGCGGCGTCAGCGTCACAAACTCGCGGGTCATCACATCCGCCACCTCGATGTCACGCAACAGGCTGCGCATTTTCACGGCCTTCTCCTCGCCTTCGGCGGCCAAAAAGATGAACGCGCCGAGGATGATCCACATCGCGGAAAACTTCAGCCCCGCCACGATGAACAGAATCGCCAGCCCCTGTCCGACGGTCGCCGCCACCACAGTGGCGCGCCGGTAGGAGACAAACAGCGCCAGCACCGCCCGCAGCAACCGCCCGCCGTCCATCGGAAATGCGGGGATGAAATTGAACCCGAACAAGCCGAGATTGACCCCGACCAGCGTCTTGAGCAGCCCGGCCAGGTCGTGCGGGTAATGAACCAGCAAGAATTCGGTCGGCCAGCCGGTGAACGGCAACAACAAACAGGCGATGATCAGGTTCATCATCGGCCCGGCCAGCGTGATGGCGATTTCGTGCCACGGATTTTCCGGGATCGTCCGCAGCGCCGCCACGCCGCCAATCGGCAGCAACGTGATACTGCGCACCTCGACGCCCAGTCGCTGCGCCACAACGCTGTGGCCCAGTTCGTGAATCACGATGCAGGCAAACACCGAGCAGACCAACGCCACCGCCCAGCCCGCGCCGCGACCGCCGGCGACGAGATAGCCTTGATAACCGATGAACGCGACCAGCAGCAAAAACGTCACATGCAACCGCAACGCGATTCCAAAAATCCGCCCGAGGGGCACCGACCAACGCATGGTCAACCGGTAGCATCGAAGCGGCGGCCGGAAAAGATGAAAGTGAATCAGAACCGCAGCGCGTGGCCGTCCGGATCGCGCAAGATCGGAGGGGGCCGGCAGTTGATTTGCCAATGCCAGAGGTCGCGCGGCGTCGAGTCGGCGGGGAACGGTCGGCCGTCGCGCGGGGCCAGATATTCGAGCAGCTCAATGGCCGGGCCGGTTGAGCCGCGCAGGCTGGTGATCCGCAAGCGCGCGCCGGCGACGTTGTTGAGACGCTCTTGTTCGGGGCCGTAATTCTCGCTCGCGCCGGCCACCGTCAAGCCCAACACGTCCCGGTAGTAGCGCACACTCGTCGCGGTGTCGCGGACGACAATCGCGGTGTGGTCAATGCCGAGGAACAGGCGGTCGGTGGCCCGCCATTTGGCCGCGCCTTTGCCGGGGGGGAACCAGAGAATTTCGAGATTATGATTGTCGGGATCGCGGAAGTAGAACGCGCGGATGCCGGCCGCCTCCTTGTTCCACGCCGGAATCGTCTGCGGGGCCGGGGAGACGTGCGTGACCTGGTGCTGCTGGAGATGGGCGTAGGCCTGGTCCATGTCGGAAACGATGATGGCAATGTGCTGAAACCATCGGTCGTTGCTGCGCGAATCCGCTGGCAGCGGCCGGCCATCGGTGGCGTAATCGGTCAGCTCCAGAAACTCATCGCCCAGTCGCAGTCGCACCACCCGGGGATCTGAGCCGGTATCGGACACCACCACGAAGGGCAGTGTGTTTGTGTAAAACGGCAACACCCGGTCCATGTCGGACACGGTGATGCCCACCGAATCCACGCCGGCAACGAGTTGGGCGTGACTGGCGGAAAGGGTCAGGATGAGGGCGAGGGCGATGCGATGGATCATGCGGCGATTTCCTCCCGGATGGCGGGTGGCGCGGCGCGCGCGGTGCGCGCGGTGTGGAACTGCACGAGGTCTTTGGTGAACAGCACATCCAACGTCCAATCCAGCGCAACCCGGCACTTCTTTTCGAACCGCGGCAGTTTGCTCAGGTAAATTGTTCGCCACATCCACCAGGCGAGGAAGCCGGAAAAGTTCACACCGAAAATGCGCGCCACACCCGTCCGCCGTCCAATCGTGGCCAGCGCGCCGATGGTGTTGAAGACGAAAGGTGATTTGGGCTGATCGCGGATCGTCGCCACCAGATTTCGCGCGAGCGTCTTGGCTTGGCGGATGGCGTGTTGCGCTGTGGGCGGATAGGGCTTGCCGGTGCGGGGGTCGGAGATGCACGCCGCATCCCCCAACGACCAGACGCCCGGATAGTCCGGCACTTCGAGGAACTCGTTCACGCGCACGCGCCCGCGTTCCTTGACGCATGGGAGCGCTTCCAAATGGGGGTTCGGCGCCGTGCCGGCCGTCCACACGATCGTGTCGCAACGCACCGCGGTGCCGTCGCTCAAGGTCACGGTGTCGCCCGTCACGCCGGTGACCTTGGTGCGCGTGCGGATTTCGACGCCGCGCGCGCCGAGCTTGCGGCGGGCGTAGCGGCCGAGGTCGGGACCGAGTTCCGGCAGGATTTCGTCGCCGGGATGGACGAGCACGAGCCGCAGCATGTCCGCGCGGAGGTTGCGGTAGAAAGGCAGGGCTTCGCGGAGGAAATCATTCACGGATGCAATGGTCTCGACACCCGAAAACCCGCCACCGGCCACGACGACGGTGAGCAGGGGTTCACGCAGCGCCGCGCAACATTCAAAATCAGCCTGCTCCAGATTCTCGATCAAGCGGTTGCGAAGATGGATGGCGTCGCCGAGCGATTTCATCGTTACCGCGCGCGTCGCGAGGGCTGCGTTGCCGAAGAAATTGGTGACCGTCCCGAGCGCAATGACGAGGTGATCGTAGGCGAGGGTGTGTGCGTGCCGTTCGTCGCCGCCGTGAAAGACGACGACCCGGTGGTTGTCCAATTCGATCCGCAGCACTTCGCCGTGAAAAAATTGCGTTCGTTTCAGCAGTTTGCGGATGGGGTTGACGATGTCGGTGATGTCGAGATCGGACGCTGCGACTTCATGCAACATGGGTGTGAAGAGGAAGAAGTTTTCCCGGTTGACCAGCGTGATTTCGACGGCGGAATCCCGGCCGAGGAGTTTCTCCAGATGCAACGCGGTATAGATGCCCCCAAATCCGCCGCCCAAGATTACGATCCGCGTGGGTGTGTTCACGCACTTGAGTCGGGCCCGACGGGCAAACCTTACAAAGGAGCGCCCGCTTCAGCCACCGGCTTCAAAGCCGGGGTAGAGCGTCATGCCGCCATCAATGTAGAGGTTGGTGCCGGTGATGTAGTCGGCGTAGTCGCTGGCGAGCCAAACGGCGGCTTGAGCGATGTCCTCGGGTTCGCCGATGCGCTTGTAGGGGATCAGCTTCATCAGGTCGCGGTAAGCGGCGGGCGTTTCCCAAGCGGCGCGATTGATCGGGGTGCGAATGGCGCCGGGGCAGATGCTGAGGCAGCGGATGCGAAAGGGAGCGACTTCCTGGGCGATGCTTTTCATCATCAACATCACGCCGCCTTTGGAGGCGGCGTAGTTGACGTGGCCGGCCCACGGAATGACGTCGTGGACGCTGCTGATGCAGATGATTTTGCCCGCCGCACAGGAGACGGCGGGGTTGATGCCGCGCCGTTTGAATTCTTTGATGGCTTCGCGCGCGCAGAGGAACTGGCCGGTCAGGTTGACGCCGATGACGGTGTTCCATTGTTCGAGCGTCATGTCCTCGATGGCGGCGTCTTTTTGCAGGCCGGCATTGTTGATCAGAATGTCAATCGTCCCGAAGTCGCGGATCATCTTGGCGAACATCTCTTGGACCTCGGCTTCGTTCGCGACATCGGCCCGGTGGGCATACACGCGGCTGCCGCAGTGGGCGGCGGCTTCCACGACCTCGCTGGGATCGCCGCTGCGGTAGTTCACCACGACATCGGCCCCGGCGGATCCGAGCGCAATGGCGATGGCCTTGCCGATGCCGCTGCTGCCACCGGTGACGAGCGCCTTTTGGCCCTTGAGAAGTTTGACGATCGGGCAGGCCGGCATCACGACATCCGGCAGTTGGTCGGGCAGGGCATCGCGGACGAATTGAGTCATGGATGGGGGCATGGGATGATCTTTTTTAGCATTGTTGTAGCGTCGGCTGTCCCAGCCGACTGGTGGCGATCGTGGCGGAGGAGTGTCGGCTGGGGACAGCCGACGCTACAGCGGTGCCGAGTCGGTTCAGCAGATGATCGCCGACGCGCAGGGCGTTGGCCATGATGGTGAGCGCGGGGTTGACGGCGCTGCTGCTGGGGAAGAAGCTGCCGTCCACGACGTAGAGATTGTCGAGGTCGTGGGCTTTGCAGTTCACATCGAGCGCGGAAGTCTGCGGGTCGCGCCCAAAGCGGATCGTTCCATTCTGGTGCGCGACCCCGGCCAGCGGGATGCGCTGGCCGACAAACAGATTGCGGGCGAACAACCCGACGTGGCAATCATGGCCATGCACCGGGCACTTGCGCTGGTTTTGCAACAGGGCTTTCAGTTTCGCGATCAACCGCCGGTGACCTTCTTCGTTGTTGGGTTTATACGCCAGCACGATCTCACCATCACGGTTGAGTGTGACGCGGTTGTCGGGGTCCGGCAAGTCTTCACTCGTGAGCCAGAAATCGAGGGAATGCTGCGCCATCTTCGCCAGCGTCCAGCCCGGCGCAATCGCGGGCGCGCCGGCTTTCAAGGTGATGCCGTCGAGTTTGCCGACGAAACTGATGTGGCCGAGCGGGTACTCCCAGTCCGGCGCGCGGAAATAGTAATCATTCACCGACAGCGATTTTTGGAAGATCGTCGGGTTCGGGCATTTCGACAGCGCCATCAACACCGAGTTGATGTGACCCATGTAATGGCGGCCGACCACGCCGCTGCGGTTGGCGAGGCCGGATTTCAAAAGCAGAGCCGCGGAGTTGATGGCCCCGGCGCTGACCACCACGATGTCGGCGGACAGCTCCAACGTCGCGCCGTTGCGCTGGACGATCACCTGTTTGACCGCGCGGCCGGTGGTGTCGGCAACAAGCCGGTCGACCTTGGCGTGCGTCATCAAGACGACGTTGTCGTACGTCATCGCGGGATTGACGCCGCAGACTTGCGCGTCCGACTTCGCGTTGATCAAGCACGGGTACCCATCGCAGGTGTTGCAGCGGATGCAGGCGCTCGAGTGGGGATTGGTTTCGTCGAGCATCACGCCCAGCGGGGTGTGGAAGGGCCGCAGACCGTTGGCTTGGAAATCCTCGGCGAGTTGTTGGAGCCGCGGTTCGTGGCTGACCGCGGGGAATGGGTAGGGCGCGCTGGCCGGCGGCTCGGTGGGGTCTTCGCCCCGGTTGCCGTGGACGTGATAGAGCCGCTCGGCCTCGGTGTAGTAGGGTTCGAGGTCCGCGTACCGGATCGGCCAGGCGGGGGACACGCCGCCGTGGTGGCGCAGTTCGCCGAAATCCTGTTCGCGCATCCGGAACAAGGCCGCGCCATAAAACTTGGTGTTGCCGCCGACGTAGTAATTCGTGTGCGGATGCAATTCCTTCCCGGCGGAATCGCGCCAGAGCTCGCGCGTGTTGTACCGCGCGTCGAGATTGACCGCCTGCGGATCCCAATTGGCTTTCTCGCGCGGGACGTAGCCGCCGCGTTCGATGAGCAGGATGCGTTTGCCGGACGGGGCGAGCCTGCGGGCCAGCGTTCCGCCGCCCGCCCCAGTGCCGATAATGATCACGTCGTAATGGTCCATGCCGGTATGTCGCCACCGGCCGGCAACCCTTACGCTTCCCTCGCGGGCTGATACTGCCGCACCAACCGCACCGCCTCCGCCAAATCAGTGGCCTCGGCAAGTTCCGCCTGCAACTTCGTCAACCCGCGCAGTTCCGTTTTCGTAACCCGCTCCGCCGCGAGCCGGGCGACTTCCGGTTCGACCACGAGCCGCACCTCCATCAACTGCCGCAACCGCGCCGCGCGCTGGGGCAGCAGGAACGCGACCGACTCGCGCACCGGTCGGTAACACTTGCCGACGACCCGCACGCCGACGCCGTGGTGGATTTCCACCAACCCCTGCGACTGCATTCGCTGCAACGCCTCCCGCAACACCGGCCGGCTGACGCCGAGTTTCCCCGCCAAGGCGCGTTCCGGTGGCAGCAGGGAATCGGCGGGATAGGTGCCGGCGGCAATGCGTTGCGACAACTCCGTCACCAATTCCGTCGCCAACGGCAACCGTCGTCTGGAAGCAGGGGCAGCCACGTGGTCAGACCTCTTACCACACACCGCCCGGCTCGCGCAAGCCGGAATCCGTCAGGTGAACACGACCGAGCAGCAGGCGTGGCAGACCACGGCGGGGCGCGGGTCGGGTTGCTCGGTGCGGCAATCGAGTTGGCGCAGGCGCAGGCCGCGCACATGACGGGCGTAGAGGCCGTGGGCGGGCAGGTCGCCGTACAGTTCCATCGAGGGGTAGCCGGCGCGCTGCTCCGAAACGACGTGGTGGATCAGTTGCGGGTCGCCGCCACCGGCGAATTCAAGCTGGCAATCTTCGATGGTCACACTTTCGAGAGGCGCGTCCGGCAGACCCGCGATGTAACAACCCTGCGCAGAAGCATGCCGGGCATTGACGCCGCGGATCGTGATGTTGCGGGCGAAGCTGACCGGCTGGCGCGCGGTCGTGCCGGGAACCGGCCGGCCCCGGTCGCCGAGGCGAATGAAAAACGGGACGCGGACCTGATCCATTGTGACGTTCTGGACCACGATGTTCTCCAGACACCCACCATCCACCGCGCCGAGCGCGATCCCGCCCGCGCCCCGCCAATCCGCACCCTCGGTGCCGGCGTGCGATTCGCGCCGGGCCGACGGCGTCATGATCAGGCCGTCCACGTGGATGTTGCGGAAACCGCCGTTTGATTCCGTGCCGGTCTTGAAATGATTGCAGTGCGTCCGCGTCAGGCAATCGCGGATGAGGACGTTCTCGGTGGGCTGGTCGTTACCGGACTTCAGACAGATCGCGTCGTCCGCGGAATCAATCCGACATCCACTAATCTGCACGTCTTGGCAGCCATCCACGTCCATCCCGTCGTTGTTGCAACTGTCATGAT
Source organism: uncultured Verrucomicrobiota bacterium (assembly GCA_964533295.1). GTDB lineage: Bacteria > Verrucomicrobiota > Verrucomicrobiia > Palsa-1439 > Palsa-1439 > OMJI01. Next base: position 20,852 of record CAZHLM010000026.1, read on the forward strand.
TCCAGACATCGAGATGGAGCAACCGCAGTCCCCGGCATTTCACGTAGTGCTGCATCCAGAAACCGGCGTTGCGCAGGCGCAGGTGTTCCACCGTCACCTCCCGGCAGCGGGCGAACCAGATGTTGCGCGGCCGCCCGGCCCGCACGTTTGGATAACGCGCGAACAACGCGCCCTGCCCATCGATCGTGCCCGGCCCGACCAGCCGAATCTGCTCGCAATCCACCGCCCACAGCAACGCGCGCACGCCTTCGTGGTCTTCCACGAAACGTTCAGGCGGCGGCTGGTGCTGCCGGTAATGATCGAGGTCGCCGCTGCCGAGCAACACCGCTCCGCTGTCGAACTGCAGCGTCAGATGGCTGCACAAGGTCAGGCCGCCGGTCAGGTACCGGCCTGCGGGAAACCGCAGCGTCCCGCCGCCGCGCTCCCGGCAGCGGTCCAGCAACGCCTGAATCGCCGTGGTGTTGAGCGTTTGGCCGTCCGCGACAACGCCGTGGTCGGTCACCACGCAGTTCATCGTGTTTTTCCCAGAACCTGCCGGCGCCACTCGCGTGCGATCAACCATTGCCCCGCCGCGTGCGGATGAATGCCGTCGAACAGCCAGTCCTCCGCCTTGCTCCGGGCGGCCGCCTCGTCGAACGCGGCCTGCAACGCGACAAACGTCGCGCCGAACTCCGTGGCCAGTTCGCGAACAATCTGCTGCCGTGGCTGCATGTCGGCCAGCCAGTCCGCAGTGACCGTGGCGACCGGCAGCAGAAACGGTTCGCACAAGATGAATCGGACCTGCGGCAACGCCTGGCGGGTCCGCGTCAACAGCGCCCGGTACGCCTCGCGAAAATGGGCGGGCGACAAGCCCGTGCGGTATTTCAGGGTGCGGATTGTCTCGTTCACGCCGACGAGCAGATTGAGCACGGTCGGTTGCAGCGCGAGGCAATCGCGTTCCCACCGGTCAGCGAGCTCCGCCACGCCGTGCCCGCACTCGCCGCGGTTCTCGAACTGCAACTGCCATTCCGGGTGCTCGGCGGACAGTTGCGCGGCCACCATCATCACCCACCCCGCGCCGAGCCGGTACGACGTGCCGACCTCCTCCGGCCTGCAAAACGCGTGCGTGATCGAGTCGCCGATGAACAACATCCGATCGTGTGGTCGAATCATGGACTCTCTCTTGCCAGTTGTCTCACGGACGGGCAAGCGCAAACGCCGGCAGCCGCACCGGTTGGCCGGTGGCGGCGGATTGGCTGGCGGCGTCGCCGATGGCAATGCACAGCGCGCCGTCGCGAGCGCGTGCAAACAGCCCGAGCGGGTCGTGCTGCAACCATTTTATGCCAAATATGATAGAATATTTTGAGGTCAACCACCTGACGATGGTCGGCAGGCGTCGGCTTGCATCTCGTCAGTTTATCGTGCAAAATGACGGCGAGGTTGACAGATGGAGCACTTGCGCATTTTGATCCCCCCGGAACAGAGCTTTTTCCTGCTCGGGCCGCGTGGCTCAGGCAAAAGCACATGGCTGCGCAAGCAGTTCCCGACAGCGCATGTGGTGAACCTGTTGGCTGAAGACGTGTACCAACGGTTGCTGGCCCAGCCGGGCTTGTTCGCGGCCGAGGTGCGGCCGTTGCCAGTCACCCAATGGGTGGTGATTGATGAAGTGCAACGCCTGCCCAATCTCCTCAACGAGGTTCATCGCCTGATCGAGGAAACCCGCCGCCGATTCGTCCTTTGCGGTTCGAGCGCCCGCAAGCTGCGGCGCACAGGGGTGAACCTGCTCGCCGGCCGGGCGCTGCAACGCGCCATGCACCCGTTTGTCCCCGCGGAGTTGGGCGAGCAGTTTGACCTGGCGGCGGCGCTGCAAACCGGACTGCTGCCCTTGGTCTGGGATGCGCCGCGGCGGGAGGAAACCTTGCGCGCCTACACCCAACTCTATCTCAAGGAGGAAATTCAAGCCGAGGCTATCGTGCGCAATCTGCCCGGCTTCGCCCGGTTCCTGCCCATTGCGGCGCTGTTTCACGGCCAGATCATCAACGTGACCAACATCGCCCGCGAGGCGGGCGTGGCCCGCACGACCGTGCATGGTTATCTCGAGATCCTGGAGGAAACACTGCTTTGTTTTCGCCTCCCCGCTTACGAGGCGAAACTGCGCGTGCGCGAGCGCAAACTACCCAAACTTTATTGGTGCGACCCCGGCCTGGTACGAGCCATGAAACACAGCGCCGGTCCGCCCTTGCCGGAAGAACGCGGCGCGTTGTTCGAGGGTTTGGTGGCGCAAACCCTGCGCGCCTACCGGGATTACCGCGGCAGCTTCGATGACTGCTTTTATTGGGCGCCGGCGCCCGCCGTGGGAACCGAGGTTGATTTCCTGTTGCGTCGCGGTCAGGAATTTCTCGCCATCGAGGCCAAAGCCGGGACCAACTTCTCGGAGACTTGGTGCAAGGGCCTGCGCGCCATTGCACCCCTGCCGGGCTTGCGCCGGCGATTACTGGTTCTGCCCACCAGCCCAAGGCGACAAACCACCGATGGGATTGAGGTCATGTCGTTCGCGGAACTGGCGGCCCTCTTGGAGACCGACCGGTTGGGTTGGTCCTGACCAGCCTGTGTGGTGGTCGCTGCTACAGCGATATCCCGACGGCTTGGCTGGTGGCGGCGGATTGGTTCGCGGCGTCGCCGATGGCGATGCTCAGCGCGCCGTCGCGCGCGCGGGCAAACAGGCCGAGCGGGTCGTCATTCAACCCTTTGCCAAGGAACAGGGCGTCGAACATTTTGAAATCCCCGCCGCCGTGACCGTCGGCGATGTTCGGCACGGTCACCTCATGCGCGGGCCGGTCGTGCGGCATGACGAAAATGCGGTACTCGGCCGGCCATTCGACCTCCCGGCCTTGATGCTGTCGCCGCCAATCGGCCGGTAGCCACGGCGCGGCGGGTTTGGCGTCGGTGATCTTGGTTTCGAGTCGGCCGTTTGTGCCGTTGATGGCGAGATTCCAACCTTCGAACGGAACAGCGGCGTTGAGTGAGTAGTTGAGGATGCCGCCGTGCCGGTATTCAACCACCACGGCGTGGGTGTCGTAGATGTCCACGTCGTCGCCGAACGGACAATAATCCCGCGCGTAATCGCGGACATGACCGACCCGGTAGCCCAGTTCGGCGGAGAGTTTCGTCTCGTCCGGTGGGGCAAGATAGAAATCGCACGCGGCTGTGTGCGCGCAATCCTGGCAGCGTGTGCCACGGTATTTGTATTTGCCGGGGCCGAAGAAATTGCGGGTGCAACGCGCAAACACCGTGGCCGGTTCGTGGCCCATCCACCAGTTGGCGAGATCGAAATGATGACTGCCTTTCGTGATGAGCAGGCCGCCGGAGTACTTCATCTGCCGGTGCCAGCGCCGGAAATACGACGCGCCGTGGCCCCGGTAATCCAAGTACCACGTCAGATCCATCGAAACCGGCCGGCCAATCTCTCCGGCCAACAGCAACTCCTTCACCTTGCTCATCAGGGGGATGTACCGGTAATTGAACCCCATGAAAATCGGCCGGCCACTGCGCGCTTCGGCTTCGAGGATGCGCTGCGCGTCGGCGGCGGTGGTGCAGAGCGGTTTCTCCGTCGCCACCGCGCAGCCGGCCTCGAGCGCCTTGACGATGTGGTCGGCGTGGAGGTAATCGGGGCTGACGACGATCATTCGGTCGGGACGCGTCTCGCGCAACAGCCGGTCGTAATCATCAAACACTGCCGCCGTCGTGCAGTACTGCCGGTTGGCGTCGTCGCACCGCGCCGTGACCGGGTCGCACAACGCGACGAGTTCCGCTTGTTCCCGGTAGGTCGTGGTCATCTCGGCCAGCCACGAATGGGCGCGGTTGCCGAGACCGACGAGGGCGCAGCGGTGTCGCATGTCAGAGTTCCTTGCCGTGGGCGTACCGGATGATCTTGGCGGTGTGCGGTTCCGGCAGGGCGACACGGATGCTGGTCGAGAAACCCCGCGGGCGAACTTCCATCTCGGCCGGACCGCCGCGCGGACGAAACACCAGCAGCATCCCCTCGTCCGTGGCTGGCAGATGAAATTGCCAGGCGTCCCAGTCGGTGGTCGTGGATGGTTGCGGCAGCAACGGGTAGAAATCGCCGGCCAGGTAGCGACGGAGTTGCCGGTACTGCGCGACCCAGCCGGCCAGTCGTTCCCGCGTCGCGACCGGGTATTGCGACAGCGGCGCGCCGATGCCGAACAAGCCGCCGCACAACGACGCCAGCCAGTAATCCGTGAACTCGCTCCCGTCACGGGTCGGGTAACGCGGGTATTTCACGACTTCACAATGAATCAGGTGCGCCGGCAGAAAATGATTCGCGCCGCCCAGATGCTGGTGAACGGTGGCCGGGAAGACCGTGTTGTCGCTGACCCAGAAACTGTGGTGGCGCTTGAGCAGTTCCAGATCAATCCGCCGCCCGCCGGACGAACAACCTTCGAGATGCAGGTGGGGATAGCGTTCCCGCAGTCGGTCGAGATACCGGTAAAAACCTTCGAAATGCCGCAGTTCCCGGTAGCCGCGTTCACCGGGATCGGCGATGGTCGCCCAGTACGGGTCGGGATCGAGATTGCTGTCCACGCGAAACCATTCGACGCCAAACTCGTCCACCAGCCGGCCGGTCACGGCGAAAAGATGCTCGCCGATTTCCGGCCGCGAAAAATCCGCCAGATACCGGTGCGCGCCCGGCAACCGAATCAGCGCGTCGGGAAACTGCCGGTCCATCTGCGTACCGGCTTCGACGGTCTCCGGCTCAATCCACAACCCGAACTTCATTCCCAGCCCGCGCACTTTGTCGGCGAACGCCTTCAATCCGTGGGGAAATTTCTGGTCGTCCACCGTTTCCCAGTTACCGGCTCCGTAGTGCGGCACGTTGCCCTGTTGCGCCCACGCCGCGTCCACAACGAACACTTCCGTGCCGAGCTGCGCCTGGACTTCAGCCTCGCGCAGTAAAATCGTCTCATCGTACCGGCTTTCGAGACCGAACCAGTGATCATAAGTGATGCGCGGCGTGGCCGGTGGACAGACCTGTTCGCGCAGCACGCGCCGCAACGCATTCAAGCCGGTCAGGTGATCGCCCCGGTACGGCACAACGAGCATCGAACTGACCGGCACCGTCTCACCGGGCGGAATCCGCAGTTGCAGGTCGCGGATGCCGGCCGACACCACCACCGACCGGTAATCGAACTCGCGCAGGATGGTGCTGACGACGTTGCCGGAGTATCCAACCGCAAACGCCAGCCCGGCTTCGTCGCGCTCGTCGGTCACCAGGAACAGCGGCAAATCCTTGTTGGAACTGCGCCCGCGCGCGCCTTCGAGTTTCAGCGCCGCCCAGTCCGGCAACTCCGTTCGCTTCACCCGCCAAGCCGCGCTCGGAAACACCGCATCAGTCAACCCGCCGCCGCAGTGATGAACGACCGGCACGGATTCCGTCGTGATCGCGTGCGTGAGCCGGCAAAACTCAATGTGACTCAGCACCGGGCTGAGCGTGTCCGCCACATTCGTCAGCGCCAGCCGGTATTCCCGGGCGGCCGCGCCGAGTTCGCGGGTGGTGAGGCGCGTGGTGAGTTTGGTCGTGGCTGACCGGTAGTTGACCCCGTCATCCGTCACCCAGTCGGAGATCGGCTGGCCGTTGGCGCGGAGGGCGAAACCGGGTGTGGTCATGCTGCGCTCGTCAGCGATGCGTGACGCTACCATGGGTAATGCGGCGTGACTTTCGGGTTGGTCGAGCCGCTGGGGAAGACATTCACCTTCGCGCGGGAGACAAGCTCGACGTGGCCGTCGCAAAACGCCATGACCGCGCCGTCGCTGTGCGGAAAGTCCAGTTGAGTGGACGCGGCGAATTGATACCACTGACCGGAGATCCAGTGGTTGATCTCCGGTTCGCTGAACAGAAACCGGTCGCTTGGCCAGCCGATGTTCGGGAGGCGCGCGAACGTGCCCGCCGCCACGGCGTCGGCGAGGCGGCTGTTCATCGAGAACAGGCCGTTTTGTCGCCAACGCGTGATCAGCGCGGACTTGTAAAGGTCGGTCCGCGTCGGGCAGTAGAACACCCCGGACTCTTCGGCAAGCCGGCCGGCGGACCTCCTTCCATCCACGTATCCGTCGTCGTGCAGGATGTCCTGCCAGGTGGCGAGCGGGGAATTGCGGATGACCGGCACGAGCCAGTCGTCATAGTCCTGCGCATAGAGCATCGCGGACATGCCGAGTTGGCGGAGGTTGTTGAGGCACGTGGCGCGGCGGGCGGATTCGCGGGCGTTCTTGAGCGCCGGCAACAACAACGCCGCCAGCAGCGCGATGATCGCGATCACCACGAGCAGCTCGATCAGCGTGAATGCGGTCCTGCGTTTCATCGCACCAGCAAGTATCGCACGCCGTGACGAGGAATTTCCAGCGGGCCGGTGACCGCCGCGCCGGTGTCGGCTTCGGTGATCGCCGTCACCGGGCGGCCGAGCAACCCGTCTTTGAACTCCAGCGTCGTGTGGCGCGTTTCCTCGGTCGGGTTCACCACCACCAGCAACGCCGCGTCGCCTTGCGGGTGGACATAGCCGCCCACCACCACGCGCGGGTCTTTCACAGTCAACTCGGCGGCGTTGTTCCAGTACCGGATCCAGCGGGCGTGGTCGTCGGTGAATCGCACATCCTCGAGCAGCGTCCTGCTAATGCGCGCGGGCAACGCGGAAAGGTTGCCAGCGCTGATCCGGTAGGGATCGGAACAGAGATCGTGCAGCAACACAAACGCCAGGGCCAGCCGCACAATGCGGTCCTCGACGCCGACCGGTTTGCCGTCGCGCTGCAACGGGGGAACGTGCGTGGTCAGCAGGCCCATCCCGGCGCTCGACGCGGTGAACGCGGCGAAGCGGTCGAGCGTCAGCCCCTGGTCAATCCAGTCCTGCGTCGGGCTTTGGTGGTACATCAATCCCTCGACATACCAGGTCGGTCCGTAGGTGTTGTCGGGATCGTTGCTCATCAACTGCATGGGCGGCCGGTTCAGCAGCCACAACGCCGTCGCCCAGCGGCGCGTCCATTCGTGGCGGCGCAGCGGATTGGCGAACGGCTGCAACGTGCCGTCCTCGCGCCGGTAGGCCACGCCGGTCACGTCGCTCAACGTCGGAATCCGGTCGGTCGTGTACGTCTGGTAATTGTCATAGAACGTCCCATTGATGCCACAGAACCGCGCGATCCGCGTCATGTGCCAGAGATGGCAATCCATGAAACTCTCGTCCATCGTCGTGAAGACCGGCGTCAGCTCCGCGTCGGTGGTCCAGTGGTGCGAGCCGCCCATGTTCAGCCGATTGCGGAACGTGCCGTCCACCCGCGCGCGTCGCGTGAACTCGGCGCTCTGAATCCAACCGCTGCCGAACGTCGGAAACTCCGTCATCGCGGCGTTCGCGCCGAACGTCGAGCCATAGACGATCAACGGCCCGCCGTTGACCGCCGCTTCGCTGCGTACCCGGTACGTGCGGCCTTTCATCGTCGGCGGTTCTTGACCCTCCGGGTACAACGGCGACACCCCGCCGCGGTCGTAGTAGAACTTTCGCAACGCCTCGTAATCGCCCGGCTCGTACAGTTGAAAACCGTTCACCCCCGTGCCGTAGTACCGGTAGCCGCTGGTGTCGTGCGAATACAACTTCTCCCACATCACCCGCCGGTAGCCGGGTGGCTTGGGACGGGACGGCGTCGCCAGCAATGCGAACTCGATCTCACGGGCCGCGTCGAGCGTCACCGGGCGCGTCACCAGGTGAAACCGCAACTCCAGCCGACCGTTCTCGCGGACGAGTTGGACCAGCGACGTTTCGTCGTCCGTCACCCAACCCCGGTCGGACTCGGCCATCCAGAACAAGCCGTGATCGTGGTCGCCCGCAAACACGATCGGCACAAAACTCGTCTGCACTTGCGGCACGCGCGGCAACGACCGGCTCTCGTACAACACCCCGTCGCCCGCCGGGATCGCGCCCGTGCCGGCCAGGTTGTATTGCCGGGAAAATCGCATCAGCGCCGCGTTGTCCTTGACCGGGATGGTCAGCGTCAGGCGTTGGACCGTCGTGGGCCGGTCAGGCATCAGGCGCAGTTTCACATGGTAAAATCCGTCGAACAACAGCTCCGCCTCGACCCGCACCGGCAACGCGCCGACTTGCGAATCCGCCCGCACCGTTGCCGCGTACCCGGCGGTCGCGGTCAATTTCGGCGGTGGACACGTGCCGTGAAGCATTTCGAATTTCGCGTAATCCGGTGGGAACGCCTGACCGGCCACCAGCGACACCTGCGCGCCGCCGCGTCGCCACCAGCCGCGCGCGCGGGGCGTGGCCGCGACCGATTGGCCTTCGACCACGCCGGCAAGCTGAATCGCGCCGCCGAGCACATCCCGCCCTTGGGAGATCATTGCGGCCGGCAAGCCGTTGTCGCCGATGACATACTCGCGTCCCCAGATTTGCAGTTTGTGGCCCGCGCGCCGCACCGGCTCCCACGGCGGGATGACGACTTTCTCGCGGCCAATCTGGTTCTTTTCCCATTCGAACTTCTGGCGCGTCAGCGGGCGTTCGTGCGTGTCCACCACCTCGCCGTCTCGCAACAACTCATACCGGACGGTGTACGCTCCTTCCGCCAACGGCGGCTGGAACTCCACCCGCGCATTGCCGCGGTGTCCGGTGATCGTTCCCATACCTTGGGCGATGGTTTTCCCGGCGGTGTTGACCACCGTCACGCGCAGACCGTCCGCTGCGCTCAGCGCCTCGCCGCGCGCGCGTTCCGCGCCGGTCAGCAACGCGAGATTCAAGCGCGTGTTGACCAACGCGTCGAGCTGGTCGGTGTACGGCGCGTAAATATAATCGTACTCGACCGCCGCGGTCGCCGGCTGCTGGTGAGCCTTCTTCCAATCGGCGATCTGCTCGTCGAGCCGGGCGTTCACCTTGTCGAACGGGAGCGTGTTGCGCAGCAGCAACGTTTCCTGGCCATCGCTCGTCACCGCGACCGCCGTGAGTTGCAGGACGTTGCCGGTCTCGCGCGGGGTAAATGAGTCCTCGAGTCGCGTCCGGAACGTCGTGCCGCCCGCGCCGCGTTCCTCGATGGTTTTCTCGTACAACACCTCGCCTCCCGCCTCGACGCGCACCGTGAGTCGCACCGCTGTCGGCGCGGCGACGGCGCCGGTGCGGATCACGCCGCCAAAATCGAGGTTCAATTCGCCGCGCCGGTCGAGTAGGAAGGGGTAGCTCCCGTTCAACCGCACCGTGGCCGGTGGTTGCGGATCGAATACCACCCGGCCCATGTCGTTCCAATTCTTCCAACTTGGCCCGCCCCAACTGCCGTACGAGAAGCCGGTGTGATACACCAGATGCACGCGCGCTTCCCGGCCATCCAACTTGTCAGCGCCGAGATACTCCAACGGAATCCCCAGCCGCGTGACCCACCACCGGCCCGGCACGTGCGCCTCGCTGGAGAGCGTCTGCTCGATGAGGATGCGGTGGGGATCGAGCAGCAAATCCTGCCCTGGCAACGCCTCGATGGTCGCCGCGTAGAGCGCGCCATTGGGGTTGGTCATCAGCTTGAAGAACGGTTTGCTCGCTGCCTCGGCCGGGCTCTCGAAGCTGACCTGCAACTCGAGGTGGTCATCGGCGAGAATGTTGATGTCGTTGTGCTCGACTACCCGCGCGAGGAAATCCTCGTTGGCGGTGGCCGGTGTGCGCGTAAAGCAGGCCACGTACAGATACCGGTCGTCGTACGCCAACCACCACGACGCGTCGAATCCGCCGCCGATGTACGTGGCCGGTTGCCCGGCATTCAGCGCCAGCGCGTTGCGCAAGCCGGCAAAGGCCGCCGCGTTGAGCCACTCGAACGCGACCCGGTGGTCGGGCGCGAACACCGGTTGCGCCGCGACCCGCGGCACGCGCAGGAACGGCGGGTCATCAGCCACGGTCAATGATGGGCACAACAAACACAAGATTGCAGCCATCCGAATCGCGCTGAGCTTCTTCATGGCTGCCGGTCACACCGTTGTTCGCCGCCGCCAGTAGAGGAGGACTGCGCCCATGCCGAACAACAGCGCCGTCGAAGGTTCGGGCACAACCGTGGACCACCAGAGATCATAGACCTGCGTCGCGTTCAGCGCGACCGTGTTGAGGTAGAAGTCGTCGAGTTGGCCGGTAAACGGGCGCCCGCCGTCCAGTTGGCCGCCCAACGTGATGTTGCCAGCGGGCAGATCGGCAAAATCGATAAGTGTCTGCGTGTTAAACAGCACGCCGTTCACATAGACACGCGTCGTGCCTTCGGGACTGCCACTGCCCCCGACCGGGTGTGTGTTGGCCTGATGCACAAGCGTGATGTGCGTCCACACGCCGTCCGCCAGGCTGACCGTTCCCACCCCGCGGTCGCCGGTGCGCAAGACGAGGTCTGTGCCGTTGGCCGCAAATTGGGCAATGTCCTGAACGCCCGGCCCGGTGGAGATGGGCAGGTCGAAAGGCCGATCCAGGCTGTCCTGCAACCCGTCGCGCCGGATATGAAACGCCAGTGTGTAATCGCTGGCGATCGGAATGCCGGAAAACCCGGTCATGGTCAGGATCTCGCCATTGTCGTCGGTCGAGAAGTTGCCGGCAAATTTCCCGCCGCCGCCGGTGCGGGTGGAGAACACGATGGCGGGATCGGTGCCGGTGAAGTTATTGCCCGTGCCGGTGTTGATGGCGGCGGTGATCTGATTGCCGACCACCGCGCCGGGTTGCTCGAAGTTCACGTTGATCACAATCGTGGCCCACGTCTGGGCAACGGTGATTCCAAGAGCGAACATTGTCACCGCGGTTTGTTTCCAGTTCATACGGTTACTCCTTCCAACTGTTTGCTGCGGGCGGAACGCGCGGCGGACACCGCCTTGGGCGCGATCCGGACCTGCCGTTGCGGGACGGGCTTGCCGGCCAGCCGGTCGGCCAGCATCCGCCACCCGGCGGTCACCAATTCATTCGGATCGAACTCGATCTGCTCCACCGGCGCGGGATACGCGAGGTCCGCGCCGCGGTTGGCATGGGTCACCACGCGCGCGTCGGCCGGCACACGGACGCCCAACCCCAGCAACGCCATCAACGCGCCTTGCGCCATCACATCGTCGAGAATCACCAGCGCGTCGGGGCGTGTTCGCTGGGCAAAGATCGGCTGGACTGCCGCCGCCCCTGTCAGTTGCGAGCCATCGTCGGTCAACGCCTGCCAAGCTGGGTTGGTGGTCAGGCCGACCGCTTTGCAGGCCGCGCTGAAGACGGCGCGCGCGTCCACGGTGGCGAGGTTCATGCCGATCAAACCCACACTTTTCGCGCCGGCCTGTTTCACCCGCGCCACCGCCTGCTCGATCAACGCTTCGTAGTCGAACACGACAAAATGCTCGCCCGCGCCAGCCAACAGGGACATTTCCACGACGGGAATGTTTTGCTGGGCGAGCTGCTCGCGAAACTGTCTCTGGCCGGGCGGAATTGCCCCCAACACCAGCACGCCGCGAATCCGCCCGCGCTCCACGTCGCGGACGAGCTGCGGGTCGATGTTCTGGACCGTGGCTGACCGGCCGGCGGCGGTGAACTGGTTGTGATAGACGCGAAATTTCTGCTTCGCATCCGCCAGCACATCCACCAAGGCGCGGGCCGCGAGTAAATCAAACCGGCGCACCGCGGGGTCAAACAACGCGCGCGTCATCACCGCGATGAACTGCTCGCGCGTTTGGGTGGGGTGTTCCGCAATGAAACTCCCCCGCCGCCGGTGCCGCACGATGTAGCCTTGTTTGGTGAGGGATTGGAGCGCCCGCTGCAAGGTGCTATGACCGACGCCGACCAATGCGCCGAGATCTTCATGGGTGGGCAGCCGCTGCCCGGGCTGCAACACGCCGTCGTGGATCAGCGTCTTGAAATGATCCTCCGCCTGTCGCCACAACTCGATGCGGGGCGCGGACGCGATCTTGGGAATGCGTTGACTCGCTATGATTCTGCTCAATCCGATGGCGGCATCATAAACATAAGATTATAGTTGTGTCAAAGCTTATCGTGCCACATAGAATTCCCGCTATGCCGACCACGCCATTCGCGCTATTCCTCCATCCGCCCCGCGAATTTGGGTTGATGCCGTTTTGGTTTTGGAATGATGATCTCGATGAGGCCGAGCTGCGCCGGCAGCTTCATGAGTTTCACCGGGCCGGTTTCGGCGGCGTGCTCCCCCACGCGCGCACCGGTCTCTCAAAACGGGTCGGCTATCTGACCGAAGAATACTTCCGGCTGTTCCGAGTCGTGGTTGAGGAATGCGCCCGGCTCGACATGAAAGTCATCCTCTACGACGAAGGCGCGTACCCGTCTGGCTCGGCGTGCGGGGCGGTGGTCGCCGAGAACCCCGCCCACGCCAGCCAGTGCCTCGGGTTGTGGCAAAAGGAAATCACCGGCCCGTGGCGTGGCTACTGGCGACCGAATACCGGCCGCGCGTTGCTCGATCAACACGTCGCCACCGTCCTCGCGCAAGTGGACGAGGCCGGGCGGGTTGATCCGACGACCGCGCGGCTCTTACCGGCGCAACCGCACGACGTTTTCCTGATTGAAACGCCGGCGGGACGTTGGAAGGCGCTCAGCGTCTGGCAGGTCGCCAGCGGCGGGCACATTCGCGGCGTGTTCGCCGAACAGGAATCCCAGCACGCCACCGCGCCGGCGGCCGGTGACATTCTCAACCCGGACGCCGTCGCCTGTTTTCTCCGGCTCACGCACGACGAGTATTACCGGCGGTTGAAAGAGTTCTTCGGCACGACGATCATCGCGATGTTCACCGACGAACCCAACCCGCTCGGCAAAGGGCCGCATCGCGTCACCGAGCCGTGGCCGTACACGCCCGGCTTTGCCGACTGGCTGGCAATAAAATGGGGCTGCGACCCGCGCCCGTGGTTGCCGGCCTTGTGGTTGGATTTCGGCGAGCGCACCGCCGAGTTTCGCCGCGCCTACCGGCAAGCCGTGGCCGACCGGCTCAACGAGGTTTTCTACCGCGCCCAACACGAATGGTGTGAAAACCACGGCATCGCGCTGACCGGTCATCCCGACCGCAGCGACGAGATGGCGGTGCTGCGGCATTTTCACATCCCCGGCCAGGACACCGTCTGGCGCGCCGTGCTGCCGAACTCACCGAGCGCCTTGGAGGGCCCGCACAGCACCGCCGCCAAGGCCGCCACGAGCGCGGCGCGCGCGCACGGTCGCCGTCGCATCCTTACCGAACTCGGCGGCGCGTACGGCTGGCAACATTCGCTCGACGAGTTGAAATGGCTCTACGACTGGCATCTCGTCCGCGGCAACAACCTGCTCAATCCGCACGCCGTGTTCTATTCCATCCGCGACCGCCGCGCGTGGGAGAGCGAACCCGACATCGGCGTGCATAACGTCTGGTGGCCGCACTTTCACCACATCGCCCGATACGCCGCCCGCGTCTGCTGGCTGCTCACCGACGGCGAACACGTCTGTGACATCGGCATCCGCGCCGACCCGCATCAGCTCCCGTGGCGCGCCGCCAAGACGCTGTATCAGAACCAGATTGATTTCCTCTACACCGACAACCCGGACCGTTTCCCGGTAATCCTTCACGACGATGAGCCGGTGAGCTTGGACAAGTTGCCGCGTGATCTGCGGATCAGGCCGGCGAATCCCGATTTGCGATTCATCCACTACCGGAAGCTCGGCTTGGACTTTTATTTCTTGGTCAACGAAGGCGAAACTGCGATTACCGGTGAGGTCGAGTTGCGGGCCAAAGGGACGATCGAGGAATGGAATCCGTGGACGGGTGAGCGCCGGGAACTGCCGGGACCGCCGGTCCCGTTGCACTTGGAACGGCGCGCGAGCACGCTGCTGGTGGTGAATCCGACGGCGCGCCCGGCGGTCGCGCCCTACCGGGTTGGGCAACTGCGGACAGAACCGGTCATTGCGGAGTGGGATCGGCCGTTGGGCGATTGGGCGCGTCAGCCGGGCATGGAACTGTTTACCGGCACGCTGGCGTATCGTGCGATCGTCGAAGTGCCGGCCGCGGCGGAACTCTGGCTGGACTTGGGTGCAGTCGGCGAGATCGCCGAGGTGTGCCTCAACGGCGTCGCGCAAGGGGTCGCGCTGTGGGCGCCGTACCGGGTGCGCGTGATTGCGTCCGCCGGCAAACACGATCTTGAAGTCCGCGTGACGAACAGCATGGCCAACGCGTACGAGGGTCGGCAATTGCCGGCCGGCTTGATGGGGCCGGTGAGATGGATTGTCCGCTCATGACCATCCCTTCCGGGAATGTCCTTGGCGCGATTCAACGAGAGTGTGACTGCCGGTCGGTGAAAACTCAAACGCCTCCGCGAACGGCTCGGTCAGATTCAACTCGCGGGCCGTAGCGCGGTTGACGGCGAGGATGCGCTCGTCAAATCCCGTGCCGCGGCGGCGCAGGTTGCGCGCCTGCTGCGACGCGTGACACCGCAGCAACGCCGCCTTCCACGCCGCGGTCGCGTCGTCAAACGGCGTGTAGGCATCCACGCGCAAGCCGATGGTTTTCGGGTCGCGCGTCAGCAGCGCCGGCACGGTCGGGGCGACGCGGCGGGTCAGGGCGAACGTGACCCGATGACCGGCATTGGTGTCGTGACCGTGCGGCAGCACGAGCAGGTCGGGCCGGTGATGTTCGACCTGTTGACGCAGGGCGGTTTCGTTGGCCGACAGGTCCGCGAGTTCGCCGTTGTCATCCTCGGCGAGTCGCAAAAATTCAAGCTGATCATCCGGCAACCCGAAACGCCGGGCGCTGGCGCGTTGTTCGGCTTCCCGGCGGGCGGCTTTGGTGGCGGACGGTTCGGGCCCTTCGACGCCGGCAGCGCCGCCCGTGAGCACGGCCACGCGCAACTGCCAGCCGGTTTGTTGCACCCGCCGCAGCGTCACCGCGACGACGTCGAAATCATCCGGGTGGGGCGCCAGCATCAGCAACCGGCCCGGGGGAGAAAGGTCGAACGCGGCCAAATTGATGGGCCGGTCGGCTGGGGGAAAATCAATCATGCGCGAGGGGGGTGTGGCGCATTCGTTGGCGAAACGCCTGCGGACTTTGCCCGGTGGATTTCTTGAAGCGACTGGAGAAGTGAAACGGCGACTCGAACCCCAGCGCGGTGGCAATCTCCTTGATCGGTTGGGTGGACCGCTGCAGCAGGTGGCGCGCGCGGCGCATGCGTTCCTGTTCGAGATACTGCCGGGGCGTCAGGCCGACCTGTTGGCGGAAGAGGTGCGCGAACCGGTACACGGAAAGGCCAACGGCGTCGGCCACCTCGGCGAGCAGCAGCTTTTCACTGAGATGCTCGTGCATGTAATCGGTGGCGAGCCGGATGCGCGGGTCGAACCGGGCGGAGCGGGAGTGGGGATTGTAAGGTTGGGTGAGCAGCAGCAGTTCCTCGATGCAGTTCAACACCAGCCGGTCGCGTTGGGCGGTGGCCGCGCTCGCCTTCGATGACCCAGTTGGTCTTGGCGAGGATGGATTCGATGTGGCGGCGCTCGGTGTCCTCCAGCGAGACGCTCGGCGGGGCGGCGGCGACCGGGCCGTGGTGGGCGAGGGTGAGGACGGGACCGGTCGCGAGAATGACGGCACGCTCGAGGACGTTCTGGAGTTCGCGGATGTTGCCGGGCCAGGCGTAACTCGTGAGCCAGCGCAACGCGTCGTCCGAAATCTGCGTGATCTGCTTGCCGAGTTTCTTCGCGATGTTCTGGACGAAGAACGCGGCGATCAACGGAATGTCCTCGGCCCGCTCGCGCAACGGGGGGACGTGGATCGGGAAGACGTTGAGCCGGTACAGCAGGTCGGCCCGGAACTTGCCGGCCTGAATGGCGTCTTCCAGGTTCCGGTTGGTGGCGGCGATGATGCGGACATCCACTTTGACAGTCTGGTCGCTGCCGATCGGCTCGAATTCCTGTTCCTGGAGGACGCGCAACAATTTCACCTGGGTGTCGAGCGGGAGGTCGCCGATTTCGTCGAGGAAGATGGTGCCGCCATCGGCGACTTTGAAGCGCCCGTCGCGGTTGGTGAGCGCGCCCGTGAAGGCGCCTTTGACGTGGCCGAACAGTTCGCTCTCGACCAGCCCGGCGGAGATTGCGCCGCAAATCACTTTCACGAGCGGCCGGGTCTTGCGGCCGCTGCGGCTGTGGATGGCGCGGGCGAAGAGTTCCTTGCCGGTGCCCGTCTCGCCGGTCAGGAGCACGGTGGAATCGGTGGGGGCGACTTGCTCGACCTGCCGCAGCACGGCGCGGAGGGCGGGGCTGTTGCCAATGATCTCGCCGAAGTTGTGTTCGGTGCGAATTTCTTCCTGGAGATATTTGTTCTGCGCTTCGAGCCGGGCTTTTTCCCGTTCCATCAACACCCGGTCGGTGATGTCGAGGAACATGGTGCGCGTGTACGCGCCGCCGGGGTCAGGCCGCGACCACCATTCGATCCAGACCGGCTGGCCGTTGTCCTGGCGGCGCAACTCCAGGATGACGCCGCCCGTATCCACGCCGCGCTCGATGGACTGGAACGCCTCGCGCAGTCGCCGCTGGTTGTCCGGCGTCTTGGCGACGAGCGTCTTGCCGATGGTGCCGACGGCTGCTTCGGGCTTGATGCCGAGGATGCGGAGCGCGGTCCGGTTGGCGCGGATGAACTTCGAGTGAAGTCCCTCGTGGACGTACGCGATGGGAGCCTCGTCAAAGAGGTCGCGGAAGCGTTCCTCGCTCTCCTGAAGTTTGCGGGTCAGTTCCTCGAACGCGCGCATTCGTTCCAGTTCGACGCCCGCCCGGGCTGCGAACGTCTCGAGCGTCTCCCAGATCGGCCGGTTCTCCGGCATCGGCTTGGTGTCGAAGACGACGACATGGCCAATCACCCGCCCGTGGGAATCGAGCATGGGCACGCCGAGGTAACTGCGCGCCCCGACTTCCACGGCAGCCGCGTCGGCTGGAAACCGCTTCGCCAAGTCATCCGGCACATGGTAGGTACGACCTT
>CAZHLM010000027.1:0-37809 GCA_964533295.1 uncultured Verrucomicrobiota bacterium
GTAAAGGCAGAGGTAAAGGCCGCAACCGGCGGCTCTCCGCGTTCTGCTCCCGACGCTCAGCCTTCAAGGCTGCTGGATCAGGTCCGAACGTTGTGTCGGTGGACGCATTAAGAGCGCCTAACAACACTCCTCGTGGGAGCGGGCTTCCGCCCGCGACTTACTCGGGAAACCCAGCCGGTCGCGCCCAGAAGGGCGCTCCCACAACAGAGGCTTTGGTTTTGTTAGGCGCACTTAAAGCCTTCGCACCGAACCGACGGATGCGGACCGGATGAAGCGCGACATCCTCTTTCATCACAAGCGTTATCCCACGGAAACGGGTGCCGTCGAGGGGCGCGCGTTCGTGTAGCGGCGCTGCCTACCACAACAAGCGTATCGCTACAATCACTCCGTACACCACCACGGCGCCGCGCAACAGCCGGGGGGACATGCGCTGGGCGGTGCGGGCGCCGACGAACCCGCCGGCGATGGCCGCGCCCATCATCGCCAACGCGACCGGGACCACGGCGGCACCGACCGCGAGAAAATAGATCACCGCCACGAGGTTGATCAGCGTGGCCAGCAGATTTTTCAACCCATTGGCTTCCTGCAAACGTTCCGGCAGAAAAATCGCCATCGCCGCCAGCATCAGGATCCCAATCCCGGCCCCGAAATACCCGCCGTACACCGCGATGGCGAACTGACAGCACCACAACGCCGCCGCGTGTTTCTTCGGGTGCGCCGCCGCGCGCGCCGTCATCCACCGCCCCAGCGGCTCGTTGAACAACAACAGCGCGCACGCGAGCAAAATCAGGTAGGGGACGATGAAGCGAAACCATTGCTCACCGGTCTGCAACAACAAGACCGCCCCGGCCAGTCCGCCGACCACCGACGGCACGGCCAGGAGTCCGGCGAGCTTGCGTTGGGCGGCGATCTCGCGCCGGTAGGTCCACGCGCTCATGGCCGAGCCGGGCACGAGCGCGACCGTGCTGGTCGCGTTGGCCGCGATGGCCGGCATCCCGGTGGCCAGCAATGCCGGGAACGTCAGCAACGTTCCGCCGCCGGCGATGGCGTTGATGAACCCCGCGCCAAACGCCGCCACCACCGGCAACCAAAGTCCCGCCTCCATGTTGCCGAGCCTTTTAACAGTCCGCGCCAGCCCGTGCAACGCGCGACCGTTGGGTGTCACGGCGGAGCTGCACTCGCGGCGCGCACCCCAAACGACGGGGATGCGCGCCCCACAATTTCGGACCCGATCAACACTGGCGGTGCGCCCCGGGATCGTGACGACCGGCTTTGAGATTGGCGAGCGCCGCGGCGACCGGCTACTATCGCGACCCATTTCCGAATGAACGTTTTCATCGCGGCGGCCGGTAGTGTGTTGGAGACCGAGCGGGTGGTCAGCTTCACGCTGCTGCAATTGCTCTGCATCCTGGCCGGGGCGCGGCTCTGCGGGGGGCTGGCGCGCAAACTTGGCCAGCCGCGCGTGGTGGGCGAGATTGTGGGCGGGCTGGTGCTGGGACCGTCGTTGTTCGGGCGGTTGTTTCCGGCGCAGTTTGAGTTCGTCTTCCACTCCACGCCGGCGCTGCCGCTGATGATTCTGAGCCAGATCGGGCTGACGTTGTTGATGTTTCAGATCGGGTTGGAGTTCGATTTCAGCCATCTGCGGGAGCGGCAGAATCGGCGCGCGATGATTTCGATTTCGGCGGTGGGGATCGCGGTGCCGTTCGCGCTGGGCTGGTGGCTGGGGGACGTGTCGCACGCGACGCTCGCGCCGGACCTTCCAACGCTGGGTTACCGGCTGTTTCTCGCGGTGGCGCTCTCGATCACGGCGATTCCGATTTTGGGACGGATCATGATGGAACTCGGGATCAGTCGGACCCGGTTGGGTGCGATTGCGATCACCGCGGCGGCGCTCGACGATGTGACCGGCTGGACATTGCTGGCGCTGGTCAGCGCGTTGACGGTGGCGCAGTTTTCCGCGCCGGACTTTTTCCTGAAGGTCGCGCTGCTGGCGGCGTATTTCGTGGTCAACTTGTTCGTGACCCGTCCGCTGCTGCGGCGGTTGTTGGACCGGTATCCGCCCGTCAACGGCCAACTGCCCCACAACATCCTTGCGTTGCTGTTGGGCGTGATTTTTGTGTCGGGGCTGATCACGTTCTATCTCGGCGTGTTCGTGATTTTTGGCGGGTTCATCATCGGCGTGCTGCTGCATGACCGGCCGGAATTTGTGGCGGCGTGGAAGAGATCGGTCGCGCCGTTCGTGACGGTGTTTTTCCTGCCGATCTTCTTCACCTTTACCGGCCTGCGCACCAATGTCCACGCGCTCGACTCGGCGACGTTGTGGGGCTGGTGCGCGCTGTTGATCGGCGCGGCGACGGTCGGCAAGTTCGTCGGCTGCGCGGCGGCGGCGCGCTGGCACGGGTTGTCGTGGCCGGAATCGGGCTGCATCGGGATCATGATGAACACGCGGGCGTTGATGGAGTTGATCGTCATCAACGTCGGCTATGAACTCGGCGTGATTCCGCCGAGCGTGTTCACGATGCTGGTCTTGATGGCGATTTTCAGCACGGTGGTCACCTCGCCCTGTCTGCGCGGGTGGCTGGCGCGGATGGGACACCGCACCGACTTGCGGCCGGACGTATGACGACGCTCTGGCAGACATGGCGGCGGACGGCGCGACGTCAACCCGACCGGGTCGTGGTCGTGGAGGCGGATACGGGGCGCGTGTTCACCGCGGCCGAACTCACGCTCGCCGCCGAACGCCGGGCCGCGCGCTTGCCGACCGGCGTGAGGGCGTTCACGCGGCCGAACTCGGCGGAGTGGCTGGTGGAATTTCTGGCGATCCAGAGGCGCGGCGGCATCGCCGTGCCGCTCGAACCGGGGCATCCACTCGCGGCCCCTCACCCCGACCCTCTCCCCATCGAATGGGGAGAGGGAATCCGTCTTCGATTTCCCTCGCCCCGCTTGCGGGGCGAGGGTCAGGGTGAGGGGCGGTTGCGCGACATCTGTCTGATCAAGACGACCTCCGGCACCACCGGTCAGGCGCGACCGATTTATTGCACGGCGGCGCATCTTCTCGCCGATGGCCGGCAGGTCAGCGCGACGATGGGCATCACGGCGGCGGACGTGAATCTGGCGCTGATCCCGTTTGGTCACTCGTACGGTTTGGGCAACCTCGTGCTGCCGTTGATCCAACAGGGCACGCCGGTCGTGTGCGCGGCGGCGTTTGTGCCGCGCCAGATTCCCGACTGGATCGAACGTCACCGGGTGACGGTGTTCCCGACGGTGCCGGCTGTGTTGCGCGCGCTGGTGCGGTTACCGGGGCCAATCGCGCTGTCGTCGTTGCGGCTGGTGATCTCGGCCGGGGCGCCGCTGGCGCCGGAGCTGGCCCGGCAGTTCCACGAGAAATTCGGAATCCCCGTTCACAATTTCTACGGCGCGTCGGAGACCGGCGGCATCTGCTACGACCGCACGGGCGCCGGGCGGGGCGTCGGCCAGCCGTTGCGCGGCGTGCGGGTGACGATTCGGCGCGACGGGCGGATTGTGGTCGCCAGCCGGGCCGTCACGGGCACGGGCCGGTTCGTGCTGGCCGACCGGGGCGAATGGGGACCGGATGGCGAGCTGATTCTGACCGGGCGTGTGGGTGTGGTGGCCAACATCGGCGGCCGGAAAGTCGCGGCGGTGGCGGTTGAGGCGGAGTTGCGCCAGGTGTCGGGCGTGGTGGAGGCGTGGGTGACGGTGACGCGCGACGGGCGCGGGAATGATTTGCTGGCGGCGGCGGTGGAGAGTGATCGGCCGCGCGTGGAGATCGAGCGCGCGTTGGCGGGCCGGTTGCCGCTCTGGCAGCTTCCCAAACGCTGGCACATCGCCCGCCACCTGCCACGGACGGAGCGCGGCAAGCTCGATACGGCCGCGTTACGACGGGCGCTGGACTGCGGTCCCAGCGGGGATTGAAAGAGGCCGCGCCCTACCATCCGCTCGCAGCGAGTTGTTCGCGGAGGTGCTGACAGGCGACTGCGGCTTGGACGGGCCAGTCGGTCCACTTCCCGGCCTCGATGGCGATGCGGCCCCGGTAGTGGCTTTCGCGCAAGGCGCGGAAGAACGGCCGAAAATCATCCCCGGCCACTCCCGGCGGGGTGCGGTTTTCTTTTTCCGCGACATGAACGTGGCGCAGACGCGCGCCGTGACGGCGCAGGTCGTCCGGTGGCTGGTCGTCGCGGAGCATGTGGTACACATCCGCCAGCACGGCAATCTGCGGGCAGGCGCAGGCCGCCGCCAGCGCATCCGCTTCGGGCACCGAGTGGATGAAGTTGCACTCGGCGCGGTTGAGCGGTTCGATGACCACGGTGAGACGGGCCTGCGCGGCGAGCGGACCGAGTTCGCGCAGCAGGGCCAGAAACTGTTCTTCGGCCCGGGCGCGCGGAAAACCGTCCGGGATGCGGCGCGAGCCGCCGCTGCCGAAGACGATGATTTCAATACCGGCCTGTTGGGCGCGTTGAAACGCGGCGGTGGCGTACCGCAACAGGCGCGTCTGATCCACGGCCGGGCCGACGCATGGCAGCGCGGCCGGCAGGAATGCATTGGCCACCGGCACCGGCAAGGCGCGGCGGGGCACGACGTGGCCGGGCGTTTCCGGTTGGAGATAGGTTTGAACGTTTTCCTCGATGAAATCCACCCCGGCCAGTGGCGCGGAGTCGGAGGTGCAGATTCCGATGGGGAGCATCGCCGGGAATTATTTGAACGACTGCGTCATGTCCGCCACCCCGGTCGGGCGGGTTTCGGGTTTGACGTAGCGGGAGGTTTGGATCAGGCGTTTCAGATGGCGGGCGTAGGCGCGGGCGTCGAGCGGCAGTTCGACGGTTTGTTTCTGGAACGACGAGTACAACATCGCGTTGGCCAGTTCGACGGAGTGGATGCCTTCCAGGGCCGGCGCGATCAACGGCTGGCCGTCGAGGATGGCCGCGACGAAGTTTTGCAGGATGCCGACATGTTGCGGGCCGTGGTCGGCGAAGGTGAACTCTTCCGTGGTCGTCGGCGGGGCGGCAAACGGTTTCGGCGAGGTGCGGCTGAACTCCGACATGGGCACTTCGTTTTTGGTGAGGCTGATGCGGTTGCCCTCACACACGAGCCGGCCGTTTTCAGCGGCGATTTCGAGGCGGTTGGTGCCCGGCGCCTCGCCGGTCGAGGTGATGAACACGCCCGTGGCGCCGTTGGCAAATTCGAAGTAGGCGGTCACGTCGTCTTCGACTTCGATGTTGTGATACCGGCCGAGATGACAGAAGGCGCGTGCGCGCACCGGCATCCCGAACAGCCATTGAAACAAATCGAGGTTGTGCGGGCACTGGTTCAACAGCACCCCGCCTCCCTCGCCGGCCCACGACGCGCGCCAGCCGCCGGACGCGTAGTAGGCTTCCGTGCGAAACCAGTTCGAGACAATCCAGTTGACGCGCCGGATTTCGCCGAGCGCGCCGCTTTGAATCAGCTCACGGATTTTGATGTAGAACGGATCGGTGCGCTGGTTGAACATCGCGGCAAACACCTGACCGGGTCGGGGCCGGTGTTCATATGCGGCGATTAGTTTCTGGCAGTCGGCTTTGTGAACGGAAATGGGTTTTTCCACGAGCACATGCAACCCGCGTTGCAACGCCGCCGCGCCGAGCGTGGTGTGCGAATAATGCGGAGTGGCAATCAAAACGGCATCGAGATTTTTGGCCCGCAACAGCTTGCGGCCATCGTCGAAGTGCCGTGCTTGTGGAAACGGCTCGAGCTTGGCCGGCTGCAGGTCAGCCAGCGCCACCAGTTCGGCGCGGGGCACCTTGCCCTCCACGAGTGACCGGGCGTGCACCGTGCCCATGTTGCCGACGCCGATGATTCCGAGACGAACTTTGTCCATGTCATTTCTCCTGCACCAGGTACGGTGCGATTTCGGCCCCCGGCAAGCGGGGGCGGGTGGTTTTCTTGAATTGAGACGTCGCGATTCTGCGCTGGAGCTGTTGCGCGTAACCGGCCGCGTCCAGCGGCAACGCCACCGGCGCGTTTTGCCAGGCCGACCAGAGGATGGCGTTGGCCAGTTCCACGGCGGCGAGACCCTCCCCGGCTGGCGCGATCAGCGGCGCGCCGGCGCGAATGGCCGCCACGAAATTTTCCAGAATTGCCAGGTGCTGGCCGCCGCGATCGGCAAACTCGAACACCTGCTCGGCCAGCGGCGGCTGGGCGTATTGCTTGTCGGACTGGCTTCGAAACGCGGCGGTCGAGACGGCCGTTTGTGTGAACCGCAGTCGGCCCGGCTCGCAAACCAACCGGCCCCGGTCGCCGACGATTTCGAGGCGGTTGGTGCCCGGAGCTTCGCCGGTCGAAGTGACGAAGACCCCGGTGGCGCCGTTGGCAAATTCGACCAGCGCCGTCACGTCATCCTCAACTTCGATGGGGTGATAACGGCCAAAACCACACACCGCGCGCACCCGCACCGGCAGGCCAAACATCCACTGGAACAAATCCAGATTGTGCGTGGCTTGATTCAGCAACACGCCGCCACCCTCGCCGGCCCACGTCGCCCGCCAGTCGCTGGCGGCGTAATACGCGTCGGTGCGAAACCAGTCCGTGATCGTCCACTCGACGCGGTACAGTTCGCCGAGCTGACCGCCGCGCACCAGTTCGCGGATTTTCCGGTAACACGGGTCGGTGCGCTGGTTCAACATCGCGGCAAACACCTGACCGGCATGGGGCCGGTGTTCATAGGCGGCGATCAGTTTCTGGGCGTCCGCTTTGTGGACGGAGATCGGTTTCTCCACCAGCACATGCAGCCCCTGCGCCAGCGCGTCGGCGCCGATGGTGGTGTGGGCGTAATGCGGCGTGGCGATCAGCACGGCGTCCACCGTACCGGACCGGATCAGCTCGGCGCTGGAAGTGAACCGCGCCACGCCCGTCCACGGCGCGAGCCGCGCGGGAGCCACGTCGGCCACGGCGGTCAGCGCGGCGCCCGCCACGCGGCCTTCGGCCAGCACGCGCGCGTGGTACGACCCCATGTTGCCGACGCCGATGACGCCGAGACGTACCGGGTTCATCGGCCGGCCTCCTGTGTTTGCGGCGCGAGCGGGGCCAACTCCCCGGCCGCGGCGCGGGGCGCGGGGGCGAACCAGGTGCGCCAGCCTTCCGTCAATTCCAGCCAGCCCCAACCGAGCAACGCGCGGCCCAGTTTGCCCGCGTCGCGCGGCTGAAACGTGAAGCCGTCCAGCAACCGTCGCTGCCGGGCATTGTGCCGGCCGAGCGTGCCGCGTCGTCGCCGCGCGCGGGCGATGGCGGCGAACCGGCGGTTGTAGGCGCGCATCAGTTGATAAACCGGTGTGGCGGCGGTGGTGGAAAAGGTCGGCGTGGCGTGGGCGCGCGCGCCGTGGCGGTAGGGTTGGGAAACGACGCCGAGATAGTACAGACCGAGATCGAGCCGGAAGGCCCGCTGCATCAGGTCGAACTCGCCGATGTACTCGTACTTGTCCCGGTAGAGGGCGTCGAACCAGCGGCGATAGCTCATCTGGAAATCGTTCTCGTAAGCGGCCGCCAGCGCTGGGCCGTGGCGGATCAACTCGGCGGCGCGCGTGACCGTGTAGCTGACCCAGTCCATGCCGGGACTGTAGAGCGGGTCGAGAAATCCGGCCGCGTCGCCGACGAGCACAAATCCATCACCGGCCAGCCGGGCGCTGGAGTAGGCGAGGTTTTTGCGCGCCAGCACGTCGCCCTCGATCCACTGCGCGTCGGCCAGCAATTCGCGGCCGACCGGATGCCGCGCAAGAAACTCTTTCAGCCGGTCGCCCAACGCGCCGCCGCTCGGGAATTCGACGAGTCGTTGGTCATACACGACGCCGATGCTCACATCGCCGCCTTTCAACGGGATCAGCCACGCCCACCAGCCGTCACCGGTCAAATGATTCGTCGCCGTGCCGCGAATCCCGAATTGCGCCGCCGCCCACGCCGGGAACTTGCGACTCAGCTCGAGACCGTCCCAATCTTTCACTCCGCGCCAGCGCGCCCAGACCGACGCTGTCGGGTGCGCGGAGTTCGGCGTGAACCAGCCTTCCTGCCGGGCCAGCACGGCCGCCACACCGGAAGCATCCACTACCCAGCGGGCGGAGATCGTTGCGTCCCGTTGCGTTTCTTGTGGGAGCGCCCTTTCGGGCGCGACCGCCCGACTCGCGTCCGGAAGGGCGCTCCCACCATGTTGCGCTTGCACGATCACGCGCTGGGTCCCCCCGGGCTGCAACTCGACGCGGCGGACGGTGGCCGGGCGGATCAACCGCGCGCCGGCGGCGACGGCGCGGCGCAGCACCTCTTCATCGAGCGTCGAGCGATCCACCTGAAAGGCCGGGATTCGCACCTGATATTTCCCGCCCAGTTCGCTGCAATCCGGCAACTCGCGCGTCCGTTCGTTGGCGAACCAGAACCGCATTCCGTTTTTTGCGAGCTGGGTTTCGTTGAGATACCGGGTCAGGCCGATCACGCGCATCAGGAAATGGGCGCTGACCTCGACGGTTGCCTCGCCGACGCGCCTTCCGAATGTGGCGGCGCGTTCGATGATCACGACGCGCAGGTTTGGTTGCTCGCGCAACAACAGAATCGCCGTCGCCGCCCCCGCCAGCGCCCCGCCGATGATGGCGACGTCGTACGAATTGTCCCGTTCTGCCATGGGAACAGAATACGGGCGGGAACCGTCATTTGGCAACTAAGCGCTGGGCCCCTCACCCTGACCCTCTCCCCGCTCACGGGGAGAGGGGAAGAGGTTCAGATTCCCTCTCCCCATCGGATGGGGAGAGGGTCAGGGTGAGGGGAGTGGCGCCGGTGCGTGACGGCTCCAGAACTGCGCGAGGTCGGCGGCCAGATTGCGGGTGACCGCACTGTGCCAGTCGGCCGGTACCAGCGCCGCGTAGGGGTCCTGGGCGAACCGCTGGCAGACCAGCACCGCCACACCCCGGTCGGTCTCGCTGCGAATGAGCCGGCCGACGGATTGGATGACGCGGTTCATGCCGGGATAGAGGTAGGCGTACTCGAACCCGTTGCCGCCGCGCTGGTCGTAGTAGTGCCGCATTCGTTCGCGCTCGAAGGTAACTTGCGGCAGGGCCGGGCTGACGACGATGACGCCCGAGAGAACTTCGCCCGGATAGTCCACCCCTTCGGCAAACACACCGCCCTGCACGGCCAGCACGAGCTTCGGCGGCGCCGCCGATTGCAACGCCGCCAGCACCGCGGCCCGTGCCGCGTCGTCCATTTGCGGCGTCTGACAAATCGCCCCGGGCAGCCGGGCAGCCACGGCGCGCAAAAAATCGTAGCTCGGAAACAACGCCATGTAATTCCCGGGTCGAGCCGCGGTGACGGTCTCGATGATCGCGGCGATTTTGTCGTAACTGCCGCCGCGCCGGGAATACGTGGTGGAAACGGTCGGCACGATGCGCACCAGCCGGTTCTCGACGGGGAACGGCGACGGCAGGCTCACCACGTCGGTTCGATCCGACGGCAAGCCGAGCATCTGGCGGTAAAACTCCGCCGGTTCGAGCGTGGCCGACATCGCGATGACGCTGTGAAAGCCGGCCATCCGCTCCGCGAGCATCCGCGAGGCGTCGTGGCAGACAACGCGGACCGATTCGCCGCCGCTGCGGTCGAAGACGTAGTCGAACTCCTCGCCCTCCCACGCCAGGGCAGCGCTGAACTGGCCAACAACCGCGAAAAACTCCTCCACGGGATCCTCCGCCAACTGCCGGCCGCGGGTCAGTTTGTCCAGCAGGTAACGGACGGCCAGCTTGCTGACGGTCGGGCGCAATTCCTCGAAGAAGGGGCGCGGCGACTCGATGAGGAACTGCGGGCCGGTGGGTGCTTCGACCTGCGAGTATTCGTCGCCGACCTGACCGCCGACGGTTTCAAAGAATTCGTTGAGCCGGCGGATGAGATTGCGGAAGTCCCGGGCCAGCGCCGGCTCCATGGCCGGTACCTGCGCGGTGAGCTGGCGCAACAGGCGACGCGGGAATCGCGGCGAATAATAGTCCCGCGCGCGGTCGGCCAGGTTGTGCGCCTCGTCCACGATCAGAATCGCGTCGGAATAATCTTCGTCCTGAAAAAACCGCCGCAGATACACCTGCGGGTCGAACACATAATTGTAATCGCACACGATGCCGTCCGCCCGCTCGGCTTGCAGCAGGGCCAGCTCGAACGGGCAGAGGCTCACACCCCGCCCGGCCTCGATCAGTTCATCCGCCGTGGTGACCGGCTTCAATCGCTCCAGCACCTTCGTCCGCTCCAGTTTCAGGGCGAACATTTGCAGGTGCGGGCAAAACTCTTCGCGGCAGGCGTACACGTTGTTGATGCACATTTTCTCGCGCGCCCGCCACGCGACGGCGGTCAGGCCGGCCAGTCGGCGCACGGTTTCCAGCGCCTGGGCATGCTGGGTGTTTTTGGCGGTGACAAAGAACACCTGGCGGCCTTCCGCCGCCGCCGCCTGCATGACGGGAAACAACGCGCCCGCCGTTTTGCCGATGCCGGCCGGGGCGGAGACGAGCAGATGCCGGCCCGCCTGCACCGCGCGGCGCACCGCGGCGATCATTTCGTCCTGATGGCGGCGCGGCTGCGCGAAGGGGAAATTCAGTTCCCGCGCCGCTGCGCGGCGGGTCGCGCGGCGTTGTTGATTGTCCTCGGCCTGACGGATCAGCGCGCGCACCCGGTCGGCCAGCCAGTCGGCGCAGTCGGTGAACGGGCCGGGGATTTCGAAATCTTTGCGGGCGCCGTCGGCGACGTTGAGGAACACGAGCCGGCCGAGGGTCTGCCCGCCGACGAGGAAACAGTACAACCGCAACTGTTCGACGTAGTGCGGATAGGAATCGCGGTCGAGCGCAGCGAACGCGAGCGGGGTCAGGACGACGGATTTGATCTCTTCGATCACGGTCGGGCCGCCGTTGACGGCCGGGTACACGCCGTCAATGCGGCCCTGCACGGTGACGGCGAAGTCGTCCACGGTCGTCTGGTATTTGACGGTGATTTCGCGGGCGTAGCCGGTGTGCAATTCCGCTTGGGCCCGCTGATGGGTCCGGTGGGCTTCGCGGCCAAGTTCCAGCCGCGTCCAGACACTGAGGCCGGCCACGCGGCCGACCGGCAACACGCCGGTGGCCAGCAGGTCGCCGACGCCGAGTGTGACGCGGCGGTTGACCAAATCCATTTTGACAGCCATGACGCGCGCCGCCTACAGTAGCGGCGTGCGGCGCGTCCTGACAAAACTATTCCTCGGCATCCTGTTGACGGGGCCGGTCAGGGCGGGCGAGTTGCCGGGGTTTGACGAGTTTCGGCGGATTGACCGGCTGCGGCGGCTGACGGGGCAGTTGCAGACGGCGGAGTTGATGGAGGTCTCGCGGCTGGACGCGCAGCGGTTGGTGGCCACGGCGCAACGGAATCCCGCGGATTGGCAGTTGCAGTGGGGCGCGGCGGAGCTGTTGGTGGAGTGGCCGAACAAGCGGATGTTTTTCGAGGCGGCACTGGCGGCCAGCCAGACGAACCTGGCCGTGGCGGCCCGGTATGCCTGGTTTGCCGCGCAGCAGCGCGACCGGGCGGTGGCGTTGCCGTGGCTGCGGTACGTGGCGCAGAAAGAGAGCGACAGCATCGTGCCGTGGGTGGGGCAGTTGTGGTTGTTGACGCCCGCGGCGCTGGCGGCGGCGGCGCCGACGGAGGAGATTCAGGCGTTGCGGCCGGCGATGTGGGCGACGGCGTTTCGCGATTACGCCGCCAGCGCCGGGCGGGCGCGGGTGCGGCTGTTGGAGGCGGTCGGGTATTCGGCGTACGCGGCGCGGCGGTTGGGGTTCATGCCGGAGACGCCCGCGGCGCTGATGGCGCGTGAGTTGGGCACACGGCGCTGGGAAGAGGAGGCGGCGCGCGAAATTCTGACGCGCGCGGCGCGGGCAATGCAGGCGGCCGCGCCGTTTTTGTTGTACGAGTTCATCGGGCAGAGCATCGAGACGGGGTTGACGCAGGCGCGACCCGACGCGGCCAGTTCCGCCGAGGCGCGGTATCGGGCCATTGAGATCGAGAATCGTCGCGAGGAGTTGAAGGGGTTGTTGGCGGAGGTGGAGCGCAACGCGATTGATATCGCAACGGAGGCGGAAATGATTCGGTATTTCGACGACGTGCTGACGTTGGGGGAGGAAACGGCGCTGCGACGGTTGCTGGCGGCGGTGCGGCCGAGCCGGTAGCGCGGGCGGGATTGTCAGCAACCGGCGGGGGCGATAGGATGCGGACATGAACAGAATCTGGGCGGTGTGGTTCCTGGTGGCGACGGTGGCAGGGGCGGGGGAGCAGGTGGAGCTGACCGGATTGAAAATTGTCGGCGGCGAGAAGCCATTTGTGGAGGCGACGGGGGCAGTGGCGTTGACGAACGGGATTTTGGAGTTTGTCAGCGTGACGCCGGGCGGGCGTGAGTATGAGAGTTTGCTGACGCTGACGGCCAAACCGTCGGCGTTGCAATTTGCGTTGTTGTTGATCGGCGCGCAGCCCGGCAAGGATCCGGAAGCGGGGATGCCGAAGTCGCACCTGCCGGATTACGAGCGGGGGACGCGGTTGGTGGTGGAGGTGGAATGGGAGGCGGGCGGGGAGAAACGGCGCGGGCCGGTGGCGGTGTGGTTGCGCGATCGCAAGACGGGCCGGGCGCCGGAGAAGTTGGAGTGGATTTTTTCGGGATCGTATTTCACGAAGGATTTGAGCGGGAATCGGTTGTTCATGGCGGACGCGGAGGAGGCGCATGTGGGGTTGTGGTGGAACCCGGCCATTCCGGTCAATGTCGTGGGAGATCACGGCAATCCGTACCAGAGCGATCACGAGGGGTTCGAGGTGAACAGCGCGGTGGTTCCGCCGGTCGGCACGCCGGTGAAGGTGATCTTCCGTCAACCGTGACCGGCCCGGCGCGGCGGGGCGGTTGAGGCAGGCAAGCGATGGCAATTCCCGAAATCTGGTTGTGGGTGGGATTCACGCTGTTCATCCTGGCGATGCTGGGGGTGGATTTGGGGGTGATGCAACGCCGGCCGCACGTGATCGGGATGAAGGAGGCGCTGGCGTGGTTCGGAGTGTGGACGGGGTTGGCGTTGTTGTTCAATGTGGGGGTGGCGTTGTGGCATCCGCGCGGCGGGACGGCGGGGTTGGAGTTTTTGACCGGTTTTCTCGTCGAGAAATCGCTGAGCATTGACAACGTTTTCGTCTTCATCCTGATCTTTCGGTACTTTCACGTCCCGGCGGCCTACCAGCACAAGGTGTTGTTTTGGGGGATTGTCGGCGCGATCGTTTTGCGGGTGTTGTTCATCGTGGGCGGCGTGGCGTTGATGGATCGGTTCCACTGGACGATGTACGTGTTCGGGGCGTTTCTGGTGGCGACCGGGATCGGGATGATGCGGAAGCGCGAAGCCGAGTACGACCCGGGCAAGAATTGGGTCATCCGCCTCTTTCAGCGGGTGTTTCCGGTGACGCCGGGATTTCATCGCGACCGGTTTTTCATTCGGCAGGAGGGGCGGCGCTGGGCGACGCCGTTGTTTGTGACGCTGCTGGCGATCGAATCGTCGGACATCATTTTTGCGGTGGATTCGATTCCGGCGATTTTCGCAATCACGCCGGATCCGTTCATCGTGTACACCTCGAACATCTTCGCGATGCTGGGTTTGCGGGCGCTGTATTTCGCGGTGGCCGGCTTCATGCAGATGTTTCACGCGCTGCACTACGGGTTTGCCTCGATCATTCTGATTCTCGGCGTGAAGATGTTGTTGACCGACGTGTACAAGCTGCCGGTGGCGGTTTCGCTGATGTTGATCATCGTGATCCTGCTGATCTGCATCATCGTGTCCTTGTTGCGACCGCGGCGGGCCGACTTGAAACTGCTCTTTGAACGCACGGAGCGGTTGGGGTTGATACCGTTTCGGCGGTTGCTGCTGATTGAGAATGTGCTGGATGTCGGCAGCCTCAAGGTGCGCGATGCGATGCGGACCCGGCAAGGGACGCGGGTGGTTGACCTGGCCCGGTCGTGGGCGGAGAACTTGCAATTGGTGCGCGAGACGCGGTTTTCCCGGTACCCGCTGGTGACCGGCGACGCGGCCAAACCGTTGGGGATTCTCCATGTCAAAGACCTGCTGAGCGGCGACAATCTCGCCACGTTGACCCCCGACCAACTCGCCAAGCTCGCCCGGCCGTACTTGGAGGTTCGCGACGACGTGCCGCTGGAAGATTTGTTGGGCCGGTTCCAACGGCGGTTCGAACAGATGGCCATCGTCGTCAACGCCCGTGGCGAATGGACCGGCATCATTACGATCGAGGACATCCTCGAAGAAATCGTCGGCAAGATCGGCGATGAATTCGATGTCGGCCGCGCCGGCCGGTATGTGTCGCTGGCCGACGCGCTCAGTCCCGGTCGGGTTCTGTTCAACCTGACGGCGTCCTCGATTCCCGATGCGATTCGGCAGATTGTCGCGCGGGTGCCCGCCGCCGAATGGCCGGTGCCGCCGGCCGCCATCAGCAGCGCCGCGCTCGAACGGGAAGCCACGATGGTCACGTATCTCGGTCACGGACTGGCCGTGCCGCATGCCCGGGTGGATGGCATCGAGGGTCCCGTGCTGGCGTTTGCGCGTTCCGACGAAGGCGTGCCGGTGGAAGGCTCGACGGAACGCGCGGAGTTGTTTTTCCTGCTGCTGACCCCGACGAGTCTCGCCCGGCAACAACCGCTGCTGTTGGCCGACATCGTCGGGTTGTTCGAAAGCGAGTACGTCGTCGAGCGCCTCCGCAAGTCCGATACGCCGGCCGAGGTCATCGAAGCGGTTCGCGCCGGCCAGCAAATCGCCCTGGATTGAGCCGATGAACCCGGTCGCCTTCCCCCGCGGAGAAACGCTGTGAGCGTTCGCTGGGTGCTGGTGGATGGCTACAGCGTGTTGCACACGTGGGCGCGGTTTCAGACCCGGGCGAGCCGGTCGCAACCGCTGGCGCGGCGCCGCGAGGAACTGATTCGGCTGCTGCGCCAGTACGGGGACGCGACCGGGCGGCGCGTGACGGTGGTGTTTGACGGCTACGCGGCGAAACGAAAACCGGCCGCGGCCGACGTCACGCCCGGCATCGAAGTGCTCTATTCCGAATCCGGCAAGACCGCGGATGATGTCATTGAACGCGTCGTGGGACTGCTTCCCAACCGGGCCGAACTTCTCGTGGTCACCTCTGACAACGCCGAGCGGCGCACCGTCGAGAGCCTCGGCGCGGAAAGCCGGTCGGGGGCGGATTTCGAGGAGGAAGTGGAAACGGCGCTGCGCGCGCTCGGCCAGTCGGTCAAGGAGCACAGCCGGTCCCGCCGTTTGGGCGGGTTGCGCGACGAACTCGACGACCGGTTGGGGTGAGGGTTTTTTGCCGCTTGCAGCCGGGGGAGTTTTTGCTACTCTGCGGGCGCGGTAACTTGGACGCGAGCGTAGCTCAGCCTGGTAGAGCGTCACCTTGCCAAGGTGAATGTCGAGGGTTCGAATCCCTTCGCTCGCTCCACTTTTTTTTTGCCGTGCTCGGCGTGGTGGTGCTTGCTCCTTCGGCGGTGGGTCTGTTACGGTCGCCGCGCATGCCATCCGTGATTCTCAAAGCCGGTAAGGAACGCCGATTGATCGCCGGTCATCCGTGGGTGTACGCGGGGGAGATTGCGAAGATTTCCGGGGACGTGCGCGACGGGGACGAGGTGGATTTGCGCGACGCCAAAGAACGGCCTCTGGGCCGGGGTTTGCTGAATCGGAAATCGCAGATCACGGTGCGCCGGTTCACGACCGGCAAGGAAGAGTTGAACGAGGGATTTTTCCGGGCGCGCCTTGAAGCCGCGCGGGCGTACCGGCAGCAGGTGGGCGTGGGCGATGCCTACCGGGTGGTGTTCTCGGAGAGCGATCAGTTGCCGGGGCTGATTGTGGACAAGTACGGCGATTGTGTCGTGTTTCAGGCGTTGACGCTCGGGATCGAGGCGCGCAAGCCGTGGGTGATTCGGTTGATCCAGGAACAGTTCCAGCCGCGCGCGATCATCGAGCGCAGTGATGTGCATACGCGGAAGCTGGAGGGGTTGGAAGAGACGAAAGGGGTGGTATTCGGGCAGAGCGACGGCCGGGTGACGGTGGAGTGTGCCGGGTTGCGGTTCGAGCTGGATTTGCTGGAGGATCAGAAGACCGGCTTCTTTCTCGACCAGTGCGACAACTACCGGGAGGTCGCGGCGTGGGCGGCGGGGCGGCGGGTGTTGGATTGTTTTTCGTATCACGGCGGGTTTGCGTTGGCGGCGGCGGCCGGTGGCGCCAGCCGGGTGGAAGCGGTGGAGAGTTCCGAGCCGGCCATCGCGCGGGCGCGGCGCAACGCGGAGTTGAACGAGGTGATCGGGAAGGTGGAGTTCACGGCGGCCAACGCGTTCGATACCTTGAAGAAGTACGACAAGGAGAAGCGGCAATTCGATCTGGTGGTGCTCGATCCGCCGTCGTTCACGCGGACGAAACAGAAGGTGGACGACGCGGCGCGCGGGTACAAGGAGATCAACTTGCGCGCGTTGAAGATGCTGCCGCCGGGCGGGGTGCTGGCGACGTTTTCGTGTTCGCACCACATTCCCGGGGAATTGTTTCGCATGATTCTGGTGGATGCGGCGGCGGACGCGCGCAAGCCGGTGCGGTTGTTGAAAACGCTGACGCAATCCCGCGACCATCCGATTCTGCCCGCTGTGCCGGAGACGGAATACCTGCGCGGGTTGTTGGTGCAGGTGTTGTGAGCAAAAACTGTTGCCTTCGCGGAAAATGACGGTAGATAGATTTGGAGATTATCCATGGCGAAAACGGCAAAACTGGAATTGGACGGCAAGGTGTACGAGTTGCCGGTGGTGGTGGGGTCGGAAGGCGAACATTCGGTGGATGTGTCACGGTTGCGGGCCGAGACCGGCTACATCACGCTCGACGACGGCTACGGCAATACCGGCTCGTGCATCAGCAACATCACCTTCATTGATGGCGAGAAGGGAATCCTGCGCTACCGGGGTTATCCGATCGAGGAGTTGGCGGTCAAATCCAGTTTCATCGAAACGGCGTATCTGCTCATCTACGGCCATCTGCCGACGAGCGCGGAGTTGCGGAAGTTTTCCGATTTGCTGACCCAGAATGAATTGCTTCACGAGGGGATGAAGTTTCACTTCGAGGGCTTTCCGCCCAACGCACACCCGATGGCGATTCTGTCCTCGATGATCAACGCGGCCAGTTGTTATCACCCGCGGTTGATGGAGGGCTACAGCCCCGCGCACTTCGATTTGCAAGCCGCGCGATTGATTTCCAAGGTGCGGACGATTGCGGCGTTCGCCTACCGCAAATCCCGCGGGCTGCCGATCATTTATCCCAAGCCGGTATACAAATACACGGCCAACCTGCTGCACATGATGTTCTCCGAGCCGTATCAGGACTACGAGTTGAAGCCGGAAGTGGTCCGCGCGCTGGACCTGATTTTCCTGCTCCATGCCGACCACGAGCAGAACTGCTCGACCTCGACCGTCCGCATGATCGCCTCCAGTCGCGCGAATCTTTTCGCCTGCGCGGCCGGTGGCGTTTGCGCGTTGTGGGGACCGCTGCACGGCGGCGCCAACCAGGCGGTTATCGAAATGCTCGAACAAATCCACCGCGACGGCGACGACGGCTCGAAGTTCATCGCGGCCGCGAAAGACAAGACCAGCGGGCGGCGGCTGATGGGGTTTGGACACCGGGTGTACAAGAACTACGACCCGCGCGCCAAAATCATCAAGGAGCAGTGCGACAAGATTCTGAACGCGCTCCACATCAGCGACCCGTTGCTCGACATTGCCAAGCACCTGGAAGAGGCGGCGCTGCGCGATTCCTATTTCATCGAACGCAAGCTCTACCCGAACGTGGATTTCTACAGCGGCATCATCATGCGCGCCATCGGCGTGCCGGTCGAAATGTTCACCGTCATCTTCGCGATTGGCCGGATGCCGGGTTGGATCGCCAATTACAAGGAGATCATGGACGAGAAAACCAGCCGCATTTATCGGCCGCGCCAGATCTACAACGGGCCGACTCTCCGCTCCTACGTCCCGATTGAGCAGCGCAAGTAATCGCCCGCGCCGCTCACCGCGTAGTCACCCAGCGCCGCCGGCAGGAGCGCAAATTCGCCGACGGTCAACGATTCCGTCCCGGCGGAACTCGTAATCGTCAGCGGACCGGTCAGGGGAGTCAGAATCTGGCAGCTCGACCCATCGCAGCGTGACCGGGCCGCCGCCGTCCGTTCCACGCGGAACCAATCACAGATGACCGGATACGATTGCGGCGCCGGTTCGTAGTCGGTGAAATCAATGCTGGCCAGCGACGGGGCGACGTGCAGCTCGCGGGGACGTCCCCAGTCATAGACCCGGTAGGTCGTGTCTGAATTTTGCTGAATCTCGATGATCACCAGGCCGGCATCAATCGCGTGGAGCCGGCCTGAGGGGATAAACATCACGTCGCCGGCGCGGATGGGAAACCGGTGGATGAGCGGTTCGAGCCGGTTGTCGGCCAGAGCGCGCTCGAAATCGGCGCGGGTCACGCCCCGTTTCAGCCCGGCCATCAGGTGCGCGCCGGGGGTCGCATCCAGGATGTGCCACATTTCGGTTTTGGGTTCGCCGCCCAGTTGCGGGGCCACCTCGGCCGGCGGGTGAACCTGCAGGGAGAGCCGCTCGCGGGCGTCGAGGAGCTTGACCAACAGCGGGAAGCGGGCGGCGGGTTGCGTCCGGTAGGTCTGCCCCACAATCCTCTCCGCGCCTTCGTGTTCGATCAACTGGCGGAGCGTCCGGCCGCGGTGCACGCCATTGGCGACAACGGACTGCGCTTCGGGGCGGTCCACCATCTCCCACGACTCGCCGATGCGCTGGCCGGGCGGGAGTGTTTTGCCGAAGCGGGCCAGCTCGCGTCCGCCCCAGATGCGTTCGACGAAAATCGGCTGGAATTTGTAGGGGTAGATCATGATTCGGTCTTGCAGTGGCACCGGGTTTTGCATAGAGTGCGAACACAAGGAGGAATTGCAACCCTTTTTCAAGGAGGAGGGTGCAATCACCGGATATGGGGAAAGCTGCCAACGCGCATCATGCGCGCGAAATCTGGGCCGTGGTGTTGGTCGGCGCCGCGTTGTTGTTGTTGCTGAGCCTGCTGTCGTATGATCCGTTTGACGTGGGCAACTCCGCCGCCGGCGGCCGCGCGTCCATTCACAATTTCATCGGGCCGGTGGGAGCGTGGATCGGATATCTGACCTTCTCCACATGGGGGTTGGGCGCGTATGTCTTGATGCTGGTCCTGGGCGCGGTCGGGGCGATGTTGTTGTTGGGCCGGGAGATTCCGTGGCGCGGGAAAGTCGGTGCCGGGTTGTTGTTGCTGCTGGCCTCGGCAGTGCTGTTGCATCTGTTCGGCTTGGAAGGCGCGCGGCGGGCGCTGAACCTGCCCAGCGCTGGTGGGTTTGTGGGGATGTTCGTCGGCGACGTGGTGGCGCGGCTGCTGGGGCGGGCCGGGACGTGGATTATTTTCGGTGTCGCCTACCTGGTGAGCCTGATTCTGCTGATCAACTTCACGCCCAGTTACTGGGTCGCGCTGAGTGTCGAGACGCTGCAAGACTACTGGGAGACGTTGCGCGAAAAACAATCCAAACGCGATGTGAGCGGGGAACTCGCCGAGCGGCAACGCGAGATTCGGATTCAGGAGTTCGAAACCGACCGGGCCGTTTCGCGGAAGGAAAAAGAGGCGCGGAAACTTGCCGAGGAAGCCGCCGCCGCGCGGCCCAGCCGGCCCGAACCCCGGATCGTGGACAGTTCGGTTCGGCCGGAACCGAAACCCCAGCCGACTGACGTCGCCGAAACGGCCGAGCCGCCGCCCAAACCGCGGTTGGCCAAACCGAAGCCCGACGCGGCGCCGGCGGCGCCCTCAGCCGGCGTGCTGGCCAGCGGCGGCGCGCCGGCCGGCGAGCAGTTTGTGTTGCCGCCCTTGGACTTGTTGGCGGAACCACCGGCCATCGGCGAACGCGCGAAGATCGAAGACCTCCGTCAAAACGCGTTGATTCTGAAAGAGACGCTCCAGGATTTCGGGATCGAGGTGGAGGTGGGCGATGTCACGAAGGGACCGACTGTCACGCTGTATGAGTTTTATCCCGCGCCGGGCGTGAAGGTGGAAAAAATCTCGTCGCTCTCCAACAACATCGCCCTCGTCATGAAAGCCGACAAGGTGCGCATCCTCACGCCCGTGCCCGGCAAAGGAACCGTCGGGATCGAAGTGCCCAACACGGCGACGACCACCGTGTATCTGCGCGACATTCTCGATTCGCCCGAATGGCGCCATTCGAAGGCCCGCATTCCGCTGGCGTTGGGGCGCGACATCAAAGGCCACGCGATCATCGCAGACCTGGCCGAGATGCCGCACATGCTCATTGCGGGGGCGACCGGCTCCGGCAAGACGGTCTGCGTCAATTCCATTCTCGCCACGCTCCTGTACAAATTCACCGCCGAAGATCTCCGGCTCGTGCTCGTGGACCCCAAGATGGTGGAGATGCAACACTACAACGCGCTGCCGCACCTGGTGGTGCCGGTGGTCACCGAGGCAAAAAAAGTCCCGCTCGCGCTCGGCTGGGTCATTCGCGAGATGGAAAAACGCTATCAGATTTTCGCCAAGGTCGGCGTCCGCAACATCACCGGCTTCAACACCCGCGAACGCAAGCCGGTCAAAGCGGACGCCACGCCCGCGCAGCCGGTCAAGGCGGGCGCGCCGACCGAGCAGGCCGAACTGAAGATCGAGGTGCCGCGGGATGCCGACCTCGTTGTTCCCGACAAGCTGCCGTACATTGTCGTGGTGGTGGACGAACTGGCCGACCTGATGCACACCGTGCCGGTGGATGTGGAGATGGCCATCGCGCGGCTGACGGCGCTGGCCCGCGCCGCCGGCATTCACCTGATCATTGCCACACAACGGCCCAGCACCGACGTTGTCACCGGCGTCATCAAGTCGAACATCCCGGCGCGGTGCGCCTTCCAGGTTTCCTCGATGCAGGATTCCCGCGTCATCCTCGACAGCAACGGCGCCGAAAAACTCGTCGGCAAGGGCGACTTCCTGTACCTGTCCGGTTCCGGCAAGCTCACCCGCGCGCAAGGCGTGCTGGTGACCGACGAGGAAATCCGCCGCATCGTGGATTTCATCGGCCAGCACGCCAAGCCGCGCTGGGAGCCGGAGATTCACCAAAAACTTGTCCGCAGCAGCGGAGCCGGTGACGCGGATGACGGCAGCGAGGAGGACGAGGAACTGGTCGAGCGGTGCCTGGAGGTCATCCGTCAGACCAACCGCGCGAGCGTGTCGCTGCTGCAGCGGCGGTTGAGCATCGGCTACACCCGCGCCGCCCGGATCATGGACCTGCTCGAAGAGCGCGGCGTGGTTGGTCCCGCCCGCGGCGCCGAACCCCGCGAGATCCTCGTGGACCTCAGCGCCAACGTCAGCTCCGAGTCGTAACCCGCGCCACCGCGCCGTTGCGGAACCCTTTTTCCTTGAGCCACGAGCGGCAGCCGGTAGTATCGCGCGGTCATGGAGTCCATCGGGGAGATTCTCCGCGAGGCGCGGCATCGAAAACAGGTGACGCTGAAGGAGGTGTCGCGCGTGACCAAGATCAAGGTGGAGATTCTGGAGCAATTGGAAGCCGATGAGTTTGACCGGATGGTTTCCCCGACCTACACGAAGGGTTTTCTCAAGCTCTACGCGGAACAGTTGGGCCTGGACAGCCAGGCGTTGGTCGCCACGTATCTGCGCCAGCAGGGCGGGTTGCAGCGGAAGGGCCTGCACATCGAGACGACGGCCTCGGCGCGGCGAAAACAGTCGGAATTGCATCTGCCGGTCCGGCGCGTCCTGGCGCTGGTGGCGGGGTTGACCGGGGTGGTGTTGGTGGCGCTGGTGGTGAAATGGTGGGTGACGCGCGAGCCGGCGGCGGCACCGGTGACCCGCGCCGACGCGCCCGCCGCGGGGACGGGGCCGGTCATGCCGCGGGCGGATTTCGAGCCGTTGTACCAGCCGAAACCGGTTCCGCCGGCGTTGCTGGAAGTGCCGCGGTGAAAGTCGGGCTGATCAGTCTCGGTTGCGCCAAGAACCTGGTGGATAGCGAGGTGATGCTCGGCGCGCTTCAGCGCGAGGGGCTGACGTTGACCGAGAACGCGCAGGAGGCCGACGTGGTGATTGTGAACACCTGCGGGTTCATCGAGGCGTCGAAGCAGGAGTCCATCAACGCCGTTTTGCGG
The DNA here is from genome assembly GCA_964533295.1 of uncultured Verrucomicrobiota bacterium. Taxonomy (GTDB): domain Bacteria; phylum Verrucomicrobiota; class Verrucomicrobiia; order Palsa-1439; family Palsa-1439; genus OMJI01. The sequence continues at coordinate 22,259 of CAZHLM010000027.1, forward strand.
GCGAGCGCGCTCAAGACCAACGGCCGCTGCCAGGCGCTGATCATGGCCGGCTGTCTCACGCAGCGGTATCCGAAGGATCTGCGGGCGGAGTTACCGGAGGTGGACGCGATCATCGGCCTGAACGAAGTGCCGCGGATCGGGGAGATCGTCCGCGAATTGGTGGCGCAGCGGTCGCCGGGGTTGTACTGGAGCGGCCCGGCGACGTTCGTGCCGGATTTCACCGCGCCGCGGTTCCGCCTGACGCCCAACCATTTCGCCTACGTCAAGATTGCGGAAGGCTGCAACCATCCCTGCACGTTCTGCAGCATCCCGCGCATTCGCGGCCGGCACCGCAGCCGGCCGGTGGCGGACGTGGTGGCGGAGGTGCGGGCGTTGGTGGCGGCAGGCTGCCGGGAGATCAATCTGATTTCGCAGGACACGACCTTTTACGGCAAAGATCTGACCGGCGGGCGGGAGTTGTTGACGGAGTTGCTGCGGGAAATCCAGCAGGTGCCCGGCGAGTTCTGGGTGCGGTTGCTCTACACGCATCCGTATCATTGGAGCGACGAACTGATCGCGACGATCGCCGCGTGCGACAAGGTGTGCCGGTACGTGGACATGCCGTTGCAGCACATTCACGACGACGTGTTGCGACGGATGCGCCGCGAGACCGATGGCCGGTACATTCGCGACCTGATCGCCAGAATTCGCGCCGGCATACCGGGGATTGCGTTGCGGACGACGTTTATTGTGGGTTTCCCCGGCGAGACGGAAGCGCAGTTTGCGGAACTGCTGGAGTTCATCGAGACGGCGCGGTTTGAGCGCGTCGGCGTGTTTGCGTACTCGCAGGAAGATCACACGCCCGCCGGTAATCTCGCGGGTCAAGTACCGGCCCGGGTGAAGAAACAGCGGTACCGGCGGGCGATGACCGTGCAACAGCGCGTGTCCCGGTCCGTGTTGTGCGAGTATGTCGGCCGCACCCTGCCGGTGCTGGTGGAGGAACTGCGCGAGGGCGGTTGGACGGGGCGGGCGCATCTCGACGCGCCGGAGATTGACGGCCGGGTTCTCGGTCGCGGTCCCGCGCGCGTCGGCGACTTCGCGACCGTGCGCATTACCGGGGCGCGGGAGTACGATTTGCTGGGAACGGTCGCTGGTTAAGAGCGCCCAACAAAACGGAAGCTTCTGTCGTGGGAGCGCCCTTTTGGGCGCGCTTGGTGGCGCGAGCGTCCCCGCGAGCGGACGCTCGGCCCACCAGCGTTTCCAAGAACGTCGCGGGCCGAAACCCTCTCCCGCAGGGAGTGTTGTCAGGCGCGGTCATTCGATTGGACGCCGTCGGGCTGGGCAAACCACCGGTAAGATTACGGGGTTTGTTTCAACACGACGAACGTCGAGGCGCCGTCGCGTTGGACGTAGAGCAAGGCGCCGCGGGCCGGGTCGGCCTCGGCCAGTGCGGTTTTGAACTGTTCGGCGGTGGCGACCGGTTTGCGGTTGACCTCGGTGATGATGTCCCCGCGCTGCAGACCCTGCTCGGCGGCGAGACTGTCCGCGGCGACGTCGCTGATCAGGACGCCGGTGGTTTCGGAGAGACTGAGTTTTTCGGCCAATTCCCGGGTCAGCGTTTGGACCGTCAATCCCCAGATCGCTTCCGGCGCCGGTTCCTGGCGGGGGGTGCGTTGGGAGGCGAATTGCGTTTCGTCCGGCAATTCGCCCGTCGCCAGCGAGATGGTCAACGGTTTGCCGTCGCGGAACACGGTGAGACTGACCGGCTCGCCGATCTGTTTGCGGAGGACTTGCCGCTGGAGGTCGCGTGTGCTTTTCACGGGCACGCCGTCCACGGCGGTGATGATGTCGGCCGGTTTCAACTCGCTGCGGGCCGCGGGTGTGTCCGGATAAATGGCGCGGATGACGACGCCGTCTTTCAGATTCGGCAGCGTGTCGGCCAGTTCCTTGTTGTCGGCGAGCGATTCGATGCGGACGCCGAGCCAGGGACGGACGATTCTGCCGTCGCGGATGAGTTTGTCGGCGACATCGCGGGCCATGTTGCTGGGGATGGCGAAGCCGATGCCGCGATTGATGCCGCGGATCAGCGTGTTGATGCCGATGACGCGGCCTTCGATGTCGCAGAGCGGGCCGCCGGAGTTGCCGGGGTTGATCGAGGCGTCCGTCTGGATGTAGTCCTCGTAGGCGCTGCCGGCGCGGCTCCAGACCGCGCTGCGTTCCTTGGCGCTGACGAAACCGACGGTGAAGCTGTAGTCGAGTTGGTAGGGCGCGCCGATGGCGATGGCCCATTGGCCGACCTTGACGTGGTCGCTGTCGCCGAAGTTGGCGGGCGGCAGGTCGGTCGCCTCGACTTTCAGAACGGCAATGTCGGTGCGGTCATCCGTGCCGATCAGTTTGGCATCGAATTCGCGGCCGTCTTTGAGCCGGACTTTGATGGCGCTGGCTCCCTGGACGACGTGGTGGTTGGTCAGGATGTAGCCGTCTTTGCGTAAAATGACGCCCGAGCCCTGGCTGTCGGTGTCGCGCGGCTCCGGCATTGGGAAACCGTGATGCCGGAAGAAGAACCGGAACGGAGAATCTTCCGGCAATTCCTCGGGATCCATCGGGGCCTCGCGCCCGACCGCGGCCTTTTGCGTGGTGGTAATGACGACCACCGATGCGCTGGCTTCCGCGGCGACGCTGACAAAAGCGCTTTCGAGCTGGCGGGCCAGGTCCACGGCATCGGGTTTCGTTTCGGCGAATGCGGTGGCGGCGACCAGCGACAACACAATGAGATTCCTCATGGCCCAGCAGGGTAGCAGCCCCCGGGCGCGTTGACAAACCTTCCCTTCACGCCACGTCGGGGACGAATTCGTTGCGGCCGAGAATGCTTCCGGAGTGGAGCGGAGGAAGGCTAGCGGGGGGAGAGTTGCTCGACGGCGTCGGCGATGGCCTGGCGGATGTCGGGGCTGGGGTCGGCCAGAAAATTTTGGAGGATCGGAATGGCGTCCGGGTGGCCGAGACTGACGAGCAGATCAATGGCGGTGAGGCGGACGGTTTCGGGTTGGATGGGTTGGAGCGCAATGGTGAGGAAGTCGAGTTTGGCTTGGGACTGGCCTTCGATGTCGTGGATGGATTGGAGCAGTTCTTCGCGCAGTTCGGGATCATCCTCCTGTTCAAACAAGCGCGTCAACATGCCCAGCGCCGCGGCCGGGTCGGCATCCGGGATTTGGGTGAGCACGGTCAGTTTCGTGTAGATATCGTCGGTGCGCACATACTCCTGTTCGAGCGTGCCGATTTCGACCGGGGGTGGTTTGGCGGCCGGGTTGGTGGGGGTTGCGGTTGGGGTGACGGGCGCGGGGGTGGGGGTGAGGGCCGGTGTGGTGGCGGGTGAGGATTCGACGGCCGGTGGTTCCTGTCGCGAGCAGCCGGTCAGGATCAGCAAGCTGGTCAGGACGATCCACGGGCGGTTCATTTGTACCTCGTTTTGCGAAACCGGTCGTAGGCCGCCACAAAGTCGGTCTGGTTTTGGTACCCGTACAAGCGGAGCGCATCGGGCAGTGATTGTCCCTGACTGAGCGCGTCCACGAATTTCGGCAGGAGGGGTTTACGGTCGGCGGTGTAGGACAGGAAGTCCACGACGATGGCCGCCTCGGCATAAAAAGAACTCACTTCGCCGGGCACGGCGGGGTATTGAGTGGCGGCGAAGAGCCGGTCGAGCGGGTAATCCGCCGCCAGGCTCATGGCGCGGCGAAATTCGCTGGTGGTGGATGTTTTGCGCTGGCCGAAATACTCCGCCACGCCCTCGTTGAGCCAGAGCGGGATTCGCCCCTCGAAGAACCGGTTGAAGACCAGGTGCGTCATTTCGTGCGCCTGCACCTTGCCGTCATAATCGAAACCGCCGCCCGGTTTGGTGGAGAGATAGAAAAACTCGTGCTGCCGGGTCACGCCGGCGATGTGGCGCAGGCCGGTGACCGGGGTGAATCGCTCCCAATCAGCCGCGTCGTGAAACGCGAAGACGTGCGACTTTTTTCCCGCCCGCAGGTCCGGTCGCTTGCCAAAAAAATCGCGAATTTCGGCGTAGAACTCCTCGCAGCGGGTGGCGACGCGCTGGCCGCCCTTGAAGTAATGAATGATGAAGTGCGGTGTTTCTCCCTGTTGCCACTTGCCGGCGTTGATTTGCCGCGCCGCCCGGCCCCAGTCCGACAAGGACGTGTCGGACAGTTTCTCGAACGGCTTGTCGGTGAGGGTGTCCAGCGGGCGCTGGGCGGAGGACGGGCGCAGTCCCGCCATCCCGACACAGAGAAGAGCGATCAGGAATCGAATCATGCCATGGCTATAACACAGGCCGCCGCCCGTCGCGAAGCACAAGATTACCGGGGGCGAGCGGCTTCGAGGCGGCGCTGGATGGCGGCGCGCAAGGTCGCCTGCCGCTCGGAGGTGGCCGCCAGCGCTTCCTCGAAGGCTGCGACGGCCTCGGCGCGGCGGTTTTGTTGGAGGCGGATGCTGCCGAGGGTGTCGAGGTAGTAGGCGCGTTGGGCCGGTCGCAAGGCGATGGCGCGCTGGCACAAGGCGGCGGCTTCGTCGAGTCGCTGGCCCATTTCGTGATACGTCCATGCGAGGTTGTTTAGCGCGTCAGGGTCGTCCGGCAATCGGGCGAATAGCGCCGCGGCTTCGGCGTACCGGCCTTGCTTCAAGCGGATGTTGCCGAGGTTGAAATCGTGACCGGCCCGTTCGTAATGGCGGGCGGCTTCGTCGAGCCGGTCGAGGCCTTCGAGGAACACGCCGAGGTCGGTGTGTTCCTCCGCCGACAAACTCCACGTGACGCGTTCGGGCGGACAGACCAGCAGCGTCCAGTGCTGGGCGCGGTCCCACCAGCGCATGAAATCCTCGCGGCGGAAACGAACGTGGGGCCGGGAGTCGGAATGGGCGAGGATGTCGTCACCTACCTCGATGACGACAAAGTAGTGCCACTGTTTGCCCAACCGTCCCAGCACAATCAGCGGCACGCCGGCGCGGGTTTTTTGGCGGAGATCGTCGAACGAACCCCGGTACGGTCGCGTCCACAACTGAAACCGGCGCGCGTAGTCGGCCAGTTCGGCGGTGAGCACGCCCTGGACGGAGGGCAGATAAATGTCCTGCGCGATCTGGTCCGGCGCGACGGTGCGACCGTGATACTGGGCGACCATCGCCAGCGCAGCGGGGCCGCACTGGTGGGGGGCTTGAGCGATGAACGGCACGGCCGGCTGGCGCGGCGCGGTGACGCAGCCGGCCAGCAGCAGCAGCGCGCACAGCAGCGGGCGCATTCAGCCGACCCGAAAAAGGATGTCGCGCACGACGCCGGCGCCGACGCGGGCGGCGATTTTTTGGAGCATCAACGGTTTGTGCGGGCGCAGTTCCTGGATGTAGGCCGGGTGATCCACGCGCAATTCGAGCCGGCCGTTGCGGAGGGAAAACGGCCGGGAAAGTTGAGCCACGGTGGGGCCGACGATTTGCGGCCAGAACTGCAGGACTTGCGCCTGTTGCAGGCGTTGTTCGAGGCCGAGCGTTTTCATCACGCGCGGCACCAACTGGGGCAGTGCTTGGACGACGGGCCGGTTGGCTTCCCGCTCATGGTCGGCGTACGGCCGCCATTCGCGGAGGACTTGCTGGCGCAGCGCGGGCGTCACGGGGTTTGTGACGAAGAAGATTCGGCGGCGGCGGTGGTGGGGACGCCGTCCTGGCCGATGGCCTCGACCGGACAGCCTTCCATGGCTTCTTTGCACTGCGCCTCTTCTTCGGGAGTGGACGGTTGTTTGTACACGTAGCTGTAGCCGCCGTCTTCGTTGCGGGTAAAGTTGTTGGGCGCGGTCTCGCGGCAGAGATCGCAGTCAATGCACTGGTCATCCACGTAGTACTTGCCCGCGACATTGTCGGTGTATTTGTTTGCCAGCACAGCCATAACGCCCGGCAGTATAACAACGCGCCCCTGCTTGGCAAGCGCGGCCGCGGCTCAGGTGCGGTAGCGCAGCAGCGCGCCGATGCGGCCGGCGTCGCGCAGCGGGGTGTGACTGTGGACGTGGGTGATCTGGCAGTTTTTCTGCAGCGCCAATTCCACGACCTCGTCCACAATGTCGGCGCACGGCTCGGCGGGTTGGTGACAGCGGGGACACTTGGCGGATTCCAGCAGCGGCCAGTGGCAGGCGGGGCAGGAATAGCCGGGCATTTCGAAATTGCTGTCCACCAGCAGGGTCTGCGCCTCGCCGCGGGCGACGGCATCGAGTGTGTCGCCGACGCCGGCGACGGCGAGGTGGCCGGCATCGGCTTTGGCGAGCAGTTCTTCGACGAGCGCCTGTTCCTTCTCGGCGGTGACGCGTTCTTCGATGGCGAGGGTTTCGTGCAAGACGCTGGCCGGGGTGACGGTCTGCGGGTCGGCGGGAAAATCGCCGACCCAGCGGGCGCGGAGGTAGGGATGGAGCAGGTCTTTGAATTCGCGCATCACATCGCGCGCCCCGCCGAGGACGAGCCGGTCGAATTGTTCGCGGCGGAACAAGCGGAACAGTTCCTCGGCCACGCGCCGGTAGTGTTGTTGGATGGCCGCGAGATGGCGGCGTTCGATCTGGCGTTCTTCGCGGCCGCCCAAGCCGCCGTCGCGTCCGCGGCGCGGCAGGTCGTCGGCGATGCCGCCGCGCGGTTGGATGGCGCCCATGTACACCTCGTAGAATCGGGCCGCGACGCGGTCCACGACGGCGACGCCGTAGCGTTGGTATTCCGCGAGGATGGCGGTGAGGGGGCGGACGTAGGGGGTGGTATCGGCGATGAGGATGTTGCGGACCAGGCGCGGCAGGCCGTAGCTCTGGAAAAACTTGTGGCCGCTGCAGGCGAAGACCGCCAGCGCTTTGTGGCGGTGGAGCGGAATCTGCTCGGCGACGAATTGCTGAATCCGCTCGAAGTCAGCGCGCAGGGATTCGCGTTGCGCGTGCGTGCCGGCTTTGCCGGCCAGTTCTTGATGGGCGGCGAGCAGCAAATCTTTCACGCGAATTTTCACCGTCTGCGGCGGCAGCGCGCCGCGGTCGAGGTTGAGATAGCAACTGGTGACGAGGAATTCGCCGTTGTGCAATTGCAACAGGTCGGTGACTTGTTGACGGGTGATCATGACGCCCTCCGGGAAGGTGGTGAATGCAACGCGGACGCCGCAGGCACTGGCACCGGTTGTCTGGCGGGGTTTTCATCGTGAAAAACCTTGAACCAACCGCCCGCAGTATGGCAAAGCCACGGGTGAAATCCAATCACGAAATGGCGCATTGAACGGTCGGCTCAGTGCCGGCATCTGATGCAAGGAAGGAGCTTTCATGAATTCGAAATACCTCTCTACGATTGGTCTGAGCCTGGGGTTGGCCCTGTTTGTGGCCACCGGTTTGTTGCTGACGACCGGGTCGGATCGGGCGCAACCCGAAGCCGCCCACACCGTTCAGCCCGTCAGCGCCCGCAGCGTGGCGGCGTTGCAGGAGATGAGCGACACGTTTGCCGAAGTGGCCGAGCGGGTGAAGCCGAGCGTGGTGACGGTCTATTCGGAAAAGTCGGTGAAACTGCCCGACATGCAATTTCCCTTCGGTGAGGATTTCCCCTTCCGGTGGTTTTTCGGCCATCCACCGGACCGCCGTTCCCCGCCGCGCGAGCGGCAGTTTCGTCAAAGCGGCATGGGCTCCGGCATCATTGTGGACAAAGACGGTCACATTCTCACCAATCATCACGTCGTCCGCGACATGACGGACATCAGCGTCAAACTCGCCAGCGGCGCCCGGTACGATGCCGAGTTGGTTGGTTCCGATCCCAAGACCGATCTGGCGGTGCTCCGCATCAAGGGCAAGGTTCCGCGCGATCTGGTGCCCGCCGAGCTGGGTGACTCGGAGGCGCTGCGAGTCGGCGACTGGGTGCTGGCGGTCGGCGCGCCGTTTGGTTATGAGCAGACGGTGACGGCCGGCATCATCAGCGCCAAAGGGCGGGTGGGCATTGACCGCAGCCGCGACAAATACGAGGACTTCATTCAGACCGACGCGGCCATCAATCCCGGCAACTCCGGCGGCCCGCTGGTCAATCTGCGCGGCCAGGTCATCGGCATCAACACCGCCATCGCCACCAGTGTCGGCCAGTTCGCCGGCGTTGGTTTTGCGATCCCCGTCAACATGGCCCAGCACGTCATGCACGATCTGATCACCGACGGCAAGGTCACGCGCGGCTACCTCGGCGTCATCATCCAGGACCTCAATCCCGAACTGGCGGAACAGTTCGGCATCACGGACACGCAGGGCGTGCTGATTTCGCAACTCAACGCCGACACGCCGGCCGCCCAGGCGGGCCTGCGCGTTGGCGACGTGATCCGCCAGTTCGACGGACGCGCCGTCGAAAACGTCCAGCAACTGCGCAACCTCGTCGCCAACACCGCGCCCGGCAAGAGCGTGCCCGTCCGCGTCATTCGCGATGGTCAAGAGCGGACGGTCAATGTCACCGTCGGCGAACTGCCGGCGGACGACGTGGCCGCCAGTCCGGTCACGGCACCGGGCAAACTGGGGTTGACCGTTCAACCGCTGACGCCGGAGAAAGCGGGCGAACTGGGTTACGAGGGCGAGACCGGGCTGGTGGTGACCGAAGTGGACGACGGCAGTCCGGCGGCCGCGGCGGGGATTCAGCCCGGTGATCTCATCCTGGAGATCAATCGCGCCAAAGTCGCGACCCTGGCCGAGTTTCGCGCCGCCATCGAAAAAGCGGCGGGCAAGGAGACGTTGCTGGTGCTCGTGAAAAACCAGACCGGCACCCGGTTCGCCATTCTTCGCCAGAAGTAAGCCCCCGCAAGGTCGCACTGGGTGGAATGGTGGCGTCCGTCTGCGCCCGCTCGTTGCATCGCGGGCGCGCTGTGATACGCTGCGCGCCCATGAAAACGATCGAGGTCAGCGAAGGCGGCTTGCGGGCGGCGTGGGAGATTGCCGGCGATGGCGACGTGCGGTTGGTCCATTTTGGAGTGGGTGAGCCGGCGCCGGCCGGCGATGAGAAGGCCCGCGGTTGTTACCGGATGTTGGAACTGCAGGTCGTTGGCGAGAATCAACACGCCCATCACGGTCAGAAACATCTCGGCACCGCGCCGGCGAATCGGCTGAAATACCGGCGGCACCGCCGCCGCGGCTCGCATCTGGAATTCACCGTCGGGGAAGCCGGTGGTCTGGAAGCCACCGTGCATTATCAATTCGCGCCGGGCATTCCGGTGGCGCGCTGCTGGACGGAAGTGGTCCATCGCGGACGCGAGCCGGTGGTGCTCGATTACGTCTCGTCGTTCGTGCTGACCGGTCTGGCCCCGGACGGAGCGCAAGCGGATTGCTGGTTGTCCATTGGCCACAACACGTGGTTTGGCGAGGCGCAATGGCGACGGGCGCGGCTGACGGAGCTGGGTTTTTTGCCGGTCGGCCCGACGGCGATGAAACGACTGGCCTGCACCTCGACCGGCACGTGGCCGGCGGACGGGTATTTGCCGATGGGCGTGCTGGAAAACGCGCGGACCGGGCAGACGTGGTTCTGGCAGATCGAGGCGACCGGCTCGTGGCATTGGGAAGTGGGCGGCAACACGGGGCAGTTGTATCTGGCGTTGAGCGGGCCGACCGGCCAGGAAAACCAGTGGGCCAAACGGCTTCTGCCCGGCGAGTCGTTCACGAGCGTGCCGGTGGCGGTCGGAGCCGTGGCCGGTGATTTCACCGCCGCGATCCAACACCTGACCCGCTACCGTCGCGCGATTCGCCGGCCCAACGCGGACAATGAGACGTTGCCGGTGATTTTCAATGATTACATGAACTGCCTGTTCGGCGACCCGACCACCGAGAAACTGAAACCGCTGATTGACGCCGCGGCCGACGTCGGGTGCGAATACTTCTGCATAGATTGCGGGTGGTACTCGGATGGGTGGTGGTGGGACGGCGTCGGCGAGTGGTTGCCGTCGGCGAAACGGTTCCCCGGCGGCATTCGGGAACCGCTCGATTACATCCGCGCGCGGGGCATGATTCCCGGTTTGTGGCTGGAACTGGAGGTCATGGGGATCAACTGTCCGCTGGCCGCGCGGGTGCCCGACGACTGGTTCTTCCAGCGACATGGCCGGCGGGTGATTGACCATGCCCGGTACCAACTCGATTTCCGCAATCCGGCCGTCATTGCCCACGCCGATGAGGTGGTGGATCGGCTGGTGCGCCAGTACGGCGTCGGCTACATCAAGATGGATTACAACATCAATGCCGGCGTGGGCACCGACTACGCCGCGACCAGCGCGGGCGACGGGTTGCTGGAACACAACCGCGCCTATCTGCGCTGGCTGGATCAGGTGTTGGCGCGGTACCCGGATTTGGTGATGGAAAACTGCGGCAGCGGCGGGCTGCGGATGACATACGGGTTGCTCGACCGGCTCAGTATCCAATCCACCAGCGACCAGACCGATTATCGCAAGTACGCCGCCATCGCCGCCGCCTGCGCCACCGCCGTCACTCCCGAACAGGCCGCTGTCTGGTCGTACCCGTTGCTCGACGGCGACGAAGAGGAAGTCATCTGCAACATGGTCAACGCGCTGCTGCTGCGGATTCACCAAAGCGGCCCGCTCGCCTCCCTCCGTCTCGAACGGCTCGCGCTCGTTCGCGAAGGCATCGCCACCTACAAACAGATCCGTGCCGATATCAAGACCGGTCTGCCGTTCTGGCCGCTGGGCGTGCCGACGTTGCTGGATCGGTGGGTGAGTTTCGGGCTGGATTGCGGCGCGAAAAAGTATCTCGCGGTCTGGCGACTGGCCGCGGAGGAAGATTCCTGTTTGTTGCCGGGCGTGACCGGCGCTGTGCGGTGCCTGTACCCGTCCGCGGGCCGGTGCGACTGGAAACAGGAGGCGGCCGGATTGCGCGTGCGATTGCCCCAGCCGAACTGCGCCCGGTTGTTTGTCATTACCGGGTAGACCAGCGCGGCGGGCCGTTGCTCGCGCGGAGGATTCCGATTGCCGCAACGGCTGTGGTTTGCGATAAGCGCCCGCCATGAAACCAGTGCGTGTGGCAGCAGATCGTTGGAACTTTGAACTCGCGGGGACCGGCCAGTACATCACCCCGCTTGGCGGAAACATGCTGAACGATGAGCATCCCGGGCAGGGCACGTTGTTTCGGCATTTCGATGCGCGCGATTGCGATGACCGGTTTGGTCGAATGGCCGAGTTGGGATTGAACTGCTTGCGGCAGGCCATCGGTGTGAACGAAGTGTTCGACCCGGCAACCGGCTTGAAAGCGGCCGGACTGAAAAACTGGGACACGTTTATCGGTCTGGCCGAAAAGCACGGCATCTATCTGATGCCGGTCGGCGGTTACGTGGGCGGCAACGACTGGTTTGATGTGGAGTTGCTGGCCGACAACGGCAAGGCGCTGGATGACTCCTGCGCGTTCTGGGAACAATTCGTCGGCCACTACGCCGGTCATCCCGCCATCTGGGCGTGGGATCTGCGCAACGAATTGCTCTACTGGACCCGCCCCCACATGACCACACCGGGCAGCCCCCAGGAGCAAAAAATCGAAGCGATGCTCAAAGACGGCTGGCCGCGATGGCTCGAAATCCGATACGGCAGCGTCGCCACGATGAACCGGGTCTATGGCACGAATTACGCCCGGTTCGAGGACGTGCCCGGCTCCATCACGTTTGTCGAAAAACCGTGCGACCTCTGCGCCGCCGATTTTCGGCATTACCTCAACGACCGCGGTTACGGGTGGTGCAAACGCCAGTGCGACGTCATCCGCGCCGTCAGCCCGAATCACATGATCGTCTCCGGCAACAACGGCTGGCTCTCGCCCGACCAGGATCTCTGGCTGGCCAACGGCTTCCACAACCGCGCCCTCCACGACCTCTTCGATTTCGTCACCCATCATCCCTACCCCGCCTGGCAGGCCGTGCCGGGCGGACGCGGCGACCCGCTCGACGGCGGCGAGCCGCTCCAGTACTGGCTGAGCTGCTGCATCGGCATGTCGCGTCTCGATTACTACGGCAAGCCGGTAGTCATTCAGGAATTCGGCTGGTACGGCGGCGGCGAATCGTCCTTCCTCTGCAAACTTCCCTATCGCAGCGAACAGGAACATGCCGACTACACCCGCACGCTGACCGACACGCTGATCCCGCACGTCAACGGCTTCATCAACTGGCCGACGATGGACATGCCGGCCGCAAATGATATTTCCAACCACGGCGGCATCTTCACCCACGACGGCCAACGCAAAGCCCTCGCGACCGTGTACGAAGACCTCGTCCGTCGCCTCAACGGACGGCGCCAGGTTCGCGCCCGCGCCACGACCACGCTGACCTATTCGCTCCTTGGTCTCTACACCTGCCGGAAATATCAGGACGACATGTGGGACGAAGTCCACGAAGTCTGCCGGCAAGGCGGCGTGCCGGATTTTCGATTCATCTGAACGCGTCTCGCGGAATCGCCCTGTTCTTGCGGGGCCAGCGCACCGCTGGCCCATCGCAACCAGAGGCAACCGGGGCGGTTGTCGTGCCATTCACTCGAGCAAGGCGCGGGCGCCGGCGGCTTGGGGGGAGCGCGGGTGCAGTTGCAGCGCCCGTTCCAACAACGGTCGCGCGGCGGCGGGCTGACCGGCTTCATGCAGTGCCCGGCCTTCGCCGTACAACGCTTCGGCCAGCGTCGTGGTTACCGGTGTGACCTTCTCCAGTGGCTCACAGATCGCGCGCGCGTCGGCGAATTGCCGGGCGCGGATGGCTTGTTCGGCCAGCGCGACACGGGCGGGCAGGTAGTCGGGCCGGCGCTGCGCCAGTTCAGTGATTGCCGGGGCGTCGCCGGTCAGCGCGATGATCAGATCGGTTGCCTCGGCGCGGCGCGCGGTGTCGAGCGCCCGACTGCGGTCGCCGGCATAATAGTAGGCGTGTGCCAGTTCGGCGTAGGCGGCGGATTCGGTCGGCAGTTTTGGCAGGGCCAGTTCGAAGCCGGTAATGGCGGCTGCGTATTTACCGGTGCGGTACAGAAGCCGGGCGTGCGCGAGGATCAACCGCGGATCATCGGGCGCGGCGTCGCGGGCCCGTTGGAGCAGCGCGGCGGCGGCGGCCGGGTCGTCGAGCAACCCGGCCAGCGCGACGATGGCGGGGACATGATACCGGTTGGCTGCGAGCAGTTGTTCGTACCAGCGACGGGCGTCGGCGAGCTGACCGGCTTGCTCGGCGATGCGCGCGAGACGGTAAAGCACGGCCGGCTGCTTCGGCCAGCGATGATGCAGTTCCTGCAGGCGCGCCGCGGCGCTTGGGTCGGCCGACAGGTCCAGAATGGCGAGCCAGTCGCGGGCGACGGACTGGCCGGGAAAATTCGTCGGGTTGTTGGCGGCGATGGTCAGGGCGCGGCGGGCGGCGGTTTCGTCGCCGAGGGCGAGTTGGACGGCGCCGAGGTGGTATTGGACTTCGGGCTGGTCGCCGAGTTGGCGGGCGGTGATTTGAATCAGGTCGAGCGCGGCCGGGTGTTCGCCGCGGTGGTATTTGATCCAGCCGAGCGTGTCGGCGAAGGCGGGGTTTTCGGGCGCGAGTTTGTAGGCGCGGGTGGCGAGGTCGTGGGCTGGGTCGAGGTTGCCGAGTTCGAGGTGGACGAGGGCGAGGTTGTTGGCGAAGGGTGCGGCGTTGGGCTGGAGGGCAAGACCGCGTTCGAGGGCGTCGCGGGCGCGAGGGAGGTCACCGGCGGTGTGTTGGTAGATCAAGCCGGCCAGCAACAGGCCGCGGAGGTCGTCGGGGGCGATTTGCAGGGCGGCGGCGATGGTGTGGACGGCGTCGTTGGTGCGGCCGGTGGCGGCGTAGAGTTGAGCGAGGCTTTGCAGGCCGGTCGGGTCGGTGGGGGCCAGTTCGGCGGCGCGGCGCCAAGCGGTTTCGGCGTCGGCGAGTTCGCCGCGGGCGAGGTGGACGCGACCGCGGAGGAGGTGGCCGGCCGGGTCGGCGGGGTCGTGGCGTTGAAGGCGGTCGAGGGCGGCGTCGGCGTTGTTGGCGGCGAGGTGCAGTTCGATGATGCGGGTCAGGGCGTCGTGTTGGCGTGGGTTGAGCGCGCAGGCTTGTTCGAAGGCGGTCAACGCGCCGGCGCGGTCGCCGCTGGCCAGCCGGGCGATGCCGAGCAGATAGACGGTGGCGTTATCTTTGGGTTGGCGTTCGACGGCGCTCTGGAAGGCGGCGACGGCGTCGGCGGGACGTTTGGCGGCGAGGTAGGCGCCGCCGAGGGTGACGTGGCCGCGGGCGAGTTGAGGGTACCGGCGCAGGAGCGGTTCGAGCAGGGCGATGGCGGCGTCGGGCGCGCCGGCGGAGATGTGGAGTCGGGCGGCGAGCAGCGCGGCGGCGGCATCGGTGGGGTCGGCGGCGAGGGCGCGTTGGAGGGCGGCCTGCGCTTTGGGCCGGTCGGGCACGCGGAGGTAGGCGAGGGCGAGTTGGTGATGGAGGTCGGCGACGTTGGGGTATTCGGCGCTGAGTTTTTCGAGGCGGGCGACGGCTTCGGTGGTTTGGCCGCGGGCGAGCATGAGGCGGGCTTCAAGGATGAGGGCGGGCAGGAAGCGGGCGCTGAGTTGGAGGGCTTGGCGGAGGCATTTTTCGGCTTCGTCGAGGTGGCCTTCGGTGGCGGCGATTTCGGCGAGGCGGTGCCAGGCGGCGACGGCTTCGGGGCCGTGGGTGGTGAGTTCGGTGAGGACTTTTTTCGACAGTTCCAGTTCGCCGGTCTGGCGTTTGAAGTCGGCCCAGAGCAGGCGGACGGTGGCGTTGGTGGGGGCGATTTGGAGGGCGGTGTCGAATTGTTGGGCGGCGCGATCGGGCTGGCCTTGTTTGAGATAGAGCGAGCCGAGCATCAGGGGCGGCTGGGTGGCCTGCGGGTCGAGTTGCTGGGCGGTGAGGAAGGCTTGTTCGGCGGCGGCGAGGTTTTGCTGGCGCAGGTGCAACTGACCGCGCAGCAGTTCGAGCCGGGATTTGTCCGTGACGCCCGGGGCGGCGGCGGTCAGGCGGTTTTCGACCTCGGCGGCCTGAGCGGGGGTGACGGCGACGCCGGTCAGCAAGGCGAGCGCGTCGAGGTCGTGCGGGTTGCGGGCCAGCAGGGTGGCGGTTTCTTCGCGGACTTTGTCGTACTCACCGGCGAGGTAATAGATGGTGGCGACTTTGTGGCGGAGGTCAGCGGCGTCGGGTTCCTGGGTTAGCGCCTGGCGCAGGAAAGGGAAGGCTTTCACGTATTCTTGGCGGGCGAAATAGGCTTCGCCGGCGCGGCGGGTGGCTTCCGCGTGACGGTCATTGAGTTGGAGGACGTTGACGTATTCGATGGCGGCTTCGGCGTAGCGTTGTTGCTGAAAATGGGCGCGGGCTTTGGCCAGATGTCGTTCGAGGCGGGCCTGGTGTGAGCAGCCGGTAAGGGTCAGGGCCACGAGCAACACCGCGCACCAGCGGAAGAGAAAGAGATTCATTGTTCGAACAATAGTATAAGGATCGGCCTTGTGGGAAGCGGGTAAGTGGGGCGACGTGGTTCATCCTCGAATGCGCTTTCGCCCGCGGCGTTCTCGGAAAAGCCGGTGGGCCGAGCGTCCTCGCGAGGCGGGGCGTGA